>JAJDCP010000049.1 GCA_029260765.1 Planctomycetota bacterium
ACCAGGAAAAGCAGAAGAAGAGCCGCAGAGCCTCCCGCGCCGCAGGCGCTTCCTGGGTTCCTGGGTTCCTTATAGATTTTCCCCTCGGCTCGAGTACTTGCCTCAGGGAAGACCGGAGCGCGTCGAGGCCCTTGGCTGGGCAGCTCTTCCGGGACTCAGCCCAAAGGCCTGGTCAATGCCTTCAAACTGCTGACAACCGCCTGTAGCGTCGGTCTATGAGAGACGAGATGATCGATGCGTTTGGCGAACCAAAGCCTCTGGATGCAACCTTTGCCAGAGGGCCTTCCGGCGCTCATAGAGCGCCGCTACAGGGAGCCTAGCGATGCGCGGGCAGGTCTCCGGGAGTGTTTGGGCGGAACCTCACACAGTTCGCGACCGAGCCCGACTCCAGAGCTCCAGACATAGGCGAGTTTGCATTGCGACTTGATCGGAGCAGAAAGACCAGCCAGAGATCGGGGTCGATGGCTGCGGGAGCAGCGGGCCACATTCCCAGGCATTGAAGACAAGAAGAGGTTCTGAGGAAGCCAGGAAACCAGGAAAAGCAGAAGAAGAGCCGCAGAGCCTCCCGCGCCGCAGGCGCTTCCTGGGTTCCTGGGTTCCCTATAGATTTTCCCCTCGGCTCGAGTACTTGCCTCAGGGAAGACCGGAGCGCGTCGAGGCCCTTGGCTGGGAACCTCCTCCGGGACTCAGCCCAAAGGCCTGGTCAATGCCTTCAAACTGCTGACAACCGCCTGTAGCGTCGGTCTATGACCGACGAGATGATCGATGCGTTTGGCGAACCAAAGCCTCTGGATGCAACCTTTGCCAGAGGGCCTTCCGGCGCTCACAGAGCGCCGCTACAGGGATCCTAGCGATGCGCGGGCAGGTCTCCGGGGGTGTTTGGGCGGAATCCCTCACGGAACGAGACCGAGCCCCACCCCGGTACGCTTCCAAAAAAAACATCTCAAGAAACAGCAACGCTTTACGCCGCGTCACGCGTTGTCGGACCTTGCACGGTCCTTCAAGATAATGAAAAAGAACGTTTATATTCAATCGTATTCACATGGCAGGATACGAGGGAGGGCCTTCCATGGAAACATGCTCTGAAGTCAGCCAGCAGCTGCCCGAGAAGCTCGCTGTGTTGGGCCTGGGAGTCCTGGCCGCCGGCTGCAACTCCAGCAGCGGCGGCGGAGGCGGCGGCGGTCCCTCCAGCACCGTCCCCCTCCCCACGCTGCCCGCGGCGCCCAGCAGCGTCGCTGATGCTCCGGAGGCGGCGCGCTTCTTGACCCGCACCACCTTCGGTGCCACCGAGGACGAGGTCGAGCAGCTGCTCGCCAGCGGCTATGAGCAGTGGTTTGCCCAGCAGGTGCAGGCCCCTCCCGGACGGCACTCGGAGTTCATCGACGACAACACCAAGGACGGCAAGCGGCTGGTGAACTGGTGGAAGATCGCGCTGTGGGGCGGCGATCAGCTGCGCCAGCGCGTCGCCTTCGCCCTCAGCCAGATCTTCGTCGTCTCCTCCCGCGAGGTCAACAAAACGCGCGGCCTGGCCAGTTACTACGATATGCTCGTGCAGCACGCCTTCGGCGACTTCCGCACATTGCTCGAAGGGGTCACCCTGCACCCGGTGATGGGGACCTACCTGAGCCATATCCGCAATGAGAAGCCGGACCCGCAGAACAACGTGCGTCCCGACGAGAACTTCGCCCGCGAGGCGATGCAGCTGTTCACCATCGGGCTGGTCGAGCTCGAGCGCGACGGAACTGTCAAGCTGTCCGGCGGGCAGCCGATTCCCAGCTACGATCAGGAAGTGATCGAGGGCTTCTCCCGCGTCTTCACCGGCTGGCATTTCGCCGGCAAAGCCAGCTGGAACGACCAGAACAAAGACTGGCACAACCCGATGGAGCCCTTCGAAGACCATCACGACACCGATGCCAAGCTGCTCTTTCCGGGCCTGACGCTCGCCGCGGGGCAGACGGCCGAAGAAGACCTGCAGCAGGCACTGGATGCGCTGTACCTGCATCCGAACGTGGCTCCATTCATCTGCAAGCAGCTGATCCAACGGCTGATCACCAGCAACCCGTCGCCCGCCTACGTCGACCGGGTGGCGAGTGTCTTCGAGCAGGATGAGTTTGGCGACCGCGGCAACCTGCTGGCCGTCGTGCGCGCCATCCTGTTCGACTCCGAAGCGATCCAGGGCACCGCCGGCAACCCACAGTTCGGCAAACTGAAGGAGCCGATTCTGCGCAAGACGGCTTTCTGGCGGGCCTTCCGCGCCAGCGGCGATCCGCAAGCGTGGCCCTACGAGTCTCCCGAGCGGGACTATGGCCAGGCCCCCCTGCGCAGCCCCTCGGTCTTCAATTTCTACCGGCCCGACTTCCAGCAGCCGGGCGCGATCGCGAGCGCGGGGCTGAGCTCGCCGGAGTTCACGATCCTCGACGCGACCTACACCACGCGCACCACCAACCGTTTCTTCTCTGACACTTTCTGGAACCATCATGGGGCCAGCAACCCGGGCAATGTGCGCATCGATATCAGCCGCGAACGCGGCCTGGCCGACGATCCTCCAGCCCTGGTCGAGCATCTGAACCAGCTGCTGCTGGCGGGCAGCATGTCCAGCGCGATGCGGGCCACCGTCGAGGCGCTGGTGGTCGACACTTCCGACAACGACGACGGGACCCGGCGCGCTCTGGAGGCGATCTACATCGTCGCCGGCTCACCGCAGTTCGCGGTCCAGAAATGAGGATGGCATCATGACCGGCACAAGTCGACGCGAGTTCCTGCGCTGCTGCGCCGTGGCTCTGGGCGGCACCGCCCTGGGCTCGTTGAACCTGATGCAGGAGGCGCTCGCGGCAGGTCCGGGCAGCTTCAGCGAGTACCGCGCGCTGGTGTGCGTGTTCCTGTTCGGCGGCAACGACTCTTTCAACATGCTGGTGCCGACCAGCACCGCCGAGTACGCACAGTACCTCGACGCGCGGGCCGCGCTGGCGGTTCCCCAGCAGAATCTGCTGCCGATCACGCCGACCTCGCCGCAGACGGGCAGCTACGGATTCAACCCGGCCTGCAGCGAGCTGCACGACCTGTTCGGACAGAACCGGCTGGCCGTGTTGGCCAATGTGGGACCGTTGATCGTCCCCACCACCCGCGCCGACTGGCTGGCCAAGAGCGTGCCCCTGCCTCCACAGCTCTTCTCGCACAGCGACCAGCAAGAGCACTGGCAGACCTCACTCCCCGGCCAGAACGAGAAGATCGGCTGGGCGGGACGGGTCGCCGAGCAGCTGTCCTCGGTCAATAGTGGCTCGTCGATCTCGATGAACATCTCCATCGACGGCTTCAATGTGTTGCAGCGAGGGACTCTGGGTCTGCCCTTCAACGTCGGCCGCAACGGGATCGAGAGCCTGACCGGGATCAATGACAGCAACAGCCGCAACACCCGGCGCATGGATGCCTTCCTCGAGCTGCTCAACGAATCGGTCAACAGCACCACGAACCACCTGTTCGAGCGCGAGTTCGCCCGGGTGCAGCAGGGGACGCGCGAGAACGCCGTGTTGTTGAGCGATGCGCTCGCGGCCCAGCCGGCGCTGCAGACCACCTTCCCCGCGGACAGCCGGCTGGCCGAGCAGCTGGAGATGGTCGCGCGCTTGATCTCGATCCGCGATATTGTCGGCGCCAAACGGCAGATCTTCTTCGTCGGCATGGGGGGCTGGGACACGCATGGGAATCAGCAGGGCCGCCATCCCGGCCTGCTGGAACAGCTCAGCCAGGGCCTGTTCGCTTTCGATGCCGCGCTGACCGAGCTGGGAGTCTCGGACCGGGTGACCACCTTCAGCAACTCAGACTTTGGCCGCACGTTGACCAGCAATGGCGACGGCACCGACCACGGCTGGGGCGGGCACTCCGTGGTGATGGGGGGCTGCGTAGCGGGCGGCGATATCTACGGCAGCATGCCGACGCTCGAGATTGGCGGGCCCGACGATACGCGCAGCGGGCGGCTGATTCCGACCACGGCCGTCGATCAGTACGCGGCGACGCTGGCCAAGTGGTACGGCTGTGATAGCGGGCAGCTGGCGACGATCTTCCCCAACCTGAGCAACTTCAGCACGCCCGACCTGGGCTTCATGATTCCTTGATGGCGGGGGCGTCCGCCTCCACATCGCTGGGCGGAGTGTGGACGAAGAGCAGCTCCGAGCGGGTCCAGTTGATGCCGACGACGCTGGCGTTGGGCACCGCGGCTGCCCGAACTCGGCCAGCAAGGTCCGCAGCACCCCGCCGTGGGTGAAGAGTAGATGGCAGCCGGCGCCGAGCTGCTCGATGAATGCCAGGACGCGCGCGCGGAAGGGATGATGGCCTCGCCCAGCTCCGCGTGGATCACCAGGTCCGCGATCGCGTCGCAGGGGCCGGCTTCGTGCTTGACGATCGTGAGAAACGCCCCGCGTTTCTTCGCCAGCGGCACACGCTCCGCGACGGGGTAGACGCCGAGCGAGCTGCCGAGCACGACGAAGAGGTCGGCGCCCCGAGCCAGCCGCTCGGCTTCGCGAAACGATGGCGGCGGGTCCTCGCCGAACATCACGCCGATGGTGATCGCGGCGCTGATCGTCATCACGATGGGGATACCGGCGGCGGCCCTTCGGCCACCCCTGTTCCGCTTCCCCGCGGCCCTCGGCGAGGAGGGGGCCATGGCCCTCGACGACCCCGACGAGCGGCTCGGCATCGTCCACCTCGCGGAGTGCGGCGCGGACCTGCTCTTCTGGCGCGGCCCCCGCGGCGAGGACTGCGCGACGGGCGCCACGTCGTGCTCTGGAGGGGGCGTCCCCACGTCTGGGAGGGCTCCCTCGGCCCGGCCTGGGACGCGCACCTGGCCCCGAGCCACACGCGCTGGACGGTCGTTCCCTGGAAGGACGGCTTCCGGTGCCTCGATGGGCGCCGCCTCTGCTACGTGCGGGAGAACACCCAGCAGTCGTGGCGCCTGTTCGACGAGCAGGCCCCGCCGCCGGAGCCTGCCCCGGGGAGGTGCTCGCGGTGACTCAGTGGCGCGCGGGCTCCTTCCTGGTGCGCCTGGGGAAGACGCGGACTTCGTCATCGCCCTGTTCTGGCCGGAGACCGGCGCCCTGCTGGGCTTCCACCGCCAGGACATCTCCGGGCGGGAGCGCCAGAGCTTCACCGGAGCCTTCTGGTCCGCGGTCTGGCGGCGCGTGGTGCTGGTCGAGAACGGGGACCTGGTCGTGGTCGAGCGCGCGCCTCGGCCCGGCCAATAGGGATGAGGGCTGCGGGTAGCTCGCCGAGCGCTCGCGTGCTAGGAAGACATCGACGTCAGCGGAGCACGCCATGAGCAAGATCAGGAAGTCGGGCGCGGGCACCATCCCCTCGGGCCTGGGCCATGTCGCCGGCGACGATGCGAAGTCGATCGCCGCCCAGAAGAGCGCCCACCACCTCGAGCGCTTGGCGGCAGCGGCCTCCGATACGATCGGCCGCCGCCTCAAACACCTCGAGAAGGCCCGCAAGTCCCCCAAAGGACGCAGGGCCCGTCCCAAGCCCGGGAGCAAGCCGGGTCAGCGGGAGATGCGGGTCGACCGGCACATGGCTGAGATCTGGCGCCTGATCCGCAACCTCGCCGGTCGAGACAAGCACGGCAAGGTCGCCTCCGCCCCCGTCGGCCAGCGCGACCCGGCCAAGACCGCGAAGCTCAAACTCCAGCGCGTCATCGCCAAGCTCAAACGCGAGCTCGCGGCGCTTGAGGCCGACCGGGAGCAGGCGGAAGAGGATCAGCCTGAGGCGGTGGAGTACTACGCCCTGGTCTCCTCCGTGATGCGCACGCTCGTGAGCCACAGCACGAGCGTCATCCGCAAGATCGGCTGAAATCCCCTAGCCAGGGTCTGTTTCATAACCTGTCAGGGGTCGCCGGTAGAATAATGGTCCGGTAGGGGCGGGGATCACCCCCGCCCGCGCTCTGTTGGGGGAGGATCATTGGATCAAAGAACAACGCGCTTGCCGAGCAGGCAGCGCATTCGACTTCGCCGCCCCCAATCGGTGATCGTTCCAAGGTCGACCACCCGAATCGCCAGCCATTGGGAACAGATCGATGACCTGTTCCCACGGAAGAACGGGCGGGGGTGAACCCCGCCCCCACAGGAAGAATCGGCTAGATTTCGGCTGGCCTTGAGGTTATGAATCAGACCCTAGTCAGCCCGCCGGGGGCCTGGGCGCGAGGGCCTCGGTCATCGAGCGCGCGACATCCCGATGGGCGTAGAGCGCGCGGACCTGCTCGGCATAGAGCGTAGCGAAGCGCTGATCACCGGCCAGATCACCGAAGATCGATGACAGGCGGATGAAGGCGAGGGCGTCGTCTCCGGTGCCGTGGGCCGCCCTATGCAGCGCGTCCTCCATCGCATCGATGATCTCAAGCTCGCCGCCGTGACGGCTGAGCCCGACGTCGCTGTAAAAGCACCAGGCGGCGATCACCAGGGTCCCGAGGGCGATGTCGCCCCCGGCGGCGAGGTTCTCCCTGATCGTCGCGATCAGGAACTTGGGCAGCTTGGCGGAGCTCTCCGAGCAGATCCGTGTCAGGCTGTCCTCGATGTTCGGGTTGCCGAAGCGGGCGAGCAGGCTGTCTTTGTAGGCAGCGAGGTCGATGCCCGCGACCGCGTCGAGGACGGGCGTCGCTTCGCGATCCATGAAAGCCCGGAGATAGCGGGCGAAGAGCGGATCGGCGACGGCGCCATCGATGGTCTCGTGCCCGTGGATCGAGCCGAGCAGGCCGAGCACGGAGTGGCCGGCGTTGAGCAGGCGGATCTTCATCTTCTCGTAGGGGGTGACGTCGGGGACGAACTGGGCGCCGACCTCCTCCCAGGCGGGGCGACCGTTCGCGAAGTCATCCTCGATCACCCACTGCCGGAAGGGCTCGCAGACCACCGGCCACGAGCAGTCCAGGCCGAAGGTGGTGCGCAGGATCTCGATGTCCTTCGGGGTGGTGACCGGGGTGATCCGGTCGACCATCGCGTTCGGGAAGCGGACTTCGCGCGCTATCCACTCCGCGAGCTCCGGGTCCAACCGAGCGGCGAAGGCCAAGAGCATGCGGCGGGTGATGTCCCCGTTGTGCTGGATATTGTCGCAGGACTGCACCGTGAAGGGGGGCACGCCAGCGTCGCGGCGTTTGCGCAGCGCCGCGGTCAGGTAGCCGAAGACCAGCCTCGGGCTGTCCGGGTGCGCCAGATCGTGCTGCACGTCGGGAGTGTCGAACTGGAACGCACCGGTGACCGGATGGAAGTTGTAGCCGCCTTCGGTGATCGTCAGCGAGACGATGCGCGTCTGCTCGCCGGCCATCCGGTCGATTACGGCCCCAGGATCGTCGACGCCGAGCATGAAGTCGACGATGGAGCCGATGATGCGCGCCTGCACCGCGCCGTCGGGGTGCTTCTCGATCAGCGCATACAGATAGTCCTGGGCCGCGAGGATCTCGCGCATCTTGCGGTCGGCCTCGCGCAGTCCGACGCCGCAGATGCCCCAGTCGAGCGGTCCGCCGCTGTTCATGAGCGCGTCGGTGTAGCACGCCTCGTGCGAGCGGTGGAAACCCCCTACGCCGATGTGCACGATGCCCGCCCTGACCCGGCTGCGGTCGTATTGCGGGCAGGCCAGCCTGCCTGCCAGGCGGGGAAGGTTCTTCTGGTTGAGCTGGATCGAGCTCGTCATCGGAGTGCTCCTGTCGGTGCGTGGGCTCACGAAGGGGTCTTGGCCGCCTGGCTTCCGAGCGCGTTCTTTCCTCGCCGCATGGCCCAGTAGGCGGTGGTGAAGTAGGTGATCGTGCAGATGAATCCGTAGCGATAGAACCGCGCCCTGTTGACCTCGTAGGCATCGATGTCGGGGCTGCCCCACATCACGACCCCTGCGAGGATCAAGGTGATCGCCAGGCTGCTGAAGGCGATCACGCGCAGCAGCCGCGAGAGGGCCGAGCGGTCCGGGGCCGGAGCCGGCTCTCGGGCGGCCTGCTCCGCCTGGAAGGCCTCGACCCGCTCGTTGAAGGCCTGTTCCGCCGCCTCCTCCTCCGGGTAGTCCGCCTTCGCGCCATAACGCGTGGCGAGCACGGTGTAGAGCACGGCGGTGAAGAACCAGGTCGGAATGAAGAGGTAGTAGAACGTCATCACGTCGAGGGCGTTCAGCCCGAAGCCGAAGGCGAGACCGGCGAACCAGGAGGCGATGGCGGGGGTGCTGTGGGTCAGCTTGCAGTACCTCGCCCAGTAGCGGGTCAGGCCGATACGTGGAAAGACCACGTGCTCGGTGAACACGATCGCCCCCACCGGCACCACCAGCAGGCCGGCGTAGGTCAGCATCGGCAGCATCTTGCCGAAGACGAAGGGGAAGCAAGCGATGATGACCGTCACGACGCCGACCACCATGGTGGTCTTCCGACGGGAGTGCTGGGGGAAGATTGCCTGGGCGGCCAGACCCGCGCGATAGAGATTGGCGTTGGCGGTCGTCCATCCGGCGATGAGCACGATGACGAAACCGGAGAGGCCGAGGGCGTGGTAGGCCACATCCCCGGGGTCGAGGTCGATGATGCGCTTGTCGAGCAGCACGGCGGCGCCGGCGCCCATGATGCCGGCGGCGATCCAGGCGATGTAGTGGCCGAAGAGCATGCCCGAGCTGGTGCAGAGCCCGTAGGCCCTCTTCTTGGCATAACGCAGGAGGGCCATGTCGATCAGACCGACGTGGGTGATCGTGTTGGCGGCCCAGGCGAAACCGATCACCACCAGCAGACCGACCCCCGGCTCGCCGTGGGCATCGACCCCCGTCCATATCGAGCTGTCGCCTATGGTCAGGAAGTCCTTGAAGCCGGCGAGGGTGGTCTTACCCAGCACCGCCTCGGCCAGGGCCGGCAGCAGCGCCAGGGCTCCGCTGATGAACATGACCACCAGCCAGGGGGCGCAGATGCCCGAGAAGTCCGAGACCGCGTTGAAACCGTACATGGCGACGAAGACGACGATGAACCCGACGCCCAGCACGACCAGCACGAACCAGGGGTTGGTCGGATACCACATCAGCTGCGCCGGTATGTCGAAGAGGAAGCGTACCGCCGTCGCCGAGACGGTGATCATCGCCGCTGAGATCACCGTGAAGATGATGACGTTCGCCCAGTTGTACAGGGTCGTCATCTTGTCGCCGGCGATCTTGTTCAGGTAGGTGTAGAGGCTCATGCGCGTGTCGCAGGCGATCGGCGAGGTGATCAGCGTCCAACTCAAGATCGCCAGGACGTTTCCGATGAGCAGGCCCAGGAGGATGTCCTCGGTCTTGGCGCCCAGGGAGACGAAGGTGGCGCCGATCACGAACTCGGTCGCGGCGACGTGCTCGCCGGCGTACAGACCGAGAAAGTGGGACCAGCTGTGCAGCTTGTGCTTGGCGATGGGCAACTGCTCCGGGCTGACGTTCTCCAAGGCTTCGAAACGTGCGTCCATGACACGTTCCTCCTCTCATTTGTCAGGGTTGTCGTAGTGGACCAGACGCTCGGGTAGCAGCGGCGTCGCTCCCTGTTGCGAACAGACGAAGGTCGCCACCTCGTTGGCAAAGCGGTTCACCTTCGGCAAGGCCCATCCGCGCAGCAACCCCACGCAGAGCGCCGCGGTGAACGAATCCCCGGCGCCCACGGAGTCGATGGCTGGCCCCTCCAGACCGGGGCAGTCGTCCCGCACCCCCTCCCCCAGCAGCAAGCTGCCGTCGGGGCCGCGCGTGAAGGCGATCAGCCGCAGGTCGAAGCGCTCGCGCAGTTGGCCGAGCAGACCGTCGGTGTCGGAGCCGGTCAGACTGAACAGCTCGGCCAGCACCGGCAGCTCTTCGTCGTTCAGCTTGAGGAGGGTCGCCAGCTCCAGCGACTCCTCGATCACGCGCTTCGAGAAGTAGGCCTGACGCAGGTTGACGTCGAAGATGCGCAGCGCGGTGTCGGGAACGCAGCCGAGGAAACGCCGGATCGTGCGCCGCGACTCACCGGACCGCTGCGACAGCGAGCCGAAGCACAGCGCGTCGAGCTCGGCCGCCAGGGCCAGCATCGCATCGGTGCAGGGGATGTGATCCCATGCGACATCCTCGTGGATGGTGTAGGTCGGCTTGCCGGCCTCGAGGACGACCTCGACCGTTCCGGTCGGGTGGGAAGCGGCCTCGACGACGTATCGGGTGTCGATGCCCTGCTCGGCCAGCACCTGACGCAGCCGCCTGCCGAGAGGATCGGCGCCGACGCAGCTGATCGGCCAGGCCCGCATCCCCCATCGCTGGCAGTGGCAGGCGAAGTTGGCCGGTGCCCCCCCCCGGGATGCTGATGGGTGGGAAAGACATCCCAGAGCAGCTCACCGATGCCAGCGATGCGAAAATCCGCGCTCATGTCCGTCTCCGTTCGTCTGGACGGGTTCTCGATGCGTCTTCCAGCCCACAATCGTCTCCAACACCAACCGAGGTAGATGTTGGCATCGGGTTCTTGCTCGCGTTTGTTCCACTTCCTCGCCATGGGCTGCGCGCCGAACGCTCGGGGAAGGGCGCCGCCCGGTTGGTTTGCGCAGGGATAGGGGATCGGGAAATCCACCCTCCGAACGCCATATTGCTGGGTTACCCGACTTCCGCGAAGGAGTCAAGCTCCACACGTTCCGGTTGACGCGGCCTCGAGAGTCCGGTCTCTCCATCTGCGGACCTTAGGGGCTTCTGCACCACAAGCTCAGGCACAGCGCCTCCCTGCCCTCACGATCAGGGGGGCCGGACGGACTGTCCTCAAGGCACTCGAGCAGCTTGTCTGCCTCGGCCTCCAGCCCGGACTTGGCGGCCAAGCCCGCCGCAATCCGTTGGTCTGCAGGCGCTTGGTAGCAAAATGGACGTGAAGTCGTCGGCATGTACGTCCACACGATCCCGAATCGCAAGTCCCGGCCGGCAATCCTCATTCGTGAGGCCTACCGCGAGAACGGGAAGGTCAAGAGCCGCACCATCGCCAGTGTCTCCGACTGGCCCGAGGCTGAGGTCGAGGCGCTGCGCCTCGCGCTCAAGGGCGAGTCTCTGGTCCCCACCGAGGGGGGCGTGTCCATCAAAAAGAGCCCCCACGGCCACGTCGCTGCGGCCCTGGGCGTCCTCAAGCAGCTCTCCGTCGACCGGATGATGCACCCGAGTCGCTCACGCGAGCGGAGCCTGGTCGTCGCTCTGATCGGGCAGCTGGCGACGATCTTCCCCAACCTGAGCAACTTCAGCACACCCGACCTGGGCTTCATGCTTCCTTGATGGCGGGGGTTTCGCTGGGCGGGGTGTGGACAAAGAGCAGCTCCGAGCGGGTCCAGTTGATGCCGACGACGCTGGCGTTGGGCACGAAGCGCGGCTGCCCGAGCTCGGCCAGCAAGGTCCGCAGCACCCCGCCGTGGGTGAAGAGTAGATGGCAGCCGGCGCCGAGCTGCTCGATGAATGCCAGGACGCGCGCGCGGACCTGGGCGAAGGGCTCGCCGCCGGGGGGAGTGAAGCTCTCGAAGGCCAGGATCTTCCGGGTCTCTTCCTCGCTCAGCTCCTTCCAGCAGCGCCCTTCGTAACTACCGAAGTCCATTTCCCGCAGCCGCCGGTCGGTCGGGCAGCTGCCCCAGGCCAGCGATGCGGTCTCCTGGGCGCGGCGCAGGTCTGAGCTCCAGACCGACGTGTAGTCGCCCGTGACGTGAGGTTTCACAGCCTGTGCCTGGGCGCGGCCTTTGGCGGTCAGCGGCACGTCATGCCAGCCCGACAGCCGATGCTCGACATTCGACGCGCTCTCTCCGTGGCGGACCGCGTGCAGGATGACTTCCATGGCTGGTGCTTCTCCGCGACCTGGCTAGGGCCCTCTTTTCCGCAAAGCCTACAGCCCAGGCCGCGAGTCGCAAGAGATGATCACACCAGTTCGCGTCCTCCGTCAGCTCGGCGAGGTCGTACGCGGCCGCATTGTCAGCGCAACCTGTCGGGGCTGGTCAAAAGCTGGCGCCAGGCGAGATGGCTTTGTATTGTCTTGAATTCGGTTGGGATTCTCCCGTCACAAAAAGCAGATCGAAGTCCCGGGCGCTTTCATGGACTGCCTGATGACAAGGCATGAGCGACCCACATTCCAGGAGTGTTATTGATGTTGAAGAGACTCTTCGTCCTTCTTGCGTGTGCAGCGTCGTTGGTCCTCGCCCAAGAGACCGAACGGGTTGTTGGATCCAGTCTAGTTACCGAAGACGGGGACCTGCAGGCCCTGTTCGTCGAGTTGCTGCCACAGACTTTCGACCAGGCTGAGGTCGATCTCTTTGCCGCCAGCCTTGAGCCGATCGAAAAGTGGGCCAAGACCAATGGTGAGGCCTGGAACTCGATCGAGGAGTCCGAGACTCCCCTGCCCTCGATCTATGCCCTCGGCGTGTGGGCCGAGATCGACCTGTCCGCACCTGAGTTTGTCGCTCTGTTGATCAAGCTCTCGGGCGCCAAAGAGGTTGCCAGCGGCAGCATGAACGCCGAAGAGATGAAGCAGATGGTCGCATTCTTCGAGTCGATGGCCAACGACGAGACGATGCCCGCTGAAGACCGCAAAGACGCGCAGGCCCAGGTCGATTCCGCCAAGAAGATGGTCGCGGCCGTCGAGTCGTATCCCGCGGGCAACCTCGAGGTGTACAAGGCCAACCAGGAGAAGATCGACGGGGCTCTCGAGCGCTTCGAACAGATCGGTGAGGACGAGCCCCAGGCACCGAAGGAAGACGGCGGCAACTGAGTCTTAGTGTCGACAGAATCACACGCGAGCAGGGCCCGGGCCCGCTCGCGTTTGTGTTTGGCTGAGCGCCGACGCACGCGTCAGCGCGCAGCGCGCACCGGCCGCAGTCCGAGGTTGTTGTCACCCAGCGCGGGCAGCAGGTTGTTGCGGTAGGCGTGGCGCGCGAACTCCGCAGCCTCGGTGAAGCTGGCGCCGCGGATCACGCGGCCGGAGCCTTCTGTTCCGTCGTAGGAATCGAGGCACCACTCCCAGACGTTGCCCATCGTGTCGTGCAACCCGAAGGCGTTCGGAGCGAAACGCCCGACCGCGGCTGTGTAGCGCCAGCCGTCGACCTGCTCGCCGCTCAGGTTCGCCGCGGCCAGCGCCTGGCGTTCGTCATCGCCTGTGTACCAGCGGCTCGTCGTCCCGGCGCGGGCCGCTCTTTCCCACTGCGTCTCACTGGGCAGGCTCAGGGCGAATTGTCCCAGCAGCTGCGTGCACGCATTCCAGCTCACACTCTCAACAGGATGCAGCGCAGAGAAGAAGTCGACGCCGAAGCGTTCATTGACCCACCAGGCAGGGTTCTCCCCGTCCATGCGCTGCCACTGCCCTTGCGTCATCTCGAGCTTGGAGATGAAGAATGGCGGCACAGCGACCGTCCGCACCGGGCCTTCGTCGCTGTACTGCGGATAGCGCTCAGAGCCCATCGCAAACGAGCCGCCGGGAATCAGCACGAAGATCAGGCCCGTCGCCTCGCTGAGCTGCAGGCTTCCGTCCTGCGTGCGCACGGGCGGCTCGCCACTCCAGCGATGCCAGAACTCCCACAGGCCCGAGCCCGGATCGCGGCCGATCGGCAGCAAGTCGCCCTGCGGCGCGATCTGCAGGCCCTGGTATTGCGGGCAGAGCGCCGTGTCGGCGAGCGAGCGGAGCGCCTCCCGCCAGAGCGCGGCATCCCGCGCTCGGGTCGTGTCCGCGAGTGCCCAGCAGACGAGCAGCTCATCCCGCTGTGCGCGCAACACTTGCAGCCAGGGCAACAGCTCGAGGAGGCTGGCACGTTGCACGGTGCTGCGCGGATCTTCGCCCTCGGCAGGAGCGCCCAGCCTGGCGAGGGTCTGCTCGTGGCGGACGAGGCGGGAGAGCAAGGTGTCGGCCTGGGCCACGAAGGCGCCGACCTGCTTGGGGTCGCGCCGCGCCGCGCCGAGCAGGTCCGCCATCACCGGGCGCATGGCCAGGTCGGCCAGGCGGTGGTAGTCGGCCTCCTTTTCCTGCCGAAGACCCTCAGAGACGCCGAGGGCGGCTCGGGCCTCGAGCGTGCGGTCCCAGGCGATGCGCGCCAACACCGTCATCCCGGCGGCGGTCAGGCACAGCAGCAACACCAGCGTCGCCTTGAGTGGGTTCCTGCGGCAGAACTTGAGCGCGCGGCCCAGATGCCCCAGCGGCAGGGCCTGCACGGGTCGACCCTCGAGGTAGGCCTGGACTTCGCCGGCCAGCTCGGCGGCGCTGGCGTACCGGTCCTCGGGCGAGCGCGCCAGCGCCTGCAGGCAGACGGCCTCGAGCTCTCGGGCGGTCGTGCTCTCGAGCGTGCGCGGGGGCGGCGGCTCGACGGTCAGCAGCCGGGTCACGATCTCGACAGGGGTCCGGCCGCCGTACGGGGCGTTGCCGGTCAACAGGTGGTAGAGAACGGCGCCCAACGCATAGATGTCTGCCCGCGGCGTGGCCTTGGCAGTCTCTGGGGCTGCCTGCTCCGGAGCCATATAGCCCGGGGTCCCGAGCAGGGCACCGCATTGGGTTTCGGCATGGCCGCTGGCGAGCGGGGCTTCGGCTTGAGGCGCGCGCGGCGCGCTGGCGTCGGCCGCCAGCACCTTGACCAGACCCCAATCCATGACCTGCACCTCGCCGTAGCGGCCGACCATGATGTTCTGGGGCTTGAGGTCGCGGTGCACGACGCCGCGTTCGTGGGCATAGTGGACGATCCGGCAGACCTCGACGAAGATCTCGAGCAGACGGAAGCGGCTGAAGTCGGCGCAGATTGCAGCATCGTGGGCGCGCAGATCGCGCACAACCTGGCTCAGCGTGCGTCCCTGCACCAACTTCATGGTGAAAAACAGCCGTCCAGCCGCGTCGCGACCCACTTCATGGACGGAGACGATGCCGGGGTGCTGCAGTTGACTCGTCGTCCGGGCTTCGTCGATGAAGCGGGCGATGTGCTCGCGGGTGGTCCGTGCTCCCAGGTTCAAGACCTTCATCGCCACATCACGTTGGAGATTCTGGTCGAAGGCGCGGTAGACCACGCCCATCCCCCCGCGGCCCAGCTCTTCGCCGATCACGTAGCGCTCGGCCGCCGACAGCTGGGAGGGCAGCCCGCACCCTTCCTGCTCGTCCCCCTGCCCGGGCAGCGGAGTGTCGCGCAGCGTGGCGGCCGCGTCAGCGTCGGGCTCTAGCGCGCCGGTGCCTGGCTCGGTCGGCACATCCCGCATCAGGTCCAGCTCGGTCGCGTCGTGTGCCATCTGCCAGGGGGGCGCAGGCGGGTCTGCAGGAACGCCCAGGGGATGCGCTGGACCGGGCAGGGTCGGGGCCTCGCAGGGGGCCACGCCGCCGACATGCAGGGGACCGTCGCTGCGCGGCGGATCGAGGGCCGTGAAGGTCGCGACCTCCCTGGCGGGCCCACGGCCTGGGGGCGTGGGAAGAGCATCGGCCGTAGGGACGAAGGTCGGGGCGTCGCAGGGCAGCACCTCGTCATCCGTCTGGGCAGGGCCCAGGGGGGGTCGTACCAAGCCTTGCGAGGCGCCGGGGTGTGCAGCAGCCAACGAGGCTGACGTGTCTGCTTCCCGGCTTGGATCGGGCTCGCCCGTGTCTTCAGTAGCCATGGCGCTCTTGAGCTTGGTGTGTGTCTATTGTAGCGCTGTCCACCAGGGTTGTCCCGCAGCTGGCTTCAATCTCAACATCGGGCACAGACGCCGACTGTCTCAAGCCACCGGACCGAAATGCTCCCCCCAGACTGGACTCAGATCCTGTCCTTGCTCGAGCAGCTTCTGCTCCTCTGCGTCTTCGAGGCGGTTGCAGACAAGGGCTGCATCAGGTCGCAAGCAGCCAGTCAAGGTACATGCGCGTGATCAACAACTGCAAGATGGTGAGGATCATCAGCGCCCAGCTCAGCCAGCCCCTCCGTCGCAGGAAGCACGCGAGGGTTGCGTGCAACGGCAGCAACGCCAGCATGTAGCGGAGCTGCGAGTTCTGGATGGAGAACAGCATGACCACTGCGGTGTAGGCGGTTGCGAAGTATCTCTCCACGCCGCCGTCGCGGGTCCACATGAAGATCAGCACGGCGAGCAAGATCACCCAGAAGATCGTGCCGAGCACGACGCCGGGGTTGTCGAGCGTCTTGAGGGTTCCGCTCAGCAGGGGGAACCAGGACTGCTGCACGCCATAATCCGCGGCCCACGGCTTCCCCTGGCCCAAAAACCCCAAGGGGGAACCGGAGATCGCCGTATAGACTCCTGCCAGGGCGCCCCAGCCGAGCAGCCCGCCGCAACACGGCAGCAGCAGGCCGCGAGGAAGCTCTTTCCCCCGGAACCAGCGCACCAGCAAGTCGCCGACCAGCGCCGCCAGCAAGGCCAGCCCGACGCCGCGGATGAGCGGCACCACCACGGCCAGGGCTGCGGCCCAGCGATAGCGTTCGCTGGCATGCAACCAGAGAAAGGCGAAGATCGCTGCGCAGAACAGGGCATCGCTGAGCACCATGTGGAATGTCCAGGAGGACGGGAACGCGCACAACCACAGCACCGTCGCGGCTCCGGCACCGCATCCATAGCGGGTCTCTGCGAACAGATAGGCGAAGAGCATCGCCAGGAAGAAGCAGCCGGTGGAGAGCAGGACACCTGCCGTTGCGGGCTCGCAGCCAAGCTGAGCCAGAGCCCCGACCAGGAAGGGGTAGGCGGGGAAGAATGCCTGATTGCTCTGTCCTTGTTCCTGCGCGCTGTAGCCGAAGTCGATGATGTTCAGGTACCAGTAGCCATCCCATTTGACGCACAGATCACCGAGAGTGCCCGCCTGGGGCTCGACTCCGTGGTAGTAGAAGTGTCCGGCCGACGGAGCGCGGAACGGATAGTATGAACCCCACCACAGCAGAATGCCCGCCAGCACGATGCGGTGCGCACCGGCCTGCAACAGGGTCTTGATGAGTCCCCGGCGGTGGCCGCTCTGCGTGGATCCGGCCGGCTCCGGCGTGCCGTCCTGCCAGGCGTCCGCAGCCGGGGCATCGGGATGTGCGTCCTTGTCGGGCATCGCGCTCCCCGCGTGAGGCAGGATCCCAGGCCGGCGGAGTATGCCGAGGTCCGTGTGGAAACCATCGAGGATAGCCTGGTGGTGGAGCCAACTCAAGCGGAGGGAGCTGCCCGTCAGACCGGTCAGGGCTGCGATCCTACGGGAATCGCGATCGATCTCGGTGGTTGGCGGAAGCTGCCATTCCTTGGAGTTGAGGGGAGGGCTACACGAATAGATCTCGGAGCAGTGCGCCTTGGGGGTTCTCGGGGTCGAGCACCACGACCACTGCCTGCCCGTCCTTCAAGGCCCGGGTGCGTGCCGACTTGTGGATCCCTCGCGAGATCTTGTGCTCGCGATTCTCGTGTTCGAAAGCGTAGACGACGGTCCCCCGGTCCTTGTAGAAGTCGACCGAGAGGACCCGCCCTATGACCTGAACGCCGTTGCGGAACGTGTTCAGGAACGATGCCACGCGCCAGTACAGAAGCGGCAGGCAGAGCGCCGTGAAGCCACAGGCGAGGTAGAGGAAGATGGGGCTGGTCCCGGCATCGAGGGTACGCCCACGCCGGTTCAAGCTGAGTCCAAAGTAGTCGAAAGCCAGCCACAGGCACCATCCCACGACCGGACCGATCACACACAACAAGGCGAGATAGTCGGATTGCACGATCCGCACAGGCGAAGGCGTGGGCGCGGGCCCGTCCGTGGAGAGCTTCAGCATACCCCCCCGAGCCGGGGCCGTGTTTGTGGACGCGCCGTGCGCGTCTGTTTCTTGCGGGACTTCGGGATCCGGTTTGGCTGGGGAAGCATCTGGGGCAGGCACGGGGGAGTCCTCGGCGTAGGTCTGGGGTGCCCGAGCAGTCTACGGGATGGGACTTGGCCTTCAATGGCAATTCTGCGGGAAGGGCACGAGCGATGCGCGATCCGGAGACAAAGCCGTCGAGCCGGGACCAAAGAAAAATGCAGTTTTCCGGAAAAAGGCTCCCCAGCGAAACCTGTCTTGGGAGAGCACCTACCGACGGGACGCACTGAGGAGGGAATCATGCGCATGCGAACGAGACTCAAGGCCGGTCCACACGGGAGCGAGTGCCCCTGGTGTCCCACGGTCGGGCGCGTCGTTGCCCCGAAGACCCTGCCCTGGGCTTCGTCCTGAGGCGGGGACCTGTGCAGGGCGTCACAAGAGCCTGTTTCCAGTTTTTTCAATACTGCGAAGGGTCCGAGAAGCTCAGCTTTGAGCCGGAAGATCCCACACCCAAGGAGAGAATCATGAAGGTAACCACCAAGATCCGGGCCGGAGAGGGAGAAGACCGCAATCCAAGTGTGCCGCAGAGCGGGATTCAACTTCCGAGTGGGAAGTGGATTGTGATGGGCGGTACGACCTGGCTTCCGACCATCGATGGATGATGGGAAGCGACGCCTCCCCGGGGGCCGCCTCGATCGTGAGGGGCGGAGTCTTGCTGAAGATTGGTTGAGTGGAGGCGGCGCTAACAACTCTGCCTCCGATCCCGAACCCAGAGCTCCTGACATGGGTTCGATGCAACCGGCCTGGAGGGAAATTGGCGGCCACTATCCGTTGCGACCGCGCCAACTGCGCGAAGCACGCAGGAATCGCAGCCGTCTTCTGTAGCGGCGGTCTGCGTGCGCCGGAAGGAGCTTTGGCGGAGGTTGAATCCAGAGGTTCTGGGTTCGCCCAAACGGATCGAGCATCTCGTCGGTCATAGACCGACGCTACAGGCGGTTCTGAGCAGATCGATGGAGTCGACCCAACCTGATCGACGACTCCGGAGCGAAGTCTCAATCAAGAGTTGACGATGTCAGGGGCTCTGGAGTCGGCCTCGGCGTCCGTTCCTTGAGGCAGTTTCTCAAGGGCCGACTGGCGAAGCCAGAAAGCAGACCCATTCCAGCAGCTCCCACGCCCAAAAGAACAGCCCTGTTTCCCAGGTCCCCGTATGTACGAGGGCAGCCAGGACCGGTGTGTCGGGGACGCCCTTCCTGCTATGCTCCCATCCGGGGAGGATGCCATGATGCGTGCCACCAACTTGACGGCGTTGCCCTCGCCGCCCAGACCAGGCTCTGTGCATCGCACCACCGGCATCGGGAGTCCTCCATGTGTACGCAGGTGTCCTACCTGGTGTAGCGTGGGCTGCCGACATCCTGAACCTTCGCACCGAAGGGCTCCCCAGGCAGGGCACAGCCAGTCCTTGCAGCCGTTTTTCTGGCTCAAATGACGTGCGGCAGCTATCGTGGTCCCGCCAACAAGCCGTTCAAAGGAACTCCCATGAGCCTGATGCCCTGCCCCGAATGCGCACAACAGATCAGCACGCTGGCCAACCATTGCCCGCACTGCGGCTTTCTCACCCGGCAGAGACCTCAAGCCGACGATGGAGGCGTGGTCGCCACGGTCATTCCCTACAAGAACGTGGCCGCGCTGGTCGCTTACTATTGCGCGGTGTTCGGCTTGATCCCGGGCTTCGGCTTGATCCTGGCGCCTGCAGGCTTGATCTGCGGGATTTTTGGACTCCGCAAACGCCTGCGAGAACCGCGCGTCAAAGGGTTGGCGCATGCGCTGGTCGGGCTGATTCTCGGAGGACTCGTGACTGTCGGTTACGCTGTCCTCATCTTCCTGATGGTCACCGGCAGGTTTCGCTGAGATCTCAGCCCAGATACGCCCGGAAGTTCTCGACGTTGTAGAACAGCATCTCGGCCTGGTCGGGGTCTATGTCGAAGTGCACATAGTCGTAGCCCAGCTCGACCCGCAGCGGAATCAACGCCTGGCCGGCGGCCGCACGCGCGCTGTTCCGGGCATGCACCAGCCGGAACCAACCACCCACCAGCTTGAGCCGTAGCTGGTCGTCGCTGCAGAACAGGTCCACCGCCATGCCCTTGACGTGGGCGCTCTCGGGAATCCCGCCGACCCGCCGGTTGTGCGTCGGGCAGCGGCAGAACGATGACACCAACAGCGGCTGCCCCACCTGCTCGCGCAACGCATCGAGCAGCTCCAGGAACTCGGGCCGCGGCACGCAATAGCCGCAGCCGCATTGGCAGCTGATCTCTGCGCGCGAGAACCAGCGCGAGCCCGCCTCGGGGTCGGGGGCCCAGCTTCGGCGCAGCGCCGCCACCACCTGCTCCATGCCCGCCGAGCGCGAACCCTTGACCAGCAGCAGCGCGCCCGGCGGCACACGCTCTGCGAGCGCCTCGGCGAGCGCCCCGCGGTCCGGCCAGGCCTGCGCGTCTGCCAGCCCCGCGGCCGCCGCCTCCGCGACGGCGTGCGCCATCAGCGGCCCGCAGCTGTGCAGGCTGGCGATGCCGCTGGCGGCCAGCCAAGCTCCCAACGCGCGATGCATGGCGAGCTCACCAGCGCCCAGCTCGGCCATGTCCCCCAGGCAGACATGTGCGGGCGCGCCGTCCGCCATGCCGCGAAGACTCTGCACCGCGCTGCGTACCGCTTGGGGATTGGAGTTGTAGCTGTCGTCGATCAGCACGCGTCCGCCCAAGCGCAGCACCTGGAAGCGCCCCGGAGGCAGGCGCACGTCGGCCATCCGGGAGATGGCGGCCTCGACGTCGGCTTCGAGGGCGAGCACTACAGTCAACGCCGCGGCAGCATTGGCGAGCAGGTGCAAGCCGGGAGTCGCCAGCCGCAGCTCGTGCCGCTCCTTGCCCACCCGCACCCGCGCCCGGCTGCCCGCAGGGCTGAGCTCGAGCAGCTCTTCAACCGCGACATCGGCCTCAGCCGCTCCCTCGGCAGAGAAGCTCAGGCGTCGCCCGCCCCAGCGCTGCAGCTGACGCATCACGCGGGCATCGTCATGGTTGCCGACTGCGATGCCCGCGGCCGCCAGACCGTCGAACAGCGCGCCCTTCTCCCGCTCGACGCCATCGAGGTCCCCCAAACCAGCCAGGTGCGTGGGGCCCACGTTGGTCAGCAGCGCGACGTCGGGCTGTGCGATCTGGGCAAGCCGCCCGATCTCACCGGGCAGGCTGGTGCCGAGCTCGACGATGCCCGCCGTCGCCTGCGGGGGAAGATGTAGCAGCGTGTACGGGGCGCCGTGCAGGTTGTTGCGGTTGCCCTCGGTACAGGGCGCGGTGAGGGCGGCGGCGAGCAGCTCTTTGGTCGAGGTCTTGCCCGCGCTGCCCGTGATGGCCACGATCGGGTAGGGCAGCTGTTGGCGCCGCAGCCGCGCCAATGCGCCCCAGGCGGTGGTGGTCGAAGCGCTCAGGTAGGCGGGCAGGGGCAGCTCGCCCAGCAGCTCGAGCTCGCGTTGCTCGATCAGCAGGGCGGCAGCGCCGCGCTGGGCGGCTTCGTCCAGGTGTTGGTGGCCGTCGTAGGCGGGCAGCTCGCGCAAGGCGACGAACAGGCTGCCAGCAACGACCTGCTCCGGCACGGCCACGATGCTGGCGAAGTCGCTGGCGGGCGTGCCGACGCTCTCGAGGCCGGCCAGGTAGTCACGCAATGGGGCAGGCATGGGTTTGATCCCTGGAATCAGCAAACTCGCGGCGACTTGACACCATGCTAGCCGTCGTCCATCACCAGCAGGGTGTCCCGCGGAGAATGCCATGGACCTCGAGTCGCTGCAAGTCGAATGGTCCCGAGCCTTCAGCACCCTGGGCTCGCTCGACAAGCTCTCTGCCGCCGCCACCTACCGCCCCTTTGCCGCCCGCGATAGCGCCATCCAGCGCCTGCTTCCGCGCGCGGACGAGCGCTATGAGATCAAGCAGGAGCTCGGGCGCGGCGGCATGGGCATCGTCTACTCTGCGCGCCAGGTCGCCCTCGACCGCGACGTGGCGGTCAAGATTCTGCGCGCTGCGGACGAGCCGGGCACGGGCACGGGCGCCTCTTGTGCAGCCTCGAGCTTCCTGGCCGAGGCCCTGACCAACGGGCTGCTCGAGCATCCGAACATCGTGCCCGCCTACGACCTCGACCGCACCGAAAAGGGCGAGCTGTTCCTGGCGATGAAGAAGGTCGGAGGACTCTCCTGGGACCGGCACGTGGTCGCGGGCAAGCTCGGTTTGCGCGATCATCTCGAGATCCTCATCCAGGTCTGCAACGCGGTGTCGTATGCCCACAGCCGGGACGTGCTCCACAACGACCTCAAGCCCTCCAATGTGATGATCGGGGAGTTTGGTGAGGTGCTGGTGATGGACTGGGGCCTGGCGGTCGAATTCGGCCGGCGCCGCCCGGGTTCGGCGCTGCGCCACAAGGCCGACGTGCAGGGGCCGTGCGGGACGCCCCAGTACATGGCTCCTGAGCTGGCCGAAGGCCGAGGCGCCGGGCTGGGTCCCTGGACCGATATCTACTTGTTGGGGGGCATCCTCTATCGCTTGCTGAGCGGGCACCCGCCCCACCACGGAGAGAACGCCCTCGAGGCATTGATCCGGGCCGTAACCCATGAGATCGAGCCGCTCGACAGCAAGCTCCCGGCGGAGCTGCGGGCGATCTGCGAGCGCGCCTTGCAGCTCGATCCCGCTGCGCGGCACCCGGACGTGGCGAGTTTTCAGGCCGAGCTGCAGCGTTTCTTGCGGCATGGCGAGAGCCTGCGCATCAGCGCGGCCGCTGAGCAGACCTTGAAGCAGGCGCAAGCCTCGTCGAGCGAGCAGCTCGGTAAACAGGCCCGCAACGCGCTCTATGCCCGCTACGCCGAGGCTGTGGCGGGCTTCGGCCAGGCGCGCCAGTTGTGGGAAGAAAACCCGCAGGCCGCCGATGGCGTCGAGCTGGCGCGTCTGGCCTATGCCGGGGCGGCCCTCTCGCAAGGGGACCTGGGACTGGCCGAAGCGCAGCTGGCCTTGCTGCCCGACAGCGCATCGGTCGGCGCGCTCCGCACGCAGGCACAAGGCGCCCGAGCGCTTCGCTGGAAGGAAAGACGCGCGCAGCGCCGCACCAGGGCTCTGTTGCTGGGGAGTGTGCTGCTGCTGGTCGTCGGATTGAGCGCGGGCCTGCTGTTCTTCTGGCAGCAGAACACGCTGATCCTCTCCCAGAACCAGCAACTCCATGAGGGCAAGGCCCTGGTGTCCCGCCAACTCGAGCAGCTGCAGATCAGTGAGCGCGCTCGCGAGCAGCGTGAGGAGCTGGCGATGGCGGCGTTGGAGGAGCTGACCGACCTGCCCCTGGCCTGGATGGAGCGTGGTGACCGGGCTGCGCATGCTCTGGGTTCAGAGGCGCTGCGGCGCGCGCTGGCGGGCTGGCGGGCCCTCGAGAGGCTGGGGGCTGGGGGGGCGCGCAGCCGCCTGGGTCAAGCCCGCGCCCAGCTGCGGGTCGGCCGCATCCTGCTCAAGCTCGACGCCGACGTCGAGGCGGCTGCCGAGGAATTCAGCCAGGTCATGCTGTTGACTGCCCTCGGCGGGGGTGCCGAGGACAGCCTGCGGCTGGCGCTGCGCGAGAGCGCCGTGCAGGAGCTGGCGATGTGCCGGCTGCGCGCCGGGGATGTGTCCGGCTATCTCGAGGCCTTGCAGCGCAAGCAACCAGGGGCCCAGCTCGATGTAGAGGCCGCGTTGAGCGCGCGCACGCTGCGGCGCTTTCGTCCGTTGCTTGAGGGCCGGGCTCGCTTGGGGGACGCGGAGTACCGTAGCTTGCGCCTCGAGCTCGATCAATTGCAGCACAAGCTGCTGGACCTGGAGCTGGGGAACCCGGACGACGAGCGCCGCCGTTGGATACAGCTGCTGGCTGTCTGTCAGGTCTTGCAGCGCATTGACCCCCCGGAGTGCTGGCAGGTCGTGCAGAGGGTGCGGTCGGGTTTCGCCGGACTCTGGGATGGGACCCGCACAGATGCGCTGGGATTGCTCTGGACGATCAGCTCGCTGACTGCCATCGAGGTGGCGCCTGCCGAGAGCCAGGAGCCGATCTGGCAGGAGCTCGCCGCGCTGGCCAGCCAGCTGCTCGAGCCTTTGGGGGACGACCAGCGGGAGACCCTGGTCGACAGGCAGCGGCGCTTGGGAATCGCCTTCGGAGACAAGGGCCGCTGGCGGGAAGCCGATGCCTTGTTCGCCGCCGCTGTGGCGCTGTGCCGCTCGGCCCATGACCGCGACCCGAGCAGCTTCACCGCCCGCGAGGAGCTGGCCGCCGCGCTCTCGTGGCAGGCGCGCTCGCAGCGTGGGCTGCAGCAACTCCACGCAGGGGTGGCCCTGGGAAGGGAAGCTCTGGCGTTGTTCGACGGCTGCCTGGCTGAGGCGCCGGACGATATGTTGATTCGGGCGAACCGCGCGGTGGTCTGCGAAGACCTCGGGCAGTGTTACGGCAAGCTGGGGCAGTGGGACGCATCGATCGAGCAGCTGCACCTTGCCCTCGCCTTCCACGAGCGCTTGGAGAGGTTGGGCCCGGAGGAGAGCGCCGCCTACCAGTCGGAGCAGATGCTCGAAGAGGCGGGCTGGTTCCTGCTGTGGTTCGACCCTGGCAGTTTCTCTTCGCGCGAGCAGCAGGCACGGATCTGCTCGCTGCTGGGAGACAGGCTGCACAACCGCGATCCGGAGCGGGCGGCCGAGCTGTACAGGCGGGCGATCCGTCTGCGCTGGGCTCTAGTCGAGGAGGATCCGGGCAACCTGGACATCGCCCGCAGGGCCTCGAGCCTGGGCGATATCCTCGGCCACCTGCTCGAAGAGGTCGGTGATGCCACGGGCGCGCTGGAGGCCTACCAGCAGGGCCACCTGGGGCTGCGTCGGCTGGCGGGCCAGCTGCCCGGGGATCGTGGGCTGAAAGAGCACTGCGTGCACATGGCGCAGCACGTGTCGAGCCTGTTGGGGGAGCAGGGGGAAGCCGCAAAGGCGCTCCCTGTCATCTCTGAGGCACTGTTGATGCTGCGCGCGCTGCACGACGGTGCGTCGCCGGCGGAGCAGTGGCAGCGTAAGGGCGAAATCGCCAGCCTGCTGGGGGACCGCGCGTTGTTGTACGTGCAGAGCGACAGGCTGGTCGAGGCGCGGCAAGGCCTCGAAGAGGCTGCGCAGCTGCAGCGCCGGGTCGTGGGCTGGGATGCCGGCGCATCGCCTGGCCTGTTCGTGCGGCTCTGGCAGCTGGGCCGCTTCCAGGCCGAGCTCGGCGAGCTCGATGCGGCCCGTGGCCATCTGGAAGAGTGCCTCGAGCTGGCCGAGCGGTTTTCCGGGGCGTTTCCGCAAGATTCCGGACCGCTGCACGGGTACTGCGACGTGCTCTTCGAGCTGGTCGCGGTGCTCGAGGCACAGCGCGATGTCCCCGCCCTGGTCGCCCGGCTCGAAGAGGGCCTGGTGGCAGCAGAACGACTGCTCGCACTGGTCCCGACAGACAAGGACGTCGCTGGCTTTCAGCCCCGCTTGCTGCGGCTGTTGGGAGTCGCCCACCGCGCGGCCGGTGAGTTGGCTACGGCGCGCGAGCTACTCGAGGCTGCGCAGGAGCTCTGGCCGGGCCAGGAGACGGCTCGCAGTCACGCCCTGCTCGAGTTGCTCGCGGGCAATCCCGCGCGGGCCAGGGGCGACCTGCAGCATCTGGCAGACCAGAGTCACGCGCCTGAGGACGCACTCTGGCTGGCGGCTGTGGCTGGGGACCCAGTGAGGCTGTTGGGCCTCGACGACCCCGGCCAGGGTTGGACGGCCGAGCTCTGCCGGTTCTTTCGCGGCGGCATCGCAGCCGACCAGCTTCTGCGCGCAGCGGCGCGCGCACCGAAGGAGGCCGAGCGGCGGCGCCGCCGCTGTGAGGCGCGCATTTTTCTCGGTCTGCACGCGGCGCAGCAGGGGGACAGCGCGCAGGCGCGGCTGCACTACCAACGTGCGCAGGAGCTTCCTGTGCCAGGCTTGGAGCTCTACGGCTGCCTGCCGCAGCTGCTCGAGCTGCTCGAAGACTGACGTTGCTTGACAGTGTGCGCGGCATCGTCTACCGTCGCGGCTTTCAGCCCCGGGAGCCCGCGTGGACGCCCCGACCCGCACGCCTGGCCAGAAGCTGGCACTGCGTATCTCCATCGGCCTCAGCCTGATCTTCGTCGCCTGTGGTCTGTTCGCTGTCGATGCCTGGACAGGCCGCAGCTTCGGTGTCGCCGGGCTGGTTGTTGTGGTCCTGGCAGCCGGCCATATCGAGATCTTGAGGATGCTCGGTCCGCCGGCCCATACCGGGCTGCGGGCGGCTCTCGGCAGCCTGCTCGGGGTCGCCTTGCTGGTCGTCGAGGTGGTCGCGCGCGAGTGGCCCGAGCTCGGTTGGCCGGCCGCCGAGCTGCAGATCGCCGGCTGTTTCGGCTACATGTTGGCACTTCTGAGCGCTGAGCTCCGCCACACGCCGACTCCCGCGCGGGTCGATGCGGCAGTGCGCTCGTTGTTTGCGTTCCTGTACATCTTCGGGCCGGGTCTGATTGCGCTGAAGCTGCGGTACGGGCCGCACGGCTTGTTCCTGCTGCTCTACTTGATCTTCGTCTCCAAAGGCAGCGACGTCTTCGCCTACTTCATCGGGCGCTTCTTCGGTAAGCGCAAACTGATTCCCCATATCAGCCCCGGAAAGACGCGCGTAGGAGGTGTTGGAGCGCTGATCGGTGGGGGCCTGATCTCGGCCTTGTTCTGTCTACTGTCGCCCGTCGGAGAGCTGTTCGGCTGGCAGCTGGCCGTGGCCTATGGTATTCTGCTGGCGGTGGTCACAGTCGCGGGAGATCTCGCCGAGTCGGTTCTCAAACGCGGGGCACAGGTTAAAGACAGCGGATCTCTGTTCCCCGAATTCGGCGGCGTGCTCGATGTCATCGACTGCATTCTCTTCACCGCCCCAGTCTTTTTCTTCCTCCTGAAGTGGCACCAAGGAGTGGCTTTTTGAAGCACAAGAACCACGCCAAGGCGGGCCTCGACACGGGACACGTGGCGAGGTCGCTTCTTTTGCCGGATGCTGAGACCGTCCTGAAGATCTTCGGCGCCCGTGACAAACACCTGCGGCAGATCAGCGACCGCCTGGACGTGCAGTTCAGTTTGCGGAACGGCGAGTTGCAGCTCGAGGGTCCACGTGAGAGTGTGCGCGATGCCGAACAGGTCCTGCGCAAGCTGATGGAGCTGGCCGAGACCACGCCAGGCATCGAGCCGCACACTGTCAGCGACTTGCTCGATGGCAGCGCGCCGCCAGCGCAACGCTTGACCGACGGAATTCAGCTCAAGGGGTTCAAGCCGCGCACCGATGGGCAATCGGTCTACCTGCGACGCATGCGCGACAACCACATCGTCTTCTGTGTCGGGCCCGCCGGCACCGGCAAGACCTATCTGGCGGTGGTCAAAGCCGTCTCGCAGCTGAAAAAGGGGGCGATCGAGAAGATCGTGCTGGTGCGGCCTGCTGTGGAAGCTGGCGAGAAGCTTGGGTTCCTTCCGGGCGACATGCAGGCCAAGGTGCATCCGTACCTCCGTCCCTTGTTTGCTGCGCTGTACAACCTGTTGGGGTATGAGACGGCGACCAAGCTGATGGAGCGTGAGGTCATCGAGATCATTCCGCTCGCCTACATGCGCGGGCAGACCCTTGAGAAGTCCTTCATCATCCTCGACGAGGGCCAGAACACGACCCGCGAGCAGATGAAGATGTTCCTGACACGGATGGGCCAGGGCTCGAAGATCGTAGTGACCGGCGACGAGACGCAGATTGACCTGCGGCCCGAGGCGCGTTCGGGTCTTGTGCATGCCCGCAAGATGCTCGAGGGCATCGAGGGCATCGCTGTGCAGCGCATGCGGCGCAGCGACATCGTGCGGCACAAGCTGGTCTGGAAGATCGTCGAGGCATACAACCGGGTCTCGGAAGGGGGCGGCTAGTGGCGCGCGGTACACGTTTCTGTACACCTTGTAGGGGCGGGGTTTACCCCCGCCCGAAAGCCGCGCTGGGAGGTGAACCCCTGGCCTGCACGGATGGTTCATTCGCTGCGTCGACAGCGTCGATGTGGATTATTGCTTCCTTGGCGAGGCACTAATCCCGTGGCCTCGGTCAGAGTTCATAAGTCAAGACGCTCCAAGATCATAGGTTTGATCGAGGGGCCGAAGAACCCGAGCAGCCTGCTCTGGAGGCAGCGCAGTCTCGCGGTCGCGCAGGCTCTATTTTTCGTGGTGCTCAATCTCGGTCTGATGGTGGTCGGCTACGAGCGGGCCCTTGCCCCGGGCCGCCTGTTGGCGCTTCTGGGCATTTGCGGCATGCTGGCGGTCTTTCTCGGGGAAGTGGCGCGCCGCAACGATGTCGCCGAAGGCGGCCGCAGCGTGTGGGGGGTGGGCGTCGCGGTATTGCTGCCCTTGTTGTTGCTGCGCCTCGCCGATGCCCTGGGACTTCCTCGTCAGCTGGTCCCCACACCCTTGTTGGCCGCTTGTTTCGGAATGATCTACGGGCCCCGCGTGGCGCTGGCGGGAGTCGGTATCTCGGCTGTCAGCATGGGTGTGTGTGTGGATCTCAAGCTCGGACTGGGTGAAAACGTCCATTTCGAGATGGCCCTCGTCTCCTTCGTGGCCGGTGCGCTGGCGATCGCCGGGACCGAGCAGATCAAGACCCGCGGCCAACTGATCCGCCTCGGCCTGCTCACAGGTCTTGGGCTGGCGTTCGCTGAGTTGGTGGGACAGGTCTATTCGGGCCGATTGATGTTTTCTGAGGTAGCCTCGAATCTCGGTAGCCAGGGCTGGAAAGTCAGCCAGGGGCCGTTTCTTGCCTTCCTGAACGGTGTGTTGTTCGGCTATGTGTTGTTCGAGCTGTTGCCTTTGCTGGAGAAATGGTTCGGGGTGGTGCCCGACGTGCGCTTGCTGTCGATCGGAGACTTGAACCAGGCTTTTTTCCGGCGCTTCCGCATCGAGGCACCGGGGACCTTCCATCACAGTCAGATGGTCGGTGTTCTGGCGGAGGCTGCCGCACAAAGCGTAGGCGCGAACATGCTGCTCGCCAAGGTCGGCGCCTACTACCACGACATCGGCAAGCTCTACCGGCCCGAATACTTCACCGAGAACAACCTGGGCGGTCCCAACCGGCACGACAACCTGACGCCGCAGATGAGCACCCTGATCATCATCGCACACACCAAAGACGGTCTCGAGATCGCGCGCGAGCTCAACTTGCCTGAGGCGGTCAGCGCTTTCATTCCCGAGCACCACGGGACCAGTTGTGTGGAGTATTTCTACCATCGCGCCAAACAGGCCGGCGGAGATGTGAGCCGCGAGCAGTTCCGCTATCCCGGTCCCAAGCCCCAGAGCCCCGAGTCGGGCATCGTGATGATCGCGGACAGTGTCGAGGCGATCTCGCGCAGCCTGCGGGATCCGACCCCCAATCGGCTCCAGAACATCGTGCATGAAGTGGTCATCGACAAGCTGATGGACGGCCAGCTGGAAGAGTCGGACTTGACGTTGAGTGACCTGAAAAAGATGGAGCAGAGCCTCTACCGGGTGTTGCTCGGCATCTTCCACAGCCGCATCAAGTATCCCGAAAAAGAGCGCACAGGTCTGGCGGCCAAACTGCTCGAGACGACGGCGCCGGAGGACAAGCCCTGAGCGGGGTGCGCGTTTTCTATCAGCAGGACCCCGGGGTGCCTGAGGCGCGCCTCGCCTGCCTGCTCGAACAGGTGTTGCAGGCCGAGGGACGGCAGGCAGAGCTCAGCCTTATCGTCGTGTCCGACGACCGCATCGCGCAGCTGCACGAAGACTTCATGCAAGAGCCGGGTCCCACCGACGTGATCGCCTTCCCGTTGGCAGAGGGGCCTGATGACCCCTTCCTGGGGGAGGTGTACGCTTCGTGGGACACGGCGCGCCGCGAGGCGGCAGAGCGCGGTCTGCCGGCGCAGCGAGAGCTGGCCCTGTACGCAGTGCACGGCACGCTGCATCTGTTGGGCTATGACGACCATGAGCCCTCAGACCGTGCCCGCATGCATGCCCGCCAAGAAGAGCTGCTCGAAAGCTTCTGGCGCGGTCTCGCAGAGTTTGACAGCGGCGCTGGGGAAGCCTAACATGCCCATCCATGTTCCGGGATTGTGCTGTCATGATGCGCCTTTTGCGCGTCGGACCTGGATCCATGAATGAGCCGGAGACAGCCGATGGCTTTCGCGGTCCAGACACGCGAGCTTGAGGGCGGTATTGTCGTCTTGAGGCTGTCGGGCAAGCTCGACTCCGGCGCGGTTCCGGAGCTCGATCAAACCGTCAAATCCCACGTCAGTGCCGGTCGCGTCGCGTTGATCGTCGACTGCGAGGCCCTCGAGTCGATCCACAACGACGTCCTGGGAGTTTTTCTTTCGAACCTGGTACGGGTGCGCACCAGTGGCGGCGACATCAAATTCTGCTCGATGCAGCCGGCTACCCGTGAAGTGGTGTCGGTGCTGGGTCTGACCAACCTGCTCAAGGTCTATCCGGATCTGGCAGAGGCGGCACTGGACTACCGGAGAAAGACCACCGAGAGCGAGGCGCCAAAAAAAGAGGAGAAGAATCAGAAGCTCAAGGTCGAGAGCGTTCAGGTGAAAGGAGTTGCCGTACTGCGCCTGACCGGTTTCGTCGACCGGCATACCATCGCTATACTGGATAAGGGACTGAAGTTGGCTCTCGATGCGAGTGAAGCCCGAGCAGTGGTCAACTGCGAGGGCCTCACCTACATCAGCTCGAATGGGCTGGGAGTTTTCCTGGCGTTCGTCCAGAAGGCGCGGGTGCGCAAAGGGGACGTGCGTTTCTGCGCTGTGAAGGATATGCCGTTGACGTCGATTTTGATTTCGGGATTGCACAACCTCTTCCAGATCTTTGAGAGCGAAGAGGAAGCGGTCGATTCGTTCGGCCAGGAGAAAGCCTGATGCCTCCGCAATGCCGCCTGGGCGATTGCTCGCAAGCACCGGTGGATGCCCACGGTTGTCCTGCCTGTCCCCACCCATCTCCGACGGGGCCAGCGATCATGGGCTCGCCGACGGTCTTCGTCAACGGCATGCCCGCCGTGCGGAAGGATGACATCGGGGTCCATGCTGTGTGCTGCGGACCCAATATGTGGACGGCCAAGATGGGTAGCTCGAGCGTCAAGATCAATGGCAAGCCCGCGCATAGAGTCGGTGATATGGACCAGCACTGTGGAGGCGTGGGCCAGATGATCATGGGCTCGCCCAACGTGATTGTGGGAGGGTGAGCGATGATTGCTCCGCAGGCGACGATTCTTGAGAACATGTGGAAGATGCACTTCAAGTCGAAGATGATCAAGCTTCCCACCAAGTTCAAAGGCTGGACGAAACAGTCCAAAGAGAAGCTCTTCAAGCCCACCGACATGCGCCCGCCCAACCCCATCAAGGTCTTCACGCAGGCCTCGATGAACAAGTACCACAACAAGACGAACAACTCGGTCGCCGACACCTTCGAGAAGCTGATCAAGAACACGTCCAGTGGGATCTGTCAGCAGTGGTCGACGTTCCATTCGAGTTGTAAGTGGGTTGGAACGATGGTGGCAGCAGCGATCGGCATCGCAGCGCCGGCCACTATGATGCCGCCAGGCCTGATGGCTGGGCCGTTGATCTACGCGCGCTGCAATGCGATGTCCGAGAAGCCCGACTATCAGCGCGTGGCGTTGGCGATCTGCAATGCCTTCGGCACGGCGTTCATGGCTTGGCAGACCGGGCTGGGATTCTATTCTCTGCCCTATCCCAGTGGTGCTGTGCAGTGCACCTCGATGATTCCAGTGCCCAATATTCCCCTTCCGCTGATGGTGGGGATTTCGCCGGGCGAGGCGATGATGACCAAGCCGGCCCTGATGGGGGCGATGATCGGCATGTCGATGCCGCTCGGCAACCATGTGCGCGAGCTGCTCGATGCGTGCTCTACCTCGCTGGCCACGGTTTTCCAGACCTGGAAGGCGACCTCGATGGTCACGCAGGTGATCTGCGGGGCCGGCGTGGCGCCGCCTCCTCCGTCGCCGCCTGGGCCGGTCGCCGGGGGGCTCGGTGGCGGAGGCATGTTGACTTAATCGGGCCGGCGAGCGACACTCTGCGGTGACCGTCTAGAAGCGCTGCCCGAAAGCCCCGAAGATGGGTGCACGCCAGTGGCCTGAGGCCAAGGATCGAGGAAGAGGCCCTACGCGTAGCGGTGATGACGAGGACGAAGGCAGCAGGCCGCTGGCGCGGTGCCCAACGAGGTAGGTTTCGGGCCGGGTTTCGAGGAAAGTTGCGAGAACAGCGGCCGAGGGGCCGCTCTTTGCGAGGGGTTCCGCCGCATGGCCCGTTTCATGACGATTCCCGAAATTCGCCAGCTCTTGAACGCCAAGGACAAGTTCTTCCTGGCAGAGCATTCGATCGACGATGGGCTGGCCTATCTCAGCCAGGCTCATAATGTTGCGCAAGACAGTGCGCTCGATTACCTGGCCTACATGAAGACGCGCAACGGCAGCTCACCGGCCTACGCGGTGGAGCGGATCACGAAGACCTTTTCGACGATCCATTTCCCGTCTGAGCGCGCGGACCCAACGCCCAAACCTGAGCCGCGCTCGTTCGAGATCGTCGATCGGCCTGCGGGCAAGAGCAGCGCGCCCGGCAGCAGCATGAAAAAGATGCTGGTCGAGGTGCAGCGCACCACGGCAGACGCCGCAGCCTCTGCGGCCAGCGCCGCGGAAGCTGCGCGTATGGTCGCCGACAAGATCGGCGCCGGCGGGGCAGAGACAGCCCCGTCACGACCACCGGCGCGCGTGCCCGACAGGCGCATTGTCAGCCGCCTCAGCAGGCCGACGCGGCCGAAGCCCGAAATCGCGCTCGAAGAGATCGCTGCACCCGCCGCGCCCGAGGAAGTCGAAGAAGAAGCTGAAGTCGAAGCCGTGGTTGAGGAGGAAGTCGAGGCCGAAGTCGAGGCCGAAGTCGAGGCCGAAGAAGAAGTTGAGGCCGAAGAGGAAGTCGAGGCTGAGGTCGAGGTTGAAGAGGAAGTCGAGGCTGAGGTCGAGGTCGAAGAGGAAGTCGAAGCCGAGGTCGAGCCCGAGCCCGAACCAGAGCCCAAACCCAAGCCCAAGCCCAAGCCCAAGCGCACCCGCCGCACGCCGGCGGCCAAGGGTAGTGGACGCACCCGCCGCACCAAGGCGGCCACCGACGCCAAACGCCCTCGTCGCCGCAAAAAAGCCGAGTCGTGAGAGCTCAGTGCTCCTTCAAGGCTCGCTTCGCCGGGCATCACGGCAGCACCAGGGGCAGAATGAGTGACCACCCCCTCCCAGGATCTGGATCCAGAACAAGAACGAGCGCTGCGGGCTGAGTTCCGCCGACGTTTTGGTTTCTACGTCGCCAGCTCCATCTGCCTCACGTTGATAGCTGTGGGGCTTGTCGATTTGTTGATGAACGACAAGCGCTACTTCAACGAACAACCAGCTATCTATGTAACGGTCCCTTTCGCCGTCCTGCTGCTGTCACTCTGGCGCTCAAAACAGTACTTCCAGGCCTTCCGTAAGAAGTACCTCAAAGATCGTAAAGGCGGTGACTGAGGCTCTTCCCTAAGGGGCCGCCGGGGATCAGCCGGCGCGTTTGGCGCTGATCAGGTCGATCATGTCGCCCAAGCAGACCAAGCCTTCCTCTTCGTCCTCCTCGATAGTGAACCCGAATGTGTCTTCAACTGCCAAGATCACATCGATCAGGCGTGCCGAGTTGACGCGTAGGTCCTCGAGCAGTCTGGTTTCCCGTTGGGCGCTCTCGAGTGCCTCCTGGTTGCGAGCAAATGGGCGGATCACCTCGAGAACCTCGGCCAGCAATGAAGAAGTTTCCAAGCTTCCACTCTCCTACTCGGAGCCCTCCTCCCAGCGACGGAAGAGGACACAGCCATTGACGTCGCCGAAACCGAAACTGGCCTTGGCGATGATGCGCATCTCAGGGACTGCGCGGGTCTCATGAACCACGGCCTGTGCAAAGGGCTCGATGTCCGGATGCAGGTCCGTGCAGTTGCTGGAGCCATGGAAGAACCGTTGCGCCAACTGCAAGACGACCGCGACGCACTCCATGGCACCGGCCGCACCCATACCATGACCGATGAGCGATTTCGTTGCTTGCAGCAGAGGCATTTCTCCCGCTGAGCATTCCAGTGCAGCCGCCCAGTTCCGAACTTCCCAGGGATCGGCAATGGTCCCGGTCAGGTGCCCGTTGAGCGCGTCGACCTGGGCGGCATCCGTTCCGGCCGCCTGGAGCGCCAGACGAATGCAGCGTTGCACTCCGAGGGGGTTGGGGGCGGTAATGCTGCCTCCGTGCCTCTGGCCACCACAGTTGACAGCCCCGCCCAATATCTCTGCGTAGATACGGGCGCCTCGTTGACGCGCGCTCGCCAGGCTCTCGAGCAGCAGCACGCCGGCGCCCGCGGCTGGGATGAAGCCCGCCGCTGAGGCGCTCATGGGACGGGAGGCGGCCTCGGGCGCGTCATTGCTGCGGCGGTTCAGCAACTTCATCGAGTCGAAACCGGCCCAGGGGTAGGGAGTGACACCCTCTGCGCCGCCCGCCAGCATACGCTTCGCGAGCCCCACGCGGATACGTTCCGCGGCAACGATCACCGCTTCGGTGCCGGTGGTACACGCACTGGAATTCGAGCTGACACGGTTCCCCAGCGCGAGCAGCCCGCCGATGCGGGCCGACACGCCGCTGGCCATGAATTTCTCTACGATGGTGCTGCCGAGGCGGCGGACACGGCGGTTGTTGGTGAATGGAACCAGGTGGCTGGCGACCGTTTCGATTCCGCCTGCACCTGTACCGATGACCGCACCCGTGTCGGGGTCGGCGTCGGGGCTGTCGAGCGCAGGACGTGGCAAGCCCGCGTCCTGCCAGGCTTCGAGAGCTGCGATGCTGGCGAAGTGCATGATGGTGTTCATGCCCAGCAGCTCTTCGCCGCTGAACAACTCCGGCAGCAGCGCATCGACTGGGGGCGGAATGCCTGCGACATGGCAGTTGAAGCCATGCTCGACCATCGGGGGATAGATCTGCAGACCGCTGGCGCCGGCCTGGAGCGCCAGAGAGAACGCCTTACAGCCCAAACCGTTGGGAGCGACAACACCCAGGCCCGTGACGACGACGCGGGCAGGCATCTAGACAGCCTGCGCGGCTTCCCGTCGGGCCTTGGCGCCGCGGTTCGCCTTCTGATTGGGATACTCGTCGTGGGCGATGCCCTTGAAGAGTCCGAAGCGGGCGTTTTTGACCGAGCAGACCTCTTCGCCGTCGACGGTCACTCGGGCATCGCCGATGGTCAGGTGGACGCCGCGGTCGCGCATGTTGACGCACCGCTTGATGTTGGCCTCGTAGCGGACGATGCCGTCGTCAGGGCGCACCTCACGCGAGAAGACCAGCTCGCTGCAACCCAGCGCCCGGGGCTGGCCCACGCCGCCCCGCAGAGCACCGAACAGACCGACCACCATCCAGACGGTGTCGAGCACCAGGCAGCCGGGCTGCACCGGGTCGCCGATGAAATGGCCCTGGAAGAACCACTCGTCGAAGCGCACTTCGTGCTCGCCGACGATCCGGCCTCCGCGGCGGTGGTGCTCGACGTCTACGATCCGTGTGAGAATCATGAACGGCGGAGTTGGCAGTCGGAAGAAGCCCTCCGGAGCGTCGCTGACCAGCGTGCTGTGGGCCAACCCCACCAGCTGGCGGCGTGACAGCTGCCGGCTTGCCAGGAATTCCTCATACCTCATATCGCCTCCAAGAGTACAGTCCCCCACCCCAACCCGGCACCGACTACCGCGACAGCGACTTGATCGCCCGTTGAGAGATGGGACCATTGCATCGAGAGAGTGGCGGGCGCCCCCGCCCCGGCTTGATTGCCGAAAGTCTTGACGTTGCGCCAGTGGTTGGAATCGGGGATCTTGCAGTGGTTGCATACGCTCTGGAGCATCACTTCGTTGGCCTGGTGTCCGACAAAGTGGCACTGGTTCCAATCGAGCCCATGCCGAGCCTGCAGGTCTTTGAGTTGACGGACAGTCTTCCGCACCGAGAAGCTGCGTACCGCGCGGCCGTCCTGGTGGAAGTGTCCGAAGCGCGCCAGCGTGATCGCCGGGCTGCGGGTCGGATCACTGTCGTAGCACGCCTCGCGCACACGCAAGCCGCGGGCGTCGCTGGAGCTGACGATCCAGGCCGCGGCGCCGTCGCTGAGGATCGCACCGTCTGAGCCCTGGGAGTAGTCGATGGCAGCCGTGAAGGTCGCTGTCGACACGCACAGCGTGTATTCCGGCAGAGCGTCGCCCATGGCTCCCAGCAGGCTGAGGTGCAGTGCGAAGGCCGGGCAGGCACCAAACACGTCGAAGGCGCGGACTTTCAAGCCCAGCGCATGCCCCAGCCGCTGCGCTTCGGCAGGTACGGTCTGCAGGGGGGTGCAGCAGTTGGCGATGATCGTGCCGATCTGCGCCGGCTCCAGCCCGGCGCGCTGCAATGCCATCTGGGAGGCCTCGAGCGCGAGATCCGTCGGAGTCTGCTGCAGCAGCTCGAAGGCTTGCCGCGGGTCGCGGTTGTGCGTCGCGCGCAGGTAGTCGAGGGGAAGGACGGTGCGGCGGTGGGTGATGCCGATCCGGTCGATGATCCAGCCCGCCTCCAGGCCTATGTCGAGGCTCTCCAGGAAGCTGTTGTCGATCTCTGTGGGAGGGTGGGCGTGACCCATACCGACAATGTGCATCAATTCTAAACCAGCTCAGTTTGTTGACATATTTATTATTATGGGCGAACGGTCTTGATTCAACAAAAATAATGAACGTAGCAGCATGCTTTGCTACCATCCTTAGGTCCGTTCATTCAGGAGTATCGGCGTTGAGCGTGCAGGAGATCTGGGGATATCGTCATAGCCTCCTCAAAGGTGGGCGAGGCAGCGAGGTACGGTTTCGGCCCGAACGCTACGATGGCCGTGGTCTGCCTTTCCGCGCACGTGTCGCTGGACAGAGCTTCGCGTTGGCAGATTTCTCTCGTGGTGGCCTTGGAGTCTTCTGCCAGCCGTCTGAAGTTCCCGCCATGGGCAGCGAGTTGAAGCTCGAAATCGAGCTACAAGGCGAGATCCATTTCTGTGCCCGGGCGGGTGTCGTCCATAGCACACCGAGCGTCGGGGGCCTCGTGGTTGGAATGGCCTTTCTCGATCGAACTCTCGACGTCGACCATCTTTTTGCTGTCCATGCGGCAGTCCAGACCGCGCAGAAGCTTATCGCAGACTTGCAAAACGAGCTCAGTAGCGCCGCAGCGTTGCCTGCAGAGTTGCGGGCTCTGGTGGCGGACATGCGGTTGGTTCTCGAGGCGTGGCGCAACAAACTCGATGGCCTCGAGGCGCAATCGGCGAACGCGCCGGCGTCTCGCGGGCTCGGCAAACAGGGCAGCCGCGCGCTGCTCGATCGTCTAGAGGTGGGGTTTGTGCCGGGCTTTCTCGATTTTGTGCGCCGTTTCGACGCCTTGACCTGCGAGCTGGCTCCCGAGTCGCAGGCCGCCTGCCGAGATTTCTGTAAGGCCCACCTGCTCGATTTGCTGAGCCTGGCGCCGGTCCATCGACGCGCCTATCAGAAACCTCTCGGCTACGCCGGCGATTATCTGGTCATGCACTACTTCTACATCGACCATGATCTGGGCGATTCCCTGTTCGCCCGTCTATTGCATCGAGCGAGCTGCCAGGTGACCGCGGCACGGGCAGTCAGCTCGCGCGTCGGCTACCTCAAAGAGAAGGTTCGGCAGGCCCGGCAACGTTGGGCCGGGAGTCGCCTGCGCGTGCTGTCGATTGGTTGTGGGGCGGCACAAGAGGTTCAAGAGCTTGTTGCCGAGGAACCCCAAGCTGCCATGAGTTTCAGTCTTGTCGACCAGGACAGCCAAGCTCTCGATCATTGCCAGCGTCGCCTTTCGGCGTTGCTTCGTGAGCCGGGTCCAGATGGGCCTGAGGTGCACTACTACCGCCTCTCCGTCCTGCAACTGTTGCGGGGACGAGCGCCCCTTGACGCTCTGGCTGGCCAGCATCTGATCTACGCTGCAGGTTTGTTCGACTATCTCGAGTCTGATGTCGCGCAACGATTGCTCGTCGCATTACTCGCGCTGCTCGCTCCCGGTGGTCGCTTGATCGTGGGGAACTTCGATTTCAGCTGCGACACGCGCGGAATCATGAAGTATTTGTTAGATTGGGATATAATCTATCGCAGTCGAGACGACATGCTTGATTTGGTACCGGAGCCCGTTTCTCTGCAAAGGCACGTGGAAGCGGAGAGCACCGGCATCAACCTGTTTCTGGTGCTCGACAAAGAGTAGGAGACCGCGGTCGCGGTCCACGCAGTCCGAAACATGCTGGTGTAAGGCGTCGCCGAGAGTTGGGGCGCAGGGAAAAGGGAGCAGGGAGCCTTGGCAACCAACAAGTCCAAAAACCTTCCTCAGGAAGTCTTCACAACGTTTGACGCTGCCAAGATCTGCAATGCGAACTTCAATTCCATCAAGAATTGGATTCACCAGGGCAAGCTTCGAGCGTACAAGACGCCGGGCGGGCACTACCGCATTCAGAAGCAAGACCTGCGCAGCTTCTTGCATGATCATGGCATGCCTGACCCGTTCGAGCCTACGCAGAAGACGATCTTGATTCTCGATGACAATCAAGACGTGATCGACAATATGCAGTTGTTGCTCTCTGATTACAAGTGCATGGGCGTGACTGACGGCTATGATGCCCTGGTGCAGATCGGGCGTGAGCCGCCCGATATCGTCTTGATCGACATCTACATGCCCGATCTGGACGGCTTCGAGGTGATCCGCAGGCTGCGTGAGAAGGACTTCCTCACCAAGACAATGATCATCGCCTATTCGGGGGCCAATGAGTCGGACCTGCCCGAAAGGACCGTTGAGGCCGGCGCACATGCTTTCTGGCCCAAAGATGGGGACGCTGCCATCCTGATTCGCCTGATCGAGGAACTGCTGGATGGAACCTACACGCCCCCAGCGACAAAGAAAGCCTGACTCTCTGGATGCCGCTTTCGCGCAGTCGATCGAAGACCGCAATCTCACAGGTTTGCGATGGGTCTCGGCTGTGGGTGGTGGCGCGCTTCTGCTATTCAGCCCTCTCGACAGTGTTCTGCTGGGTTCGATGGAATCCGACAGCGAGTTCCTGACCTTCTTCATTCTGCGACTGATTGCTCTGACGGGCCAGTTCGGGCTGTTTGGCTTGACCTATCTGCCACGCTGCCGGCGTTACATGTCCTGGCTCTGCGTCGCCAGCCTGCTGATCGTGGGGATGGCCATCGCCATGATGGTCCAGCTGTTGGGGGGGTTCACGTCGTCCTATTACGCTGGCTTGAATCTGGTGCTCTTGGCGAGCATCTTCTTCGCTCTGCGTCCTTGGCAGCTCGGCGTCACCAGCCTCGCGATCTATGGCATGTACCTGCTTCCCAGCCTGTGGATGCACCACCTGGGCTTGTTCGAGATCAGCGGGTCGAATTCGAGCATTCTGTTCAATAACAGCCTGTTCATCCTGACGACCGGGGCGTTCGTTGTCGCCGCCAACGCCCTGAGCCACAGATTGCGCCGCGCGCAGTTCGAGGCCAACCACAATCTTGAAGACGCGCATGCGCGTCTGCAGGGCCTTGACGAGACCAAGTCGCGCTTTTTTGCCAACATCAGCCACGAGCTACGCACGCCGCTGACGTTGATCCTGTCCCCGGTCGAGACGCTGCTGGAGAGTCCCAAGGAGAAGCTGGGGGCGCGCACCCGGGCCTACCTTGAGACGATGCACTCCAATGCGCAACGGCTGTTGAAGCTGATCAACGATCTGCTCGACCTCGCGAAGCTCGATGACGGCCGCCTGAAGTTGCATCTGCGTGCCCTCGATCTGAACAAGCTGCTCGAACACCTGGTCGATGCGGTGCGGCCGCTGGCACAGCGCAAGAAAGTGCAGCTGCTGTTTGCGGGCGATACCCCGGTGCCGATCTCAGCTGACCCCGACCGGATCGAGCAGGTCGTCCTGAACCTGTTGGCCAATGCGGTCAAGTTCACCCCCGAGGGGGGACGTGTGGAGCTTGTTCTCGAGGTCCACGCGGACCGGATTACGGTGCGGGTCCGCGACACTGGGATCGGCATCCCGCAGGGACAGCTGGAGTTGATCTTCAATCGTTTCGCCCAGGTCGACGACGGGCCGAACCGGGAGCACGGCGGCACGGGAATCGGCCTCGCGGTGGCACGCGAGTTGGTGGAATTGCACGGCGGCCGGATCTGGGCGGAGAGTTTGGTTGGGCAGGGTTCGAGTTTCTGTTTCGACCTGCCACGCGCTGGCGAGAGTCTGGCAGCACTCGACATTTCCTGGCCTGAGCAGAGCGCCGTGCAGGACACAGCAGACAGCCGCATGCTCGAGATCGAGCTGGCGACGGTCTCTGCGCCACAGCTCGAGACTGAGAACGAGAAGGGGTATTCGCTGGCGACGGGGACATTGCTGCTGGTCGAGGACGATCCAGAGATCCTCGCGATGCTCGCGCGCGAGCTGGCTGGAGACTTTCGCATCGTGACCGCCCGTGATGGACGCGAAGGTCTCGAAGCCGCCTTGAGGGCGCGGCCGGATCTGATCGTCTCCGACGTCATGATGCCGTGGATCGGGGGCTTCGAGCTGTGCCGGCAGATCAAGAGCCACGAGCGGCTCCGACACATTCCCATCATTCTGCTGACTGCCAAGGGAGACCTCGACAGCAAGATCGAGGGCTTCGATGTCGGTGCAGACGCCTACCTGCCGAAGCCGTTCAACATACAGGAGCTCAAGACCCGTATCCGCGCGCTTCTGAAGTCACGGGCCGCCCAGGGGGGGCGGGTCTTGCAGGCGCACATGAGCGCTCTGGCCGGATTCGCCGCAGGCCTGTCGCATGAGATCAACAACCCGCTGGTGCCCCTCGCGTCGGGGTTCCGAAGCCTGATGATGTTCTTTGAGATGTATCGGGAGCGCGTCGAGGCCAGCAGCGCGCCGGACAAACGCACGAAGGCACTGGTCGGGCGGATCGAGTCCTTCGGTGAGTCTGTCGAGGTCGGCATCGATCGGATCCAGTCACTCCTGCAACGCGTGGGGAAGCTGGCCACAGGCGTCGGCAATCGGGAGATGGTGGTGGACCTGAACGGTGCGCTCGACTCGACGCTTGCGCTTCTGCGTCCACGCCTGCCCTCGGGGGTTGAAATCACCTGCGATCTCAATCCTTCGGTGGCCGTGTTCGGCCCGGTCGAGGGGATCAATCAGGTGCTGATCAATCTGCTGAAGAACGCGATCCTGGCCGTCTCTGAAGAGGGCACGATCGAAGTGAGCACTCGGGTCGACGAGCGCGGAGTCCAGCTGGTCATCCGTGACTCCGGCATGGGCATCCCCCCTGACGTGTTGCCGCGGATCTTCGATCATTTCTTCTCGACCCGCCCTGAGGGGGAGGGGCAAGGGTTGGGCTTGAGTATCGTGCATGATATTGTCACACGGATGAAGGGGCACATCCATGTAGACTCAAAGCCAGGCGAAGGAACCGCCTTCACCATTCGTTGGCCGTTGCCCAAGCAGGAACCCGTGGAGGCCCCTCATGCCTGAGCCGCACACAGGAACTGACACCACCGACTCCGAGTCGGAGTACACGGTCTTGATCGTCGACGATCAGCAGGATGCTCTCAGCGTCCTGCAGGGCGTGTTGGAGCTGGAGTATCGGGTCTTGTGTGCGACCAGCCCAGATCAAGCGTTGCAGCTGCTCGAATCCGAACCGATCGATCTGATCATCTCCGACCATCGGATGCCGGGTATGACAGGTGTCGAGCTGTTGACCCGTTCGATGCAGATCCGTCCAGAGTGCATCCGGATCATGCTGACCGGCTACGCAGACCTGCAGACAGCGCTCGACGCGATCAACCGCGGCGCCGTCTACCGCTTCTTGCAGAAGCCCTGGGATCCGCGTGAGTTGTTGCTGGTCGCACAGCAGGGACTGGAAAAGCTCGAGCTCGGCCGCAAGAACCGGCGGCTGCTCGAAGAGATCCAGACGCGCAACGCCGATCTGAGGAGCGCGCTGCGTGAGCTCAACGAAACTCAGGAAGAGCTGCTGACGTCCGAAAAATTCGCGCTGGTCGGCAAGCTCGCGTCCGACATCATCCACGACATCAACAACCACCTCAGCTGCCTGCTCGCATTGGAGCGCCTTGAGCTACAGCACGGGCGCTACCCCGATCAAGACTGGTTCTCGAAGGTGATCCAGAAGGTCAAGAAAGCCAAGCAAGAGATCCGCCACATGCTCGAAGAGCTGCGGGACTTCGCCAAGGGCCGCGAGAGTGTCTTTGCTGGCGACGTGCGCAGTCTCGGAGAGATCGTCAAAGACGCGTTGGAGTTCGCGTCCTATGACCACATGATCCGTACGCGGCGTGTGCGGTTTGACAGTCAAGCCGAGGCGCGCTGTCGGGTCGATGAGACACAGATCAAGCAGCTGGTGCTCAATCTGCTGCGCAACGCGGGCAAGGCCAGCAAGCCGCGGGACGAAGTCACCATCGAGCTCTCGGTCCGCGACGGACAGGCATTGATCAAGGTGCGTGACCGGGGTTGTGGCATCGCCGCGGAGGATCTGGAGCGTATCTGGGATCCGTTCTTCACCAGCGACCCCAAGCGGGGGACGGGCCTGGGACTGGGGATCTGTCGGCGCATTGCCGAGCGTCACGGCGGGTCTCTGACTTGCGAGAGCGCGCTGGGCGTCGGCACGACCTTCACCCTCGCGCTCCCGGTGACGGGAGACACCGCCAGCCCGCCAGCGGAGCAACGCAGCCGGTCCGGCTCCTTGTCTTCGGGCTCGGTCGAGTAGCGTGGCGGGAGGCACTCAGCCTCCCGAGGGAAACGCCCAGGCAGTAAACCGTCCGTGGTGCGAGAGCGACAGGTCGTGCCGCTCTCCGCTGCCATGCAGCAACTGAGGTCGCCCCCAGCCATCGGTGACGACCTGCCAGCCGGGACCGAAATTCAACTCAGCTGCTCTTGCGGCCGCCAGGCGCGCTGCGGCCGACTCTGCAGCAGGCTTTCCTTGCTCGGCAGGAGCGAGACTCTGCACCCCCCAATCGATCGCGGGAGCCCCATGGCTCCAACACAAGGCGTGTACCCAGCCGTCGCCCTGGCCAAGCTGGCAGGAAAAGCGCTGCGCCCCGCAGCGCACCGCGCAGTCCTCCAGATCGACGCAGAAACGGCGAGGCGCGAAACGGATCCCCAACTCGAGCTTGGCAAACACCTTGTAGGCGGCCTCTTTCGCGGCCCACATCTGCCAGAGGCACAACTCCGGCTCGTCATGCGCTGCCAGTTGCTCACGCTCACTGGGCAGCAGCACGCGTTCGAGCCAGCGTGGTTGGCGCAGCCGATCTGCTGCCCGGTCGGCCCACAAGTCCACGATGTCGTTGCCAACGTAGGTCTCAGACATCCTGCAGGCTGCGGATCGTCTCGACAATCGAATACTGCGGCTGGTATGCGAAGGCCTCGCGGAACAACCGGTCGTCGATCACCGTTGGGAACCGGAAGTAGTCGACCAGGTGACGGGGGAAATGCAATCCCCAGCGATCGAGCAGGCCAACAATCGGGTAGGCCACGAAGTGCGGAATCGGCAGAGCGGATGCGCCAGCGAGCCTGATCGCCTCCGAGTAGGGAATGGCACCCTCTCCTGCGATGTTGAAAACGCCCCACTGCGAACCCTCGACGGCGAGCTGGACGGCCGACGCCGCATCTTCCTCGTGCAGGAACTGCATCATCGGATCGTAGCCGAGCAGCATCGGCACACGTGGGTTGCGCAGCAGCCGGGACATCATGTTCTTCAGGTCGGGGCCGACGACGTTGGCAGGCCGCAACACGACCGTCTCGACGTCGCGGTAGCGCCACAAGAAGGTGGTAGCAGAATGGTCGAGCTCGACGGCATCGGCCAGCTCGGGAAAAGTCTGGCTGGCACGCAGGGGCGCATCTTCTCCGATGTGGACATGGTTGTGCTGATGGGCCCCGTAGACATGGTAGGTGCTGAGCACGACGACGCGCCGCACACCATGTTTGAGGCTGAGCTCCAGCAGGTTGCGCGTGCCGAGCACATTCTGGTCGAAGCGCTTGTCGAAGTCGATCGATGTCGATCGGATGCGCCCGAGATGAAGCAAGACGTCCGGCTTGGCCTTGCGAAACAGATCGGCCATGCGGCGCTGGGTGTAGCGCAGTTGGGTGAAATCGCCGGGAAACTTCCGGCCTCTGGGTTGTGGCCGCACATCGGCGCCGATCAGCTCGTGCTGCTCCGCCAGCAGATCGACAACCAGGCGTGCAAATTGGCCAGAGGCCCCGGTCACCAGGATTTTCACGCCGCCCTCCCACCCCATTCCCGGGACGATTCCTAAAAGTACCAGGCAACCACGCCCAGTACCAGCGTCACCGCCTGGCTTGCCAGGACCAGATTGAGCTGTTTGCGGAATTTCGAGCGCGCACGTTTGTGGCGAAACCAGCGCTGGCTCAAAACTGCCGCGGGGGTGCCTCCGAGCACGGCAAACGACAGCAACGCCTGTTCGGGAATCCTCTTCCAGCGTCGCGCTGCAGCCACCTTGTCGATCGCATAGAGCACGAGCGTCGCAGCATTGGCCCCGATCAGATAGGCTGCGACCTTCGGCAGCAGGAAGATCAACGGGGCTGTGACTGCCGCGGTGATGCCGACGCCGACCAGTTCGACGACCGTCTGGTGGCCAAACCAGTTGCGCCCGCCCTTGGGGGTTTTCCGTGTCCTGCTGCTCGTGGATGTCTTTGTGGCGCTGGCCTCGGATTCCGGGCTCGACGGCGGGGTTTCGGTGCCCGCAGGCTGTTCGGCTGCGTCCAGCTCGGAGCCGGTCGTCTGCTCGCTGCCTGCAATATTCTCTGTCTTCTCGGTCATGGCCTCTCCGGTGCCGTGGAGACGGGTGAGGCCGTCCCCACTCCGTAGCGCCAGGCCAACAGCAAGCTGGCAGCGAAGGCGGCGTTGCACGACTCGACCCGGCTGCTCTGAGGTATGTGTAGCGGCTGCGCGTCGTGCCAGGCAGGGCCTGGTCCGCGCGCCTCTGCGCCCACGACCAGCGCCAGCCTGGGCGGCAGGGTCTCATGCCAGATGTTGCGGCCGCCCTCGGCCCTGAGCACGCAGACGGTGTAGCCCCGTGTCCGCAGCAGGGTACGCGCCCGTTCAGCGCTGGACGCGGCGATGCAGGGCAGCTGGAAGATCCCACCCATCGAGGCCCGCACGGCCTTCGGACCAAAGGGGTCTGCCGTCTCGGGCAGCACGATCAGAGCCTGGCCTCCAAAAGCCGCAGCGTGCCTCACGATGCTGCCGACATTGCCGGGATCTTGCACACCGTCGAGAACGACGACCGTCTGCAGGTCGTCCGCCAGCGGCGCGGGCGCAGGCAGAGGGAAGCTGGCAAGCAGTCCCTGGCCCGAGACAGTCTGACTCATCCGTTCCAGCAGGTGGCTGGGCAGCCGGTATTGGGGCACGTTCGGAGTCAGCCGCGCAAGCAGCCGCTTGGTGCGCTCGCTCTCAGGGCGCTCAGAGTCGAGAACCACTTCCTGAGGCTGCCACCCGGCGGCCAGGGCCTCTTCGAGACAGCGCACTCCTTCGACCAGAAACAAGCCGAGCTCGCGGCGGCCTGATGCGTTCGCGAGCTTCTTCCACTGTTTGGTCTGGGCGCGGGACCACATCATGTTGCCTGGGCACGAATTTTCGGGCTTGCCTGGGGTGCTGGGGCAGCGGCCGCGCTGTCAGAGAAGATGGAGGCAGGATGCACGCGACTCAGTCGCCAAAGATCTCGTCGAGAGCCGAGCTCGCCGAGTCTCGGTAGTCTTCGGCAGACATCGTGCTGACCCGGTGGCTGGGTCGGCGTCGGCCGACCTCTTTCATCACCGTGAGCAGCTTGGTGGCAGCCTGTTTGGCGTAGAGGCGCACCATACCCACCGTGGTGCGTTCATCGAAGATCGTCACCATGATCGAGCGTTCGCCGACCAACATCAGCTGCATGTTGATGCCCTTGCCTTGATGGAAGAGCAGCGAGAATTCCTCTTCTCCCAACTGTTTTGCCAGCTCCCGGGTAGCCGCAAAGCTACCGGCCACCAGCGCCGAGATCGTGTCGAGCGGAATGCCTTCGACAGACCCCACCTGGGTGACCATGTGGCCTGCCTTGTCGACGAGCAGATTGCACTTGGACTCGGAGAGCCGCAGAAACTCCTCCATCACACGGTCGATGGCTTCCTGGTCTTCCTGGTAGAACGCCAAGGCGTCCTTCTTCACGTCGGAGTCCCGATCGCTCATGCGTTTCCTCATCCCCCACTCTGGCAGGCGTTGCTCCATTGTCACCGCAATGCAGATCGGATTCAATCCAAAAACCGTGGGCACTCGGCCTTGCGGCAGTCCTAGGAAAGTGCCTGCTGCGGATCGTGGCCGTAGTCTTTGATGTACCAGCGCCTGCAATACTCTCGCTCCTTCAAGACCCGGGCGCGCAACTCTTTCATCAAATTAGAGTTATAGAATTCGCTCCGACCTCCTGCGTACGCGCGCAAGAAGCGCTGCCGCAATAGGAAACTGTATGGGTCGGGGTACATCGATGACAGCTGGACCAGATTGTGAACCTTGAGATCGGTAGTCAGTCGTCGGTTCAGCCGTACACTCTCGAGATCGACCAGAAAGAAACGCCAATCTGTTCCGTTTTCTTCGACGAGCACGTTCTGTGGCGCCAGGTCCCGGTGGTAGATGCCCAGCTCGTGGAAGGCGCGCATGAAATCGGCCAGCTGTACGACAAAGCGTCGCTGCCGGGCGGGACTCCACAAGTTTGTAATCTCGCGGTAGAGATCGTCGAGCCGGCGGGCGTCCTCGAGGAATTGGCTGACAAACAAGCTGCGCTGCACCAGGGGGCCTCGCTGTGCCTCAATCAATGCCCAGGGCTTTGCGATGGAAAACTGCAGCGCGCTCAGGAGCTGCGCCGCCCGCCAAGCGACCCGGTTGCCGTCGGGGCGCACCAGACCCAGCAACATGCGTCCGAGGCCGCGCGGGCGCAGCTCTTTGATGCAGAGCGTTCCCAGAGGGCTGGCGTGGCGGTAGATCCGGCCGCGCCGCCCTTCCTTCAGAACCGCCTCCGCAGAAGGCTCCGGGGCGTGCACGAGCTCTTCGGCCAACGCCGCGGGGAAGTCCGGATCACGCTCGATCCGCAGCCCTGATTGGCGGCTGCGGAGCATCGGGGTCGGGGTCCTGTTCTTGTCAGGCGGCATGGGGCTTCCTCAGCTCGTCCGCTGCAGCCGGCGCAGGAAGCCGCGCAGGATCCAGGCGGTGACACCCCAGATCTGGCTGCCGTCCCACGAATAGGAAGGGTTCAGCCAGCGCGGCTGCTGCTCCAGCAGGGCATCCAGGGGCACCTCCACCACCTCGGCCACTTCGTTTTCGCAGGGAACGAAGCGGGACTCCCGGGCCAGACGTCCTACCAGGGGGACGACCTGAAATCCAGTCAAGGTAGGGACTTCCGGAAGCCGCCCCAGCACCTTGATGTCTGCTTCGTTGACCCCCAGCTCTTCGCAGGTCTCACGTACAGCCGTCTGTTGGCGATCGCTATCGCTTGCATCGACCCGTCCGCCGGGGAAGGCGATCTGCCCCGCATGGTGGCGCATGTGCCGAGCCCGACGGATCAGCACCAGGTGCGCCTCATGTTCGCGAAACAGCAGCGGGATCAGGACCGCCGCCTGGCGGAATCCGGGCAGCCGTGGCCAGCGCCGCACACGCCGTGGGAGACTGCTCCGCACGCGCTGCCATAGCTGCTCAGGGGGGGCCTGCTCTGCCACGTTTCCTCCATACCTGGGTGCCCACCTCATGCTATCAAACTGCGAAGCAATTGACCCATCAGGCTTGCAGCGCAGTCTGCTATACTCTCGCCATGGCATCACGCTGCGGGGGTAAAAGTGAAGGCTGATCTCGACTCGTTGTTGGCGGTAGCAGAGCTGGACGTAGAGATCGACGAGCAGGAGACCCTGCGCAAGGAAGGCGAGCGCGAGATCCAGCGCCTCTCCCTGGCTGTCGATGCGGCCCGCAAGGCCGAGAGCGAGCTCGACACCGCGATCAAAGAGAACCAGAGCCAACAACGGCTGCTCGAGCTCGATCTGCAGGCCAACCAGGTCCAGATCAAGAAGATCACCGACTACAACAGCAATGCACGCAGCAACGAAGAGTACCGCCAGAATCTCAAGCACATCGACGAGCTCAAAGTGGCCGCCAGCGAACACGAAGACCGTATTCTGGTGCTGATGGAGGCGCGCGAAGAGCTCGACGAGCGCAAGGCTGTCGCGGCCGCGGCAGTACAGAAAGCCGGCGAGAAGCACGTCCAACGCGAGAAAGAGATCCGCGCGCGCATCGAAGCGGGCGCAAAGAAAGCGGCCACGTTGCAAGAGCAGAGGAACGTGCTCGCCAAGGATATCGACCCCGATCCGCTGACGGCCTACGAGCGCATACGCGAGCTGCGTGGCAAGGGCATCGCGCGCCTGCAGGACAACAACTGCCAGGGCTGCTTCGTGACCCTGACGCTGAACACCGCCAACCTGGTCCTGATCAAACAGGTCGTCCACTGCCCCTCCTGCGGCCGCGTGCTGTACATGGACAAGCGGTAGGACGCCGGCCGTAACCTCCAGCCTTTCGTTGTTCGTCTCGCCTGCGGTCACAGACCGCCGCTACAGGGGCGCAACCGACTGCTGTAGCGGCGCTCTACGAGCACCGGGTACCGCATCGGCAGGGGCAGCTCCCACGCTTTCGGAGCTCGCTCTTGCCGGCGAAAGTCCTGCTAGCAGTAGCGCGATTCCTTGGCCGCCGGGTACCATGCGCGCTGGGTACCAGGCAACCGCCTCGACTTGTCGAGGAGGAAAGTCCGGACTTCATAGGACAGGGTGGTGGGTAACGCCCACCGGAAGCAATTCCAGGGAAAGTGGAACAGAAAATATACCGCCCCGGGCGCCGGCGGGTGTCCATGGGTAAGGGTGAAATGGTGCGGGACCACGGGTCCTTAAAGTAAGAGCGCACCGCGGCGGCAGTGATGTCGCTGGCAGTCCAAACCCCACCCGAAGAAAGACCAAATAGAGGAGGAGGGGCTTCGGCCCGCGAGGCGGTCCGTCTCGTCCGGCTTCGGCCGGGTACTTCCGGGTAGGTCGTTGGAGGGAGCCGGCAACGGCTCTCCTAGATGGATGGTTGCCCTTCGTGACCGGCTGCCGCGCTGGGAACGAGGACAGAATCCGGCTTATCGGTACCCATGCGGCCAGGAGGTCTTCGGACCTCCTGTTTTCTTGTCTCAGCTTCGATATGGGCCAAGCCTCTAGAACGAAGTGTCATCCAGGCCATCGATGGCAGGCGCCCGCGAGCCCTTGTGTTGCCAGGGCTCGCGGGGCATGGGCGGAGAAAGGAAGAGACGGGCAGGGAGGGGGAAGGAAGACGGGCGGGTACACAGCAGTGTGCACTGTGCAAGGTTGTACAAACGCTTCTCAGCGGCGCAGGAAGACCTGCACATAGATGCGGGCATCACGGTCCACGCCGATGCCGATGTGGGTGTAACTACTGTTGGTCATGTTGGCCCAGTGGCCTGGAGAGTTCTTCCAGCCTTGGACTGCCGCAGCCGGGCTGCTGTAGCCCCAGGCGATGTTCTCGCCGCCACCACTGAAGCCGCTCGCGCCGGTCATGCTCAGGCGGTCGACAAAGCTCCAGCCTTCGGGCGTGTCGTGATCGAAATAGTCGCGGCCGGCCATGTCGAAGGCGTGTGCCTGGGCGGCTCGGCTGGCTTCGGCGTCCCATTGCAGGGGACTGCCGCCGGCGCCGCTGCGTTCGCTATTGGTCAGCTGGAAGACCTGCTGCGCCCAGTCGGCATCGCCGCTCGAAGGGGCGGCAAGCGTGGCGGGACTGAAGGAGCGATTCGCGTACCAGTACGGAGATCCCAGCGTCGGGTGGGAGACGCTCACGATCTCAGTGTGGACCGCGGGCGTGCCGGCCCCAAAGGAGTTCGAAGCGGTCAGGCTGACCGTGTACAAACCCGGCGCGAAAATGTGGCTGGGGTGCTGTTGGTTGCTGCTGCTGCCGTCCCCAAAACTCCACTGCCAAGCGCTTGGATTTTGGCTGGAGGTGTCGCTGAAGCCGACGTCCAGACTTCCGAGCCCCTGCGCCTGACCAGGACCGCCGTTCCAACTGAAACTGCCGACCGGGGCCTGGGCCGAGCTGGCAGCAAAGCTGGCGCCGATATCCATGTCGCGCGAGATCGTGAAGCTGATCGGGTTGCTGTTGCCGCTCAAGTCTCCCGTCCAGCCGAAGAAGCTCGACCCCTGCGCGGGCGTCGCCAGCAAGCTGACCTGCATACCATCGGCGAAACTGGTGCCACTGGGGGTCGACTGCACGGTCCCTGCACCGCTGACCTGGATGCTGAGCTGATGCTGGCTGGGCGCAATCGGCGGGGGAGTGCTTCCCCCGCCTCCGCCGCTCGAACAGCCGGCGAACAGGGCTGCAAGTAGACAAGCGGTCAGAGCGGTTGCGCGGCTGGGGGACATGGCTTCCCTCCGAAATAGATCATGACTTCAATGTAGATGTAATTCAATCGTATTCAAATGGTTTTGCCGGCTGTTTGTGAAAAAACTTTTTCCTTCCTGGCATGCACATCTGCGCGGACACGGCGCTGTCGAGCCGCTTTGCTTCCTGTACGCCGTCGAGTAGAATCGTCGTTGCATCACAATCGGGAGACGACCATGACCTACCGAAGCACGTGGCTTGTGTGCCTTCTGGCCCTGCCAGCCCTGGCCCAAAACATCGGTCTCGAAGGGGAGTGGCTCAGCACCGAAGAGTCCAGTAGCGAGGGCTACATCTTCGCAGCCGATGGCCGTTTCGCGGTCTTCGACAGGCCTGACGGCAGCTACCAGTTCGGCCGCTGGCGCACTGAAGGAGATATCCTGGAGCTGCACTTCCCCTCAGGCCCTTCACAGTACAACTTCAAACGCTCAGACGCGCAGCTCGAGCTGAGCTATGGGGATGCGTTCTTCGAGGTGACCACCAGCTATGCGCGCAGCCCAGACTCGCGCGGCCGCGTGGCAGCGGTGCTGGCAGCCCCGGTGCCGGCGGACATCCCGGGACTGCTGCTCGGCCGCTGGGATCAGGTCGGCGAGTACCTGAGCGGTGCCTATGTCTTCCTGAGTGACGGGCGCTATCTGCATTTCGATGGCGACCAGCCCGACAGCCTTGGCCGCTACAAGCTCGAAGCAGGCAAGCTGGTCTTTTGCGGTCTCGACGGCGCGCCGAGTTACGAAGAAGGCATGGACGTCTTCGGCCCGATCTTGGAGTTGCGCACGGAGATGTTCGACGGCAGCCAGTTGGCAAGCCACTACCGCAAGGCCGCTGCTGATCCCACGGCGTTGGAAGCTGCCTGGACCACACCGGCCGCCGAAGAGCTGGCCGCGCTGCTGCCCGGCCGCTGGAGCACTGATCCAGAGGCGTTCCTCAGCCAGCAATTCTCCTTCCACCCGGCCGGACATTGCGTGCTCCAAGATGATATTTCTACCAACTTCGGCAACTGGCGTCTGGAGGGCTTCAAGCTGTTCGTCGATGACCTGGGCGGCTGGACCCACGAGTACACGCTGTCGTTTTTCGGCGAGTTTTCGGTCTTCAGCATGCGCACCGTCAACGGCGATGAGCTCGCCTACTTCTGTACTCTGGACGAAGGCTCGCTGGCCGAGGTCGAGCGCGAGCTCGCCAAACCGCCCGCGGAAGCCCTTCGCGACGCCTTGCTCGGCTGCTGGAAGAGCGAGGAGGAGATGTTGGGGCTCACCTGGATCTTCGTCGATGACCGCTACTACTACAGCTCCGAGACCGGGGATATCACGCTGGCCTCACGCGGCAAGATCGAGCTGGACGGCGAACAGCTCACCGTCTGGAACCGGGCAGAAGGAGCCGCCGTCTACGAACACTGCTGGATCCTCGGCGGGCGTCAGCTGGTGTTGGTCGGCTCATCTTCGCAGGGCGGCCTGGTTCCGATCGTGTATGGCAAGACACCCGCCAGCGACGAAGAGATCCGCGCCTGGGCCGAGACCGTCGAGGCGGAGAAACGCGCGGCAGACGAGGCCTGGCTGCAGCGCATCCCTGTCGGGCCACGCAAAGAGCAGGGTGCTTTTGGAGGGGCTGGCGATGTTCCGGCCGATCCCGACGCCGGTTTCGTCTACACAGACGCGGTTGTCTTTGCCGAGATGGAGCTCTATTTCTGGCAGGGTTTGGCCTACGAGGTTGAATTCGGACCGAACGCGGGCAGCATCGTCTATGATCGCACAGACTGGTATTTTCTGCCCAACGGCCGAGTCTACAAACAGGTCAGCTCTCACGGTCCGGCTCAGCCCTTGATTCAGGGCATCTGGGGCCGTTACAAGCTCGAGGGGCAGCAGATCCGCTGGAGTGTTCCCGGCGAAGAGGAAGTGCTCGATCTCGAAGATGGGCGCCGCAACCTGTACTCGCCGGACAATCTGCAGTTCAACAATCTCAAGGCCGCCGAGGCGGCACTATCCCAAGACTGACACACCCAACCCCTGCCAGGAGATGTCCATGCGCACCCGGCTCGTAACGATCAACCAGAGCTCGATGTCCCGCGACCAGGCGGAGGCCACCGTCGACCGCTATCTCGACCTCCAAGCCGACGAGGCGCCCGAGGCTCGGAAGCGCCACTACGATACCCTGGTCGACAACTTCTATGACCTGGTGACCGACTTCTACGAGTTCGGCTGGGGCTCGTCCTTCCACTTCGCGCCCCGCTTTGTAGGAGAGAGTTTCGACGCCTCACTCGCGCGGCACGAATACTACCTTGCCAGCGCGCTCGGCTTGCGGCAAGGCATGAAGGTGTTGGATGTCGGCTGCGGTGTGGGGGGCCCGATGCGGGCTATCGCCCGGTTCTCCGGCGCAGATATCACTGGCATCACCATCAACGAGTATCAGGTCAAGCGCGGTACCGCCCACAACGAAAAGGCGGGCCTCGCAAACCAGTGCCGGCTGCAGCGGGCCGATTTCCTCGACATCCCCTTTGATGAGGGGTCCTTTGCGCGCGCCTTTGCGATCGAGTCGACCTGCCATGCGCCCGACAAGGTCGATGTCTTCCGCGAAGTGTTTCGGGTGCTCGAGCCAGGTGGAGCCTTCGTGGGCTACGAGTGGTGCCTGACCGGGGCCTACGACGCGGCGAACCCCGAGCACCAGCGCATCAAGCGCGGCATCGAAGAAGGCAACGGCCTGCCTGAGCTGGCGTATTGTAAGGAGGTGCTCGACGCCCTGAAGCAGGCCGGCTTTGAGCTTGTGAGCAGCCACGACAAGGCGCTGGAAGCCGACGTCTCCACGCCGTGGTACCAGCCCTTGACGGGTAAGGGCACGCTGTCGATGGCCAGCCTGCGCTCATCGACCCCCGGCCGCTGGGTGACCGACAAACTGGTGGGCGTGCTCGAGACTGTCAAGCTGGCGCCTCCCGGAACCGGCAAAGTCAGCCGTATGTTGAACAAGACCGCAGATGCGCTGGTACGCGGCGGCGAGCTGGGCATCTTCACGCCGATGTTCTTCTTCCATGTCCGCAAGCCCTGAGACAGTCCCTTGTCCCCGACCAGCCCGCCAGCCTTCGAGTTGGCTGTCAGCCCCCGCGGCCACGCCTATCTGCGGGCTGCGCCGGAAGTGGATGCCTGGCCAGCGAAGCGGGTGCAGGCTGCCTTTGCGCAGAGTGAAGGGGCCGGGCTGCTCCAACTCGGCGCCGAGCTGAAGACGCACCTGCCCCCGGGGCTCTATTGGGCCCGCAGCCTCGCCCGTGCCTTCCTGACGCGTTTGTGTGCCGTGGCTGAGCTCGAGTGCCTGCGCGCGCAGGCACAGGTCGATCCGGGCAACACCGACTTCCTCGAGCTCGCCCAGTCGGTGCCGCCGTTGCTCGGGGCCGAGTATGTGGGAGAAGAGCGGCTGCAGGACTGGTGGCAGCAGATGCAGGCCGCGTTCCGCGCCAGCATCGCGAGCTTCGAGGGCAGCGTCGAGGAGTGGCTGAAGCAGCACGGCGATGTCTGGCATCTGGTGGGCCGCGTCTGTTTCCACCTGGCAGAAAACAAGCGTGACCCCGAGCGTCCCTTCGCCTTTCTGGCGACCTACACCACCGGCGTGTCGGGCAGTGCCCGCCTGCAGCACCTGCCGCTGGCCCGCGCCTTGAAGCAGCTTGCCGGGCCGCTGACCGAGGTGGCTGCTGGTGGATCTGGTGACGCGGGCTTGCTCAAGCTGCTGCTGCCCGTCTCGAGGGCGGCAAAGACCAGCGGCCTGGTGGCGGGGCTGCTTGAGAGCGGCGGCCTGTACCACCCGTTGGCCTGGGACGCAGGCCAGGCCTATGAGTTCCTGCAGGAGATCCCGGTGCTCGAGGCGGCCGGGGTCGTCGTGCGCATGCCCAATTGGTGGAAGGCGGGCCGCCGGGCTCGTCCACAGCTACGGGTCACCCTGGGTGAGGCCCCGGCCGTCGGGGTCGGCGCCGAGGCGTTGTTGGACTTCAGGCTCGAAGCCGTGCTCGCCGGCGAGATGCTGACGGCCGAAGAGCTGGAGGAGCTGTGCCGCGGAGCGGCGGGCCTGCGCTTGATCAAAGGGCAATGGGTCGAGGTCGATCCCGAGCGGTTGGGCAGTGTGCTCGAACATTGGCACGCTGTTGAGGGCGGGTTGGAAGACGGCCTGGGATTCTCAGAAGCGATGCGCAGGCTTTCGGGGACGCGCCTGGGCAGTGGCAGCGAGGTCGAGAACGAGCAGGCCGAGCAGGGCTGGCTCGGAGTGCAGGCGGGAGCCTGGTTGCAGGGGGTGCTCGGGGATCTGCGCAGCCCTGCAGCGGACGCCGCGCTCGACGCCATCGCCGGGCTCAAGGCGGAGCTGCGGCCCTACCAAAAACGCGGTGTGGCCTGGTTGCGGCTGCTGGAGCGCCTCGGCCTGGGCGGCTGTCTGGCGGATGACATGGGGCTCGGGAAGACGGTGCAGGTGCTCGCGTTGCTCCAGCTGCTGAAGAACCGCGGCGGGCAGCGTCGTCAGCTGTTGGTCGCGCCGGCCTCGTTGCTCGGCAACTGGATGGAGGAGGCTGCGCGCTTCACTCCTGAGCTTCGGGTGTTCCTGGCCCACAGCTCAGGGCAGCCGGCGGCTCGCCTCAAGTCCATCAAACTCAAGGATCTGGCAGATGTCGACCTGGTGTTGACCAGCTACGGCTCCGTACGCAATCTCGCCTGGCTGAAACGGCTCAACTGGGATCTGGTCGTGCTCGACGAGGCCCAGGCGATCAAGACACCGAACACGCGCCAGACACGTGCCGTCAAGAAGCTGCGTAGCCGGTGCCGCTTTGCGTTGACGGGAACTCCGGTCGAGAACCGGCTGGCAGACTTGTGGTCGCTGTACGATTTTCTCTGTCCTGGCCTGCTCGGCGGAGCCAAGGCCTTCAAACAGCTCGTCAAGAGGCTCGCCGAGCGCCCAGCAGAGACGCGCTACCGCCCGCTGCGGAGCTTGATCCAGCCCTATCTGCTGCGGCGGCGCAAGACAGATCGCGCCTTGCTGCCCGACCTGCCAGACAAGCTCGAGATGACCAGCTTCTGCAGCCTGAGTCCCCGCCAGGCCGCGCTCTACCGGCAGGTCGTCGCCGACCTGACGCAACGTCTGAGTGCAGTCGATGGAACCCAACGGCGTGGCGTGGTGCTGTCCGCACTGATGCAGATGAAGCAGATCTGCAACCACCCCGCGCAATACCTCGGCGAGGCGGACTTCCTCCCCGAGCAGAGCGGCAAGCTGCAGCGCTTGCTTGAGCTGGCGGCCACGATCGCGGCCCGGCAGGAGAAGCTGTTGGTGTTCAGCCAGTTCCGTGAGCTGACGGGCGTCCTGGCTGAGCGGCTGGCCGAGGTCTTCGGCCGTCCGGGCCTGGTTCTCCATGGGGGCACACCGGTCAAGCAGCGCCAGGGGCTGGTGCGGCGCTTTCAGGCCGAGCAGGGGCCGCCGTTCTTCGTGCTCAGCCTGAAAGCGGGAGGGACCGGGCTGAACTTGACGGCGGCTTCGCATGTCATCCACTTCGATCGCTGGTGGAATCCTGCGGTCGAGAGCCAGGCGAGCGACCGGGCATACCGCATCGGGCAGACACGGAACGTCGTGGTGCATCGCCTGATCTGCCGTGGTACGGTGGAAGAGAAGATCGACGCGCTGATCGAGAGCAAGCGGGAACTGGTCGGCCAACTGGTCGAGGGCCCGGGACCGGCTGCGCTCACAGAGCTGAACGATCAAGAGTTGTTGGCTTTGCTCGCCCTCGATGTGCAGAGCGTGGGCGCGGGGAATTGAGGTTCGGGTAGGAGGCCTTATGGCGCGCTACGGATGGGGCTCGGGCTACGATTTCTATGATCAGCAACTCTCCGTGGCCCAGCGGGCTGCCCGGGCAGATCGAGCCAGGAAGCGCCTGGAGCGCGAAGGGCGCAGCCTGACAGGGGTTTCGATTGCTGGCCGCATCGTCGCCCGCAGCTTCTGGGGCAAGGCCTGGTGCCGGCATCTCGAGTCGTACAGCGACTTTGCGAATCGATTGCCGCGGGGCCGCAGCTACCTCCGGCATGGGTGCGTCCTGGACCTGGGCATCGACGCGGGTCAGGTCTCTGCCCTGGTCAGTGGCTCGGACGTGTACAAGGTCAAAGTCAAGATCGCCGAGCTGCCAGTGGCGCGCTGGCGGCAGGTCAGCGAGCAGGCCGGTGGGCGGGTTGACTCGCTGATCGCGTTGCTGCAGGGCAAGTTGCCTGAAGGCTTGCTTGAGCGGCTGATCAAGGCGGGCCTGTTCCCCGCTCGCAAGGAGATCAAGCTGGCCTGCAGCTGTCCCGACGCCGCCAGGTTGTGCAAACATCTGGCGGCCGTGTTGTATGGCATCGGCGCACGCTTCGACGCTGCGCCCGAGCTGTTCTTCGTCTTGCGTGGCGTCGACAGTGGCATGCTGGTTGCCGACGCGTGTGCGGCGGCGGTTCCCCAGCCTGTGGCCGGCGAGCAGTTGGCAGACGGCGAGGACCTGGGGGCATTGTTCGGCATCGAGCTGGCGGGTGTGGATGACGCGCAGATAGGAGAGGCGAAACCGGCGAAGAAGGCGAAACCGGCGAAGAAGGCGAGACCGGCGAAGAAGGCGAAACCGGCGAAGTAGGCTGAGTCCCCGGCACGCCGTTCGCTACCCCCCCTCAACGCCAACCATCCGCTGCCTGTCTGGCGGTCTTGGTGTCACCCAACCGTCGCAGGGTGCCATCGGGAATGTTTCCGTATGGTGCCCCGCGTGTCAGGAGCCGGCCATGACCGAGTCGATCCCGATCATCGAGCCCTTCCGCATCAAGATGGTCGAGCCACTGCCGCGCAGCACACCCGAACAGCGCAGAGAATGGCTTGAGCAGGCGCACCACAACCCCTTCCTGCTTCGCGGCGGGCAGATCACCATCGACTTGCTGACCGACTCGGGCACCGGCGCCATGTCGGCCGCACAATGGGCTGCGATGATGACGGGCGACGAGACCTACGCGGGTTCGGAATCCTTCTTCGAGCTGCAGCGGGTGGTTCGTGAGCTCACGGGCCTCGAGCAGGTCATCCCCACGCACCAGGGCCGTTCGGCGGAGCACATCCTGTTCGCGACGCTCGAAGTCCGGGACAAGGTCGTGCTGGCAAACTCCCATTTCGACACCACCCGCGCCAATGTCGAGGTGCTGGGCGGGTTGGCGCTCGACCTGGTGGCGGACATCGCCCGCGACCCCGAGGCGGAACACCCCTTTAAGGGAAACATAGACCTCAAGAAGCTCGAGGCAGCCTTGGAGGAATACGGCGAGCGGGTCGCTTTGGTCTTGATGACCATCACCAACAACACCGGCGGCGGGCAGCCCGTCAGTCTAGAGAACCTCAAGGCTGCGGCCGCCCTGGCCCACCGCTACGGTAAGCCTTTCATGCTCGACGCAGCCCGTTTCGCCGAGAACGCCTGGTTCATCCGCATGCGCGAGCCCGGGCAGAGCCAGCGCAGTCCGCGCTCCATCGCCCAGGAGATGTTCCGACTCAGCGATGGCATGACGATGAGCGCCAAGAAAGACGGACTGGTCAACATCGGGGGGCTGCTGTGCCTGAAAGATGCCGAGCTGGCGGCCAAGGCTCGTACCCTGTTGATCCTTACCGAGGGCTTTCCGACCTACGGTGGGCTCGCCGGACGGGACCTCGCCGCTCTCGCTGTGGGCCTCGAGGAGGTGCTCGACGAAGCCTACCTGCGCTACCGCATCGCATCGATCCGCTACTTCTTCGAGCTGCTCGACCAGGCGGGCGTACCGATGATGCGGCCCTACGGCGGCCACGCGGTCTACCTCGACGCGGCCCGTTTCCATCCCCATGTTCCGCCGGAGAAGTTCCCGGGAGTGAGCCTGTGCAATCAACTCTACCTCGAGGGCGGCGTACGCGCGGTCGAGATCGGCTCATTGATGTTCGGCAAGCCCGGCGAGCGTGAGACCACCGACCTCGAGCTGGTGCGCATGACCTTCCCGAGACGCACCTACACACAAAGCCACGTCGACTACCTGGCAGCCATCGTACGGCGCGTCTTTGCGCGCCGCAGCGAGGTGCCCGGCTACCGCATCTGTTGGCAGGCGCCGGTCTTGCGGGCGTTCACTGCCCAGCTCGAACCGGTGACGCTACCTTCGTGAAGGGTACAACCCAGCGCACACGGTGGGGTTTGCTGGCCGCCCAATGACTTGACTCCGCAGGCCAGATCCGCATCATCGCGGCACAACGCGAACATGTGAGGTTGCTATGCGCCTGATCTTTCTTTGTCTGGCCCTGCTCTCGGCCGGCTTGCTGGCCGAGCCCGAGCTGGGCAAGCCCTTCGCGGTGCTGGAAGGGCGTTTCCGCCTGCAGCCCGGCAGCAGTGTCCAGGTCTCTGCTCTGAGCTCATTCGACACCGACGGTGAGATCGTGTCCTTCAGCTTTACGCTCAACGGTCAGCCTGTTCCTTCCGACGGCGGCGTGGCGGAGCTGCGCTTTGACGAGCCCGGCGTGCACTTCCTCGGGCTGACCGTCACCGACAACGAAGGACGTACCGGCGAGGTTCTGCAGCCGGTTTTCGTCGAGAGGCGTAGCGCACTGTTGCAGCGCCGCCTGTTGAGCCGCGAGCGGCGTGGGGCCGTGATGTTGCTCTGCGAGCTGCAAGATGCCGAGACCTCCGAGGCCATCGAGAGCCTGGGTGAGGAGATCTTCGCCCCGATCATGGGCATGGCCTACGGTGAAGTCGAGATCCTGCGCGGTGAACGGGCTGTGCCCGAGATCTTCTTCGAGGCTATCCGCGAAGTGGCCGCGCGCCGGGATGTCGTCGACATCTTCCTGTTTGCCCATGGCTCGCCTGACCACCTGTGGTTCAAGAACCGACGCTCTGCCACGGGTGAGGACATTCTCACAGAGCTCGAAGGCCGGGGCGGTGAGAAAGTACGCATGGTGTACTCGACCCTGTGCTGGGGCGAGACGATGAACAAGGCATGGCGTCAGGTCGGTGCTGAGGCGGCCAGCGGGGCGGTGGACGTCCACATTCCCGTCGAGGCTCCGCCCTTCATCCTCGGCTGGCTGGCCGGGCAGGAGTACGGCAGCCTGACCGCCCGTTGCTTCCAACTGAACCGTGGGGCACACGACCTGCGCAACCAACTGGCCACGTCACTCGAGCCGGCGCTGCGCACGCTGCAGGACAACCTCGACCAGAGTGACCCGGCCCGGGCGATCGACTACTACCTCGACTGGTTCTTGCGTGATGGGGAGTGGGAGATCTGGAAGAGCACCCCGCTGATCGAGGGCGGTGGCGTGACCATCGACACCTTCCCCGAAGATCTTCCGCCCGCCCCGCCCCGCCCCTGAACGGACCTCTCCTTTGCCAGCGTCGCTCCTGTGGCGTACGCTGTTGGCAGAAGGAGGAGGTTATGCGAGCCAGCCTGTCTGCAATCGTGATCACTTTGGTCTGGGCTGTGCCGATGCCGGCTCAAGCCTGGGTCTTCGATGAGGCCGGGCGGGCAGCTCCCGAGCAGCTGCGCGCCTGGCGCGTGCTCAACGAGCTGTCCGTTGCCCAGGACGTTGAGCTCGCGTCGCTGGGAAGGAGCTTTCTGCGCACGCGCAGCTTCAGCTCCGGCCCACATGCGGCCGCGCTATTGCTCGAAGAGCTGGCTCTGTTTGCCGCGGAATTCGAACGCGAGCTGTCCGACATGGCGGCCCTGCCGTCCTGGCTCCGGCAGGGACCCGTCGGCCTGGCTCTTACGGATGCCCGCTTGCGCGAGCTTCTGCAGAGCTTGCTGGAAGAGGCGCTGTTGCATGGGCAAGATCCCGAGCAGGTGTGTGCGGTGTTCGCGGCGCTACTCGAGCGGACCGAGGACGACGCCGTAGCGCTGGAGACGGTGTACGAGCTGTTGAGTTGTAGCAGCGACACCGGCTGTGAGCTCGAGCTGGCCCGCGACCTATGGTTCGAGCTCGATAGCGAGCTGGAGCCCGAAGAAACCCTGCAGGTCTTCACCGACCTGGCCTTGTTGGCTGCGGACAACCCGGGCGGATTTCCCGCTGTCTGGAAGATGTACCAGCAATTGTCGCATCTCGGCGCCCAGCCGGCGGTGGAAGGTGTCGAGACGATCTCGCTGATGGCGGTCGAGCTGGGTGTCGATGCCGCGGCGATGTTGCGTGACTATCGCAGCTTGGCTGAGTTGGAAGGCGAGGAGTCGGATCAGTCCCTGCCCATTCTGCTCTCCGAGCTGCAGCGACGACTCCCTGCTGGCGGGGCCTGGGCAAGCCACTTCGAGCTGTTCCGGCAGCTGCGTTCGCGGCTTCTGAGTGCCTGGGACTGTTTCGATCTGATCGAGCAGCTCTATATCTTGGCGGAGGGGTCGGGGCTGCAGGCAAGTCAGCTCGGAGGATCTCTGCTGCCGATTCTCGATCAGGCAGCCGAAGAGGACGATCTGCCCAGTCTGGTGCAGACCATCGCGCGGCTTGCAGAGCAGCACGGCCATGCGCTTGCCGATCTCGGGGCGCTCTACGCGGGGTTGCGTGAGGATGGCGTCGCGTCTGAGGGGGCGCGTAGCTCCCTGAGTCTACTCTCTGATCTGGCGCATGCCCGGAAGATCCCCTTGACGACTCTGCGAGCCATCCACGCGCAGCTCCTGGCGGCCGAAGAGGGCATGAACAGGGATCGGCAGACCGTCAGTGCCTTGACGTTCGTGGCCGGCTTCGAGCCCAAGAGCGGGCGTGGCTTTGAAGCCTGCGTGGCGATCTGGCTTCGCATGCGCACAGCAGAAGATTCCGTCGAAGACGCCATCGGCAACCTTGAGTTGGTCCTGCACGCCGCGACAGAAGGTGCCGACCTCGACACCATGGTGGGCGCCTTCCTGGGACTGCTTGAGAAGCACGGCGGAGTGCGCGGGACGGCTCTGGCGCGCCGCGATTTTCAGGAACAGCACATCGGCCACTGAGCGAGCTTGAGAGCCCGCAGCGCGGCGGCTACACTGCAGACTTCAGGAAACATGCCGCGTCGCGGCAAAGCGAGGGTGCGATGGCTGACTTCAGCCTGTCGGAGGAGGCTACCAGCATCCGCGAAGAGGTGCGGCGTTTCGCCCGCGCGACACTCCGCGAGCGCGGCCGGGCCGCCGAGGTCGACCCGGCATCGGTCGAGGATCTGCGCACCAGCTTCTACGAGCTGGGCCTGGTGCAGCTCGATTGGCCTGAAGAGCTGGGTGGTTTGGGGCTGGGCCTGTTTGAGCGCGTGTTGGTGAGCGAAGAGCTCGCGTACGGCGACGCAGGTCTTGCCCTGTTGCTCGACGATGCAGGGCTGGCGGCGCGCGCTCTCCTCGAGCTGGGCAGCGCCGAGCAGCAGCAGCGTTGGCTGGCCCCATGGGCTGGAGACCAGGCCCCCGGGCAGGTTTGGGGGCTGGCTTTGGACGAGGCCGACCTGGCTTGGGAACGTGGCGCGTTGTTCACGATGGCGAGCCGCGAAGACGACCTCTGGCGCCTGATGGGGGCCAAATACTTTGTCTTGCAGGCCCCGCGTGCCAGCCATCTCGTGGTCTTTGCACGCACGGGCTTCGAGCCCGGCTGGCCGGGGATCGACGCTTTTGTGGTACCTGCTCGAGGTGAGGGGCTCAGCCTGGAGGTAGAGTCCAACCGCCTGGGGCTGGGCGCAGTCTCGAGCGCACGTGTTCTGCTGTCGGGCTGCACAGTGCCCGAGTCCGCGCGCCTGTGCGGTGCCGATGACAAGCTCGCAGCGGTGCAGCGCCTGCTAGCCTACCGGCGGATCGTGGCAGCCGCGCATATGCTCGGGGTCGCGCGTGCGGCGCTCGAGTATGCCTGCGGCTACGCTGAGCAACGGCCGGCCTTCGGCAGGATGATCGGCCAGTTTCAGAGCATCGCTTTCAAGCTCGCCGATCTGGCCACCGAAATCGATGCTACGCGTTGGTTGACCTGGCAGGCTGCCTCACTCTTCGACGAGGGTTCAGACTTCCAGCTGGCGTCGCTGCAGGCGCTGATTCAAGCGCAAGAGACGGCCCACCGCGCAGGCATCGATAGCGTGCAGGTGCTCGGAGGGGCGGGTTTCATCGACGACTATCCGGTCGAGAAATTCATGCGGGACGGGGCGGCGCTGGCCAGTCTCTCGGGCAGCCGACTGGTCGTCGAAGAGCTGGCTGCCGAGCAGTTGTTTGGAACCGCGCCTTGAAGCTGCACGCAGCTTCCGTCACAGGAGAATTCCGTGGTTGCTTTCCGTTTGTCTTCTCGGCTGGCTGCGTTTGAAGGGATGGTACGGGACCTGGCGCGCAACGTCATCCGTCCACTCGCTCTCGAGGCTGACCGCACGCACAGCTATCCAGCTTCGTTCTACGACTCGCTGGCCGCGATGGGCTACTCGGGTGGACAGGTGCCCGAAGAGTTTGGCGGTGAGGCGGCAGCGGGAGAGCCCGCGGCTGGTAGCGAGTCCAAGAAGCGGCCGAGCAGCTCCAACCGATTGATGGTGCTGGGCTCGGAGTGGCTTGCCTACGGCGACCCCTCGGTGATCCTCAACATCCCCGGCCCGGGTCTGGGGGGGCCTCCCGTTCAGATCACCGGCACGCCCGAGCAGAAGCGCCGCTTCTTCGCCCCCTTCAAGCCCGGGCAGCCCGTGGCCTGGGGGGCGTATGCGCTGACAGAGCCGCACTGCGGAAGCGATGCCAAGGCCATCCGCACACGCTGCGTCAAAGATGGCGACCATTACATCTTGAACGGCCGCAAGACCTATTGCAGCAACGGCGCGCGCGCCGTCTGGACGGTGGTCTTTGCCACCCTCGACCCCGAAGGAGGCCGCGCGGCGCAGCGAGCCTTTGTGGTCGAAAAGGGCACGCCCGGCTTCTCGGTCGGCAAGCTCGAGAGCAAACTGGGGCTGCGCGCTTGCGAGACGGCCGAGCTCGTGTTCGAAGATTGCCGCGTGCCTGTAGAGAACCTGCTGGGCGGCGAAGAATACTACCAGCGCGCGGGCGGCACGAGCTTCAAGACAGCGATGAAGACCTTCGACAAGAGCCGGCCGATGGTGGCTGCCATGGCTGTGGGCATCGCTCGGGCGGCGTACCACGAGCTCAGGGACTTTGTCTCCGAGGGGCATCTCGGGGGTCGCCCGATTCTACGCAACGCACCCCTGCGCATCACCTTGGCGACCATGCGACGCAAGATCGAAGCCGCGCGTCTGCTGTGCTTGCGGGCGGCCTGGATGGCCGACCATGGCGAGCCCAACTCCAAGGAAGCCTCGATGTCCAAGGCCTATGCTCCACAGATCGGCCAGTGGGTCTGCAGTGAAGCGTTGCACATCATGGGAGGCCACGGCGCGCAACGCGAGCGCTTCGTCGAGAAGTTGTACCGTGATGTCAAAGTGTTCGACATCTTCGAGGGAACCGGGCAGATCCAGCGGCTGGTGGTCGCGCGCCGCTTGATGCCCAACATCCGTATTCAGTAGGGAGGGATGATGCAGCCTCAAAACCTGGTCTTCGTCACGGGCGCGAGCCGCGGATTGGGCCTCGCGCTCGCCGAAAACGTGCCCTGGGAGAGGACCCGAGTGGTCGGCTTTGGGCGCTCCCCTGAGCCGGCCTTCCATGCCCGCTTGCCCGGCGTCGAGCTCGAGTATGTCTGGGCGAACCTGGCGAGCAGCGACGGGGTCGATGTCGTGGCTCAGGCGATGGACACGGCTCTGAAGAGCTTTACCGGGCAGCGCATCATGCTGTTCAACAACGCCGGCACGCTGCGCCCGATCGGCCCAGCTCACCGCGTCGATGCCGAGGCTTATGACGCCGCTCTGATCCTGGGGGCCCTGACGCCGATCCGCATCGGCCAGCGCTTCCTGCAGGCCGTGGCAGGCCGCGAAGATGTACAGAGCTGGCTTGTAAACATCTCCAGCGGGGCTGCCAGTTCTCCCTACGCCGGCTGGTCGGCCTACTGCGCGGGCAAGGCCGCGCTCGATCAGTGGACACGCTGCGTGGCTCTCGAGCTGGCGCGGCTGCCCTGTGCGACGCGTGCCTATTCCATAGCTCCGGGGGTGCTCGACACGGCCATGCAGATGTCCATCCGCGCGACGCCCGCCTCGGACTTCCCGAATGTCGAGCGCTTCAAAGAGCTTCACTCTCAGGGGCAGCTCACCGCTCCCGCCGACGCGGCCAAACGCATGTACCGCTTCCTGCTGTTGCCGTCCGGGCAACCCAGCGTGGTGGATCTGCGGGACTTCTCTGCGCTTTGATGCGGATGGCGGCTGCCTCAGGAGCGAGGATTCGACTTCGAGCGCGGCACGATGTACTCGATCTGGTGAATCACGCGCTCGGCGAATAAGTCCACCATGCGGGCATCCAGCCGGTTGGAGTTGGCATCCATGCGCAAGATCTCGATCGCCTCGGCGATCGTCGCCGCCCGCCGGTACGGGCGGTCGTTGGCCGTCAAGGCATCGAAGATGTCCGAGATCGTCAAGATCCGCACCTGCGGCAGGATGGCATCTTCGGTCAGGCCGCTGGGATAGCCGCTGCCGTCGAGCTTCTCATGGTGGGCCCCGGCGATGCAGGGAATGCGGCCCAGCTCACAACTCCAAGGAATCTGGTTGAGGAAGTACTCTGACTTCGCGGCGTGGGAGCGCATGTCTTCCCATTCCGTCGCATTCAGCGTTCCGTATGCCACGGTCAAGTCGCGCAGCTCTTCTTCCTCAAACAGCTTGACCTGCTTCGGACCGAACTGCAGATGGGCTCCCCGTAGCTCTTCCACTTTCTCGGCTACCATCCCGTTCAGGCGGTGCATGCGCCGCAGCTCGTCGACGAACTTCAAGATGCTGTCGAGCCGCTCTTCGACAAAGGCGTGCTGCTTCTCCAGAGCCTCCAGTTGCTCGAGCGACGCGATCCGGCCTGCTTTGGCAAGCTCACGGAACTTCTCACTGAAGATCCAGCGGGCATGGCTCTCCTTGAGGGTCTCGAAGCGTTGGGAGATCAGCAGAAAACGTGTGTCGGTCAGGCGCGTCGCCTTGCTCAACACCGATTCGCGCACCCCGACCTTGCCGAAGTCGTGCAGCAGGGCCGCGTAGCGCAGCTCGGTCAGCTCTTCGTCGCTGAACTGAATGTCTCCCAATGAGCCGGTCATGATTTCGTTGACGGTCTCAGCGATCGCCACAGTGTACGCCGCCACGCGCTCGGAATGTCCGGCGGTTGTCGGGTCTCGGGCTTCGATGGCGACGACAGAGGCGCGCACGAAGCCTTCAAACATGTTGTAGATGTTCTCGGTGAGTTGGGCGCGCTCGAGGGTGAAGGCCACGTTCGACGCCAGCACCGACAGCAGCTCGAGGTCGTTGTGGTCGAACTGGCGTTCCGCGTTCTTGCTCGAGATCGCGAACACGCCGAGCATCGAGTGTTGCCCGAGTAGCGGCACGTAGATGCCTGACTGGGACGGTCCCTGCAAGAAAGTCTCGTCGGCCAGGCCATGGTCTTTGTCGCGGGTGAACAGCACCGATTCCTGCTTGGCTACGACCTGCTCGAGCAGCTCTGCGCTGATCACCTCTTCTTCCGGATGGGTTTCCCATTCGGTCGCGAAGCGGGTCACGTAGTTGCTCAGCCCGCCCTCGCGCTGCAGGAGATTGATGGCGAAGCAGTGCGTCAGCGGGAAGGCCTCGAAGGTGGTCTCGACGATCAGATCCATGATCGCCGGCAGCCGGTTGAGCCCGTTGAGCTGGCCAGAAAGGCGCATCAACAGCCGCAACCTGGGATCTTTGCGGGCGAAGTTGCGCGTCAACAAGTCGATCGGCACGCCGATGCAGGTGGAGCCAGTGTCGCCTGCGACGCCGAGCGCGCGTCCGAAGCCCGTGCCCCCGGTGAGGGCGCTGGAGAAACCCGAGGTCTGATGGAAGCCACTGGCTTTGAGGCTGGGTTGACCGAAGCCGGTAGCCCCGAACCCGGTCTGGTAGAGGCCGCTGGTGGAGAAGCCCGCGTTGGTTTTGCCCAGCCGAGAGAACCTTCCGGAGCGTGCGCTGCGGCGGGGCTCCTCCCCGTCGGTCTGCACGTCGAGCTGGACCACGGTCTGTCCCAGCTGCAAGCGGGCTCCATCGGAGAGGTAGCAGCTCTGGGAGGTGTTGTCGTCCTTGAGCTTGACGACCTGGTTGCGCAGGGAGACGGTCGTGCCGTGTCGGCTTTTCAGGTCGTAATAGACGTAGCCGTACTTCTGCTGCACGATCTCGCCGTGCCAGCTGGAGACGAAGTTGTCCTGCACGGAGAAGTCGTTGCCCTCGTTGCGGCCGAGGGTGATGCGGGCGCCGTCGAACTTCAGGCACTTGCCCGACTCGGGTCCATTGACGACGGTCATCTGGATCATCGGGCTCACCCCTCGACAGGGAATGGGACCACACGGACAGCACGGCCCCGCGCGAGCGCGGGGATCCCTCTAATAGTAGGTGCCAGGTACGGATTCCGCAACGATGGGAGCTCGCGGCTCTTCTGTGCCGGCCTGAGAGCCTGGCACTGCGCCCGGTCGGGCCTGCTCAGCCCGGGCTGGTCGAGCAGAAGACCTCGACCAGTCTCGAGTCCAGCAATCCCTGCCCAGCCTGCTCGCGCAGCCTTTGTTGCGCCTCCTCAGGGTTCCCCAACGCGCCGACGAGGTTGTCATACTCCTCGGCGATGGCCAGAATGCGGGCACCCAGACCGAGCTGTCCCGCCGTCTGTCCGCGGGGAAAGCCCGACCCGTCGAGGCGTTCGTGGTGCTTGGCCACCAGGTCGGGCACATCGTGCAGCTCGGGGGGCCACGGCAGCTTCTTCAGCCAATTCTCGGCTCGAGCCGGGTGCGTGCAGACGATCTCATGCTCACGCTGGCTGAGGAAGCCCACTTCTGCCCGCAGCCGCGCGAGCTCTTCGGGCAGCAGCAGGGGCTGGGGTTCCTCATGCGCGAACTGGAGCCGCGCAGCCTCGAGCTCGTCGAGTTTATGGCGTTGGGCCGCGGTGAGTTGAGCGCTCTCCGAAAGCTGGCGGACGAAGTCGAGCACTTTGTCGAGCTTGCGGGCCTGGCTGTCTGCCCGGCGTCGCAACTTCTGCAACTCGCCGAGGACCGGCGGACGTTGGTCGTTGTCGAGCGTCTGCACCAGACACTCGAGGTGGAAGTTGCGGCTGCGCAACTTGAAGACCTCGAGGCGCGCGCTGAGACGCTCGAGCGTGGTCGCATCGAGCCGCTGCTTGCGGTCGAGCAACTCGGCCGGCACTCCGCTGCGTCCGAGGTCATGCAACAATGCGGCGAAGCGCAGGGCGCGCAGGCGTTCTTCGGACAGTTGCGTCGCGTTCGCATCGCCTTGCAGCAGACGCACCAGAGTCTGGCAGTGGTCGGCGACCCGTTCAGCATGGCCGCGACGTGCGGGCTCGCGGGCCTCGACCGCAGAAGAGGCCAGCCTGGCCAGGGCCTCGCACAGCTCGCGCACCGAGCCGTCGTGGCCGACGCGTTCCAGAGTCGAGGCGAGAAAACTGGCGATCAGGGAAAACAGCTCGAGGTCACGGTTGGTGAAGTGGCGACCGGAGTTGTTGCTGCTGAGCGCGAAAACACCCAGCAGATTCTTGCTCCCAAACAGCGGCGCGAGCATGGCGGAGTGGGTCGGTCCTTCGACAAAGCTCGGCGCCAGCGCACCGTAATCGCGGCTGCGCAGGTACAGCAGGGGCTCGCGGCTCTCGAGCACGCGGGCGATCAGGCGTGCGCTGATGACGGTTGCTGCGGGGGGGGGCGGCGCTCCTTCGGCAAACCGCAGCGCCATCTGCGTCAGGCCGTGCTTTTTGTCGGCCAGCCCGACGTACAAGCTGTGGCTGAGGGGGAAGATCTCGAAGCTGGCCCGCACGCATTGGTCGACGACTTCTGCGCTGCCCTGCGCGGCTCCCAGACCTCCACAGAGCCGCATCACCTCGCGCAGCCGGGGTTCGTCACGGGTAAAGAGCCGTGAGACCAGATCGCTGGGAACGCCCAGCCGTGTCGTGGCCCCATCGAGCTCAGGCAGTCCCGCATCATGGCCCGATCCCAGCACGGCGGGGGCAGCTTCGAAGGTGCCCGTCTCGAGGTCGTCATAGGCACTGCCGAGCGGAGGCGGGGGCAACAGATCTGCCGCGCCTGCTGGAGCGACAACCGTGGCGGCGGCCAAGCTGTTCGCGCGCGCAAACAGGTGCGGCGAGGGTTCCAAGATACTGTTGGCCAACGTCGTGCTCAAAGGAGCCAGGGGGGCCGCGGGTGCGGCGCCCAGCGAGGGCGTTGCGTCGTCGATGCGGGGGCAGACGATCTCACCGGTGTCGACGTCGAGGCCGAAGATGCCCGAGTCGTCAGGTACCTGGGAAGGTATGCTCAGCTCGATGATCGTCTGGCCGATGGTCAGGCTGGTACCGTGGGACACGGGACAGGTCTTGCTCTCCTGGTCGCTGTGGAGTCGATACAGCCGATCGCTGTAGACAACTGTGGTGCCGTGGCGGCTGCGCAGGTCACGATAGGAATAGCCGTGCGAATGGCGGACAATCTCGCCGTGGCGTCCTGAGACGTGTTTGTCGACGAGCACGAAATCGTTCCGCCGGTCACGCCCCAGCGACACGACGGCCCCGCCGAAACGGCCGGTTTTGCCGGAATTGGGACCGCTCACTACATTCAGTTCGATCATCGTGGCGCAACCCTGGAGGCGATTCCTGAATTCTGAGGCAAAGGGCCACGCTCTGCAAACGTTGCCTTCAACGTCCAGGCACCAGGTGGCGGACCTGGGGGACGACGCGTTTGGCGAACAGCTCGACGAACCGGGCGTCCAAATGGTCGCGCTCGGCATCCTGCCAGAGGATGTCGACCGCGTCCGCGATGGAGCAAGCCCTCCGGTAGGGCCGGTCGGTGGCGGTCAAGGCGTCAAAGATGTCGGCGATGGTCATGATGCGGACCTGGGGGAGGATGGCGTCGCCGCTCAGCCCGTTGGGATAGCCGCTGCCGTTGAGCTTCTCGTGGTGTGCGCCCGCGATACAGGGGATGCGGCTGAGGTCACGGCTCCAGGGAATCTGGCTGAGGAAGTACTCCGTGCGCATCGCATGGGAGCGCATGTCGTCCCATTCTGCACTGTTGAGCGTGCCGTAGCGGATTCCCAGATCTTGCAGTTCGTGCTCGAGAAAGAGCGTGGCCGTCTCGTCAGCACCGAAGCCGATCGTGGCCTCGTGCAGCTCTTTGACGCGGGTCAGCATGGCATCGTCGAGGCTACGGACATTGCGGGCGCCGTCGACGAAGCTCAGGATCTTGTCGAGACGTTCGACCTCGGCTCGATGGGCTGCCTCGACCTGTTTGAGCTCAGCGCGTGCGTCCAGGGCTGGCTCTGCCAGGGTTCGTTCGAGCATCGCGTGCAGCAGGCAGCGCCACTTGCGCTCTTTGAAGGTCTCGAACCTCTGGCGGACCAACGCGAGGTTGCTGTCGCTCAGACGTTTCGCTTTGTTCAGCACCGACTCGCGCACCCCGACCTTGCCGAAGTCGTGCAACAGCGCCGCGTAGCGCAACTCGGTCAGCGCGTTGCGCGAGAAGTGGAGCGATGTGAGCTCGCCCTGTGAAACGTCGATCTCCTCAGCCAGCGCGATGGTGTACGCCGCAACCCTCTCAGAGTGGCCGGCCGTGGTCGGGTCTCGAGCCTCGATGGCGACCACCGAAGCACGGACGAAGCCCTCGAACATCTGGTACATATCCTCGGTCATCTGCGCGCGTTCGAGCGAGAATGCCACCGTCGAGGCGAGCACCGAGAACAGCTCGAGGTCCTGGGTCGAGAAGAGCCGGTCGCGGCTGCGGCTGGTGACGGTGATCACCCCGAGCAGCTTTCGCTGGCCGACCATCGGCACGTACATGCTCGAGCGGGTGGGGCCTTCGACGAAATCGAGGGAGAGGGGGCCGTAGTCACCTCCACGAACGTAGAGAATCGGCGTGCGGCTCTCCGCCACCCGTTCGATCAGGATCGGGCTGAGCACAACCCCGGGATCGACCGCATCGGCCTCGCTGGCGAACTGCGTCACGAACGGCGTCAAGAGCTCATTCTCTTCGAGCAGGCCGATGTAGAAACAGTGAGTCAGGGGAAAGGCGACGAAGGTCGCTTCGACGATCAAGTCGAGGATCTCGGGCAAGCGATTCAGGCCGTTGAGCTGTGAGGACAGGTGCATCAAGATCTTCAGGCGCGGGTCGCGGCGGGCGAAGTTGCGCGCCAGCAAGTCTGCGGGCGCCGCGTGCAGGGTCTTGCCCGGGTCATTGTCGCTGCTGACCAGCTCGCGAAACTGGGGCTTCCAGGTGTCGTGGGCGTCGGCGCTCTTGCGCTGACGCAGCCCGGTGGCTCCGATGCTCAGCTGGATGACGGTCTCGCCCAACTGGATGTGGGCCCCGTCAGACAGATAGCAGCTGTGCGAGTCGGTGTGCTCTCCGTACAGCTGCACGATCTGGTCGCGGATCGAGACGGTCGTGCCGTGACGGCTGCGCAAGTCGGTATAGACGTAGCCATGGGGCTGGCGGTGGATCTCGCCATGCCAGCTGGAAACAAAGCTGTCCTGAATGCTGACATCGTTCCCGCGGTCCCGCCCCAGCGTGACCCGTCCGGTGTCGAAACGCGCAGTTTTTCCGGGGTTCGTGCCATTGATGACGGTCAGCTCAATCATCCGCCCAACCCGTCGAGGAGTAAGCCATCATCAATGTAGTTCCTTGTCCGCGCAGCGTGCAAACGCTTTCGCAGGCTGCGGCACCGGGCGGGTCTCAATCGCTGCCCAGGTCACCGAGCTGGTACTTCTTCAGGCGGCTGTAGAGCTTCTGTGGGTACCACCCCAGGAGGCGCGCGGCTTCGCGCTTGTTTCCCCCGGCCTGGCGCAAGGCATTGGCCACCAGCTCACGCTCGTCGTGCGTGCCTTGCGCTTGCTGGATCGCGGGGCTGGCCACCTGTGAACGGATCTCATGCGGCAGTTGCTCGACGCCCAGCTGTCCGCTCTCGTCGCAAAAGATCACTGCACGCTCGATGCAGTTCGCCAGCTCGCGGATGTTGCCCGGCCAGGCATAGCTGACCAAGCGCTCCATCGCCTCGGGTGTGACGCCCTGAACCTTGCGTCCCATGTCGGAGCAGACCTTGGCGAGGAAGTGCCGCACGAGCTTGGGAATGTCGTCCTTGCGTGCCGAAAGCGGAGGAATCTCGAGGCGCACGACATTGAGTCTGTAGTAGAGGTCGGGCCGGAATTGGCTGTTTTCGACCGCCTTCTTCAGGTCGCGGTTGGTCGCCGCGATGATCCGCACATCGGTCTCGACAGGGCGCGTGCCTCCCACGCGGTAGAGCTTCTGGTCCTGGATCACAGCGAGCAGCTTGGCCTGACTTTTCGAGTCGAGCTCGCCGATTTCGTCGAGGAACAGCGAGCCCCCCGACGCCAGCTCGAAATACCCGGGCTTGCGCTTGACGGCGCCGCTGAAAGCACCTTTCTCGTGCCCGAACAGCTCGCTTTCGACCAGGTCGCGGGGGATGGCGGCGCAATTGACCTTGATGAAGGGCCCGCTGCGTCGCGGCGATGCCAGATGGATGGCTTCAGCGACCAGGGATTTGCCGGTTCCCGTCTCGCCGAGTAGCAGAACGTTGGCCTTGACCGGGCCGATCCGCTTCTCGACTGTCTCGCGCAGCTCTCGCATCGACGGACTGTCGCCGACGATGGTTCCGTCTTTCTCACGGCTGGCCTTGAGCATGCGGTTCTCGGCGTCGAGCCGCGAGAACCGGTTCGATCCAGCCACCGCCGAACCGACCAGCCGACCCACGCCGATCAGGAACAGCAGGTCCTCTTCGCCGAACTGCCGCTCGATACGGCGCTGGTCGACGTAGATCAGCCCGACAGGCTCGTTGCCCGCCACGATGGGAGCCCCCATCGCGGAGCGGATCTTGAGGTAGCGGATGCTGTCAGCGTTGCGCAGGTTGGCGTCGTTGGCGACGTCGGTCGCCAGCAGGGCCTCGCCGCGCTCGCGGACGCGCGAGACCACGGTCTCGCTCAGGCTGAGGGGTTGCTTCTTCTTGCCCGTGTACGACCAGACCTGGTCGCCGACTTTCAGCATGCAGCAAGAGGGCTCGAAGATATGCACGACCAACCCGCCGCAGCGGGAGAGCAAAACCTCGGGCGAGGCGAAAGAGTCGAGCGCCGCGGCGATTTCGAGGAACAGGCGCAGGCGGCGTCGGCTCTCCTGGTCGGAGATCTCGCCCGCCAGGACGCTGGCCACCTCGGTATTTTCGATCACGGTCACAACCTCGTCGCCCGGAGTGCCGTGCTTGAATTGCAGGCGGCAGCGACCGATCTCGATGATATCGTCTGTGTGCAGCATCACCGGTGTACGACAGCGCTCACCGTTGACGGTTGTGCCGTTGGAGCTTCCCAGATCCTCGAGTGTCCATCCGTCGGCGCTCGGCTGCAGCATCGCGTGACGCTTGCTGACGCGCTCGTGGTCGATCACGAAGTCGGCGCTGCGCGAGCGCCCGATGATCAGACGGTCTCCCTCGATGGGAATCTGGCGGGAGTCTCCCAGATTGATCAGGTACGCCATACTCAAGACGTCCGGTGGCATGGTGCTGCTAGTTGTTTGAGATCATAGCAGGTCTGCGCGGCTCAGAGCAAGCGATGCCGAGCGCCGGCGCGCCCGTAGTTCGCAGCAACCGTGGTCTTCCCGACTCCCAGGGAAGCGCAAAGGTCCGGCTGCGTGTAGACTGTGACTCAACAGCATCACTGACATGTCGTCATTCTCGAGAGTCCCGCGGCGGTAGGGGTTGAGGCCAGTCAGCCCCGCGGAGGTGTGATGGAGCGCAGAAGGAACCTCGATATCGCGCGCCGCGAGCTGGCGCTACAGGTCCGGCGTTGGAGTCTCGAGACTCTGCGGCAGCGCTTCCTCGAGGCCGGCATCCGGCGCGCCTACATCCTCTATGAGAACGGCGAGTTCCAGCTCTCCCATCCGCAGGTGCTGGCTCCCATCAGGGCCTTCTTCGAGCTCAGCCAGGACTTTGCCGACCACGAGGCGGTCTTCATCGGTCTCGAAGAGGAAGTGCCGACGCTGTTTTTCGCCTTCGTCCACGACACGCGCCGCGGGCTGGCCCAGGGAGGTCTGCGCTTCGACGCCTATCCCGATGTGGCGCGGGTGCTGGTCGATGGCTTGCGGCTGGCGCAGGGGATGACCCGCAAGAATGCCCTGGCTGGGCTGTGGTGGGGTGGGGGCAAGGGAATCATGCCGCTGCCCGCCCCCTACAAGCACCCGAAAGAGCTCCCAGCCGGGGCCGAGCGACGCCGTTATTTCGAGGCTTATGGGCGTTTCGTAGCCAGCCTGGGAGGGGTGTACTACACCGCCGAGGATGTGGGCACGAACACCTCGGACATGAACGCGCTGCTCAGCCAGAACCGCTTCACGACCTGTGTCGCGTCCCGGCTGGGGGGCAGCGGCAACCCATCGGCCTTTACCGCGCGTGGCGTGTTGCGGGCGATGCAAGCTGCCTGGTTGTTCCTCAACGGCGAGTCCGACCGCCTCAAGGGAGTGCATGTCGCGGTGCAGGGGGCAGGAAACGTCGGGGGGGCGCTGATCGAAGCGCTGGCCCAGGAAGGGGCTCGCGTCAGCATCTGTGACGTGAACCAGGCTGCGGTCGAGGCTCTGGTGGCGCGCTTCCCCGAGGTCCGCGCGGTGCATCCAGACGCCATCTTCGACGTTGCGGCGGACATCTTCGCTCCCTGCGCACGGGGCGGAGTGGTCGATGCGCGCAGTATTCCCAGGCTGCGTGTCAAGCTCGTCTGTGGGGCGGCCAACAACATCCTGCGCGAGCCGCTGCGCGATGCCGAGCGGCTGCGTGAGCGCGGCATCGCTTTCGTTCCCGACTATCTATGCAACCGTATGGGCATCGTCAACTGCGCCGATGAGTGGATGGGCTACCTGCGCGAGGACATCCGCCAGGCGGCCGAGAAAGTCTACCCCGACACGCTGCGGGTGTTGCGGCATGCCCAGAACCTGCAGTTGACCAGCGTGGAGGCGGCGGACCAGCTGGCGGACCAGGCGGCGGCCGAGCTGCATCCGCTGTTGGGCCACCGCGGCCGGCGCATCGTCGACAACCTGTGCGTAGACGGCTGGGCACGGCCGCAAGCGAAGACCTCTCGCCAGGCGCGTGAGCCGGCGTTTCTGCCAGCTCTGGACGAGCCGCGCAGCCGGGCGGCCTGGCAGCGCTCGGAGCTGTTTCGGGGACGCGGTCATAGCCTGTGTGCGGCGCCGATCTCGACAGCGACCCGGCCGGACATCGCCGGTTTCCTGTCCGCGCTGCTGCTCGACATCCGTGCCCGTGCCCGGGGCACGCCCCCACGCCGGGTGATGGGCAGCGAGCACGGGGGCCTGGGACTCGAGCTGGTGGTCGAGCGCTCATTGCACTTCGCGCGCGAAGAGATCGGGCAGCCCGCGTTCGTCGAGTTGTGCAAGGATCTGCACCAGCGCCACGACAACGCTCTGCGCGAGCAGTTGCTGCAGATGGGGATCGGTTTTGATCCCGAGAGGTGGCTGAATCCTGTCGACAGCCGCTTCCACGAGCGGGTGCTGCGGCTCTTCCACAGCTTGCGCGATGCGGGGGTGCTGCGCCGCGAGCAGCGTCTGGTGTACTGGAATCCGGAGTCGCGCACGGTGCTGGTCTCTGCCGAGATCGAACGCAGTCTTGCACCCGCAGATACCTGCTATTCCCTGCGTTTTCTCACCAGGACGGGCAAGCCGATCCATGCGGCCACCTTCCATCCGGAGTGGGTGTTGGGAGCCGTCGGGCTCGCCGTGCGGCGTAGCGGTGCCCATGGTGAGCTGGCGGGGCAGAGCGTGCGCGATCCCTTGCGCGGCGTGTGGTTGCCGATCGTGGCCGAGGACGGCCTGGATGCCGACGGCATCCTGCTGGTGCCCGCCCACAACCGCAGGGACGATGCCATCTGCCGCCGGCACGGCCTCGAGGGGCGGCCTGAGGTCTTCAACGAGCGCGGAGAGGTGCGGCTTCCCGAGGGGCAGACCCTGCCGCTGGCCGAAGCGCGGCGGGAGGTGCTCGCGAGGCTGGGGGACGCTGTGGTTGCGCAACGGGGCAGCTACACCGTCGAGCGTTTTCGCTGCCGGAGGCGGGGCAGCCTGGTGGTGCCGGGGTATTCGGAGCAGTTCTTCCTGCACCTCGACCGGGCCCGCCCGTTGCTCGAGCAGCTGCTGAACAACGGAGCTGTCCGCTTCTCCCATGCGCGCTGGGAAGCGCAGGCCCGCGACTGGTTGGCACGCCTGGAGCCCATCTGCATCTCCCGCCAGCACTGGTGGGGCCATGCGGTGCCGGATGCTCCGGGGCATGTATTCTCGACCTGGTTCAGCCTGATTGCATGGGCGCTGGCAGGAGCGGGTTGGCCGGAGGTCGCCTTCCCCGAGCCCCAGGATGAGGTCTTCGTCGACCCGGACTTCCTGCACCGTTGGGTGCTGCCCAGTCTGCTGGTCGGTGCCCTGTTGTGTGGGCGCCCCCTGTTCCGGCGCGTGGTGGTGCACGGTGCTCTGCGGCGCATCGAACGCCACTGCGAGGAAGATGCCCAGGCCGCGGCCGACGCGCCCGACGAGGAGCGTTGGCTGCTGCGGCTGCGCCGGCTGGGAATGCGCCATTCGCTCGGCAACGGTATCGAGCCGATCACCCTGATCCGCCGCTTCGGCGCCGATGCGTTGCGGCTGGCCTGCCTGTTCGGCCTGAGCTCGGGCTACCAGGAGGCGACCACCTTTGCGCCTTCACATCTGCGCCGGGCGCGGCGGGTGGTGGGACGTCTGGTGGGCAAGGCCGACGGCTTGTTGAAGCTGGCCCGCAGCTGTGAGGTGGCGGGCGAGGCGCGGCTGGCCGAGCTCTGGCTGCTGGCCTGGCTGAAGAAGGCGGAGCGTCGCGCGCATGCCGCGTATGAAGAGGCGCGCTTTGCCGACGCCGCCGGTCTGCTCTGTGAGGCGGTCGAAGCTTTCGCCCGCTTCACTGCGATAGCGGCTGGACGCCGTGGGCAGTCTGACCTGGGACCCCTGGGGAACCTGCTGCGGGTCTGGCTGGTAGGCATGCAGCGCGCCTTCGCGCCCTTGTGTCCCTTCGTCTTTGACAAGTTGGAGCGTTGGAGTCGGGAACACTGTCGAAGCATCGAGAGCTTGCCTGGTAGCGACGACCGGCGTGCGGTGGTGCGCAAGGCTCTTGATGGCGAGCCTCTGCCCGAAGACGGCGTGCTGGCGGTCGAGCTGGCAGAGTTGCGGCGCGTGGTGGGACGGCCGTAAGGGGTACAAGCCCGCGGAGGAGACGGTCATCCGAAGAGCCAATTTGATTCTGCTGTGTTTCCTGGCTGGGGCTGCGGGGCTGCGCGCCGAGCCCGTGCGCGTGGGCGCAGGCTTCGTTCGGGAACAGCTGGGCACGCACGTCGACGTCTTCATCGACCACTCGGGAAAGCTGGCCATAGAAGACGCCCGGAAGCTGGAGGACGGGTGGCAGCCGTCGACGGAGGGGCGGCTCAATTACGGCTTCAGCGATGCTGCCTATTGGCTGCGCTTCGAGTTGCAGAACCTCGACGCCCGCCCGACGGAGATCTATCTGCGCCAGGACTATGCGCTGATCGACTTCCTGGATCTCTATGTCTTCGATGCCAAGGGTCGGCTGGAGCAGCAACGCATCGGCGACTGCCTGCCCTTCTCTGCGCGGGAGGTGCCTGATCGGGCCCTGATCTTTCGAGTGATCCTGCCGCCGGGCTCGCGCCGGCTCTGTTATCTGCGCTATCAGACAACCAGCTCGATGGCGGCAGACGTCGAGGTGCTCGCGCGCGAGACACTCGACGAGATCCGACGCAGCGAAGATCCGGTGATGTTCCTCTTTCTCGGCGTGTTGTTGACCATCGCAGTCTACAACCTGCTGGTCTACCTGTCGGTGCGCGACCGGGCCTATTTGTATCTGGTCGCCTATGTGCTCGGCTTCGAGTTGTTCACGCTGGCCCTGACAGGTTTGGGCGTTGCCTACCTCTGGGGCGATGCGATCTGGTGGGCGAACTTCTCGATCCCGATCCTGCTTGGCCTGTTGGCGGCCAGCCTGATCATGTTCTCGCATCGCTACCTGCGTTTGGCCGACCAGGTGCCGCGTGCCGGAAGAGTCTGTTTATGGCTGGCGTTTGCGAACCTGCTGGGATCGCTGAGTTGTGTGCTGGGAAACTACGGCCTCTCGATCCGCATCGGCGTCGGGTTGGCCTGCCTGGCCACGGTCGCGCTGCTGCTGGTGGTTACGCCCTATCTGGCCGTGGTGCGCAAACAGCGCCAGGCGCGCATCATGGCCTGCAGCTTCACCCTCTTCTTCATCGGTGTGTTGCTCAAGATCTTGCTGGTTTTTGGCTGGTTGCCGATCAACCTGCTGACCAGACACGGCTATGAGATCGGTTCGGTCGTGCAACTGTTGGTGTTGTCTTTCGGTCTGGCCGACAGGGTCAACGAGATGCGGGCGGAGCTGTCGCAGCTCAACAAGAGCCTCGAGAGCCGCGTCCAGAAGCGCACGCAACAGCTGAGCCGGGCCCGCGATGAGGCGGAGAGCGCCATGGCGGTGGCCGAGGTCGCCAGCCGCGCCAAGAGCGAATTCCTCGCCACGATGAGCCACGAGATCCGCACGCCCCTCAATGGCGTGCTGGGCATGGCGGAGATGCTGGGTTTGACCGCGCTCGACGGTGAACAGCGCGGCATGCTCGAGACCGTGCAGAGCTCGGGCAGCGCGTTGCTGACCCTGATCGACGACGTGCTCGACTTCTCAAAGATCGAGGCTGGAGAGCTGGAGATCGAAGCCTTGAGCTTCGATCTGCGCCAAGCCGTTTGTGAGGTCGAGGCGATGGTCTCTGCTCACGCGAAACGCCGCGGCCTCGAGCTGTCGGTGCACATCGCCGAGGAGGTGCCGAGCCGTGTGGTCAGTGACCCTGTGAGACTGCGCCAGATTCTGCTGAATCTGTGCAGCAATGCGATCAAATTCACTGAACAGGGCCACGTCCGGATCGTCGTTGAACAGACGGGTCGGGGCTCTGGGCGCTGTCAACTCACACTGCGCGTTGAAGACACGGGCATAGGCATTCCCGCAGCGAAGCTGACCAGCATCTTCGACCGTTTCACACAGGTCGATGCCTCGACCACCCGCCGCTATGGCGGGACGGGTCTGGGCCTGGCGATTTCCAAGAAGCTGGCCCTGCTGCTGGGGGGGGACCTTGAGGTGCAGAGCCAAGTGGGCCAGGGTTCTGCCTTCAGCCTGTACCTGGACCTGTACCTGGACGTGGACCTGGCTCTTGCAGAGAACCCGCCGGAGCCGAAGCTGGTCCCCTCACAACCCGTGGCTCCTGCTCCATCGGCACATGTGCTGTTGGTCGAGGACAACGCCATCAACCAGCAAGTCGCCCGCGGTATGCTGCAACGCCTGGGATGCCGGGTCCAGCTGGCACACAATGGCCAGGAGGCCGTGCAGAAGGTCGAGCAGCAGAATTTCGATCTGATTTTCATGGACTGTCAGATGGAAGTGATGGACGGCCTCGAAGCCACCCGCCAGATCCGTAAGCTGGAAGCGGACGGCGCGCGCACCCGTCACAGGATCATCGCGATGACGGCCAGCGCCTTCGAGGAAGACCGCCGCCGCTGTCAGCGGGCCGGCATGGACGATTTCCTCTCCAAGCCCGTCCGCCTTGCCGTGCTGCGTGATGCCTTGGAACGGAACCTGCGCGGACGGGAAGAGTGAGAGGCTGGGCTCTGCCCAGCCCACAAGTCTGCCCGGACAGGTTGGCGCGAGCCCGGCGTTTGGCTTGCCCGGCTCCGGGCTCCGGGCTCCAGGCTTCGGGCTCCGGGCTCCAGGCTTCGGGCTCCAGGCTCCGGGCTTCTGCCAAGGGAGACCACGTCATGAGCAAAGACCACCGGAAACTCCGGGTATTCCAGCAGGCAGGCTGAAGTCTGAAGCCGGAGGCCTGAAGCCACGGCGGGGGGACGCCCGGGAACCCACAGAGCCGTCAAGCTTGTCAAAGGCTCCTTGTGTGGGCCATGGGCAGGGCTAGCGAAGGAGCCTCCGCTTCCCACAGATCCAACAAAGACGGCGAGCCCGTAGCGTCTGCTACGGGCTCGCTGCATCAGAGGAATTCCCTCCTAGCGGTAGGCCTTCTCTACCAGGTCCACTACCAGCGCGTCCACGGCCGCGTCGACCGCTTCTTGCAGGGGGGTGTTGTCCGCGATCTTACCACCGACAAACCAGTTCTGGTCGCCACCACCGGCGATCAGAGAGTTGTCGTCGATTTCGCCGATGCCTTCGCCCGCGAAGGCGATCACGCCGGTGGCGTTGTCGAAGACTTTGCAGCTCAAGCGGACTTCATAGGTGGTGGAGGAGACGCCGACCAGAAAGTGCTCGTTGCCGCCCGCGATGTCGCCACCACCGATGATGTTCAGGGCGACCAGCATGCCGCGCATCTGCAGCTGCGCGCCGCGTTGCTTGCCGAACTCGACCGCGGTGTCCTGGTCGTAGTAGTCCGAAGATGTCTCATCGACTTCGCGGATGGCCGCGTCACGGTCGCCGGTGGTGCGGCTGGCCACGACCTGGAAGCAGCCGGAGTTGACGATATAGTTCTCGAACTTGTCGGTCAGGCCGCGCGCGATCTGGGCGACGGTCTGGCTGTTTTTCCCCGGCATGTTGATGTTCTGGGCATTGCAGATGAAGTCTTCAATCTGGATGCGATACAGCTGATCCTTGGGCATGTTGCGGACTTTCGTCATGCCCGGGCTGGTGTTGGACGAACCTTGGTTGGTGCGGCCACGCTTCTTCTCGTACGGTTCGCAGCCGGTCCAGACAAAGGCACCGACCGCCATTCCGATGATGAAAACACTGCGCAGATTCATGGGTTGCTCCTGAAGAAATCTCTGGCCTCTGCAGGCCACGGCCCGGCCATGACAGCGGCGCGGGTATAGCTGTGTTATAGCGTAAAACGCAGAGTCCTACTTGCTGTAATCCAGAACTTTGACGGTGCGGTTGCCGAACTCGTCCTCGGCAATGATCTCGACCAGCTTGGTCTCTGAGATATCGACCGTGGTCTCCCAGCTGCCATCGGCCTTGACCTGTACGGGCCTGCCGTTGACGAAGACTTTGTGGGCGGGGTCATCGACCTGGCCCGAGACGATCACGGTGACGTTGCCATCCAACTCGGGAGGTGTCGTGTCGATATTGACGAAGATGCGATCGACGCCGGTGTTGCCTGCGTGGTCGTAGGCCACCGCGCGGATCTCGATGTCGTTTCCTTCGGTCAGCGTGATCGTTGCCTTGTAGGTGTCAGGGGCGCGGAACAGCTCAGCGAGCACACCGTTGACTTCGACCCGGTTCAGGTCGTCCGCCGTGGCACGGACGCCGACGTTGATCTCGACCTGCGTCAGGTTGCGGCCATTCTGCGGAGCGATGATCGAAACCTCGGGGCCGACAGTGTCGACTTTGAAGCTCACGCGGTCGGAGCCGCGATTGCCGGCGGCGTCGGTCGCGCTGGCCTCGACGGAGTTGGCGCCTTCGACGCAACTGACCACCGCGCTGAAGCTGCCGCCGTTGACGTTGACGTTGCTGCCGCCGACGCGCACGTTGCGGATGCTCGGGTCGTCTACGGTGCCGGTCACAGTCACGCGGCTGGTGTTGAACAAAGCGCCTTCGAGCGGGCTGGTGATCGTCACGATCGGCGCGGTGGTGTCTTGTGGCGGAGGTGCCGCGGCGTCGGTGATCTCGGCGTCGACCCGGTTGGCCTCGTATCCTGTGACCAGCAAGGAGGGGTTGGTCAATGTGGAGAGCTCGACGACGAACTGCTCCTTGGTGCCGTTGTACATCACCTCGTATTCACAGGTGTCGCGCTGGAAGCCGCGCTGATTGCACGAATCGACGGTCGCGAGGTTCTGCAGGTTCTGCTGCAGCATGGCGAAATTGACTGCGTCGCCCTTCGAGACGAACAGCTGCATCCGCAGCCCCTGGGTCGCTTCTTTCGCCCACGCTGAGAGGACTTTGTTCGCCATCAGGCTGGCAAATTCCTGTGCCGTGGGGACGAAGTGGTTGAAGCTGTTGCGGGGGCGTTCGCTCTTGTAGCTCTTCGAAGCGATCTGGCTGGCGGTGTCGGTGCGGATGCACTTGCCATTGAACAAGTACCACCACATCGCATTCGGCCGGGAACCTCCGGTGGCGAACTGCTTGTCGTATTTGACCGCGACGATGACTTCAGCGCCATAACGCGTGCGCAGTGCCAGGATCTTCTCGCGGCTCTCGGCGTCGGGTGAGTTCAGAGCATCATCGATGTCTTTGATCGAGGCCAGCTGCGTGGCGTCGATGGTCTCGAACTCCATATCCTGGAAGATCTCTTCGATGAGCGCCTGAGCTTCGTCGTCGCGTTGCTCGTCCATCCCTTCTGACGCGGTCGCGATGATCAGAACGCGCGGTTTGGGAACTTCCTGGGCCAATACCGAAGCCGCCACGAGGGCGGAGATCAAAAGGGTCTGGGTCCAGCGCATGTGGAACCTCCTTGAATGCCGACGCCCAGTCGCCCGCCTCTGCTGTCGAGGGCTTTGCAACCGGGTGACAACTGAACTTCCCCGCAAGCTAACCTCAACGCCGAAGCCCTGTCAAGTTCGGGGCCCCCCCGAGGGCAGCTGCGTCAGCTTCGGTCAGACGATGTGGTGCGCGAGTAAATTCACAGCAAAATGGGCAGATGTGGCCTGGTTCCAGAATTGCCGCGGGCTTTTTTCTGCCCGATGTTCTTAGCGGGCCGCAGATTGGCCCGGAGGGCCGAAAAAAGCTGATGCATGCCGCTTGATGTCGCGTATTGTGAAGACATAGTAAACGCCTCACTACCAGGGTCTGACCGCCTACCGGATCGCCCTCGTAGCGGTGTCTGAGAGTCGTGGATTCCGGTCGCCCCATCGACCGGTTTTTGCGAATCAGGCCATTCTCGTGCCGGTGTTCGCGGACAGAAGAGGGGAGCGTCCCTCTTCTCTCCCGGTGTGCTGCCTGTTTCCTGGTCTACCCAGCTCTGGAGGGTTCTTGGTGAAGCACCTCGGCGAACTCATCGGCGTCCGGGGAGACAAGCAACGGAACCCAGCCCGAGGCAGAGCTTTTTTGGAAGGGGTCTTCAGCCGGCCACGGCCTCCTTCCCGCGACCCCTTGCCTGATTTTCAGCTCGAAGATGGCAATGAGCTGGCTTTCCGGGCTGTGCATGCAGTCTCGCAGCAGTTTGCCGGCTCGTACAATCCACTGCTGTTGTATGGCCCTCCGAGTAGTGGCAAGACCCACCTGCTGTCTTCGATCGCCTACCGGGCGCAGCTGCAAGGAGGTCGGGTGTTCTGGAGCAGTGGGCGCAGCTTCGCGCACTGTTTCCGTCGTTGCCAGGCCGAGAGCCGGCTCGAGGACATGCGTCTGGAGTTCGTACACACCGATGTCTGGGTGCTCGACGGGTATGACAGTCTGTGCGGCAAACCGGCCACCGAGAGAGAAGCAGCCCAGGTCTTCGACACGCTCAAGGACACGAAGGCACAGATCGTGATTGCGGGCCACGAGCATCCCAGCCGCCTGCACGGCTTGCGCGACACACTGAAGACGCGCATGTTGTCCGGCCTCGACCTCCCGATCGCGCCTCTTTCCCCCGACGGCATGGCGCGGGTGCTGGCCCGCAAATGGCCGGGCCGGCGGCAAGTCAGCTCCCATGCTTTTCTTCCTCTGGTGCGGAAGCTGGGTGGAGACCTGCGGGCTGCCTTGAAGTTGCTCCCTCGCCTGCACAACAGCCTGCGTGACCAGCGGGTCTCGGCCGCTGCCCTGCGGCGTTTGCTGGGAGGAGAGCTCGGCAAAGGACTGAAGCCGCTCGACTTCGCGGCCGTGCTCGAGGCGGTCTGCGACGAGTTGGAGGTTGGATCAGAGCAGCTGCAGGGCGGTTCACGCCGCGCGGTCCACAGCCGCGCACGGCGCGTGTTTTTCTTCCTGTGTTGGCGGCTGGGGCTCGGTCAACAGCGTTGCATCGCCCGTCAACTCTCTCGTAGCCCGTCGTATGTGTCCAACTCGCTCAAGAAGCTCAAGGCCGAGATGCGCACCGACGCCGAGCTTGAAAGCCTGGTCCGCGGGCTTGAGGGCCGTCTGCGCCAGAGCGCATCCCCAACCTGACCCGGCGTCCTGACGCGCGTCCCTTCACCCGTATTCCAGCGCAGACTGCATGCATTGGCAGAGCCGGAAGCGTCTGGTACCATGCTGCACCTGTGCCTCGCCAGGCCGGCAGGTGTCCCCTAGAAGAGAGAACCCATGTCTGCACTCTCAGAGCGGCTCGGAGCCCTCACGGCGGAACTGAACCACCTCAAAGCAGCGTTCAACATCGATGGTCTGGTCATCGAGAAGGCCGAGCTCGAGGCGCAGATGTGCGAGCCCGGGTTCTGGCAAGACTCGGACGCCTCGGCGCGCGTGGTCGAGCGCCTCAAGAAGGTCAAGGCCGAGACCGCCCCCTACCAAGATGTCGAAGCGCGCAGCAGCGACGCGGGAGAGCTGTTGCAGCTGGCTGAAGAAGAGGAAGACGCGGAGACCCTTGCCGAGCTCGAGGGAGACATCGAGGCGCTCGAAAGGGAACTGGGCAAGATGCGCTTCCGCGCCCAGATGCAAGGGGAGAATGACCATCGCGACGTCTACCTGACCATCCAGGCGGGAGCCGGCGGCACCGAGGCTTGCGACTGGGCCAATATGCTGTTGCGCATGTACACGCGTTACCTGGAAGGGCAAGGCTGGGGAGTCAAGCTGCTCGAGTTGCAGCCCGGCGAAGAGACCGGCGTCAAGGCGGCGACCCTCGAGGTCACCGGGTCCTACGTCTACGGCTCTCTGCGTTCTGAAGTCGGGGTGCATCGCCTGGTGCGCATCAGTCCCTACGACGCGAACAAGCGCCGCCACACGACATTCGCAGCTGTTCTGCTCACGCCGATCTACGACGAGGACATCGCGATCGAGATCAACCCGGCCGACCTGCGGGTCGACACCTTCCGGGCGGGCGGGGCAGGGGGGCAGCATGTCAACAAGACAGATAGCGCGGTGCGCCTGACCCACCTGCCGACCAACGTGGTCGTGTCGTGCCAGAACGAGCGCAGTCAGCACCAGAACCGGCGTGTTGCTATGCAGATGCTACGGGCCAAACTCTTCCAATTGGCCGAGAAACAGCGCGACGAAGAGCTGCAAAAGGTGTACGGCGACAAGGGTGAGATCGCCTGGGGCAACCAGATCCGCTCGTATGTGTTGCATCCCTACCAGATGGTCAAAGACCACCGGACGTCGGTCGAGACCAGCAACACTTCGGATGTGCTCGATGGAGACCTTGAGGCCTTCGTCGCGGGGTACCTCTCCTGGCGCCTCGACGCGGGCGGCGAGCATCGCCAGAACTGAACTCTCTTTTCGGAGGCCGCGTTGTGAGCTACCTCGCCAAGGTCGACCCTGCCATCGCGGCGGTGATCGAAGCTGACCAGGTCCGTCAGGCCAGCCATCTCAACTTGATCGCGTCCGAGAACCTGGTCAGCCGCGCTGTGCTCGAAGCGCAGGGCTCGGTGTTGACGAACAAGTACGCTGAAGGCTACCCGGGCAAACGCTACTACGGCGGCTGCGAGCACGTCGACAGCGCTGAGCGGCTGGCCATCGAGCGGGCCAAGCAGCTGTTCGGAGCCGAATACGTCAACGTCCAGCCCCACAGCGGGACGCAGGCCAATGCGGCGGTCTATCTGTCCTATCTGCAGCCCGGTGACACCATCTTGTCGATGTCTCTGGCGCACGGCGGGCATCTTTCCCATGGCCACAAGATCAATCTGGCGGGCCGCATCTACACGATCGAGCACTACGGTGTAGACCGCGAGACCGAGCGCCTCGTTCCCGAGCAGGTTGGCGAGATCGCCGAACGGGTGCGTCCCAAGCTGATCATCGTGGGCGGTAGCGCGTATAGTCGCGCGATCGAATTCGCGCCCTTCCGCACCATCGCAGACAGTGTCGGAGCGCGGTTGATGGTCGATATGGCGCACTTCGCGGGCCTGGTCGCCGCGGGCCTGCACCCCGATCCGGTTCCCCACGCCGATTATGTCACCACCACTACGCACAAGACGCTGCGCGGGCCGCGGGGCGGCATGATCCTGGCCCGCAAGAAATACGCGAAGAAGCTGAAGTCTGCGGTTTTTCCGGGCATGCAGGGCGGCCCGCTGATGCACGTGATCGCGGCGAAGGCCGTGGCCTTCAAGGAGGGCCTCGAGCCGGCGTTCAAGGGCTACCAACAGCACATCAAAGACAACGCAGCCGCCTTGGCAGCAGCATTGAGCGCGCGGGGCTACCGCATCGTGTCTGGCGGTACAGATACCCATCTGATGCTGGTGGACCTGCGCCCGAAGGGCTTGAAAGGCAACGCCTGCGAGGCCGCACTCGGAGAGGCGGGCATCATCGTCAACATGAACCTGATCCCCTTCGATCCCGAAAAGGCGATGGTGACCTCCGGTCTGCGTCTGGGGACGCCGACGTTGAGCTCGCGAGGAATGCGCTCGGCAGAAATGGATGTCGTCGCCGGTCTGATCGACAGGGTGCTCTCCCAACCCGGAGATGCGGGGACGGTCGAGACAGTCCGTGCTGAGGTGGCTGAGCTGTGCCGCGCCTTCCCGATCCCCGATCTGTATGGTGAGGCCGCGGCGGAAGCCCCATGAGGCGGAACCTGGTGACGGGCGGGGCCGGCTTCATCGGCAGCCATCTGGTCGAGCACCTGTTGGCGCGGGGCGAGTCGGTCGTGGCTCTGGACGACCTCTCGACAGGCAGTTTCCGCAACCTCGAACAGGCCTCATCCCATCCGGGCTTCCGCTTCCGCTTCGGCAGCGCCCTCGACACGGACCTGGTGGTTCGGGAGGTCGATTGTGTCGACCGCGTCTTCCACCTCGCAGCGGCGGTCGGAGTCAAACGGATCGTCGAGAGTCCGGTCCTGACCCTGCAGACCAACATCCGTGGCACCGAAGTGCTGCTCGAGGCGGCCGCGCGCCGCCAGACGCCCCTGCTGCTGGCTTCGACCTCTGAGGTCTATGGAAAAGGCAGCCGCGTGCCCTTCTCCGAGAACGATGACCTCGTCTATGGTCCGACGTCGAAAGCCCGATGGTGCTATGGAGCTTCGAAGGCCGTCGACGAATTCCTCGGCCTGGCCTACTTCCGAGAGCGGGCTCTGCCCTGCGTGGTGGCGCGCATGTTCAATACGGTGGGGCCGCGGCAGACCGGGCGTTACGGGATGGTCCTACCGCGTTTCATCGAGCAGGCCCTGGCCGGCGGACCCTTGACCGTGTATGGAGATGGCAGCCAGACCCGCTGCTTCAGCCACGTCGCCGACATCATAGGAGCATTGGACCAACTCTGCGGCAGGGCGAGCGCCGCGGGCCGGGTCTTCAACCTGGGCAGCAGCGAAGAAGTGAGTATCAGAGAGCTGGCCGAACGCGTGCGGGCGGCGGTCCGGCCCGAAGCAGCCGTGGTCTCGGTGCCGTACGAGGACGTCTACGGCGAGGGCTTCGAAGACATCGAACGGCGCGTGCCCGACCTGCGCAGGATCCGTGATGAGCTCGGATTTGCGCCGTCCCGCAATCTAGACGCGATCATTGCCGAGCTGCGGCAGGAGGCTCTGCAGGGCCAGGGGGACGGCTGAGTGGGGCGGCGGCGACGCAAGCACGGGCAGAAGCCAGTCGCTGGCGGAGACCCGCAACCTCAGCCGCAGGCAGCGCCGCCGGCCAGGAAACGCGGTCTGGGCTGGGCCTACTGGCTATGTCTGGCGCTGGTCTATCCGTGCTTGATGCTCGGCAGCTACCTGTTGCTCGAGCCCGTCGGCCTCCTGGCTTTGCTGGCGCACTCGCTGGGCGGGGCGATGCCCGTGCTGGCCTGGGGCCTGTTGATCGTCGCGGGTAGCTGCCTGTTGGTCTGGTGTCGGCTCGAGCAGCGGCGGCGGCCGGGCCCGCTGCCGTTCTGGGCGGGGCCAGCGTTGGTGGGGGTGGGGGTTCTGCTCGGCCACCTGGCTTTCCCGCCAGCAGACCTCTCCTGGTTGGGTTTCGTCTGCTTCGTGCCCTGGCTGTATCTGTTGGTGCGCTGCCGCACGCGGCAGGCGCTCGCGCTGACCTGGGTGTTTGGCTACCTGCATCTGTTCACGACCTCGAGCTGGATCCAGGTCGTGGCCCCCGAGGGACTGGTGGGCGCGGCGTTCCTGCAGGGCAGCTATGGAGTGCTGTTCGGGCTGGCGATCCGCCGTGGCCAACGGCGCCTGCGCCTGCCTCTCAGCTTGCTTGCCGCGGTATTCTGGGTCGCAGAAGAATACTGGCGTTCGGCGTTTCTGTTCATCAAATACCCGCTCTGCCAACTGGGCTACACCCAGTCGTCGCGGCTGTGGCTGATCCAGATCGCGGAGTTGACCAGCGTCTACGGCGTCTCTTTCTTTGTTCTCAGCGTCAACGGCGCCCTGGCCGACTTCTTCCTGGCGCGGCCCCGGCTGGAAGTGCTCGGAGGCATGCGGCGTCAGCTGAGCCGCTTCGCGCCGCGTAGCTATGTCTTGCCCCTGGTGTTGGCCGTTTTCCTGGTGTGCTTCGGCCTCTACCGCCTGGGGCCGGGCCAGCCGGAATTCGTCGCAGGGCCGCGTGTGGCGCTCGTGCAGGGCAACCTCTCGCAGCGGCTCAAAGATCTCGACAAGAACCGCGGCTGGACGCGCTCGCAGCGCCTGCAGATGTACGGCAGCCTGACATTGCCCCTGCGGGGGGAGAGCGTCGACCTGGTCTGCTGGCCCGAGACGATCCTGCCGATGCCGTGCGTGCACCATCGGCCCGTCGATGACTTTCCAGGCTGGCAGTTGGCGACCCGTGAGGACGCTATGGCTTGGGCGCGCCTGCTCGATGCGCCCTTCTTGTTCGGGCAGATGCACTTCGAATTCCTCGGAGCAGAGCTGGAAGAACTGGGCCGTGACTCGCAGGCCTGGTATCTGGCGGTGCGGGAGAAATACTACGCCTTACAGCGCGACGAGTTGAAGAACGGCGTCGACTACGTCGCCCACAACAGCGCCTTCATGCTTGCTCCCGATGGCGAGGTGCTCGGCCGTTATGACAAGCTCTGCCCGGTACCGATGAGCGAGTACCGTCCTTTCCAGAAGCTCTGGCCCTTCATGTTCGACCTGTTGGGGAACCTGGTGCCGGCAGGGTTCACACACTATGCCGAAGGAGCAGGACCCGTACACATGCGGGTGACAGCCAAGCGGGATGGCTCGGTCTGGAATTGCGCGCCCTCGATCTGCTGGGATACGGTCTTCCCCGAGGATATGGCGCAGATCTGGGGCTATGGGTCCGATTTCATGGTCAGCGTCTCGAACGATGCCTGGTTCGAAGGCACGACCAATCCGCAGATGATGGTGGAGGCCACGGCTTTCCGAGCCATTGAAGGGCGGCGGGGGATCGCCCGGGTCGCCAACATGGGGGTGTCTTCGTTCTATGATCCATGCGGGCGGAGGGTTGACCTCGAGGTGGATGGAGAGCATCTCGGTGTGCGCGGTACCTTGTTGCGCAACGTCGAGACCTCACACGCCAAAAGCTTCTATGTACGGTACGGAAACATCTTTGTTGATGGGGTGGTGTTGGCCGCAATCATCCTGTTTGCCTGGTCCCTGCGCGGTCGTCGTGACAGTCGGGTGACACAGGTATGACGGATGTGTGAATCCTATCGCGAGAATTTCGCAGAACGCCCGGTCGGAAAAGCAGTATTCCATAGCTCCGGCACATGATCGACGGGAGTCAACATGAGCGCCCTCGGAAAAGTCTTCACTATCATCGTTTTCCTCGCAGCCTGCGTGGCTCTCGGAGTGCAGTCGACGCTGTATATGCAGACGCGCGACTACCGCATGGCCTACGACATGCTCGAGAAGAAACTGCAGGCGATCAGCCGGCAGGACACTGAGCAGATTCTCGCCCTGCGCACTCAAGTCGACCAGCGCGACGAAGAGATCCAGGCCAACCGCGAGGTCCTGCGCAGCCTGAAGCAGTCGCTGCAAGATCTCGGCAAGAGCTACGAAGAAACTGCGCGCGAGTTGACGCAGCGGTCGGCCGAATTCGGCATCTTGCTCGAATCGCACCGCACGATCTCTGAGCGCCTGGGCGAGAAAGAGATCCAGATCGACAACCTGCAGGCCAATCTCAAGCAGGCCAAAGACCAGCGCGACGAGGCGTACTCGGACAAAGAGACCGCCGAACAGCACCTGGCAGTGCTGGTCTCGCGTACGGCCATGTTCGAAGAGGACAACTCTTCGCTGAAGGTCCTGGTCGCCGAGCTGCAAGAGAGCCTGTCGTCCTCTGAATGGACGCTGGACCTGCTGCGCGAGAAGTATGATATCTCCCTGCTGATTGCCGACCTGCCCGCGCCGCCCATCGACGCCAAGGTCGTCTACATCAGCAATGAGACCAGTCCGCCGATCTGCACCCTCTCTGTGGGCGAGCAGGATGGCGTCCGCGCCGGCTATACCTTCACCGTGTATCGCGGGCAGGAGTTCGTCGGTCGAGTGATCGTCGAGCAGGCCCTGGCCGACGTGGCGCATTGCCGCGTGCTGTTCACCAAGGACGGCAGCCAGGTTTCGGTCAGTGACAGCGCGACGACACGCTGAAAGGAGCCCGACCCATGGCAGACGAAGCCTTGCAGGTACGCCGCAGTCACGCCACGGAATCAGCCATGCTGATCCTGGCGACCCTGTTCTTCATCTTCTGTTCGTACTTGACCATTTCCGAGGTGGACGCCCATTACGTGCGCTCTACGTCGGACTGGGAGATCAAGAGGGGTGCCGCTCTCGGCGCGGCAGAAGAATTTATCGAAGAGCTCGAAGAAGAACGCAGCCAGGATGGCCTGGAGAGCCCGCGCGAAGAGTAGGCGGCCCGGCGTTCCGAGCAGGAAGGACCCTCGCTTGAGGGTCCTTTGTGCGTTGTTGGGAGTCGGGCGGTTGCGGCGGTCCGTGAGCGACTGCCGCACGGAACGCGATCCGGATCCGGACCCGGACTCCAGAGCTCCTGACATGGGTTCGATGCAAAGGGCCTGGATGGCGATGGGCGACCACTATCCGTTGCGACCGCGTCCAAGAACGTCAAGCACGCACGACACCGAAGCCGTCTTCTGTAGCGGCGCACTGCGAGCGCCCGAAAGAGCACAGGCGGAGGTTGCAACCAGAGGTTCTGGGTTCGCCATACAGATCGGTCTTCTCGTCGGTCATAGACCGACGCTACAGGCGGCGCTCAGCCGATCGAAGGCATCGACCAAACCTGACCGAGCACTCCGAAGCGAAGTCTCGATCAATAGTTGACTATGTAAGGAGCTCTGGACCACCGACACCGACACCGACCACCGACTCCGAGGAGGACCGTGGTCCGATTGCCGTGTCGAAGACCTCTCCGACTGTGATCCGACCAGGCTTCGAGCTCACGCAGAGCTCGAACGCTAACGCCCCCGCTGTAGGCTAGCGTGGGCGGCCTGCAGCCCCCAGACCGTGACCAGGGTGGGCCAACCGCGGATCTGACGGGGGTCTGTGAAGCCCAGCACTGCGCCGTTGGCGCGGCCCGGGGCGGCACAGAAGTACGCACTCTCGGTGGTCAGAACCCGCTCGAGCAGCTCGCGGCTCCGATCGATGGCAGCTTCTCGCAGAGATGCGCGTTGCTCACCGGATGCGGCGAAGAGCAACAGTGAGGTGGCGCGTTGTTCCGTGGTTTGGGGCCGCGGGAAAGCGGCAAACAGCTCAACAGCTAGCAGCCGCCAAGGTTCGGTTTCCGGAGCCGACCTGGTGAGGAACTGCAGGCATGCGGCCTGCCAGAAGCTGGTGCTGCCCGGTGTGGGTTGGAAGCCTTCGACGAGCTGGCCGAAGCGTTCGGCCTGACCGGCGCGCAGCGCCTGCTCCAGCAGCGCCAGCCGAAGCAGCCCGGCGAGGTCGAAGCCCTCGGGCAAGCCCTCCAGGGGAGGAAGCAGGAAGCTCCCATCGGCGAGCATGCGGCTCCGCAGCGCGGTGACGAAGTCCGCTCCGAGCGGTTGTCCTCCGCGCAGGCAGGCGAGGCTGTAGAGCGCCGTGGCGGCCAGCGCGGCAGCGTCCTGTCCGCCGCCTTCAGGCTCGGCGGGCAACAAGCGCTGCCCTTCCTGCTCGATGCTCAACAGCGCCAAAGCATCGAGCGCGTACTGGGCGGAGGGCAGGAAGAGATCCGCAGCCGCCACATCCGCAGCTGAGACCAGCGCCAACACCGCAGCAGCCTCCTCCAGCACGGCGCTGCGGGCAGACGTGATCCGGTCTCGCCCAAGCTCGTAGGCTGCGGGGATCCTCCCGGCCGGAGTCTGCAGGCGCACCAGGAATTTGCCCGCCCGTTCGACGGCCGATTCCAACTCGAGTTGTGTGGGCGGCAACACCACCGGCAGGCCCCGGGCCAGTTCGCCCAGGTCCCCGACCTCCGCCCCATCCAGCCAACTGCGGGTGCGCAGGCGGTATAGCTCGACCCCGGGCCGCCGCCAGAATTCGGGCGCTCCCGCCACCTCCTCGCCCAGACTGGCGAGGATGTGCCCCAGGCTGCTGGGTCCCCGCATCAGCCCATCCCCAGGCAACCACCAACCGAGCAGCTCGCCGTCCCTGTGCAGCACGATGCCCTCATCGTGCTCGAGGGCTGGCTCAGAGATGACCCGGCCCGCTCCGTCGACATGCGGGCGCAGCCTTTCGATCGGACCGTTGACCACATGCAGAACCAGCGTGGCATCGATATTCAGGCGCCGGCGGAAACTCGTGAAGCGAGGCAGCGCACGCAGCGAGTAGCCGAGGTCGAGACAAGCCTGTTGCAAGGAAGTGCTCGAAGCCACCACGGTGAGAGGTTCGAGTCCGGGCACGTGCAGGCGAGCGAAGACCGGATTGTCGAAGAAGGCGCGCAGCTCTTCGGGCACGAGATGTTCGGGAGGGAGCGTGCCGGGCTCGGGCAAGACCGCCGCCGTGAGCAGCTGACGGATGCCGTCGAGCAGGTAGCGTGCCCCGTTGCGCGTGATCGTCAGGGGCAGGGCCCGCAAGCGCTTGCGGGCGGTGTTCAGCTCGGCCTCCGGGCCCTTGCGCTCGAGGTTCAGGCGGGCGTAGAAGTCCCACTGTTCACGGGCCCGGTAGTCGCCTCCTGCCTCCAGGGTCTGCGCCAGCTCGAAGTTCACCGGCAGGTTGCGCTCGTCGACCGACAGGGCCGTGGCGAGGACCTGCATCGAGCTATCGAGGTCGCCACGTTCGCGCAGAATGGTGCCGAGGTAGACATAAGCTTCGATAAAGTTGGGCAGCCGACGGATGGTCTTGCGGAACAGATCCTCCGCTAGCTCGAGATCGCCCTCATTGTGTTCGAGGTTGGCCAGGCTGAAGTACAAAGCGCCGACCTCGGGGTGCTCCTCGAGCGCGTCCTCAAGCACCCTGCGCGCCTCGCCCACCCGCTGCAGGCGGTACAGCACCTCTGCGTAGCGTGCGGCATTCCAGTAGTCGTCAGGGTCAGCGGCGTATGATTCGGCGAACGCGTCGGCGGCTGCCTCGACGTCTCCTGCTGCCAGCAGATCCTGGGCTCGCTTGGTCGACTCGAGAGGGCCGTCGTTGGCGGGCATCAAGCAGCCCGGCAACACTCCACAGCAAATGATCAGCATCCAACGCACTGCAGTTCTCCATCAGGTCGCGCCCGTCTGACGCCTGGTGGGCCGGGGGAGTTCATGGTGTTTTGCGCCGAAGCCCCGCGCCCGCGCCACCAGTGTATCCGAGGGGGCTGCAAAAGGCTCCCGATGGGCGTAAGTCCCCCCGCTGTGTTAGACTTCGCCGCGCGTGCTCTGGAGTGCCCTGATGCGATCGCTGTGTGTACTGCCTGTCCTTTTTCTCGCGGTCGGTTGTGGCGTGCACAGCCACAGCGGCCTGCTCAGCTCGACCGACTTCGATGGAGAATACGAGCTGGCTCGAGCCCAACTCGCGCCGATTCCCGCTGGGTTGGGGACGCTGTATCTGAGCGAGCCGGTGGTCGACAACCAGGGCCGCCAGGTGCTGTCAGAGACTCAGTACAGCTGGGGCGCCGCCTTGGATGCGGGCTTGTTCCAGGCAGCGCTGGCAGACGCTCTGGGGAAGCTGGGCTGCCCGGTCGAGCTGGTCGTGGACGAAGAGGCCTTCCTGGCCGATCCCCCGCGCAGCGGTCAGCTGCTGAGGGTCACCCTGGACGAGGCCTACCTGCTTTCGACCGGCCGTGAGTACATCTTCTGGGAAGTCGTCGCCTGGCTCTTCACCGGCTGGGGAGCCTTCTGGGTACACGATTGTCCCTTTGTCCTCTCGTTTCAGCTCGACGTCGAGCTTCTCCCGCTCGCGAGCGAGGGGCCCGCTGCGTCGCAAGGCCTGCTGCAGATGGAGAGCCCGATACGCTATGAGGACTCGCTCAACTTCATCGAGCGCGTAGAGAGCTTCTTCCCCAAAGCCCTGGCGATCTTGATTCTGCCACCGGCCATCTTCCCTGGAGATCGTGCCACCATTCAGGCGCAGCTGCTCGGAGGGGCGCTGCTGGAACCGAGCCAGCAGCTGGTGCGGGCCCTGATCGAAGCCGGCGGCGGCGATGCGATGGGCGGTCCCTGACGGGCCTACTCGGCAGCTTCGAGCAGCTCGACCTGCGCCTCACTTTCCCGCCCGGATACGATGCGCACGGGCAGGCTCTGGCTGTGCTCACCGGCAGAGACCAGGGCGGTGTAGTCACCCGGCGCCAGCCCAGCCAGCTGCAGCAGTCCCGTTGCATCGCTGAGTGGCGGTCCTTGGAAGAAGTTCGTGTAGGAGAGCACCTCGCCGACGTATCCGCCATCGGGAAAGAAGAGCTTCAGGCTGGCTCCGGCCACAGGCTCGCCGCCCACCGCAACCTGCAGCTTCAACTGGCCAGGAACACTCAGGGCCAACGAGATCTGTACACCCTCCTGAGCGAGCACGACGGCGCGCGCAGGGGCCAGCCCCGGCATCTGAGCAACGACCGCATAGCGGTGACCCGGAGTCAGCCCGTTGAGCTCGAAGCTGCCGTCGGCCTCTGCCATCTGCGGCTGCCAGCCTCCCCCCATGTTGACGGTCTGGCTGTCGAGGTCGCGCATGCCGAGAGTGGCCGGTGCGGGCTGGCCTTGTGCGTCCACGACCGTGCCCGTCAGTTGCACCCCCGGTTGGAGCTCGAAGCGCAGGCCGAGCAGCTCTGCTCCCTCGAGCAACTCGAAACGCAGCTGGCTGGGGGCGTAGCCAGTGGCAGTGGCTTGCAGCATCAGGTTTCCCCCCTGCATGCCTTCGAGCTCGAAGTGCCCCTCGCCGTCGCTCTGTCCCATGCCCAGCATCGTGTCGAGGAGCTCGCCCATGGCGCTGCCTGCAGCCGATGCACGGTCCTCGGCGACCATCAGCTGCGCCCCGGCGATAGGCAGGCCGTCGACAGTAGACACGATGGTCCCGGCGATGCGGGAGCTGGGGATCTCCAGGTCACCGACCTGTACCTCTTTGTCCCCGTCGGGAACCGTCACGGGCAACTTGGTGGCGCGTGCGTCATGCTGGATGAACGCCTGGTAGTCTCCCGGTTGGACATCGGCGATCTCGAAGCTGCCATCCGCGATGGTGCGCCCCATCTTCATGTTCATCATGCCCCCATCACCACCGAGCAGCTGGACCATCGCGCCCTCGACCGGCTGGCCCGCGCGCAGCAACCGCCCTCGCACCAGCAGTCCGGCGCTGAAGCGTATGTCCAGCGTGGTCGTGGCACCGAGCTCGACCTCGGCCTGCGCGCTGGTCGTGCGCATACCGCCGCCGCTCCCGGAGGCGTAGACCATCACGGTGTGTTTCCCGGCTGGTAGGCCCTCAAGCGAGTAGGCACCCTCTTCGTTGCTGCTGGCGAAGCGCGCCATACCTTGCGCACTCATCAGCGTGACGGTCGCCGCCGCCAGCGGTTGTCCGCCGGAGTCGAGCACTCGGCCTGCAATCGATCCTCCCAGCTCGAGCACCAGGCGCACGGGTTCTGGATCCTGTTCGCGTTCGACCTGCACGGAGCTTCGAGTCGTCTGGTAGCCGACGGAAATGGCCAGAATGCGGTTGGCGCCGTCGGCCAGCCCCGCCAGGGAGAAGTTTCCTTCAGCGTCGCTGTACGCCAGGCGCATGTTGCCGAGGCCGGGCAAGCTCTGCCGATCGACCCCAAGCATGTCGCTCTGCCGCAGCTGCATCTCGACCATCGCCTCGGCCTGCATCCCCATTCCCGCCCCCTGACGCGGTGCCAGCACGACCGCCACGCCTTCGAGGCCCCGCCCGCTCTTGTCGACCACCTGGCCGCGCACCACGGCCCCCTGTCCCAACGTGATCTCGACTCTGGCTTCCTCGCCGGGCCTGACCTCGACACCGGTGGCCGCCCCCTCGGTGTAGTCTTCGAGGTTGGCGGTCACGGTATAGCGACCGGGCAGCAGGCTTGTAAGTTGGGCCATACCAAGGCTGTCCGAGACGGCCTGTGTCGGGTTCCACCAGTTGGGATTGCCAGGCTGCTCGGGCTTGACGGTGACGCCGGGCAGGGGTTGGCCGTCTGTGTCGAAGACCTCCACCAGCACGCCGCCCGCCCGTTGCATGCGTAGGGTGAGGTGCGCACCCACGCTGGCCTGCACGATGGGGAGGCTCCCCACGTAGGCTTGTTCGGGGTCGGTGACCGAGATGTTGACCTGCGGTCCGCTGAGGCCGTGGAGCTCGAAGCTTCCGTCCTCGGCGCTGACGGCGCTCTCGCTGCTGTTCAAGCCCGAGGACCAGTCGTGGACCGCCACGTTGATGCCGGCGAGGGGTCTGCCGGCGTTGTCGACGACGATTCCAGTGAGGCCTTCGCCCTGCTCGAGCATGATGTCCTGCTGGGTACCTGCGGCACGCACACGGACCTGAATGCTCTGGTCGAGTGCGCCGGCCGCGGTCACCTGCAGGGTGTATTCTCCCGGTTCGAAGCCGCTGAGTAGATAGGCCCCGTCCTCGTCCGAGACTGTGTTGGTCATGCTCGCTTGGGCATTCATCGGGAGCTCGAATGCTTCCCCGGCGCTCTCGGCAGGCGCCTCGGGCAAGCCTTGCAGCGTCAGCCGGACACCCGCCACGGGACCGTGCAGGCTACGTACGACGCCCGTCAGGCTGACCGCCTCGGCTGCGTGGGGTAGCGCTTCGACGGGCTCGATCTCGGCCGGAGGTGTGGCCTCTTCCACCAACAGAGTGGTCGATTCGGCCATGGCGGGTTCTGGTGGTGGCGGAGTTGCCGCAGCTTCTTCGCGGGCCGGCGGCGCAGGAGGATCGGCGGGCGGCGGCGTGTCGGGGAGCGGTGTATGTTCGACAGGACGTTCATCATACACCTCCCGGGTTGGTTCTTCGGGCACGACATCCCGACTCCGCAGCCAGAGCAGGCCGCCGATGCACAGCCCTCCCAGCAAGAGACCGACCAACCATTCCTTGCCTCGCATGACGCCTCCGTGATTCCGCTGTCAGTACCAACTTCGTCGCAAATCAGGTGCCGGCATCTTGCCGCGTGCGGTCTGTGGCTGCAGAAATACACAACGGCGGCCGCGAGGGGCCGCCGTCCAAGCCGGGAATGAAGGATTCTCAGTTGCCGACGCCCATGTACCAGGCCCCGTCGACCTGCTTGAACTTGCGTTCTTTGCCGTCGACCATGGCCGTCGCGGTGTTGCCGTCGATCTTGAGGTCTTTCATCTCCTTGAACTCGTCTTCCTTGCCGAAGTCGTCACTGTACTTGGCCATGAAGTCGCCGATGTCCTGCATGATCGCGCGCAGGTCCTTACCGGCCAGCATCTTCTTCGCAAAGGCTTCGACGGCGGCTTTGTCGCTCAGCTTGACGTCCTTGCCTTCTTCTTCGAGCTTGTCGAGCCCGTGCTTCTTGGTCAGGGCCTCGTACTCTGTCTTGGCCTCTTCGTTTGCCATCGTCAGGAAGCCGGCGCCAAACAGCATGCCGAAGACCATGTTCTCCCGGTCGGCAGGCGCGATGATGTCGATCATGCCGCCCCAGGTCTTGTTCTCGTTGATCGCCTTGGCCTTGGCGTAGACTTCTTCGGGCGAGCTGGCGGCGCTGTCTCCGCAGCCGGTGGCGCCGAACAGGATCAGTCCGCTGAGGGCCAGGATCATAAGTCGTTGTGTCTTCACGGGATTCTCTCCAGGGGTTGGGGTTGCAGGCTATCGGATCAAGGTCCGATGGCTGCGCCAGGGAACAGTCGAAGCGAAATAAGGCGCTCGCATGATCTCAGTCAGGACGCTCGAATACCAGGGAGAGTCCGTCTGCCGCGCCGTCACAATAGTTTCCGCCTTCGACTTTCTCGAGCTCGAGCGTCAGGCGCACACGCCGCAACCCCGCAGGAACCTTGCCGCGCGCATGACGGAAGACCAGTCCGCTGCGGCCTTCACGAGCGAAGGCCCGCGGTTCGCCGATCCGCACCTCGAGCAGCAGACCGTCATGCGCGTCGAGAAAGGCGGCACGCAGTGAGGCGGTGTCGTTTTGATCTTGCCAGCCCCCGAACCAGCCCTGCAACTCCCACTCGAGTCCCGAAACACCGGCGCTCTCAAGCAGGGCGCCGAGCTCGATCCACTGCACCAGTTGCTGGGTTTGGGGGGCGTCCTCCGACACCTGCCCGCCAAAGAAGTACTGTTCGCCCAGTGTCTCGGGCCGGAACAGAGCCTCGGGAGCCCCAGCGCTCGCCGCCGCGTCGACAGAGAAACCATTGAAGCGTTGGGCGGTGGCCGGCTGCCCCGGACCGAATTCCCAGCCGCGCAGGCGGCAGTTTCCGCTGAAGCCCTCGCTCTTCGGCATCGGGTCGAGCTCGGCGCCTGGGTTACGGATCAGGTTCTGCCCGAGCCGTGGCACCTCCAGCGTGACTGCAGCCAGGGAGAAGGCAGCCACGACCGCGCGGTGATCTGAGGGCCAGGGGTGGACAACCAGGTCGGCGTGGGCTGCTGCTTCTCCCACCACCTGCGCGGCGAGCACGCTCACCCCTGCGCCTGCGAAATAGACCCGATCGATACGGTCATGCACTTCGTCGGGCTCGTCACCGAGCGGAGTCCAGGTGTCGCCGGGCATGGCCAACGGGTCCGGGTGACACGTCCGCCAGGCATCACACATCCCCGCTCCCGCAACAGCCGAGGAGACGGGCCAGACGACTGTCCACCCGAAGTGGCGTTCGCGCGCAGCATCGATCCAGTCGCGATGGGAGGGCTCATTGAAGTCGCCGACCAGAAAGACCGGGCCCTGTTCCATAGCCCCGGCGATGCGCGCCGCCAGAGCCGGGCCATCGCGGACGGCGGCCGCCGCGGCTTCGGCCTGGGCAGCCGTGCTCAGCTTGCCGTCGCGGATGTCATAGGGCTGGTAGGGGTACGGCGTCAGATGCACATTGAACACCCAGGCCTCGCGCCCGCCAGGCAAGAGCAACAGTGCCCCGAGCTCGTTGCTCTGCACGATCGGAAAGCGGCTGATGATGGCTGTGCTCGCGCTCTGCACAGCGCAGCCAAAACCCAGCTCCGCGGCGAGCTCGGCGGCGGACCCCTGTTGCTCCTGCAGGCCCACAATGTCGGCGCCAGCGGCCCGGATCGCGGCCGCCGTCTGGGCAAGGGGCTGGCCCAGGAAGCGGCCGCCGCGGAGGATGTTGAAGCTCATCACCCGCAGCTCTATAGCTGCGGAATCGTCAGGTTGTTGGGCATGGCAAGCCAGCGCAAGCAGGCAGGCAAGCCAGAGACCGCGTCGCGGCAGATGCATGGTTCTCCTCCAGAGGCTTCGAGTATGCTCTGCATGTGCCTGGTGCACAACTCTGAACGGGGGAATCGGCCCAGGGGCGGCGATTCTGGGCCGGCCAACATTCTCCCAGCTCGAATCTGGCCGCGTCTTCGGTTATGCTGATCGCAATCGGGGGTAGGCTGTGGCGGGAAGTCCAAAGCGCGTCCTGGTCATCGACGATGATCGCCTGGAAGTCGCGGGTCTCAAGGGCCATCTGGCTCGGCAAGGGATCGATGACATCACCTGCATCGAGCGTGTGGCCGAAGCCGGAGCCTTGCTCGCTGAAGGCAGCTATCATTGCATCTTTCTCGCGAGTCTCGGCAACGGACGTATCTCTGAAGGCCTGAAGTTCTTGCGCAACCGCGTCCAGGAGTCGACGCCCATCCTGCTGTTGGTCGGGTCAGACGAGCAGGAACAGGCGGAGAAGCTGCGCGAGCTCGGCGCGGCCGACGTGTTGGTGCGGCGACGGTATTCTACCGAGCTGATCGAGCGGGCGCTGCGCTACTCGACCCAGATCGCGCGGCTGCAGGCGCAGCTGCATCATGCCCAGCGGAAGCTCGAATCGATCACCCACAAAGACGCGGTCACCGGTCTGCTCAACGCCGAGGGCATCGAATCGGCCTTCAGCTATGAGCTCGAACGTTCGCACCGCACTGGGGCTCCGGCCGCAGTCTTGCTGGTTGTGTGTTCCAACCTGGCAAAGATCGCCGAGAACTTTGGCGCGGAGGCGCGTGGCAAGGCTCTCTGCCTGCTCGCCGACTGCCTGCGGCGATCGACTCGGGGGACAGACTTCCTCGCTCGGGTCGACGCTGATGCGCTTGTCGTCCTGCTTCCTGAGACTTCGCTGGCCGAGGCAGTTGTCGTCGGCAACCGCATCTCGCTTGAGAACCGGCAACATCCCCTGATCTGCTACGATGCCCACGTGCCGTTGGTGCTGTCTCTGGGGACGACCCTGGTGTGCGAAGGCATGGGCAAGCTGCACGAGGTGGTGCAAACCATCGGGCCGCAGCTGAGCTTCAGCCAGAAGCGCCGGGGCGAGATCGCGGTCGTGCCTTCGGGAGGCGCAGCCCAACAACCGAGTCCTGAACAGCTGCAGTCTTTTGGCGAGCAGCTGATTCAGGGGATTGGTCTGAAGGTCGTCTGCCAGGCAGCCTTCGATCTCGAGCTACAACGTCCCATCTATCACGAGTTTCTGGTTCGCGGTCCTGAGGGCATCAAACGTCCCGACATGATGTTCTCGGTGGCTCGGCAGCTGGCGATCGTACCCGAGGTCGATCTCTCCTGTCTGCGCGCATGCATCGAATCGGCCCGCCATTTTCAGGCCGCGGCCGCCGTCTGTTTCAATCTGTTTCCCGAGACCATTCTGCATTCCCTGGAAGCGTTGAAAGTGCTCTTCCGGCAAGAGAGTGGCGGCCAGACCTTCTGCATCGACATCAACTGTCAGTGGGTTGTGGGAGGTGCTGAGGGATTGCACCAGGCCCTCGCCGAACTGAGAGCCATCGGTGTCGAGACCAGCCTCGATGACATGAGCTTCAGCCGATCGGGGCTGGAGACGCTCTATCTGCTGCGGCCAAAGATCGTCAAGACGCAGCGTGATCTCTGCCACGACATCGCCAACCGGCCGGCCCGCCAGCGCATCATGCAACGCTTGCTGTCGATCTGCAGTTCGATGGGCACGCAGTTGGTTGCGGTAGGGGTTGAGAACGAGGAAGACCTGGCCGCGGTGCAAGAGATCGGCGTGAAATACGGCCAGGGTTACTTCCTCGGCCGGCCCTTCACCTTCGTCGGTGAGCCCCCGCCCTCGGGTTGGCGGCGCAGTTGAGCGAGGCGGAGCCGTCCCAGAAGTCCGAGCCCAGCGAAAAACCCCCGCGGTTCGGAGGACGCCGCCCCGGCTTGCTGGTCGAAGCAAGTGCCGGCCCCCACGGCCCGGTGCTTGTGCTGCGCCAGCGAAGCTGGGTCCTGTTCAGATTTGGGCTGTTCATGCTGCTGGCGCACGGTGGATTGTGCGCGTGTGTAGTCTTCCTGGCCTGGCTGCCCACCCGCGACCTCTCTGGCCTGCAGCTGGTAGGGCTGGGGCTGTTCGCATGCGTCTACCTCTCTGCCGTGGTGGTGACCGTGCGTGCCCGCCGGCGCCGTCGGCTCGAATGGCTGCCTGAGGAGGCTGTGCTCCGGCTCGATGGGAAGGAGATGCCCGCTGCAGGGCTCGCCGGCGTCGGGCTGGTGAGCGGGCGCGGCTTGTTCGCAGCGCCGTACCGGCTGGTGTTGCTGCGCCGGGCGGAAGACCCTCTGTTGCTGGCGGTCGATGTCAGCTTCCGCGCGGCCGAGCAGGCCGCCACGACCATCCGGACCTGGCTGGGACACGCGGAGACCCAGGACCGAGCGCGACCTGCGCCGCGTTTTGAGCACCTCGAGTTGCAGGCCGCCAGTGACCTGGTGACGGTGACGGCCCACCCAGAGGGCATAGACATCGTCTACCGGCGTCGGGCTCAACTGTTCATACCCCATCTCGTGGCCCTGGCGTGGATGGCGGGCTTCGGCTTTCAGGATATGCGTGACGGCGACATCCCCTGGACGGCGGGGTTGCTGTTCGCATCGACGCTCTGGTCTCTGTGGGCGCTGATGCAGAGCCGACAGGCCCGCATCGATGCGCAGGGCGTTTTGCACACAGAGGTCCGCCCCATCCTGGGCTCGGTGAAGCGTGAAAGCTTCGAGGCGCCCACGCTCCGGCTCGAGATCAACTCCCAGGGGAGGCTGTGTCTCATGGCTGAAGACAAACTGAAGCGCAAGTTCCTGCTGTTCGATGCCGCAGACCCGCTGGGAATTGAGCGCTTCAGCGCCGTGCTGCGCCGCATGCCGGGGCTTCAGCTCAGCAAAGTCGGTCTGCCCCAGCGGCCCCGTTGGGACGGAGGCGCGTTGGTGCTGGCCGACGGCATGCTGCGGGTCGTGCATGAGCGCGCAGGCCTGCGCAGCCACTCGCGCGCCGCGGTTCTCTATCAACGGCCGGTGGTGCCGTTGTTTGCTCTGGGGCTCGCTCCGTTCGCAACCGCCCTGCTCGACATCGCGGGGAAGCCGAGGGCGGCTCTGCTGGGACAACTGCTGCTCGCGTTCGTGGCCGTGCTGTTGTTGGTTCATGGCTTGCGCGGCATCCTCGCCTGGCGCCGGCCCGTCGAGTTGCGTCTGGAAGAGGACCTGCTGCGCGTGCAGCGCGGGAGCGGGTCGAGGACGTTGCGGCTGGACAGTGTATCCAGAGCCGAGCTGCGGCGGCTGTGGCCCTGGCCCCTCAGCGAGCTGCTGCCGGCCTGGCAGTTGGTGCTCGAAGTCGCAGGCCGGCCCGAGCAGCTGGCCATCGCCGAGCGAGCCGAGACCCTCGAGCCCGCGCGTGCCTGGTTGGAGACGCTGCTGCGGGCGGATGAGGATTGGGACGCGAGCGCTGAAGAGCTTGAGAAACCCGCGCCGCTCGAGGAGCCTGGCTAGGACTGTGGAATCAGTCTTCGACAGGGTTGCGTGGCAGCGGCTGTTCCATTTCCGCGACTGCATACACCAGGGCCGCGATGCTCGCCGTACCCAACTCGAGCTCGCGAGGATGCACCTTGTCGAGGGTGTCATTGGCCGCGTGATGGTAGTCGAAGTAACGCTGGCCGTCGGGCAGGTAGCCGACCAACACAACTCCAGAGGGCCCCAGCGGGGAAATGTCGGCCCCTCCTCCGCCCGGAAACACCGTGCCCGCGCCCGTTTCCACCAGCAGGTTGGCGACACTCTGCAGGATCTCCAGGGCTTCGGGGTTGGCATTGCTGGTGAAGCCGCGCGGAGTGAAGCCGCCGCGGTCCGACTCCAAAGCCAGCACATGCTTCTCGAGTGCGTCCTCGTGCGCCGCGGCATAGGCCCGTCCGCCTCGCAGACCGTTCTCTTCATTCATGTACAGCACGACGCGCAACGTGCGCCGCGGCCGCAGGTCGAGCTCTTGCAACAGCCGCACCGCCTCGAGCGCATGGCAGCAGCCCGCACCATCGTCGTGCGCGCCCTGTCCGACATCCCAGGCATCGAGGTGCCCCGACACGACCACGATCTCGTCGGGCAGCTCACGGCCGACCAGCTCGCCGACTACGTTGAAAGAGGGTGCATCCTCATGCCACTCACAGCTCAGCAGCAAGTGCAGCCGAACGGGTCCCTTCTGCAGCAGCGCGGAGATGCGTTCCGCAGCCAGAGTGCTGACCGCGGCACTCGGGATGCGCGGTACGTCATCGGCGTAACGCATGCCCCCGGTATGGGGCACATCGTCAAGGCGCGTGGTCATCGAGCGCACCACCACCGCGACCGCCCCCAGCCGGGCCGCTTCGATGGCACCCTGCGTGCGTTGGTTGACCGCGCCGCCGTACGCGCGCATGGTGTTGAGCTCGGTCGGATCCATCGGCCGGTTGAAGAACACAATCCGTCCTGGCACCTCGTCGGCCCGCGCGGCCAGCTCGTCGAAATCATGCACCTCCAGCACCTCGGCCTGGATACCCCCTTCGGGCGTGGCGACGCTGCCTCCCAGGGCCAGCAGCGGCAGCTCTTCCCCCGTCGCCTGCTCGGGCGCCAACAACCGCAACTCGCTGCGCGGACCGCGCTCCCAGTGAGGCACCAGACAGGGCTCGAGACGGACATTCTCGAGCCCGAGCTCCTCCATGGTCTTGCGCCCCCATTCGACGGCCGCCGCCGCCGCGGGAGAGCCAGACAGCCGCCGCGGCGCGACCGTGCAGAGCTCTTGTAGCAGCTGCCAGGTGTGCTCTTCGGTCAAGGCGTGGGCGATGATGCGTTCGAAGGCGTCTTCGAAGGTCTGTTGTTCCGCTTCGCTGAGCTGAGCGTGGGCCGTGGGCAACAGCGCGCACAAGAGCACGCTCATCAGGATGCTGCGCATGGAGATCTCCTCAAGGGTTCGATGGCGCCGGCTCGAAACCGCGCGCCTCGCTCTCGACCCAACCGGGCCGCCGTTTGACTTCTTGGTAGATGCGTCCGACGTATTCTCCCACCACGCCCAGGCAGAGCAGCTGCACACCGCCGAGAAAGAACAGCGCGCAGCCCAGGCCCAGCTGCGGCGGGCCCCAGGTCTCGCCTGCCAGGGCCTGCAAGCCGGCATAGCCGCCCACAAGCGCCGCTCCAGCGCACGTCAGCAGGCCCAGCCAGCCGATCATGCGTAGCGGCACGGTCGAGAACGCCAGAATGCCGTCGCTGGCAAGCGCGAGCATCATGCCCAGCGTGTAGTGGCTGCTGCCCGCGTGGCGGGCCGCGCGCTCGTATTCGATGCCCAGCTGGCGGAACCCCAGCCACGCCCGCATGCCTCGTAGGAAGGGACGGTGCTCGGGCATAGCCAGCAGGGCATCGACGGCGCGCCGATCGAGCAGGCTGAAATCTCCGGCATCGAGCGGCATCGGGGTCTGCGACAAGAACCGCAGACAGCGGTAGAACAGGCGATAGCTCACCCGTCGAGGCCACGACTCTTTGCGTCGCCGGCGCACGCCATAGATGACCTGATAGCCCTCGCGCCACTTGTCGATGAAGGTCTGCAGCAGCTCCGGAGGGTCTTGCAGGTCGGCGTCGATGACCATCACGGCCTGCCCGCGCGCCCGGGCCAAGCCTGCAGAGATGGCCGCCTGCTGCCCGAAGTTGCGCGCCAGCCGCACAGGTTTCCAGCGCGCATCGCGGGCATGCAGCGCGCACAGCGCCTGCCAGGTGGCGGGCTCGGAACCGTCATCGACGACGATGACCTCGTAGGGCAGCTGCCAACTCTCGGCGGCGCGGCTCAACCTCTCGAAGGTCGCAGGCAGCACCGCCGATTCGTTGTAGCAGGGGATCACGACGGACAGCATGGCCAGTTTCCGGTTGCGCAGTATTTGGGGGTGCCCGATCATAGCAGACTGCATGCCCCCACACCGGTGTCACTGTCAACTGCCTGCCGAGGGAATCCATGCCACCACCGGTTGTCAGCCCCGAATCTTCCCGCACTCTGCGCGTCGTGATCGTGCTGCTCGGCTGTCTGTTGCCCCAGGCAGTGCTGTTCGCCCCTTCGCTGCTCGGCCAGAAATTGTTGCTGCCGCTGGACGTGCTCACACAGGACAGGTACTACTACAGCCCGGAGACGACGCCCCAAGGGCTGCGGGCCGTCGACCTGGACGTCAACGATCCGGTGGTCGACTTCGAGCATCGCCGCCGCTTCGCCGCCCGAGAGCTGCGGGCCGGCCGGCTGCCGCTTTGGAGGCCAGAGATCTTCGCGGGCAAGCCCTTTGCGCGCTTCGGCAAGTATTCTCCCTTCTTCCTGATCTACGTGCTCTTTCCCAGCGCCTACAGCCTGGTCTGGATCCAGCTGCTCAAGGCTCTGGTGGCCGGCTGCGGTGCCTACCTGTTTCTGCGCCGCGCGCTGGCCGTGAGCTTCTGGCCGGCGGCCGTGGCCGCTTGGTGCTGGCCGCTGAGCGGTTCCTGTTTGCTTTGGCTGCAGTTCCCCAACTCCTCCATCTACCCGTTCTTTCCCTGGATGCTGCTCGCTTGCCAGCAGGCGGTGCTGCGCCTGCGCAGCTGGGGAGTCCCCCTGCTGGCACTGACGACGACCTTCTGTCTCGTGAGCGGAGCCCCGGATGTCGCAGGCCAGGCGATGCTGGCAGCCGGGCTCTGCGGCCTGTGGTGGCTCGTGCCAGGACGACGCCGCGCAGGGCTGGCCGCGCTGACGCTGGGTTTTGGGCTGGGAATCCTGCTGGCGGCGGCCTACCTGCTTCCTCTGTACGCCTACCAGCAGACCAGCCGGAGGGCGCAGCTGCGGGCTGAAGGACTGGAGGAGCGGGCGCCGGTCGGGATCGCGGCTCTGCCCCAGGTGGTTTTTCCCGCGATCTATGGCAGCAACCGCTACGACGCCGTCCGCACGCTCGGCGCGAGTGGCCAGCTCGACGCCGACTTCGTCCGCATCGAGAGCAGCGCGGGCGCCTACGTCGGGTTGCTCGCGACCCTGTTTCTGGCGCCCCTTGCCTGGTGTCTACCAGGACGTCGGCGGACCTGCCTGCTGTGGACCGGTCTGGCGCTGCTCGGCCTCTCCTACAGCTTGAACCTGCCCGGCTTCGTGCAGCTGTGGCGGCTTCCCGGACTGAACATGATGTCGCACAACCGCCTGGTGTTCGTCAGCGCCTGGGCGCTTCTGTGCCTGGCCGCGTTGGGACTCGAGCAGCTGCGCCGCGGAGCGCTGCGGCGCCGGGTCTACATGCTCGGCCTGGCGGCGCTGCTGGCGGTCGCTGCGTGCGCCTTGTCGGTGCGTGCTTTCGACCAACCCGAGCCCCTCGCCAGCACGATGCACCAGACCATCGCGGAGGAGGGCGCCTTCCGGTACGTCAGCAGCAGCGCGCAAGCCGATGCCATCCGGCAGTCTTTCCAACGCAGCCAGCTATGGATGGCGGGTCTGGCACTGCTGGGCTGCGGGCTCTGGTTGTTTGTCTGGCGGTCTGCCACGGTGCAGGCGCCACAACCTGCGGTGCCGCCGCCCGGCAAGCCCAAGACGGGCCGCAAGCAGGGCAAGAAGCGGGCCGCCGCGCCTCACGCCACAGCACCCCCGCCCCGTGTGCCGCGCTGGTTGTTTCCTCTGGTTGCGGGGCTGTGTCTGCTCGAGTTGCTGGTCTTCGGCTGGGGTCTCAACGCGCAGGCCGATCCTGCCCACGACTTTCCCCCCATCGCTGTGCTCGAGCGCCTGCGAGAACGGGCAGATGGCCGCGTGACGGGGGTGCATTGCCTGCCGGCCAACCTGCTGGCCACGCACAGCCTGCGCGATGTCTGCGGCTACGATGGCCTCGATCCTGCCGACCTGGTCGAGCTGCTCGAGCCGTTGTGCGACCCCCGCGCGCCCCAGAATGAACAGGCGCGCCTGCAGTGGTTCTTTCCCCGCCTCGGCCTCGATCCAGCCACGGGGCTGCGGCTCGGGGGGGTGCTCGACATGCTGCAGCTGCGCTACCTGGTGTTTATCGGAGAGGTGGGGGGCATCGCGCCCATCATGCAGCAGCAGGGCTACACTGTCGTCGAGAACCCGCGAGCGATGCCGCGCGCCTGGGTGGTAGAACACGTCGCTGTGGCTGGCTCGCACCAGGAGCTGCTCGAGCGCTTGTGGGAGGCCGAGTTCCAACCGGCGCAGCAGGCCTGGCTTGAGCAACCGACAGGCTTGGACGGGCCAGCCAAAGGCACGGCGCGGGTGCGCGCGGAGCATGCTGGTTGGCTGGAACTCGAGCTCGAGATGCAGACGCCCGGGCTGGTCGTGATCTCTGAACGCTGGGATGCCGGCTGGCAGGCGAGCGTGGATGGCGCGCCCGCGGCCGTGATACGGGTCAATGGAGTGTTGCAGGGGGTCGAAGTCGGGGTCGGGGCGCGCACGCTACAGCTCCGCTATACGCCCTCCGGGTTCTTGACGGGAAGCCTCCTGACGGGCTTCGCGGCGCTGGCGCTGGCGGTCTTCGGCCTGTGGGTCTGGCGGGAAGACCCTACTGCAGCACCTCCGTCTCCGGCCACGCCATGCTCCAGTTGAACCAGAACGTGTCGAAGCCGTCGAGGCGTTCGAGACCTTCCTGCTCGGCGAAGCCGGTGCTCTCCAGGAGCGCCCCCGAGGCGGCGTGGATCCAGCCGGCTGCGTGTTTCTCGAAGCTGCCTTCGCGGGAGAGGTAGGCGCGGGATGACTGATAGATGACCGCATCCTCAGGCCTGTGCAAGAACAACCAGAGGTCGGCTTCCAACTCGAAGACGGCTCCCCCTGCAAAGGCCGAATAGGGGATGGCGAGCGCACGCCCCTGCCAGCGCAGCGCGTAGATGGGTGCCTTGGTGGCCAGCCGGGTATCGGTCGCCTCGGCACCCCGGAAGCCCTGCTCGGAGCTGAAGTAGTTGTCGTAGGGGCTGGTGGCGACGTGCTCGGCGCCGCCCACAGAAAGCACCAGGGTCTCCGGGTGGGCGGCGCGCCAGTCGCGCCAGGACATCTTCTCGCTGACTGGCAGCTCGACCAGAGCCGTGCCCTTGTAGGCACCCGCCAGGGATGAGCCGCTCATGATCGACCAGTAGCTATCGGTTTCCTTGTCCTGCATGATCAGGGATGCGTCGATCAGTCCGCCGCTGGGCTCAAAATTCAACGCGCGGCCTTCGTAGTCGCGGGCGTACACGACGCCCGAGTTGGCCAGCGGTCACCAGACCGCCGCGAAGTTCTTCTCCCCGATGCGGTCGTTGACGATCTCGTGGCGGTTCAGCAGGTTCAAGCTGTAGGCCCGGGCCTGGCCGTCGATGACCACGCCGAGAACCCAGGCGTCTGCGGAAATTTCGGCCTCATCGGCAGACACCAGCACGGGATTGTCGATCGAGGCGATCCGCCCGCGGGGCAGGAGCTGTTTGAAGCCTTCGGGCAGGTCTTGCGCGCTCAGCCAGCCCGTGGCCAGCAGAAACGCGAGGAGCAAGGAGCGTGGCATGGTGCCTCCTGTGGTCATGACAAACCTGGAACGCCCGGCCCGGGCTGCGAGTTCCCCAGCACCGTTACAGACTGTTTACGCGCGCCACGCTTCTGGCACAGTAGACTGTCTGCACATATTCAGGAGGGATCCCCCATGCGCTGGAAGATTCTGGCATTGCTGCCCCTGTTCACCACCATGCTGGCCGCCGACGACCATGAGCTCAAGCTGGAGACGGAGCGGCTGATCGTCTTCAAGAACGGCTACTGTCTGGTGGTCAAGCGTGGCCGCGCCCCGTTGTCTGCCGAGGGCGAAGTCTACACCGAGCAGGTTCCGGAGTCGGCCGTGCTCGGCTCATTCTGGGCTGTCGACAGCCAAGGAAAACTGCGGGCGATGACCGCCAGTCAACATCACGAAGATGTGATGGAGACCACCCGGCTTGTCAGCCGCACGCACATCGACATGCTGCGCAGCCATCTCGGCGAGCCCGTCCATCTGGAGATGCACGACGACAGCGTCATCCGCGGGACGGTGGTGCAGATCCTCGAGCAACCTGCCGAGCTTCCCAGCCAGCTTCCCGACAACCGCCTGGCTGCGCTCCGTCTCGAGCCGCGCTCGGCGGGTCTGTTCGCGGTCAAGACACCGTTGGGGGTCGAGGTGCTGCAGGCGAGCCAGATCAAGACCTTGCGGGTCCACGACCAGGACTTTGCGACGGAGAGGCACACCATCTGGCGACGCAGCGCGAAGCGGCTGACTTTCCAGTATGCCGACGAGCGACGCCCGGCCGAGGCGGACCTGCTGTTGGTCTACTTCACCTCGGGAGTGCGTTGGATCCCGACCTACCGGGCGCGCCTGCTGGAAGGAAACCTCGCAAGCCTGTCCCTGCAGGGGGAGCTGTTGAACGAGCTCGAGGACTTTGTCGCCACGCCGGTCGATCTGGTGGTCGGGGTGCCGCATTTCCGCTTCAAGGACGTGATCTCGCCGCTCGCCCTGGAGACTGCCATGCAGCAGGCGCTGTATCAGGCGGCCCCGCAGTTGATGGGGCAGATGGCCCTGGGCAACAACAGTTTCAGCAACGCCATGTTCACGCAGCGTGCTTCGGAGTATCTGCCCGTCGACCAGGTCGTCTCTAGCGGCACAGATCTGCTGCCCGAGCTGAGCACCCAGAGCTCGCAGGACCTGTTCGTCTACAGCTTGCCTGCGCTCAATCTGGAACGAAGCGCCCGCGCGGCTCTGCCGATCTTTGACGTGGAGGTTCCCTACCAGAGTGTGTACACCTGGGATTTCCACTTCGCGCAGAGCTCTGTGGAATCGGTGGGGGGCGCCCGCAACGGTCCTCTGGCGCTGTCGAGCAATGATATCTGGCACCAGGTGCGCTTGCAGAACACCGGCGATGTGCCCTGGAGCACGGGGCCCTTGCTGTTGATGGAAGGTTCCTTGCCCCTGGCCCAGGAGCTCTTGACCTACACGAGTGCAGGCCGCAGCGTGCTGGTGCCTGTCACAGTCGCGATCGATGTGCGTGGCGGCTACATGTCCGAGGAGCTGGAGCGCACGCCCAAAGCCCTGCGTCACCAGAACAACGACTACACCAAGATCAGCAAGCGTGGCACCATCACGCTGGTCAACAGCAAGTCCGAGTCGGTCAAGCTGCTGCTGACGGCGCAGTTCGGCGGCAGCACCGACGCGGTCAGCGACGAGGGGACGGTGCGCCACGGCGACTTCTCGAACAGCGACTGGGACAACAACCGCAACCACCAGGCGGTCAACCAACACAGCACCGTGCGTTGGGAGCTTGAGCTGGCCGCCGGGGAGAGCCGCGAGTTGACCGTGGAGTACCACTACTACTTGCGCTAGTCCGCAGCGCCGCACGACGGACGGCAAATCCATGTAGGGGAGGGGTTTATCCCCTCCCGTGGCACAGCGAAACGCCCGAGCCCGCGAGGAGGGCGGGGGTAAACCCCGCCCCTACAAGACGTACCGGACATTTCACGGCGAGGCATCCGCAGCGCCCCCCAAGAACGCGGATCGAATCCTGACGCTGAAGCTGTACAATGGCACAGCGACAGGGGGAACCATGGGCGATGTTTTCGGGGACGGAGCGGACGAGACATCCGGCAGGATGCCCCCCGAAGACGCCATCGAGCAGGCGAGCAAGCGCTTCCTTGACGGCCAACTGGAAGAGGCCGCCGAGCTTGTCGGCTACGCGCTGTCGTTCGAACCTGACAAGGCCAGCTGGCATGGCTTCCTCGAGACCTTGCTCGAGGCCAGCCCTGACCCGGTCGCACTCGCCCCGTTGCGCGATGGCATTCCCTATCCGACAGCTGCCCTGCGCGCCTGGATCCTCTGGCGCGAGGGCAGACACGCCGAAGGCGTGGGACTGTTGCTGGAGGTGCTGTCCCTGTGCCCCGACGCCGGCTACCACCACTGGTTGCTGCGCTGGCTGGGCTCTAAAGGCCGGCTTGACGACTTTCCCTGCCAGGCCTTCGCGGTCTTCTTGAACCTGTGGATGGAAGACTGTGGGCGCCACGCGCAGAGCGCTGGCTGGCTGGACCGCATGCGCGCCTGGGTGCTTCCCCTGCTCGAAGAGATCGCCAGCCATCAACCTCTAGATGCGCTCTGTCTGGTCGCGGGTTCACGGGTACTGCGTGCGCTCTCGGAGGATGGATCGGCCCTGTTGTGGGCGGAACGAGCGTGTCAGCTCGCTCCTTCCTGGCGCACCCACGTCACCCGTGCGATCGCCCACAGGGTGCGCGGTGAGCTTGAGCTCGCGGTGGAGGCCTATGAGGCCGCTTTGGAATACCAGCCCGACGATCTGGCCGTGCGGCTCGACCTCGCCGATATGTTCTGTGCGGCGGAGCGCTTCGATGAAGGCCTGGCGCGCTACGAAGAGGTTCTGCAGCGCGAGCCAGGACACGCGGTCGGAGAGCCCTCATTCTACTACGGACAGTGGCTGCGCGACGGAGGCGAGGGTTGGGCGCACAAGCTGAAGGTTCTCGCTGAGGCCCAGCCTGACAACGACCGCGCGCGAGATCTCTACGGGCGCGTGCGCGAGTCGCTGGAGATGTTCCGCAGCTGGCTTCCCGAGCCCGAAGACGCCTGCCTCACGGCGCTAGCGAGGCAACCCGAGGGGGCGAGCGAGGTCGAGCTGCCCGCTCCGTGGGCTCCCAGCGCCGCGCTTGCCTGCCGCCTGCAGCGGCAAGGCCGGGGGGTATTCGAGGCTGCGCAGAATGGGGAAGTGCGTGGCTTGTGGAAGCTGGTTGCCGGCCAATGGCAGCCGGTGCTTCCGCCGCCTCCCAGCGCACTGCTCGAAGCGATCGCAGACTTGGCGGCAGAACCTTTCCATATGGAAGCCTGGTGGTCCTATGCAGGGCACCTCGCCGCCAAACTCGGCCCCGATGCGGCCGAGCAGCTGCAGGCGGTCATGCTGCATCCGCCGTCGTTGCCCGAGGACAGGTCGGCGACGGACTGGTTGCAACGCATCGAGCTGGCAGCGTGCCTGGCTATCGCCCGGCTCGAAGAGAGCTGGGAAGGTTCACGCCGGCGCACGATTCTGCTCGAGCTCTTGTGCGCCGATCCTCCCGATTGGACGGGCAGGGCGGCGATCGTTGTGCTCGGCCACCTGGCGGGCAAACACAGTGGGGCCGTGCATGATATTGTCGATGCCTTCCGGCAACAACTGCAGGCGACCTCGAAACTGCGCCCGCACTGCCTGACGCTGCCATTGCTGTGCTGCTCGCTGTGGCTGCCCGAGTTGCCCGAGGGGTTGCGGCAGTCGCTGCACACCCTGAAACGCCGTCTGATGCGCTCGCGGGGTCATGGATGAGCGAGGTCGTCCTGTACCAATTCCCCCGTGCAGGCCGGCTCGAATCGATCTCGCCCTTCTGTGTCAAGGTCCAACGCGCGCTGCGCTACAAACGGGTCGACTTCCGGGTCGAGAACCTGGTCTTCAAGTTCCGCGTGCGGCGCGCCAATCCCCGAGGCCGCCTGCCTGCCGCAGACATCGCAGGCCAACGAGTGCACGACTCCAGTGACATCGTCCGAGCGCTCGAGCGGCAGTTTCCCGAGCGTCCCCTGTTTCCCAAAGATCCCCTGCTGCAGGCGGAGGCGCTGATCCTCGAAGATTGGGCGGATGAGGTGCTCTATCCTTACCTGCTGTATTGGCGCTGGCTCATCGAACCGCCCGATCCGCGCAAGGCTTTCAAGTTCGTGCCAGGTTTCCTGCGTGGTCTGGCTGTGGGCATCTACAAACGCTTCGTGCGCCGCCGGTTGCGCTACCAGGGCACCGGGCTGAAGCCTGTCGAGGTCGTCCGAGCCGAGCTGAGCCGCGCGCTGCAGGCGCTCGAAACGCGGCTGCAGGCGTCGGCGAGCGCGTTTCTGCTCGGCACCCCAGAGCCTACGCATGCAGACATCGCGGTGTTCGCGCAGGTGGACGGATTGTATTGGAAACCGCTGCCCGCAGCGCGCGCCCTGGTCGCCAGCCACCCTTCGCTGATGGCATGGTACGCAGCCGTCGATGCTCTCACTCGTGGCCCGGTGAGCGCTTGAAATGGTATAATTCGCTACAGCCCGAACCGACCGAGGCTTGCTGTGAAGCCCTTCCACGTGATCACGATCGCGCGCGTACCAGTGTTCGTGTCCATCTGGTACCTGCTGCTGCTCGCCTACTACATGCTGCCGAGCCACGGCAACCCCGGCCAGGGCATGCTGTGGGCGGTCTGCGTCACCGCCAGCCTGTTGGTGCACGAATTCGGCCATGCGCTGGTCGCGCGTAGCTTCAGCCTGCGTCCCGCGGTCGTGCTGCACGGCTGGGGCGGGCTCTGCCAGCATCGTGCGGCGCGCAGCGACCGCGATGAGGCCCTGATCGTCGCGGCCGGCCCAGCGGCGGGTTTGCTCTTTGGAGGGTTGGTCTACCTGGCGGTGATGCAGCTCGATGTGGTCGCGCCGCGCTGGCGCGCCAGCCCCTATCCGGTTATGGGGGCGAGCTTTTTGGTCTGGATCAACGTGATCTGGAGCCTGGCGAACCTGCTTCCGCTCTGGCCCCTCGATGGAGGACAGCTGTTCCGCCTTTTGCTGCGCCGCTGGATGCGCGATCTCGAGGCGGCCCAGCGTGTCACCCACGCGGTCGGCATCGCCTGTGCCGTGGGCGTGCTGGCGGTGGCCCTGGTGTTGTTCCAGAGCACATTCCTGGCGATCATCGCCGGAGTCCTGTTGTTCATGAACATCAGGGGACTTTTTGGAGGAGATGTCGCTGGACGCCGGCGCGTGCGAACCAGCAAGGTGGCGCGCGGTCTGTTGACGAAGGCGCACGCGGCCTTTGCCGCCCAGGATTGGCGCGAGACGGCCCGCTTGTGCCATCAGCTGCGCTTCGATGCCGAAGTGGATGCCGTGGCTCTGGACGAGATCTGGAAGCTGCTGGGAATCGCCAGCTGTGAGCTCGAGCGCTATGACGAGGCTCTCAGCTACCTGAAGAAGCTGCCTGCCCGGGGTCCGGTGACGCTGGCGCGGGCGCGCTGTGTGGGGGCCCTGCGGTCGCCTGAAGAGGCGCGCAGCCTGCTCGAAGCCGCCGGCGCGCAGTTGCCCGCCGAAACCCGTGCTGCCCTGGAGGAGTTGTGTCATCGATGAGCCGTCAACTACCTGAAGATGCGCCCGCCAAGCCGGGGCGCAACAAGTACCGGCAAGCCCAGAAAGTAGTCGACCAGTACTACCGTCAACTGGTGGGAAAGGTCGCCGACGAGGTGCTGATCCGGCGCGATTCTTTCGGCCAGGTCGCCTTCAGCGCCGCCGAGGGCCTGGTCGACAACTTCGCCCGCCAGCTGTCGCATGCCTGCATCGTCCGCGAGCACCTGGCGCGGCGTGCGGCGGAGATGGAAGAGGGCACACCGCCTGGGACGCGGCTGCACGAGATCGTCTGCCCCGCTGATGAGGTCGAGAGCCAGGTCAATGCCTGGTTGGAAGCCCATCCTGACTGTCTCCCCATCTCGCTGGCCACGCTCCCTGGTCTGAAAGAAGTGCGCTGTCATATCCTGTACCGGCGCACGTCCGGTGGGACGTCCTGAGTCCTTTCCCTTTGGAGGTCTGATGAGCCCCAGAACCACTGCCTGGCTGAAGGCGCTGCTGCTCTTGATCCCGACGGGCCTGGGGGTTGGTCTGGTCGCCTTTCTGGCCACCCGCCGCCCGGGTCCCGAGCGGCTGCCCGCGGTCGAGCGCAAGACGGCCGTGCGCAGCCTGCAGGTCACTGGCTGTGACGTCGTGCCTCGGGTGCTCGGGTACGGGACGGTCGAGCCACGCCGGGTATGGCAGGCCGTGGCGCAGGTGAGCGGACGCATCGTTGAGAAGTTCCCGAACCTCGAGACCGGCGTGCTGGTTCCCGCCGACACGCTCCTGCTGGCCATCGATCCGCGCGAATACGTCCAGGCCGTGCGCGAGATCGAGGCGAGCATCGCCAGCCTCGAGGTGCAGCTGGTCGAGATCGACACCCAGGAGGTCAACACCCGGGCCTCCCTGGCCATCGAGAACCGCTCTCTCGAGCTGGCGCTGACCGAGCTCGGGCGCAAGCAAGACATGTTTGCGACCGGCAAGATTCCCCAGTCGCAGGTCGACGCCGAAGAGCGCACCGTGCTCGCGCTGCGCAGTGGCGTCCAGAACCTGCAGAACAGTCTGCGCCTCAATGGCGTGAAGCGCAGCAGCCTGCGGGCCAGCATCGCGGCCAGCCAGGCGCGGCTGGAGAGCGCCCGCCTCAGGCTGTCGTACACCCGCATCGAGGCGCCGTTCAATTGCCGGCTGTCCCGCGTCTCCGTCGAGCAGGCGCAGAGTGTCAACGCGGGTCAGCTGCTGCTCGAAGCCCATGGCCTCGACGTTGCCGAGGTCTCGGCACAGGTGCCGATCCACTGGCTGGCGCGGCTGCTCTCCGACGATCGGGCTCCCTTGAGTCTGCCTGAGATCCTCAGCCAGGACATCATCACGCGGCTCGGCTTCGAGGCCGATGTACGCCTGCAGATGGGCGATGACGTGGCCCGTTGGGAGGCCCGGGTCGACCGCTTCAGCGGCTCTCTCGACCCGAGCACGCGCACCATCGGTGTGGTGGTGGCGGTCGACAATCCCTACGGGATGGCGGTTCCCGGCAGGCGCCCGCCCCTGCTGCAGGGTATGTTCTGCGAGGTCGAGCTGCGGGGACCGGTCAAGCGGGAGCGCATCTTGATTCCGCGGGCTGCTCTGCACGGCGACGAGGTCTATCTGATCGATGCGGATGACCGTCTCCAGCGCCGCAAAGTCGAGGTCGACTTCGCGCTGTTCGACTTTCTGTGTCTGCGCAGTGGCCTGGTGCACGGCGAGCGCATCGTGCTCAGCGACTTGATCCCCGCCATCGACGGCATGCTCCTGAGCCCGCAGGAGGACGAGACCATGCGGGCCGCGATGCTCGAGGCTGCCGGCGGGGAGGACGGCGGATGATCCGTTTCTTCAGCAAGCATCCCACGGCGGCCAACCTGCTGATGGTGATCTTTCTGGTGATGGGGGTGATGTCTCTGCCGCGCTTGAAGCGTGAGACCTTCCCCGAGCAGCCGCTGCTCGAGATCGAGGTGCGCGTCGTCTATCCCGGCGCCACCGCCATCGACATCGAAGATGCCATCTGCCGCCGGCTCGAGGACGCGATCGACGGCCTGACCGGCATCGAAGAGGTCCGGGCCGAAGCTCTGGAGGGCTTGGGCCGGGTTGTGGTCGAGGCCGTCGAGGGAGCGGACATCGCGGCGGTGCTCGACGATGTGCGCAGCGAGGTCGATGCGATCGACAACTTCCCTGACGATGCCGAGTCGCCGGTGGTCACCTTGCTTGGCAAGACAGACCCTGTCTGTTCGATCGCGGTCGTCGGGGACATGCCTCCTGCCCACCTGAAGGCCAGCTGCCAGAACCTCAAGGACGAGCTGCAGCGTCTCGACGCGATCAGCCTGGTCGAGATCGAGGGCTTCTCGGAGCATCAACTGCGCGTTGAGCTGCCCAGCAGCAAACTGCTGCAGCTGGGCTTGAGCGTGCAGGCCATAGCGGATGTCGTCGGAGCGCAGAGTCTCGACCTGCCTTCGGGCAACCTCGAAGGCTGGCAGCGCGATGTCCTGGTGCGGTTTACCGATGAGCGGCGCACCGTCGCCGAGCTCGAGGATCTGATCGTGGTCGGCAGCGCGAGCGGTGCCGAGATCCGACTGGGAGACATCGCCCGGGTGCGCGACGTGTTCGAGAAGGAAGAGGAGAAGTTCCTGTTTGACGGGCAGCGCGCGGGTCTGCTGAAGATCTCCAAGACGCGCGACCAGGATGCGCTGGTGGTGGTCGAGACCGTCAAGGCTTTCATCGCGGACCAGGCCGAGCACGGTCCTCCAGGTCTCGAGCTGCAGCTGACGCAAGACCTCTCCAGCCCCGTGCGCGACCGTTTGCAGATGCTGATCAAGAACGGCTGGCAGGGCCTGATCCTGGTCTTCTTGTCGATGTGGTTGTTCTTCAACCTGCGTCTGAGTTTTTGGGTCGCGATGGGTCTGCCGGTCAGTTTTCTGGGCGGCTTCTACCTGATGACCCAGGTCGGCTACTCGTTGAACATGCTGACGATGGTCTCGTTGTTGTTGGCGTTGGGCCTGCTGATGGACGACGCCATCGTGCTGGCTGAGAACGTGGCTTCGCATCTGCAGAAGGGCAAGTCCGCCTTGCGCGCGGCCATCGATGGGGTGGCCGAGGTCAAAGCCGGGGTGATCTCAAGCTTCCTGACGACGGTGGCGGTGTTCGGCCCGATCTCGTTCATGACCGGTAAGATCGGCCACATCCTCAAGGTGTTGCCTGTGGTGCTGATCGGTGTGCTGGCGGTGAGCCTGGTCGAGGCATTCCTGATTCTGCCGTCCCACCTGGCACACTCGATGCACGGCGTGGACATCCGTAAGAAGAACTGGCTGCGGAAGCGTTTCGAGCGCTTCCTCGAGTGGCTTCGAGAGAGCGTGGTCGGAGGGCTGGTCGACCGGACCGTGCGCCACCGGGTGCTCTGTCTGGGCGTGGTGATCTTGATCTTCTTTGTGTCTGTGGGAGGGATCGCCGGCGGGTTGGTGCAGTTCGAGGCCTTCCCCGATGTCGAAGGGGATGTGGTGGTGGCGCGTCTGCTGCTGCCGCAAGGAACCCCGCTCGTCCGCACGGAGCAGCTGGTGGCGCAGTTGCTGAGCGGTCTGGAGGTGGTCGAAGCCGAGCTGGGTGCCCAGCAGCCAGGGGGACGCTTGATCCTGCAGACCAGCGTGCAGTTCGCGGTCAACAAAGATGCCAATGAGAGCGGGCCGCACGTCGCGACTGTGACGGCAGACCTGTTGCCCGGAGATCAGCGAGACGCGGGCCTGGACGACGTCTTGAACGGCTGGCGCGCGGCGGTGGGTGAGCTGCCGGACGTGCTCGCGCTGAACTACACCGAGCCGGCCCTCGGCCCGACCGGGAATCCGATCGAGTTGCGCCTGCAGGGCGCCGAGTTGGAGGAGCTCAAGGCCACAGCAGGCGAGCTGCAGGCGTGGTTTGCCCAGTTCAAGGGAGTCTTCGACCTCAGCGACGACCTGCGGCCGGGCAAGCCTGAGCTGCGCGTGCGGCTGCAGGAGGGAGCCTACTCGCTGGGGCTCAATGCCCGGCAGGTGGCCTCGCAGCTGCGCGCGGCGTTGCTGGGCCAGCAGGTCAGTGAGATCCAGATCGGGCCGGAGACCTACGAGGTCGAAGTGCGGGTGGCGCTGGAGGACCGCAACAGCGCTGCGGATCTGGAAGGCTTCTATGTCACCCTGCCCGATGGCGCGCAGATCCCGCTCGAGTCGGTGGCGCGCATCGAGCGCGGCAGGGGCTACGCGCGCATCGGCCGGGTCGACGGCCAGCGCACTGTGACGCTGATCGGCAACGCCGACCCGGCGCAGGTGAATGTCTCCGAGTTGATCCGTACCTTCCAGAGCACGATGCTCCCCGAGCTGCAAGAGCGCCTGCCCGGGTTGGAGGTGTTGGTCGAGGGCGAGACCTCGGAGGGGAACAAGACCAGCAGCTCGATGCTGCAAGGTTTCCTGCTGGGACTGATCGGTGTGTTCACGCTGCTGAGTTTCCAGTTCCGCAGCTACCTCGAGCCCCTGGTGGTGATGACCGCCATCCCGCTCTGCCTGGTGGGCGTCATCTGGGGACACTTCTTGCTGGGACTGAACCTGACGCTGCCAAGCATGGTGGGCTTCGTTTCCCTGTCGGGCGTGGTGGTCAACGACTCGATCCTGTTGGTCGAGTTCATCAAGATCCACCGCCGCCAGGGCATGCCCGTAGCGCAGGCCGCCCGTATGGCCAGCCGCGCGCGCTTCCGGGCGGTGCTGCTGACCTCGTTGACGACGGTGGCGGGGATGGCCCCGTTGCTGACCGAGACCTCGATGCAGGCCCAGATCCTGATTCCGTTGGCGGCCAGTATCGTCTTCGGACTGTCGACCTCGACCTTGCTGGTGCTGTTCGTGGTGCCTGCCAGCTACGCCTTCCTGGCCGATCTGGGTCTGACCCGCGAGGAAGAGGAGCATGAGGAAGAGGAGGCAGGGGAAGCCGCAAGCGCCGAAACTCCGGCCCCAGCGGATCCGCTGTAGCGGCGGTCTGCGACCGCCGGGACGAACCGCTGTAGCGGCGGTCTGCGACCGCCGGGACG
>JAJDCP010000050.1 GCA_029260765.1 Planctomycetota bacterium
GGCCGCGGCGGCATGGGCATCGTCTACCTGGCCGAGCAGGAGAGCCTGCAGCGTCTGGTGGCACTGAAAGTCATCCGCCCCGCGTTGCAGGTCGAGCAGGAAGCTGTCGAGCGCTTGCGGCGTGAAGCGCGCACCATAGCCCGCCTGCGCCATCCCAACATCGTGACCGTTTATTCCTTTGGCCAGACCCATGACATCCTCTACTTCGCGATGGAGCTGATCGAGGGCGACAGTTTGCGCGACCTGGTCAAAGCCCGGCCGACCCCGCCCAAGAGCCAGCTACTGGCATGGCTCGCGCAGATCGGGCGGGCGCTGCACTATGCGCATGGCCAGGGAGTGCTGCATCGGGATGTCAAGACATCGAACATCATGGTCGAGGGAGGAGCGCGCCCGATCCTGCTCGACTTCGGGCTGGCGCGCGAACAGGGAGCCACACCGATCACGCGTAGTTTTGTCGGCACGCAAGGCTACGCCGCCAGCGAGCAGATGCGTCTCCTGCCTCTCGATGCGCGCAGCGATGTGTTTTCGCTGGGGGTCACTCTCTACCGGTGTCTGACGGGCAAGTTGCCGTTCGGCTCGAAGCCTCTGAAGAAGGTGATGGTGCGGCTGGAGAAGGATGCTCCCATCCCGCCGCGCCAGATCAATCCGACTGTCAGTCCACGCCTGGACGCAGTGGTGCTGCGAGCGATCAGGCGTGACCGTGAGCAGCGCTTTGCTAGCGGGCTGGAGTTCGCCCTGGCCATCGAGGCATGTCTGGCCGAGGGCTAGTGCCTCGCCGACCCTGTAGGGGTGGGGTTTACCCCCGCCCGAGGCCGCGGGAGAGCGAAGCGTCCGAGTCCTCGAGGTGTAAACCCCTCACCTGCAGGGATTTGCCTTTCACGGTGCACACATCATCCGGGTGGATCGTAACTTGTGCGCGGAGGCACTAGCAGTCTGCTAGCTTCAGTGCGCGAGCCCCAAGCTGTTGTCGTTCCAGAATTCCCCTTCGGGCGGGTCTTCGCAGGTCTCGAACAACTGCTGCAGAAAGGAGCTGGGTGGCTGGGGAATCTCGACAGGCTTCGCGCGTGGCGGCGCGGGCTCCAGGTCGAGCACGAAATCCGGCTCACACTCGGGCTCGCTGACTTGCAGTGACCAGGCGTGCAGTTGGGTGACGCAGGACTGGTAGCGCAGCCGCATGCCAGGACCCTCGTCACCGTCACGCAGCTTCATGCACACGCGGGCGAGGTTTTGCAGCAGGCCAGGCGGCCCCGCGGCTCCATCGGAGGTCAGCAGAATCTGCCCCAGCTGTGCCAGGGTTGCCGCGAGTCCCGTGGACCTCAACCCCTGAAGCGCCTCATCGAGCCGCAGCTCGCGCAGACAAGCCAGCGTCTCCAGCGCTGGGAGCCGGAGGGTGGCAGGCGCGTCACCGGAAGCAAAGCGGCTACGAGTCAGCTCGGCGCTCTGCACCAACTTCCGGATAGTTTCGCGCGTGGGGGTCATTCGGGGCCCTCGAGAGTTGCTCGACTGCAGCAAATTGCGGTCCACCTGGCGTCTGACGGTCGCAGGCGGAAGTCTCATGGTCTGGGCATCGGTGTGTATCTCAACAACACACTCCAGCAGGTCTCAGCTCTCAATCTGAGACGCTGCCCGTCAGGCGCCGCCACCTGCGATCTCCTCGACACGGTTGTTGGCAGCCTCGGCAATGCGCTTGAGCACCCACTGTACCTGGGTGCGCACTCTGCGGTTGGCTGGGATGCGGTTGTAGGCAGTCCGTGCCTCGAAGTACGCATCCAGCGCCTCGCTCCACATCCCGAACTCGCGATAGCAGCCGGCGATCTGGGAGATGGTGTTGCCGTAGTTCAACCAGTCTCGTCGTGCTTCCGGGATCTGGGAGCGGATTTCACGGGCCTCCTGGTACGACCGCAAGGCCGCATCCCGGTCACCGATGTTCTGGTAGGCCCAGCCGATCTGGTGCAGGGTCAGCCCGAGGGACATGCGTTTGTGCCCTTTGTCTGGTGCCTTCTCTTTGGCTTTGCGCGCCTCGAGATAGGAATCGAGGGCTTCCTGCCAATGGCCCAGTTTCTGGTGCACATCGCCGATGTCGTGCAAAGTCGCGCCGTAGGAGGCCCATTCGCGTTCTTCTTCGGGCAACATCGCCTTGGCCGTCTCGGCCTGCTGGTAGGCCTCCAAGGCGGGTGTCCAGCTGTGCAGGTGTTTGTAGGTCAGGCCGATCTGGTGCAGTGTCGCTCCGTAGTGCGTCCAGTTTCGCTCGTCCTCGGGCAACCGTTCACGCGCTTCTCGAGCCTTCTGGTAGGCGTTCAGGGCCAACTCCCAGTTGCCCAGGTTCTGCTCGGTCCAGCCGATCTTGTGGTAGGTGAGTCCCAGGGCTTCCCAGTCCTGCTTGGCGTCTGGCACGCGTTCTTTGGCGAGGCGCGCCTTCTCGTAGATGTCCAGGGCGCGCTTCCATTTCTTCATCTGCTGGTAGTTCAGACCCAGATGGTACAGGGTTGCCCCCATCTCGGCCCAGTCGCGCGTCTCCTCGGGGACCTTGGAGAAGGCATCGCGGGAGCGTTTGAAGTAGCGATGCGCGGCGTCTGCATCTCCAAGGTTGATCTTCGTCCAGCCCAGGTGGCGTTCGACGCGGCCGACGTGGTTGAAGTCGATCCGGCTCGGTTCCAGGCGTGTCAACGCCTTCTGGGCTTCGAGGAAGCAAGTCAGCGCCTTGTCCCACTCTTCTTCATGTTCCTGCACTTCACCGTACTTGAGCTGGATACGGCTGTAGCGGTCCCAGTCGCGGTCTTCTTCAGGCACATTGGCTTCGGCCTGAAGGGCTTCACGCAGCCAATGTGTCGCGGACACTGCATAGCCGAGTTTGTCGTAGGCTGTCCCGATCCGCAAAAGCGTGCGGCTCAGGAATTCGAAGTTGCCCTCGCCTTTCTGAGCGGTGTCGCGGGCCTTCTCGTAGGCATCGAGTGCCGGCTTCCATTCCTCGAGGTGCTCGTGGGCATTGCCGATGGCGTAGAGGATCTGGGCGTACAGCGAGAGTGTGTCCGCTTGCGGCCCAGTGGATTCCAGCAAAGCACCAGCTTCCTGGCAACACTTGAGAGCCTGCCGCCAGTCACCCAACTCGCCCTGCTTCTTGCCGAGCTTGAGGTACTCCGAAGCGAGCCGGTCCAGGCCGGGCAGCGAAACCGGCGCCCCCTGGGTTGCAGTTGGAGTCTGTGGGCTTGTCTCTGGGGCAGCGTCGGGCTCCACGGTTCTCTCCCTCGCAGGCGCGGATGTTGCTGAAGCGTGCATTATAGCGGCTTTTGCCCCGCGCCGATGTCATAGCAGTGTCCAGACCGCCTGGTGCAGGTGTTCCGGGGGCTCTCACCGGGGCCCTGGCCAGCGTCGTGCTTGGAACTGGCAAGAGATTGTGCGACGATGGGGATTTCGAGCCGAGCCCCGTCCAAGGGAGAAACTCGCGTGTATTGCGAAGCATGCGGCTATGTCAACACCCTCGGCAGTGAAACCTGTGGGTCTTGCCAGCAGGAACTGGTCTCGGAAGCGCCGGCGGGGCCGTCGGCCGAGGCCGCGACCTTCAACCCTCCTGCGGGCACCGTGCTGGCAGGTTACCGGATCGAGAAGCTGCTCGGGGCTGGGGCGATGGGCAGCGTCTTTCTCGCCAATCAGTTGCGCTTGGACCGGCTCGCGGCGCTCAAGGTACTCACCCCTGAGAAGGCCGAGAGTGCGCGCACCTTGGAGCGCTTCGAGACCGAGGCGAGCCTGCTGGCGAGCTTGCGTCATCCTGGTGTGGTGGCGGTCTACGACATCTTTCGGCATGAGGGGTTGTTGTGCATCGCCATGGAGCATGTCGGGGGCGGCTCGGTGCGCGACCTGCTCGAAGAGAGGCTCTGTCTACCCGAGCAGCAGGCGGCGAGCATTGCACGCCAAGCGGCTGAAGGGTTGGCCGAGGCCGGGAATCAGGGAATCGTCCACCGCGACATCAAGCCCGACAATCTGTTGCTCAGCCATCTGGGCAAGGTCAAGATCGCCGACTTCGGGCTGGCGCGCGGTGGCCGTGCAGCGGAGCTCGACTCGCTGGGCAAGGTGGTCGGTAGTCTGCCGTACATGGCACCCGAGCAGTGCCGCAACAGTGACAAGGTCGACCCGCGGGCCGATCTCTATGGTCTTGGTTGTACGCTCTTTGAGATGCTTGTGGGTGAGCCTCCATTCCGGGCTGTACGTGCCCGAGAGATGATGGAGAAGCACATCCTGGAGGAAGCTCCACTGCTGCGCTCCCGGCGTCCGGACATCTCTCCGCAGATGGAAGCAGTGGTCCAGAAGCTGTTGGCCAAGGACCCGGCGCAGCGCTTCCAGACGGGCATTGAGCTCAGCGAGGCACTCAAGCCGTTGGAGGGGGCGACATCCTCCGCCGAAACCCCCGCGCACATTGCCTCAGGCGTGCGTCCCGGACGGCGCAAGAGCGGGCGCAGCCGACTGTCGAAAAAGACCGCTGGGAGTACCTCCTCGGGCTCGGTGCCGAGAGCGCGGCGCCGAGGGCGGGCTGCGTCAAACAAGCGCGCCACCTCAGCCAAGCGCGCTACCTCAGCCAAACGAGGCACCTCCGCCAAGCGAGGCACCTCCGCCAAACGAGGCAGCTCAGCCAAACGTGGCCGTACTCGGCAGACCGCGCAGGGGAGCGGCGGAGGGGCCGTGTGGTTCGTTGTGGGAGGCTCTGTGCTGGCGCTGATTCTGCTGCTGGTCGCTCTGCAAGTGGCAGGGGTTTTCTGAGACACCGCCCAGGCAAAAAAAAAGGCGCCGAGAGGCGCCCCATTCTCTTGCGCCACCGATCAATGAGACTCGTCGTCCTTCTTGTGCTTGGCAAACTCCTTGATCAGCGCTTGCTGTACCTGGCCGGGCACGGTCGCGTAGTGTGAAGGCTCGAAGTGGTAGCTGCCTTCGCCACCGGTCATCGCCTTGAGGGTTGCGTTGTAGCTCTGGATCTCTGAGAGCGGGACTGTCGCGGTGATCGTGGCCATGTCGCCCTCGAACACCGTATTGGTCACGTGCCCACGACGATGGCCACTGAGGTCGGCAGTGATGTCGCCGACGTTGTCGGTCGGGATGGTCACATCAAGCGCTACGATCGGCTCGAGGATCACCGGCTTCGCTGCCGCGACCGCCTGCTTGAAGCCCCAGCGTCCGGCCTTCTGGAAGGCGACATCCTTCGAGTCGACCGCGTGCTCTTTGCCGTCATAGACATTGGCTTGCACATCGACAATCGGATAGCCGGCCACAGCGCCCTCGGCCATGGCATCTTTGATGCCTTTTTCGATCGACGGCATATAGTTCTTGCCGATGTTTCCGCCCACCACGGTCCAGTTGAATTCGAAGCCCATGTCGCGCTCGAGTGGCTCGATCCGCATCCAGACCTCGGCGAACTCGCCCGCACCGCCGGTTTGCTTCTTATGCCGGTACTTGACCTCGGCCTTGCCGCTGATCGTCTCGCGGTAGGGAATGCGCGGCGGCTTGGTCGTCAGCTCGATGTTTGCCAGCTTCTGCAGGCGGTTGAGCATGACGTGCAGGTGCAGGCCCGAGACACCGTAGATGACCAGGTCATGAGTGATCGCGTCGCGGTGCACCACAAAGGTCGGGCAGTATTCGCTGAAACGGTTCAAGCCATCGATCAGCTTGCCGAGCGCATCGCGCGACTCGGTGTCGAGCGCCAGCCCCACCATCGGAGTCGGGAACTTCGGAGAAGCCGGCGGATCTTCGAGCTTGTGGGTCGAGAGGATGTCCCCGACCACCAGATGGTCGAGCTTGGGAACGACCACGATGTCGCCGGGTTTGATCTTGGAGAGTTTGTCCCGACCCGCTCCTTGCGCCCGGAACATGCTGCCAATCTTCTCGTGGGCGTCGGTGCGGTGGACGATCACGCTGGCGCCTGCCTCGGCTGTCCCGCTCAAGCAGCGGAGGAACGTCAGCTTGCCAGACTTCGAAGGCGCGAGCTTGAAAACGACGGCGACAAAGTTGTCTTCGTCGGCCTCGAAATCTGCCCCGCTCACGGTCTTCTGCTTGACCTCATTCGGGAAGGCCTTGATCACTGCGTTGAGCAGGTTGTCTATGCCAATTCCCTTCTCTGCCGAGATCGGCAGGATCGGAAACAGATTCCCGTCTTTGACCGCGAGCTTGAAGGCGGCCTCGATCTCTTCGAGCGAGATCTCTTCATCCTCGAGATAGCGCATCATCAGATCTTCGTCATTCTCGACGACCGCCTCGAGCAGCGCAGCCCGTGCCTCTTTGCCCGCGTCGGAGCTGGGGTTCAACACCGGCTCTACTTTGGTGAAGGCCGATCCACTGCCATCGGGAATCGTCAACGGCACGCAGCGGTCCCCAAAGGCCGAGCGGATGCTCTCGACGGCCTTTTGCCAGTTGGCGTTCGGAGTATCGAGCCGGGTGACCAGAAACGCCCTCGGCTTGTTCAGCTCTTTGGCTGCCTTCCAGAGCCGACGCTGGGTGACCTTGACCCCGTCTTTGGCGTCGACGCAGAACAGAATTACGTCAGCGGCGGCAAAGGCAGAGAGGGGCTCGGAGATGAAGTCGAGCGAGCCTGGGGTGTCGATCAGCTGGACCCGTTTGCCTTCCCACTTGCAGTGGGCCAGGGCGCAGTCGATCGTACCCTTGCGTTCCTTTTCGTCTTCTTCCACGTCGAGAATCGATGAGCCGTCGTTGACGCGGCCGAAGCGGTTGACGGCCTTGGCGTCAAACAGGATGCGCTCGATCAGCGTGGTCTTCCCCGAGCCGCCGTGGCCGACGAGGGCCAGGCTGCGGTTCAATTTGGTGGACATCAGCTCCCCCTCGTCTCAGAGTTCTGGAAAATCGAACGGCGGTGCTCCTTCGATGACCCGGTGGTTGAACCAGAGGGCTTTGGAGGAGGAGCTTTCTTCGCGGTGTTCGTGGGTCTTGGCGTGACTGACGACATGGACGCGTTGGCCCGTGCAGCTGAAGCCGACCAGCTCGCGGTCGATGTCCGCGCGGACAGAATAGACCGCGCGCGCATGCCCGCGGTGGTTGCAGTTGGACACCATCAGCGAGGTCGAGCAATTCGGGGGCAACACAAAGTGGCTGGAGACTCCGTCGATGTTCGGAAGCAGATTGGTGCAGGTCGCGTCGGTGACCAGGCGCACATGGTCTTCGAGCGAGCCTTCGGAGGTGTGCAACATGAAGCGCCAATAGATCGGGTCGTCACTGAAATTAGCCACGTGGAAGTGGGTGATCTGTCTCGGGTGTTTGTGGGCCTTCCAAAAGGGGACCAGGAATTCGCCGTAGGTTGCCATGCTTAGCTCCTCGCAGCTGGGGCGGTGCGGCTGCAGAAAACGGGGGTTGCCCGGATATGGAAGCGAATAGTCTATCAAGGGTGCGCCGCAGTGTCTACATTCCAGATGGGCCTGCGACGACCCATCTGGACCCGCCTGGAGGGCCGCTGTACGGCTCTGCGCTCAGCCTTGGAACATGCCTCGTCGGTACGCGACGATATGGCCTGCCACCGCCGAAGCGGCGACGGTCAACGGGGAGGCCAGGTAGAGCTTGCCAGGTCCTGAGCGGCCGGGGAAGTTGCGGTTGATGGCCGAGACCGTCACCTGCTCGCGGTTCTCCGAAACCCCGGGTCCGCAGCCGATGCAAGCGCCACAGCCTGGATGGATGACCTGGGCTCCCGCGCGCTCGAAGATCGCCAGGTAGCCTTGCTCGCGCGCATAGCGCTCGACTCTCTCGCTGCCGAACTGCACGTACAGCCGCACGTTCTTCGCCACGCCCCGCCCGGCTTCGGTGGCCTCGCGCAGGACCTGGGCGTAGAAATCGAAGTCCCGCTCCTTGCCTGCTGTGCACGAGCCTGCGTAGGCGATGTCGATCGGAACCTTGCCGAGCTGTGCGATCTGTTTGCCGTAGGTCGGATCTCCAGGCTCGGCGACCCGAGCAGAGATGTCAGGCAACTCGATGCGATGGACCCCTCCCGTGTAGGTGGCGCCGGGATCAGGCCTGATGGCGCGTGCGCGCAGCTCCTGCCAGCGCTTCTCGTTCACCTGCGGCCGGCGTTCACGCAACCAGCTCCACGTGGTTTCGTCCGCCTCGCAAATGCCAGTCTTGGCCGAGCACTCTGTCGCCATGTTGGTCAGGGTGGCGCGTTCGTCCATACCGAGGGACTCGAGGCCCGGCCCGCCGAACTCGATCACCCGGTCGAGGGTGACATCGCGGGCCGCGTATTCTTCCAGGATGTAGAGGATGACATCTTTAGCAGTGACCCCCTCTTGCAGGTTGCCGTGCAACTCGAAACGAATGCTCTCGGGCACCTGCACAAAGCCGATCCCGGTCTTGACCAGGCCCGCGTATTCGGTCGCGCCCACGCCCCAGGCCAGAGCGTTGGAGCCGCCGCCCATGCACGTGTGGCTGTCGGTTGCCTGGACGAGGTCGCCGGGATCGATGAAGTCTTCGCGCGCGACTTGATGGCAGATGCCCGGAGAGCGGCCATCTTTCGCGGAGTAGTCGCGGCAGCCGGTGTGCCGTTGGAACTCGACCTGGAGGTCACGCAGCGTCTGGATCTTGGCCTCGAAGGGGCGCATTTTGGCCACGGTTGTCGCATACAGGAGGTGGTCTTCGAAGACGGCAAACTTCTCCGGGTTGACGATGGCGTAGTCGGAGCCGAAGGCTTCGGCGAGGAAGGTGTGGACCTGGGCCGTGGTGAACTCGTGGCTGTAACCGGCGTCGGCCCGCACCAGCACCGGGTCGCCGGGTTGCACCCAGCTTCCCTGCCCGGGCAGCAGGTGGTGAGCGATCGCCTTCTCGGCCATCGTCATCGGCCGTTCTCCGGTGCCGGTTGTAGGTAGCTCGATCTGTTCCTTTTCCAGGGCGAACAGAAAGGGAAACAGGCCGCCGTGTTCGAGCACCAGGCGTGAGATGGGGTCGAAGCGTGCGGTGAATTCGGCCAGCGGGATCGTTTCGCCGTTCTGCAAGCGTGCCAACTGGGCATGGTCGCCCATCAGCTGTCCGAGGTTCAGGTTGTTGCGCGCGTGGATCGGGGCGAAGCTCGCCGCGATCGCGATGCGAATGCCCGACCACTTCTCGCACTGTACGGCCGTCTCGCGGCTACTGCCCGTGCCCTTGCGGTAGCCCGAGACGATGACCTCGAAGTTGCCTTCGAGCAGGGCGCGGTCGCGGAAGACGCGCTCGCCGTTCTCGTCGACCAGGCCCGCATAGGCGTGGACGGCGATATCTTCTGGGCGGTGGTTGAAGCAGGCCCAGGCAGGAGTCATGACATCGGTGTTGATGTCGTCGAGCAGCTCGTCGACGCTCAGGTCGCCCATCTTCAAGTCGAGGCCGTCGTAGAGCTGCGCTTTCAGCTTGGCGAGGTCTTTGGTAAGGAATAGAACGCGCTTACCTTCGCTGAGGGATAGGGTCGCGGGAAGCATGGGACTCCTGCCGGAAGGGGGAAGAGCCGATCATACATCCTTTCCGGGCGCGCTCCTAGAAGGCTCACTCACTGGGCGCGCGGATGACCAGGATGGGCCCGGGTTCGACAAGCTCGTAGTCGACCCCGGCCAACAGCAGGACCGCCCGGGCCAGCGCCAGCCCTTCGTACGCCCCGGCGGAGACGCGCACCTGACCGAGCTCCCGTTCAGGCAACTGTTCGACGATCTGCACGCCCGCTTCCGCCTCCAAGCGCGCGAGCAGGTCGCGTGCGGGCCCTTCGAAGCGTCCCTCGAGGAACCATCCCCGGGTTTCGACCGTGCGCGCCGAAGGAGGGGGCGGAGGTGCGTCGGGTTGGACCAACTCCGTGCCGATATGGGCGATGACGTATTCGACCTCTTCGATCTCGATCAGCAGGCGCGAGGCCTCCGCAGCGTCGCCGGAAGCCAGAGCGGTCTTGCGGGCGTCCTGCATCGACTGCAGCAGACTCTTGAGGTAGGCGATGTCGGCCTTATCGTCGGCGCACAAGCCTCCGAGAAGACAGAACAGAAGAATCGCGCGGATGGCCATGATGCTCTCCCTGGTTCCACTGCTGCGCTTTGCGCGCAAGCTCCAGCTTTGCTAAAAACAGCGCGTTCTGTCAACATCCGCTGGCTTTTGATAGATCGTCTCCCAGGACACCGGAGGAAGCCCTTGAACCCGGCGGGCATCCTGACACTTCCGTACCGATGGTTCGGACCCGACCGAACCTTCTGGACTTGGATCATCTGCGCGCTCGTCGGCTATCTGACGTTCGACGGCATGCTTTTGTTTGTCCTCAACCCCACGCCGCTGGAAATCGACTTCTCCGAGTTGAGCAAAGAGCGGTTTGCCCTGCGCCGTTGGGTGCGGGTCTTCGGTGTGGAATTGGGCCCGGTGGAGCGGCCGACTTCCGAGGGCATTCTGGTCGACCGCAACGCGGTCTATGGCTTCGACCTCGATTCCTTCCAACCCGGACAAAGCACCCCCACAGACCTGGCCTTCGATGGCCTGGTCGACCTGATTGTGCGTTTGAACGACCAGCAACGCAATGAACGGCGGCCGCGCGAATTCGCGTTGCTGCTGCTGCAGCCTGCGCGGGTGCGCCCTGAGGATCAGCGCGGCCCCGGCATCCTCCACATCCACCTGCAGATGGCGCGCGACATGCTGCCGGTCTTCGCAAGCACAGAGAACCGCGGGCGCGGCTTCTATGAGGGCATGCTTGAGGATCTCGACCCCGATCTGAAGCAGGCCTACGACGGACTCGACCTCGAATTCGCCTCCCAGGCTCTGCGTTGCGGCGTGCGGCCGTCCGCGACCGAGGCGGGTGTGTTTGGCGGCGCGCTGTTCGTTTCTCTGCTCTTGCTGGTCGGCTTTCTAAAGGAGGGGGTCGAAGACGAGGCCGAGCAGGAGGAGACTGCCGAGCCGTTGCCCGAACAATTGCTCACGCCAGCACTTGAGGGCCCTGCGACCAGGACCATCGCGCTCAAACAGGGCAGAAAGCGGACCCGCCAGCCGCGAGTGGTCCAGTGGAAGGATCGTACGCGCCGAGCCAGCCGCCCCGGGTTTCGCCCCAAGTGATTGACAGCGACACCGGGCGGGCCCTATTCTTAGGGGCTCGCAATTGAGGATCCCGCGGGAGTACCACCGTGCAGTTTCTGGAATACAAGCTGGTCGAGGGCTGGGCCAACGACCGGTATATCGAATTTCTGCGCGAGTACCTGCGATTCCTGAAGAGCAGCCCCAGTAAGCGCAAATACCAGAAGTGGTTCCGCGTCAAGAAGCTGTTCAACCGTGAAGCCATCGACTTCTTCAACATGCTGGTTGGGGTGAAGGTCGGGCGGCGCATCGTCTTCGACGAGATCGGTCAAGAGCTTCTCGAAGAGATCGACAAGGTCAAGTCAGACGCCGAGCTCGACTACGGTCCGACCATGACCGATGATGGGCGCCGTATTCTCGCCATCGATGCAGAGACCGTCGCCCGTGCTCGCGAGGCCGGCGAGAGCGACTTCAATACCGTGCTCATCGACCGTTTCGTCGAGCTGAACGGATATCTGGTCAAGTTCGTGTTGACTGCTCTCGACGAAGGCTTTCTGGCCGAGAACGAGATCATGAAGCGCATCCAGTCCGGCATCTTTCATGGAGAGCGCCCGAACCTCACGCAGTTGAACAACTGGATTCGTTGGATGCTGATCCTCGGCGTGATGTCCAAGGTGGGGTTCCGCCTCAAGCTCTCGACGCAGGGAAAAGAGTCGGCGGAGTACATCAAAGGTGTCCCCGACGACGAGCTGTTGGACAGCGAAGACGCTGACGCAGTCGATGACGAGGACGAGGAGGACGACGACGAGCCCGTCGAGAAAGTCATCGAGTTCAAGCAGCCCGCGAAGGCGCGCACGCGCAGAATGGCGGCCGCTGCCGAGGAAGTCGACGACGATGACGATGAGTTCGATGAGTTCGACGACGAGCTCGATGGAGAGGGGCTCGACCTGCCTCCTGAGCCGGGGGCCATCGATCGGCGCGGCCTCGACCCTCGCGAAGAGGCCCTGTTGGCGACTCTCGACGGGGGGCCTGCCGCGGTCACAGGTCTGAGATTGACCCTGAGCCGCCCTCTGCGGGACCTCGACAACTTGCTCGAGGATGTCGAATCAGCCATCGAGGAGCTCGAAGCAGCGGACGAGGACGACGAGCTCCCCGAAGCGCCTCGGCCCAAACGCGGCAAGAAGAAGAAGAGCAAGAAGGCCTCGAAACAGAAAAAAGCCGTTGCAGCCACAGCCGCGGCTCCACGCCGCGATGCCGTCGCTATCGGTGCCGGAGACGTCGCCGCTGCGGTCGCTGAGGCTCCCGCGGAAGTCTTGCCCGAGCCCGATGAGCTGCCGATCGATGTCGAAGATGAAGTCGAGGATGAGGTCGAGGAAGAAATCGCGGTCGAAACAGCGCCCGAGTTCCCCAACGTCTTCGGGAAGCTGCGCGCTATCTTGCGGGCGGGTCAGCGGCCGGCTATCGAGGCGGCGTTGGCCTTCCGCGCCGGTGGAGAGGCCGGTGAAGGCGTAGAAGCGTATGTCGAGGCCCCAGCTGCCGGCTTGTTGAAGAACAAGGCTGGCATCATGCGCTGGTGGCGCGACTACCCCGGGCGGGTATGGGTGACAGCTGAGTTGATGGGACTCAGTGGCCAGGATGAGGACAAATACACGCTGTTCTTTTGCCTGTTGACGGCCAGCGCCGTGCTCGAGCGTGAAGCAAGCACGAAGCAGAAACTCGCGTTTTTCAAGCTGCTGTACGACTCCGGCACATTGGCCGACTTCTATTCGGGAGCCAAGAGCCTCGATGAGGTTCTTCAGGTTCTCAGTCAGGACAAGCCCGACGCGCCGATCTCGGATCTCTTCAATGTCCTGCTGGTCATGCCCGCGTTCAAACGCATCACTGACAACGGCATCTACGATCTGCAACACTCCCGCAATGCACGTGAGCTTGTCGCCCGGCTGGAAGATGCCCTTGTCGGCAAACGCCTCGGGCCAGGTCTGATCTGGCTGGCTCGCGAGGGACACCGGTTGGGTCTGTGGAATCCTCCGGAGATCGAAACCCTGTCGGCAGTGCCCGATCCGGTAGCGATCGAGACGGCGTACAGGTTGGGTTTTGTTCCCACCCACTACGTCAAGACGACAGAGGGCCGTTTGCGCCTGGCCGAGATGCTGAGCCGCTATTTCCGTGAGGCTGAGGACGGTGAAGCGCCGCTCTCCTATTTCGCCAACCATCAGGGCTGCCAGTTCAATTGCCCATGGACGACCCAATGCCCCTACACCTGTCGCGAGAAGGATCGCCGTCGGCGTTTTGCCTGACCCTTCTGCTGACCTCTCTGGCGCTGCTCGCTGGCTGTGCCAGCACGGCGAGCCTGATCGAGGACACGCAGGATCCCTTTGCTGGGGGCCGGCGTGAGGCCGTGGCTGAGCTGGGCTTGCGCGAGGGCACGCTAGACAGTGCCGAGCGTCAGGCGGCGATCGCGGCCATCGAGCGTGCCCTGACAGACGAAGATCCGGCGGTCAGAGCCACGGCGGTCGAAGCGCTGGGAAACTTCTCGGAGTTTGCCGCAACCGACGCTCTCTTGGCGACCTTCCGCGACCCTCATCCGAGGGTGCGTGCAGCGGCAGCGCGCACCGCGGGCAGGTTGAAATTGGTCGAAGCGCTATCCGAGCTTCTGCAGCTCGCGGGTCTTGACAGAGAAGAAGACGTGCGGCGTGAGGCCGTCAATGCGGTGGCGAAGCTTGGCGAGAAGGCAGCGGTGCCCACTTTGATCGATCTGCTCGAGAGAGAAGAGAGCCGCGTCAAGTACGTGATCAACGACGCCTTGCGTCGTCTCACTGGCAAAATCTTCCCTCCGACAGTTCGGGATTGGCGGCGTTGGTATGACAGCCAGGGATGAAGACAGTCCGGCTGAAGCTGATGATCCGCGCCAGGCTTTCGAAGAGAGTCAGGCGCAGGTCGCCGGTGCACGCTGGAAGAAGCGTCTGAAGGCAGCCGTAAAGATCGGCCTGGCGATCGTCCTGATGGGCTATCTGTTCAAGAGCGGTCTGGTCGACATGACGCGTGTCGAGACGGCCAAGGAGTCGCCCGGGCTCCTGGCTCTGGGTTGTCTGTTGTTCACCATCCCGACGTTCATCAACTCCTGGCGTTGGCAGCTGCTCTTGCGCGCCGCCGGGTTTGGGGTTTCGTGGTGGCGGGTCTTTCAGCTCAACCACCTCGGAAACTTCTTCAACAACTTCAGTCTGGGATCGGTGGGGGGCGACCTGGTCAAGGCCTGGTATGTGGTCAAGAGCTGCCCCGGAGCGCGGGCCAGGGCCGGATTGACGGTGTTCGTCGACCGCTTTATCGGCTTGATGGCGATGATCTTTCTTGCTTGCCTGGCGGGCATCCCGCTGATCTCGCGGATTGCAGAGCCGGAGGTCGCCGTCCTGCTCGGCAGCGTCTGGGCCTTGTTCCTGTCGATGGTCGTGGGCGCCTGGGTGGTGAGTAGTCGCTGGTTGCGTGGATTTGGCCTGGTGCGTAGCCTGTTGGAACGTCTGCCAGGCCCCTTCCGGACGCTGGAACAGGCCCTGGTCGTCTATCGAGAGCATCCGGGCAAGCTGGCCATCAGCTTTGGCTTGAGCCTGTTGACCCACACAATGATGATCCTCGGGGTGTTGTGTCTGGCCTGGAGCCTGAGCGTTCCCGAGCCGATTGCCCATTACATCTACTTGATCCCCATCGGTCTGTTCCTGAATGCGCTTCCCATCTCCTTCGGTAGCTGGGGGACAGGTGAGATCGCCTGGGAGGGGTTGTTCCGCTTCGGGCAGGTCGATCTCGGAGCGATCACGGGAGCGGAGTTGTGTTTTCTCCTCCACATCCTGATGCTCTTCTGGAGTCTGAGTGGAGGTCTGATATATCTGACGTACCGGCATCGCCAGATCGATGCCGCAGAACCCATCGCTGTCTCGGACCAGCGCAAGGAGGTTTGAGATTCACGCCAAGTTCATTGCGCGCACCGATGTCGGCAAGCGGCGCAACCATAATGAAGACAACCATCATGTCGACAAGGACGGCCGTTTCTGCGTTGTCGCCGACGGAATGGGAGGCCACGCCGCCGGCGAGGTGGCGAGCCGGCTCGCCGTTGAGTTGGTCAGCCGTTTCGCTGAAAAGCAGCTGGAGGGGCCCGCGCTGAGCGGGGAGCAGCTGACTGCCGCCATCAAAGAATGGGTGCAGAGCGTCAATAGCAAGATCCACTCGCACAACGGCAAGGAGAGCAGCGCCAAGAAACGGATGGGGACTACAGTGGTGTTCCTCGGCTTGTTCGGCGATCTTGCCGCCGTCGGTCATGTCGGTGATAGCCGAGCGTACCTGCTTCGTGAAGGCAAGCTCGAGATGCTGACGGCTGATCACAGCATCTACTCCGACCAGATCGAGAAGTCCCGCCTGCCCGCGAAAGACCGCAACCGGACCCGCAAGCGCAAGTACATCACCAAGGCGATGGGCACCCGCCCGACCGTCGAGGCCGATGTGCGTCTGATCGACCTGGCGGTAGGTGATGTCTTCCTGCTCTGCAGCGACGGGCTGACCGACATGGTTGCCGACGTCGAGTTGCAGCAGAAGCTGAACAAGGGGCTGGCCGACCTGAACAAGGTTGTCGACGGCCTGGTGAACACTGCGAACCGTCGCGGCGGGCACGACAACATCACGGTGATCGCGGCAGAGATCCTGGCGGACTGAAGGCCGCGGAGGCACTACCCCATGGTCAGCAGGCAGCTGCGGTCGCGGGACCAGCGCGTCTTCGAGCGCTCGAGGCCGTCGTAGGACCAGTTGCCGGTCGCCTCGCAGAGCTCGATCTCTGCGCCCACAGAGCGGAGCCGCTCGACCAGGAAGTCGTAACCGCGCTCGATGTTCTCGACCCCGTAGAGCTTCGACTCGCCGTCGGCGACCAAAGCCGCGATCAGGTATGAGAATCCTGCCCGCAGATCTGGAATGTAGAGCTCGGCGCTGCGGAAGCGGCCTGGGCCATGGATGATGCAGCTGTGCGCGAAACCGCGGTCTCTAAAGCGGCAGGGCTTCTCACCCAGGCAGTGGGTGTAGATCTCAGTGACCAGCCCCATCTTGCGCAGCTGGTGCAAGAAGTGGAAGCGGTTCTCGAACACCGTCTCGTGGACCACGCTCATGCCATGGGCGCGTGACAGGAGCAATGTCATCGGCTGCTGGTAGTCGGTCGCAAAGCCCGGATGCACGTCACTCTCCAGCACGATGCTCTGCAGGGGCCCTTTGTAGAAGAAGCGGATACCGTCCGGCGCGATCTCGAAGCCGCCGCCTATGCGGTTGAGCACGTTCAGGAAGTTCAACAGATCCTCCTGGTTGGCGCCCTTGACGAAGATGTCCCCCTCGGTGGCAATCCCCAGGCAGGCGAAAGACGCGACCTGAATGCGGTCGACGATCACCCGGTGTTCCGTGCCGCGCAGCTCGGAGACACCCGTGACGACGATGCTGCGGTCTCCTTTGAGCTCGATCAAGCCGCCCATCTTCTGGAGCATCTTGATCAGGTCGATCACTTCCGGCTCCAGCGCCGCGTTGCGGATGTAGGTGACGCCCTCGGCCAGGGAGGCCGCCATGATCAGGCTCTCGGTGGTCGACACGCTCGGGTAGTCGAGCTTGATGTCCGCGCCGCGCAGCCCATCGGGGGCGCTGGCGTGGAAGCCTTCATCGGTCTCCTCGATCACCGCGCCCATCTTGCGGTAGGCGGTGATGTGGAAATCGACCGGCCGAGGTCCGATCTTGCAGCCGCCGGGGCGGGGCAGTGTGGCCTGGCCGAGTCGGTGCAGCAGCGGAGCCAGAAACAGGATCGCCATGCGATTGTTGCCGGCGATCGCCAGCGGGATCTCGCTGTGGGCGAGGTGTTCGGCGTGGATCGTCATGCTGCGGCCGACAGCCGCATCCTCGCTATCGGTGACCGTGATCTGGGCACCGAGATGGCGTGCCATATCGACGGTACGCTGCAGGTCGGCGATCTGGGGGACATTGGTCAGCGTCGAGGCGTGTCGTGAGAGCATCGCGCAGACGAGCTGCTTCATCACCGCGTTCTTGGCTCCGGTCACCTCGATGCTGCCGGTCAGTTTCCTGGTTCCCTGCACACGGTAATAGCGTTTCGGCTGCATGCTCGCCCCCTGGTGATGCCCCTTCTGCCGGCATCACTGTTTGTCGGCGAGGGCTTGAGGGGGCTTGAGCAACACCAGGAAAAGGCTGGGAAGGCTGGTCTCACGGGACGGGGCTGAGCAAGAGCTGGTCGCCCAGCGCAGAGCGCGCGGGCCCTTCAGTAGTCGCAGACGCGGCCTTCGCGACGGCGGTACTGGCCGTCTTTTCGTTTGGAGAAAAGTTTCTCGACCGAACGCCAGGCTCCTTGCTCGGAGCGCTTCTTGTCGCCGAAGACGATGAACGCCGAGTTGTAGGCATCACGCCAGATCTGACGGCCTTCTTCGTCCTCGAGGGCCTCTAGGACATGCTTGGGAAGGTCCTGGGTGGTCGGGAAGGGGAGTTTCATGGGATTCCTCCTGTCCAAACAGACTGTTCAAGGTGCGGCGATTGCGCGAGACATTGTGCGCCCCCGGCGGCCTTTCGTCAATCCCCTGGGGTACTGGTCCGGGTTTTGCTTCAGGGTGGGGGAATGATCGGGAGCATTCGCCACGATGTTTGCGTAGGTAGGCCTGCGGAGCTGTCCAGGAGGATTCGCCATGTACGGGCAATACGACAAGACTGGCAGCAGGACCGTGCGTTTCTGGCAAGCACGGCGGCTCGTACGGGTCCTCTCGGCCGTGATTGCCGTATGCAGTCTGGTGGGCTGCGCCAATGGAGGCAGCAGGATCGGGTTGTTGCCGCGCGAGAGTCCGGTCATGACCGACATCAACCGCGTCTACAACTGGAACCTGGGCCAGCACATCGTGACCAAGGTGGGGAATGTGCTGGTCGGAGTTGCCGGCGCTCCGCTGTACCTGTTCATCGAGGCGCCTATCAACGCGGCGCTGTATGGCAAGCTCAAGACCGCCTACAGCCTCAAGTGGTTCGGTTCACTCGGAGGGGTGCTTGTCGGAAGCCTGGCATTACCCATCACGCTTTGGTTTCCCCGCGATGATCGGCCTGAGTTTCTCGAGTGGTATCCGCCGATCGAGGATCTCGTGCCGGATGATTATGGATCTCCCCCAGAAGGCGCTCCGTTGCGGGCTGGCGAGGACCCACCTTAAGCGTGGGAATGAGCCAAGTTGTTGCCGAGGCTCAATTTGAGCTTTTTTTTTGTGTCTCCCCAAAAAAAAAGAGATTTCGACACAATCCCTTGTCAGTCAGTGTCTTGTGCCGTGTTTTTCCTCTAACGGACCTTGGCGGGACGCTTCCCTAAACTATTTGAACGTAAGTGTTTGCGTCGTCGACCCCGCGTCGCTCCGTCGGGCGGCGCGAGACGTGCAATCGTAAATCTTTGCACAGCTTTGCTTTCCCGCGATTTTCCTGGAAGAAGATTCCACTAAGTCCCAAGCGATCTCGTCTTAGCGTGACTTGCAGGATTCGCCATAGATCGTACATTGGAAAAACGTAAATTACATTCGATTCCGGCAGGAACGAATGACGCAAGACCCCCTTATTTTAGGGGATTGTGGGGGGTTTGTTCGGCCATAAAATGTAATTTACGATAGGGGTGGCAGAGCAGGTTACGATCGCGCTCCGCGTTTGGGGTAACGCAACGAAGATGGAACGATTCCTGGAGCCGCGAAGCCAACTTCGCGGCTCAGCGCCGCCGCTATGGGAATCGGTCGTCGTCGGCGTAGTGGGCGCGATCGAACAGGGGTGAGCCAAGGGGTTTTTCGGGCGTGGGAATCAATACGTGGGGGTCGTGATGGCTAGAGCAGTGCAGAAGCCCAGGAGAAGGTCGAGAAGGAAGTCGCAACCGGTGTCCGTCGAGTTCTGGCGGAAGTACAAGCGCACAGGCTCGCAAGCCATGCGTAACCGGATCATCGAGAACTATCTACCGCTGGTGCGGTACGTGGCGGAGAGTCTTGCCGCCAAGCTGCCGCAGCACATCGACACAGAAGACCTCGTGTCGGCCGGAACGCTCGGTCTGTTCAAGGCTGTCGAATCCTTCGACGTCGAACGCGGCTTCAAGTTCGAGACGTACAGTGCGCAGCGGGTGCGCGGTGCCATCCTTGACGATCTGCGCTCGAACGACTGGGTGCCCCGCTTGGTGCGCCAGAAGATGCAGATCCTCAAGCGTGCCAAGCGCAAGCTGCAGAGCCTGCACCACCGCTCGCCAACGCGTGGCGAATTGGCCGACGAGCTCGAGATGTCGACGGACGAGTACGACAAGCTGGAAAACGAAACCCGTACCGTCAGCGTGATGTCGCTCTCGGAGACGCGCTCAGACAACAACGAGCACAAAGACCTGCGCAAGATCGACGTGCTTTGTGACCGCAACGTGAAGGATCCTGTGGATACTCTGCAGCGCCGCGATGCGGTCGAGAAGATCGTCGAGAACCTCGGCGCCAAAGAACGCCAGGTCTTGATTCTCTACTATTTTGAGAACCTCACCATGAAAGAGATCGGTAAGGTGATCGGCCTGTCGGAATCTCGTGTCAGCCAGATCCACAAGGAGCTGTGTGAGAAGAAGCGTCAGGAGCTCGCCAAGCGCCAGGACGACTACGCGCTCTGCTGAGAATCTGGGCCGAGCTCTAAGGACAGGCAGCGGGTGGAGACCCGCAGCCTGTTTCCTTTTGTTGCACGCGCGCCTGGGCTCGCTTCCCCAGGCGCGCAGGTCGCGCAAGCAGCGCGCTACGACAGCAGGCTGCGGGCCGCCTCGACCGTCTCCTCCAGGCTGACATCGGCCAGGTACTTCGCGCACACCGTGCGCACATCGGCGGCCGCTGTGTACCACTGCGGAACCAGCCCCGGCGGGCTGAGCACGACCCTTCGGATCTTCAGGTTGCGCGCCAGATGACAAAGTCCGGTCTCGGGGCTCAACAGCAGGCGCTGCTGTGCCAGCCAACGGCTCACCCGCGCGATGTCTGGCTCACAGACCAGCTCACAGTTCTTGAACTGCCCCGCTTCACGGGCATCGAGAAAGCCCTGCATGCGCTCACCATCGCCTGGCAGCACAATGCAGCTGCTGACACTCGGCTGCAAGGCAGCATGCACGCGTGCCCAGAATTCGATCGGGATCTCGCGCCTGTCCTCGACCCCGACGACGCCCGCGCTCAGGTTGATGGCAAGGCCCCCTTCGGAAGTGCGGGCCGCGGCGATCCACTCGCTGAACAGTCCATCGCCTTGCATAGGAGGCAGGCCCAGTGCATCGCCGAATCGTTCGAGCTCGGCAAAGCGATCGAGTGCCGCCCAGGGCGCACAGCGGATCGAAGTGTGCAGCGACATCATCTCGCGCTTGCGCCAGGCAGGAATCGCGCACGGCGTGCCTCGAAAATAACCCAGCAGCTCCAGCAACCACTCCCAACGCTCGGGATGCCGCTCGGCGCGCAGGTGCCGGCAGGTCTGCAGAAAGAACAACCAGTCGGGCAGGAACGCCCCCGCTTCACTGATCTCGCTGCTGGATTCAACACCGAGGGCGTCGAGAAGCGCCCTGGTCGTGCCGCAGCCCGACAAGACCATCACCTCGGCCCCTGCCTGGCGCAAGCGCGCCAGTAGTGGCATCGACGCCAGCATGTCGCCGAAGCGGTCACGCCGTGCGCACAGCACCTTGAGGCCCCGGAAGCTGGCCGGTCGGGCCCTGGCTTCTGGCCAGATTCCAGCGTCGCGGGCGGCGCCGAGGTTGTCGAACAGCTGGCCCGATTTGCGCCGGGTCTTGAGCCAATACCGCAGGCTCTGAAGCATGCATTTCCCTTCTTGAGAAGAAACAGAACGAAGAAACTCCACAACCCTGACGTCTGGAAGATCGATAGAAGGCAAAGGGGCGGCTTGCATCCTGCCCGGAATTCTGGTAAAAGATTATGTGGTGTGGTCTTTCTCAAGCCCTTCACGCGACAGAGTTTATCCAGAACACCCAGGTCGGGCAAGCCACCTGGCCCTTTCACCGCACCCGCTCTTCCGTTCTCGGAAGCAGCTATCCAGTTTGCAGTTGAGGAGAGCATGACGGACACGCCAGAGAGAAACCATTGGATGTTGGTCTGCACCGTCGACAACTTCGAGCTCTCTCGGGGTCGGGGTTTCGACGTTGTAGGAATGAAGTCGAGGCACCGGAAAAAGGCCGAACAGGTCCGTCCGGGTGACAAGATCATCTTCTATCTTGCCAAAGAAATGGCCATCGGCGGAACGGTCGAGGTCGCCTCGAAGTATCGAGAAGAGCACTTCACGATCTGGCAGTGCCCCGAGCGCCAGCAGGAGGTCTTCCCCTACCGCTTCGATACGATCGCGGAGGTCGCATGCAATCAGCATGACTACGTGCCGGTGATCGATCTGCTTCTCGACCTGCAGCATGTCAAGCGTTGGCCGCCGGAACACTGGCGCCTGGCCTTCCAGGGCAACGTCCACAATCTCGTTGCCAAAGACTATCTGACCATCAGGGCTGCCGTCGAGAAACGCCTGAAGGAGCCCGAGCTTCGGCACAGCACGCTGCGTCGGCGCAGCTCGGCTCGGATCAGCGGGCACACCTCGCGCTCCACGCGCAAGCGCAGTGGCCGGGCCTCTTCGGCTCGTCGACGCTGAGCAGCGTGCCCTTGATCCGGATTGCGTCTCAAGGGCGCCCCAACTGAGCCAAAAGTGAAACAATTCGCCCGCTACACGGCCCAAATCGGGCCGTGAAGCATTTGGTCCGGTTGTTGCAGAGGGTCCGACTGCGTGACTGGAGGCCCGCTATGCCCAAGCTCAGCTCTGCACTTCTAGCCCCCGATGAACGAGACTTCGTCCCCTACCTGGAGTCTGTTCTGGCCCGCATGCGCCGTTTGCAGCAGAACAAATCCATCCACGTGAACGGATTCCGTCTGGAGTTCTGACGGCGGCGTCGAGCCGGGCGGCGGCTCCCCCCCGCCTCCCCCACCCGGCTCTACCCCCACCCCCCGTCTGCCTCCCCGGCTCCGTCGCTTGCAAGTCGACTGCATCTCTGGGTAGAATTCCAGCTCAACTCCCCCATCGTCCTCGTGGGGCAGCATTCTGCGCCTTCCGAGCGGACGGGACCATGGCCGTTTTCCTGCGCATCGTCAAGGGCAGCACTCCCAGCCGCCGGTCCGTCCTCGAAGAAGGGCGTCCTGTGGTGTTGGGGCGTTCCAAGACCGCCGACGTGACGGTCGACGATCCACTCCTCTCCCGCGCGCACTGCCGGGTCGAGCTGAGCGATGGGGTCTGCACCCTGGTCGATCTGAACAGCTCCAATGGCACCCAGGTCAACGGCGAATGGGCGCGAGAATGCCGCCTGCTGTCCGGCGACTTGATCCGCATGGGTACCACGGTCTTCCGAGTCGAGTTCGGACCTCTGGAAACCGAGCTCAGCGTGTCCCCTACCAGCCTGTTGTTCTGCACACGCTGCTACCGCGCTGTCCCGTCTGAGAATGCAGGCACCGGAACCGACCAGGCCGACTTCGTCTGCATGCAGTGTCTGCTGGGCTCGCAACTGCAGAGTGACATGCTGCCGGGCATCGAGCTGCTCGACAAGATCTCCGACGGCCAGATGGGCCCGGTCTACAAGGCGCGCCATCTCCGGCTGCAGCGAGAGATCGCGGTCAAGTTCATCCTGCCCCAACGCTCCAACAACAAGCAGCTGGATCTGTTCCTGCGCGAGGCCAAGGTCTACGGACGGCTCTACCATCCGAACATAGTCGAGATGCTCGACGCCACAGAACACCGTGGCGTCTACTACATCGTGACCGAGTTCATCGAGGGCGAGACCTGCCAGAAGCGCCTGGAGCGCGAGGGATCCCTGGGCGTCGAACGCAGCATCGAGATCGTCAGCAAGATCGGTCAGGCCCTGCAGTTCGCTTTCGAGCGTCAGATCGTGCATCGCGATGTCAAGCCGGCGCATATCCTGCTCGGCAACGACGGCAGCATCAGGTTGTCGGGTTTCGGGCTGGCGAAATGCTATGAGGACGCCGGGCTCTCCGGGCTGACGCGGCCCGGTGAGGGCAAGGGGACCCTGTTCTACATGGCGCCAGAGCAGATCACCAGTGCGGTCGCGACCGACTGGCGGGCGGATGTCTACTCGCTGGGGGCCACGCTCTACCACTTCCTCGCCGGTCAGCCTCCCTTCGGCTCGAAGAGCATAGGCCAGGTCGTGCGCAAGATCTTGTGCGGCGACTGGGTCCCCCTCGACGAGCTCGACAGCTCGCTGCCCAAAGCGCTGTGCGCGGTCGTCTCCCGGGCGATGGCGACCGACCGGAACGAGCGCTTCCAGAGCCCCGAGGCGGTGGTCGAGGCACTCAGCCAGGCTGAGGCTTGAAATCCTGCCCGCTTCCCAGAGCACGCGATTTTTCCGGAACATATCCCTGCCGCAGCCGTCGAAGATGGCGAGCGAGGGCGGAGCCCTCTTGATTGCAAGAAACTGCCGGGCAGGCGCGCCGTCTGCGCCCGCCCCCAATCCCAGGAGGACTGGCATGCTGTTGCGAAGACTCATGCTTGCGTGCGTGTTGCTGCCCTTGTGTGCAGCTTTCGGCGACGGGTTCATCATCATCGAGCGGCCGCCGCCAGAGCCCATGCCCGTACCCGTGCAGCACTTCCCGCTACAGGTCAAGTTCCACAAGGTCGAGTGCACCATTCGCGGCCAGCTGGCGACCACCAGCGTCGACCAGATCTTCCACAATCCCTCAGGCGTCCAGCTCGAGGGGACCTACATTTTTCCCCTGCCGGTGGAAGCCACGGTCGCGCAGTTCTCGATGTGGATGGGCGACCAGGAGGTCCAGGGAGAGATTCTCGAGGCAGGCAAGGCCCGTGAGATCTACGAAGGGATCGTGCGCAGCATGAAAGACCCGGCGTTGCTCGAGTACATCGGGCGCGGCATGTTCAAGGCCCGGGTCTTCCCGATTCCTGCCCACGGCGATGTGCGCGTGCGGCTGACCTACAACGAGGTGCTGCCCAGTACTCAGGGGCTGGTCGCCTACCGCTATCCCCTCAATACCGAGAAATTCTCGAGCAGCCCGATCGAGAGCGTGTCTCTGCTGATCGACATCGACACCGATCTGCCGCTGCAGACCGTCTATTCCCCCAGCCACGACGTCGATATCTTGCGGCGCGATGGCCGGGTCAAGATCTCCTATGAAGAGAAGAACACCAAGCCCGACAAAGACTTCATGCTCTACTACTCCAGCGGAGAAGATCCCCTGGGGATGAGTCTGTTGACTTGGGACAACGGTGAAGACGGCCACTTCCTGCTGCTGCTCAGCCCCAATCAGGGTGAAGAGATCGAGGCGGCCCCCAAGGACGTCGTGTTCGTGCTCGACACCTCCGGAAGCATGGTCGGGCCGAAGCTCGAACAAGCCAAGCGTGCGCTGGCTTATGGCCTGCAGAACCTCGCCGCCAAGGACCGCTTCGCGGTCATCGATTTTGCCACGGGTGTGCGGCCGTTCTCGAGTCGCTTGCTTGAGGCCAGCCCCGGCAATATCGAGAAAGCCCTGGCGCGGGTCGAAGAGCTGCGGGCCCGCGGGGGAACCGCGCTGCACGAAGCCGTCGAGGCAGCCTATGGCATGTTCGGCGAAGGCGACCAGCGCGGCATCGTGGTGTTCATCACCGATGGCGAGCCGACCATCGGTCTCACCGATCCCGACGAGATTCTCAAGCGCAGCGCCGATGTGCGGGTGTCCCGGGTGCGTTTCTTCTCCTTCGGTATCGGCACTGAGCTCGACACCCACCTGCTCGACCAGTTGGCCAGCCAGGGGCGCGGCGATCGCGAGTATGCCCTGCCCGAAGAGAACCTCGAGATCAAGGCCAGCGCCTTCTTCGACAAGGTCAGCTACCCCGTGCTCACCGACGTGGTCCTCAGCTTCGACGGCATCGAGACCTACGACGTCTACCCGAAGCAGATGCCAGACATCTTCATGGGTGGGCAGATCTCTGTGGTCGGCAAGTACCGGCCCGGCGAGGGCAGCCAGGCGTTCCGGCTGACCGGGCGCCAAGGCGCCGAGCAGGTCGAGGCAGTGTACGAATCGAAGTTCGCCGGCCGCGACGACTCTTCTGTGGGCCGTATCTGGGCGCGCCGCAAGGTCGGCTACCTGCTCGACGAGATCCGCCTGCACGGCGAGAGCCAGGAGCTGCGCGACGAAGTGATCCAGCTCAGCATCGAGTTTGGCATCATGACGCCCTACACGTCCTACCTGGTGGTTGAAGATGAGTCGCAGCTGGCCCAGACCAACCTGCGCCGCGCCTTCAACGGTGAGCCGGCTCCTGCGGCGCCAGGCTTCGGCGGCAGCATCAGCCCCGACTCCGACGCACCGATGCGGGAAGCACTCGACCGCCTCGAAGAGGCCGAGAAGGCCGGCGAGTCCCGTGGTGGGCGCCTCGGCGTCGAGTTCAGTCTCGAGCTCAAGCGCCTGCAAGGCGGAAAAGATGATGGCGAGGATGACATGGCCATCGCGGCGCACTTCATGCGCAAGATCGGCAGTGAGACCTACTACCTGCAAGATGCCGCCTGGGTTTCGCAGCGGGTGCTCAACAAAGAGGTCAGCCGTACCGTCACCTTCCTCAGCGACGAGTACTTCGAGCTGCTCAGCAACCACCCCGAGCTGGGCGCCGTGCTGGCCCTCGGCGAGCAGGTGCGCTTTGAGCTGAATGGCGAAGTCGTGGCCGTGGTTGTGGAGTAGTCCACACTCCTCGGAGCCTGTCAGACCCCCGCCCCGTGGCGGGGGTTTAGCGTTCAGGCCAGCGCTGCCCAGCCCACAAGTCTGCCCGGACAGGTTGGCGCGAGCCCGGCGTTTGGCTTGCCCGGGCTACGGGCTCCAGGTTTCTGCCAAGGGACTCGTCATGAGTAGAGACCACCGGAAACTCCGGGTATTCCAGCAACCAGGCTGAAGTCTGAAGCCGGAGGCCTGAAGCCACGGCGGGGGGACACCCCTGTTCCCGCAGAGCCGCCAAGCTTGTCAAAGGCTACTTGCGCTTCAGGCGACCGTGCCATCGTGAGGCCAGCTCAGCTGTATGGTGTCATACAGATGTATGATCATGCATACAGTCTGGTATTGGAAAAACTGCCAGGAGTGTACGGCAAGAAAAAGCGCCCTCTTGGAGAGGGCGCTCTTGCTGTCCGCCCCCCTGGGAGGGGCAGGGGCGGATGGCTTGGGAAGTCTTGGGCCTTAGCCCGCGTCCTGCGGCTGCACCACCTCGACGGGCGTCTCGGTGTCGAGCTGCGGGGTGTTGTCGGACTGGAACATATAGGCAACGAAGAGAATGCAGAGAATGACGAGCACAGCACCCATCGCCAGATACTCGGGCAAGCCCTGGCCTTTTCTTTGGCTGTTTGCTGTGCGCTCGGTGTGGAACATTCCCGATCTCCTTTCGTTGACTCTGCGAGATTCCCCGCAAATCAGGTGCCCAATGTTGCAGGCCGTCTCAAGGCACCTTCTGCTTCCAATTTTCGCCGTCTTGTGTCAGCTCCGTGTCAACCGTTTGTCAAAAACGTGTCCATCTCGTCGAATCCGGCCGAGCTGACCGTCTATTCTATGTACGAGTATTGGACACCCGGGGCTGTAGGAAAGTTCAGGATTTTTCCTCGTTTTCTGCCGCAAATGCTGAAGGCAAGATGTTGAAGGGCAACACCTTGATCAGCACCGGCAACAAGACGGCACCTCCCGGCAGAGCGAAGATGGCCAAGGAAGGAATGGTCTTGGCTATGTCGAGCAGCTGGGCCTTGACCTTCAGCGCTTCCTCCTTGGTCAAGGGGGTGCTCGTGGCTTTCAGCAGCAGTCTGTTCAGCTCGACGGTCTCTTTGATCTCGGTGGTGAGCTTGCCCAGGCTCTTCTTGACGTTGGCCTGGATATGCTTGACCGAGACCGGCTTGGTCAGCGTGCGGCGTGCGCGGTCGAGCAGATTGTTGAAGAAGTGGCGGGTCTTGCCCAGCCTCGAGACGTGCGACAGCCGGTTGAAGTACTCCTGGCGAGACTCGAAGTAGACCGCCAGCCGCAGCCGCACCTCCATCAAGCGCTCGGCCGAGACCTCGAGCTCTTGGGCAACCTGGCACAGGTATTCCCACTCGTCGTCGCTCAGATCCCCATCGATCATCGACAACAGCAGCATCTGCTCGAGGATCAGCTGCTTGGCTGCCTGCGGCACCTGCGCCAACAGGCGTGTCGTCAGCTTGTTCCGCAACAGGGCCCGTTGCAGGCTCTTCTCTTTGCGCCTCGACAGCCCCGCCCCGCCGATCTTCTCCTGGATCAGTTTGCGTTCGCCGTGGGTGAGCTGTTTGTCGGCCCAGGCCAGCCCGATCAACAGCTCGAGGAAGAAGTGGCGGGTGTTCTCGGCCGCCTTCAGGCTCAGGGACGCGCCCGCTGCCCGCCCCGTCCCATGCTCGAACAGCTCGTCCGCCAGCACCCCCAGCGTGTGGGTGTGCAGGAAGTGCATGCCATGGAAACCTCCACCCGGACCCCAGCGCTGCGTGAGCACGGTCTCCAGGCGGGCCTCTTCTGTGCTCCCCGGCTCCATCATACGGGTGAGCGGGCCGGGGTCGTCCTCGAACACCGCCAGCAGCAGGCGCAAGGCTTCGCGGCGCGCGCTCGCGAGGTCCAGCTGCGCATCGTGGAGAGCCGCCAGATCCCAGATCAACTCGGCGGCCGTATCGATGTACTCAGGCAGACACAGCTCGGCGTCGCCGTCCTCTTTCTCGAGCCGGGCCAGCAAACTGGTACGTCTGCATGCCTGACGCAGGAGCGCCTCTTCATCGTCGTTGCAGAAGGAGCCGGCCTTCGCCTCTGCGAGCCGCGCCCGCATTCCTTCCTCGGTCCACGTCTGACGGGATCGTTGCAGGCACTGCGCCAGCCACCCGGGTGCTGCCATGGCTTTCTCCGCGTTTTTGTCGAGTATACCGTGTGGCGTCTTGCAACGCAGTGCGGCAAAGCGCGTCAGCCGCAATCCATGCGGAGGCACTGCTGCCGCGATGTGGTATAACCCGGCATCTGCTTCGGGTAGGGACCATGAGCGAGGCGAACTGGGCGATCCGCATGCGCGGCGTCGGGAAGAAGTACACCATCGCCGCTCTCAAGGCGCGGAATGACTACTTCATCGACGATCTGATGGGGTTTTTTCGCTCTCTGTTGCCCGGCTCTCGACCACGCGCTCCACGCACGGAGACTTTCTGGGCGCTGCGTGATATCGACCTCGAGATCGGTCCGGGGGAGACCGTAGGGATCGTCGGGCGCAACGGCGCCGGCAAATCGACCCTGCTGAAGATTCTCAGCCGGGTTGCGGCGCCGACCACCGGCGAGGTCCGTTTCCGCGGCCGCCTGGCTAGCCTGCTCGAGATCGGTACGGGCTTCCATCGCGAGCTGAGTGGCCGTGAGAACATCTTCCTCAACGGCACCATCCTGGGCATGCGCCGGCGTGAGATCCACAGGCAGTTCGATGCCATCGTCGACTTCGCTGGCATCGAGCAGTTCCTCGACACACCGGTAAAGTTCTACTCTTCCGGCATGTATGTGCGGCTGGCCTTCGCCGTGGCGGCGCATCTGCGCTCGGACATTCTGGTGGTCGATGAGGTCCTGGCGGTGGGCGATGCCCAGTTCCAGAAGAAATGCCTCGGCAAGATGCGAGACGTCGCCGAAGACGGGCGCACGGTCCTGTTCGTCAGCCACAACATGGGCTCGGTGCGCTCGCTCTGCAGGCGCGCTCTGTTCCTCGAGCACGGCCGCCTGCTGGGCTACGGCGACGTCGATGGGATCATCGAACAGTACACCCAGAGCAGCGAGGGCGCGCAGGCGGTGCGTTATGAAGTGCCGCCGCTACCCCAGGGTCCCACCATCGTCTGCATCGAGCTCGACGACCCCAAGGGGCGCTACCCGCACGACGGAGCCGTGGGAATCCGGGTCAGCGTGCAGAATCCAGAGGGCTGCCAGCCGTCGTACGTCGCGCTCTCGGTCGTGGACGTGCACGCGCAGATGGTCTGTTTCTCGCGTGATTTCGAGTCGGACGAGAGCCTGCTCGAAGGGCGTCCCGTCGGTGTGCACAGCTACCGGGTCGAGATCCCCGCGGGCTCGCTGAGGCCTGGCGACTACTGGATCAGTTGCACGCTGTACAGCCTGTTCCCCAACCATCCTTCCGAGTACGGCCAGGCTCCCGAGAACGAGGTCGGCGAGTTCATCCAGGGCGTCGACCGGGCGGTCAGCTTCGCGGTCTACGACAACGGCTCGGTCCTCAGCCGGCTCGGCTTTCCCTGGCGTGGCGTGACCGGTCTGCGCCCGCGTTGGAGCCGCCTCGCGCAGACGGGCTGAATAGTCCTGCGTCCACTGCGTCTTCCCTGGCAGTGATCCCGCCCTCGGCCTGGTGTTTTCGGTCCCTGCCAGCCAAGCCGTGCGGCGGGATTTTTGTGACGCGGCGGAGCTGCTGGACATCTGGACAGCATGATCTACCCTGGGGTTTTCCAGCCCATGGGTCACCGCTTGTTGAACATCGCTTCGGTCGCCATCGGCATGGGCCTGCTCGCCTGTGCCCTGTTCCTGCTGATGCGGACCTGGCTGCTGTGCCGGGTGCGTTTCACGCTGGGCTGGTTAAAGATTCTGCAAGCCTTGGTCAGCCTCCTTCTGCTCGGCTATACCGTGGCACTGTACGCTGTCGTCGATGGCGCTCTCGACGACCTGCTGGTCTGCCAGGTGCTGCTCTGGGCGGCGGTGTTTGTGGTCTTCTGTGCCTGGGTTTTTCAGACGACCACCATCAGTACAGTGATCATGCTCGACCGCAACGAGGGCTTCCTGCGCGGGGTGCAGGAGTCGGCCGACGGTCTCGAGCAGAGCGTCGAGCAGCGCACCCAGGAGCTGGGCGACGCCAACGAGCGCCTGCGCGGCGAGATCCGCGAGCGCGAGCGGCTCGAAGAGCAGCGTTTCGAGGCGCGCCTGCAGCACACCCAGAAGCTCGAGTCTCTGGGAGTGCTGGCCGGCGGCATCGCCCACGACTTCAACAACCTGCTGGTGGGCATGCTCGGCAACGCGGGCCTGGCGTTGCTCGAGTTGCCCCAGAATTCGCCCGCCCGGCCTGCCGTAGAGCAGATCGAGACGGCCGCTCGGCGTGCCGCCGAGCTCACCCATCAACTCCTGGCCTACTCGGGCATAGGTCGCTTCGTCGTCGAGCCGGTCGATCTGTCCAAGTTGGTCAGCGAGATGCTCGATCTGTTGGAGGTCTCGATCTCGAAGAAAGCCGAGCTGCAGTGCTCCTTCGACGAGGCACTCCCGATGATCCGTGCCGATGCCTCGCAGCTGCGGCAGGTCATCATGAATCTGATCACCAACGCTTCCGATGCCCTCGAAGAAAAACCGGGCGTGGTGACGCTGCGGACCGGCAGCCTGATCGTCGACCGCGAGTTCCTCGAGGACACCTGGGCGAGCGAAGCCGTGCCCGAAGGTTGCTACGTGTTTCTGGAGGTCACCGATACCGGGCGGGGCATGGATGCTTCAGTCAAAGAGCGCATGTTCGATCCCTTCTTCACTACCAAGTCGACGGGCCGAGGTCTGGGTCTGGCCTCGATTCTCGGCATCGTGCGTGGCCACAAAGGCCTGATCCGGGTGGACAGTGAGCTGGGAATTGGCACCGCCATCAAGGTGCTGATGCCGGTCTCTGGCAAGCCCGCGTCTGCCCAGAACGCGGCTCCGATCGAGCTGCTCAGTTGGGAAGGTGGTGGAACTGTGCTGGTCGCCGATGACGAGGAGATCGTGCGGCGGATGGTCGGCGCCACCCTCAAGCGTTCGGGGTTCGACGTGATCGAGGCAGCGGATGGCTGCGAATGTCTCGAGCTTTTCAAGCAGCGCAGGGATGAGATCGACCTGGTGGTGCTGGATATGACGATGCCGCACCTGAGCGGGGAAGAGACCTTCAAAGAGCTGCGCCGCATCCGCCCGGACATCCCGGTGTTGCTGGCGAGTGGGTACAACGAGCAAGAGACCAACCAGCTCGCGGACAAAGAGCTGGCCGGTTTCCTGCAAAAACCCTTTGGACCGAACGACTTGCTGGAAAAAATGCGCTCGCTGCTCGACCTCTCGATCTCGAGCGAAGATCTGGTGGGCTGAAAAAGAAACACTAGTGGATCTTCCGGCTGGCTCGTCAGGAAGGTGGCTCCGTGGGTGCATCCGCCAGGCGTGTGGGGCCGCCAGGAGTTGCGGAGGCTCGGCATCGTTCCCGATCAGGCAGACAGGGTTCAACGCGCGCAGGCGGGCGATCGTCAGGCGTATGCGGCGCTGGTAAGGCATTGGTCGGGACCTGTGTTGGCCATCTGCCTGGCGCGGGTGGAACGCAGCGCCGCCGAAGACCTGGCGCAGGATGCGTTCCTGCGCGCTTTCGCGGCCTTGTCCCAGTTGCGCGAGCCTGCCCGGTTTGGTGGCTGGCTGTGCAACATCGCGCGGCGTCTGTGCCTTGACTGGTTGAAGGCGGGTGCGCGCCGCAGTCTGCCCTTCAGTGCTTTGGGTGCCGCGGGCACGCCGAGCCATTTTGTGGGCGACGATCAGGGGCCGCCGGGCATCGCTGAGCGCAACGAACAGGTCTCCGAGCTGTTGCAGGCCGTCGACGCGCTGCCTGACAAGCTGCGGGAGGTGATCGTGCACTACTACTACGAAGACATCAGCTACCGCCAGCTGGGGGAGCGGCTCGGGGTTTCGTCCGCGACCATCAATCAACGCTTGACCCGCGCGCGCCTGCTGTTGCGCGAACGTCTGGGAGCCGTGCCGTGAGTGTCGCCTGCGAGACCGCCCATGAGCTGCTGTGCGCCCGCCTCGACGAGGAATTGCCGGCTGAGATGACGCCCGCTCTCGACGAGCACCTGGCGCAGTGTGCAGACTGCCGCGCGCTCGCTGATGCGCTCTCCAGCCAGAGCCAGGAGCTGCGCCGCGCCTTCGCAGGCGAACGGCGTGCTGCCGACAACGTCGCGGAGCGAGCGATCGAGCAACTGCTGGCGGGCGAGGCCCCCGTGCGCGCGCGGGCTCGAGGTTGGCTGGTCCCGTTGCTGGCGGCGGCCGCCGGATTCCTGTTGGCCGTGGCGGTGTTCCGGCCCTGGCAGCAGCCGCAACGGCCCCCGCCTCAAGCCGGGCAACCCCCAGCCAGCATCGCCCACCTGGCGCTGGCTACCGGCCTGGTCGAGCGTCTTGAGGGCAGCAGCTGGCAGGCGTTGGCCACAGGCGCCGCGTTGCGCGCAGGCGACCGGCTGCGGACTGCCGCGGAAGTGCGCTGCGAGCTGCTCGTCGAGGATGGCTCGCTGGTTCGCCTCAATGCGGGCACCGAGCTGTGCCTGCAGGGCCCACGCGCGTTGCAGCTGCTCGGAGGACAGGTTTGGTCGCAGGTCGAGCCGGCGGCGGACACGTTCCGCGTGCGGCTGCCGGACGCTTCGGTCGAGGCCCTGGGGACGCGCTTCGATGTCTCCCTGCTGGACGACCAGGCCGTGGTGATTGTCGAGGAGGGGGCGACCCGAGTACGGACGCTGGCTGGCGAGGCACTGGTGCAGGCCGGCCAGCGCTTGCAGATCGATGCTGGGGTCGCGGGGGATCCGCACCAGCTGGGACAGGTCTTCCAGGCCACCCAATGGGTCCACGAGATCCTGGTGCTGAAAGGGCGCGACAACCCCGAGCTCGCCGAGCGCCTCAATGATGTGCTGGCACAGCTGGGACGGCAGAAAGTACACTACTTGCTCGAAGAAGAGATCCGCGCGTTGGGTGATCATTGCGTGCTGCCGCTGGTGCGTTACCTGCAGGCCACCTACGATCTCGTTGGAAATGACCGTGAGGTTCGGCAACGCGCCGCGCGCATTGTGGCGGACATCGCGGCGCCCTGGTCGATTCCGCTGCTGATCGAGCTGCTCGAGGATCCAGACCTCAAAGTCTGCGCGCAGGCGGCCCGTGCGCTCGAGCGCCTGACTGATCGAAGCCTGGGACTGACCTCGGAGCAGTGGTTGCAGGCGACGTCTGAGCAGGCGAAAGAGGTCCAGTTGCGTTGGCGCAGCTGGTGGCAAGAGAACAAATACCGCTTTCCGGGGGCGTGGCCTCTGGAACACTGACACGGAGGCTGGCATGAAAGTTGGTGAAGTGATGGCCGAGCTGGAGAAGCTCGGCAGCGAGAGTACCGTGCGCATTTTCCGCAAGCACGGCGCGCCCGAAAAGCTGTTCGGCGTCAAGGTCGCCGACCTCAAGAAGCTGATGAAGAAGCTCAAAAACAACCAGCCCCTCGCGCAGCAACTCTACGAGACCGAAAACGGCGATGCGATGTATCTGGCAGGCCTGATCGCCGATCCCAAGGTGATGACTCCTGCTGAGCTGGACGCCTGGGCAGAGGGCGCAAACTGGCACATGGTGGGTGAGTATGCCGTCGCAGGCGTGGCTGCCGAGGGCCCGCACGGTTGGGATCGCGGGCTGGCCTGGATCGAATCGGACCAGCCCCACGTCGCGTGCGTGGGTTGGTGTACCCTGTCAGGCGTCGCCTCTTCGAAGCCCGACGATCAACTCGACATCGCGGCGCTCTCGGGGCTGCTCGACCGCGTGCAGAGGGAGATCGCCGACGCCCCCAACCGCGTGCGCTACACCATGAATGGCTTTGTGATCTCGATCGGCAGCTATGTCAAAGAGCTGAGTGAGAAGGCGCAGAAGGTCGCAAAGGCGATCGGCAAAGTCCAGGTCAACATGGGCGGGACGGCGTGCAAGGTCCCCTTTGCACCGGACTACATCAAGAAGATCATCGACAAGGGGCGGCTGGGAAAGAAGCGCAAGAAGGTACGCTGTTAGCAGCCACACAGGCGAAGATTGCCGATGAAATCGATTTTCCACGACACCAGTTCTTCCCTGCGCGGAGGCCGTGAGCCGGGCTGGCAGAGCATCGCTGACTACCGTCAGCCGCTGTTGCTGTATCTCGGCGCGCGCTTCCCTGGGCTGTCGCCGCAGGATCGGGAGGACCTTGTCCACAACATCCTGCTCGAGATCAAGCAGAAGCTGTACAAGGAATACCAGCGCGAGCGGGGCCGTTTCCGCCAGTTCTTGTGCGGCGTCGTGCGGAACCGCGTGTTGGGCTACCTCAAGAAGACGCGCCGCGAACAGCTGTGTCCCCCCGATTTCTTCGAAGGCTCCAGCTACGTGCACGACCTGCATGTCTCGGTCGAGGTCCTTGCCGAGGCCTTCGGCGCGGTCAGGCGCTGGCTCGAGAGCGGCCACGATACGGGTCCCGAGGCGCTCAGGCGGTTGGCAGTCTTCAGCCGTCGCCTGGCCCGACGCGAGACCCACGCACAGATCGCAGCCGCCGAAGACCTCGCTCCCCACACCGTCAAACGCTGGTTGAAAGAGGCGCGGGAGGCGGTGATCGCGGACTTGTTGGCGCACACCCTCGAGCTACCCCCGGAGAAGGCGGCCGGGATCGACCTGATGCGTCTGGCGCGCGCCGTTCTGCGCGCCTTCCCTCGGGGGTCGCAGCGGTCCAGCGCGTTGCACGATGTGGCAGACCCCGATCTGCGCGAAGCGCTCTTGCAATGGATGCTCGAGCTCGACCAGGCACTTCGATGTTCTTCGCAGCAGGAGTTGGTCGACGGTCTCGAGCTGCAGCGCGGCCTGGAGGCCATGTTGGGCGAAGGAGACTGACGCTGGCGGGTCTTCCCGCTATCCTGAAAGGACTCAGATCCGGGAGGTGATCCTGGTACCCCCACCCAACACCCTGGTTTTCGACTCTGCCAGCCCCTTCGACCAGGAGGAGCGTGCTTGCATCCGTGACGTCTGGCGCGCGCTCGGCACCGCTGAGGCCGATGCGGGCGAAGCGCCCCGTCAGACCCTGCGGCAAGGAGTCCGCTTGCTCGGGGCGATGGGGCGCCTGTTGCGCGACTGCCCGATGAGCGGCACCGAAGGGCCCGACCCCCACCAGGATCTCACCCACCGGCTGCTCGGCGGCGATGCGGCCACTTTCGAGATTCTGCTGCCCACCCGGGCTCTGGTCTCGCGCACGCTGGTGATGGCCGAGGTCAACTTCTACCGCACCCTGGTCGACCAGTGCAGCAAGGTGCTGGCTGCTGAGATCCTCGAAGAGCTGCTGCCCAAGCTGACCCGGCGGGTGTGCGTCTGTTTGTACACCCGCCTGCTCGAAGAGGTGCTGACCCATATCGCGTCGGACCGCAGTGTGCGCTCGGATGTGCGCGAGAAGGCGGTGCTGGCGCTGTTGGAGATCTGGGACCGCGCGACCTACCGTGTGATCCGCTTCTTCCCGTTGCTCGAAGCGACCTGGGAGGCGCGCCGCCGGGTGCGGGTCGCGCTGGGAACGCTGGCGGGCACGCACGAGGTGTTCTCGCTGTTGGCCGAGGGCTGTGATGCGCGTTTTGTCGACTACTTCATGCGCACCAAGCCGAGCGAAGAGGAGCAGCAGGCGTTCCGCGAGTTTCTGTTCGGGTCGACCACCGAGGCGCTCCAAAAGCTCGAAGCGCACATGCGGGCCACCGGTTGTGACAGCATCGACAACTCCCAGCTCGAATCCGGCATGCAGGTCCTCGATCTGGGCGACAGCAGCGATCCAGCCACAGGCTTGTACTCCTTCTTCCTGGCCCGCCACATCCGAGCACAGGCGCGCAGGCTCGAGCAGTCGCCCGGTCCGAAGCGCACAGCCGAAGAGTACGTGATGCTCGCCTACCTGCGACGTATGCCTACGGGCCGCTTCAGCTCAAGGCGTTGCCAGGCCATCAAGGATCCGAGCTAGCCTCTGCGCTCTCGGAGCGGAAGCCCCGTTCGAGCTGGCGGTAGTGCTCGGCATCGCCCAGCGCGTGGTGGTCTTCGGTGGGATGGCCCGCCAGCCGCCGCTCGAGAGCGATCTGCGCCTCATGGCCGGTCTCGCGTAGCGCCCGGAGGAACTCCCACTGGGCAAACATCGCGGCATGGATGGCCCCCAGACCGACCACGATCGCCCGATAGCCCAGCTCGCCCAGCTCTGCGAAGCTCCACGGCGCAGCCTCTCCGGCCCAGGCGAAGGAAGACGAATAGTTGAAGAACAGCGGCAGGTCGGGGAAGTCTGCGCGCATCTGCTGGGCGAATGTTTCCACAGGTCGCCGTTCGGGAGACGGAAACTCACACCAGACCAGGTCGGCCCCTTCCCCCGCGTAACGCCGGGCACGCTCGATGGCATCATCGAGACCTCCGCCGCCCACGACGGCATCGGTGCGGGCGATGATGACAAAATCGCCGTCAGAACGCGCGGCAAGGGCAGCGCGGAGTTTCTGGACGGCATCGCCGACTGGCAGGCAACGCGTCCCTGGCAGATGCCCACAGCGCTTGGGAAAGCGCTGGTCCTCGAGGGTGATTCCGGCCACGCCCGCGCGTTCGAATTCCTCGACAGTCCTCCCAGTCGCGAGGACTCCCCCATAGCCGTCATCGCCGTCGGCGATGATGGGGATGTCGACGGCGCGGGCGATGGCGAGCGCCCAACCGGTAGACTCGGTCATTGTGCTGAAGCCCAGGTCCGCACGTCCCAGCAGGGCCAGAGAACAGGAATAGCCACTCATGAAGGCCCAGTGCAAGCCGACGGCAGCGGCGATCTTGGCCTCGATCGGCGAGTGGATGCCGCTGGTGTGCAGAAACGGCTCGCGCGCCAGCAGCTCGCGGAAGCGCCGTCCCGCAGACCCCGCCATCAGCGTGTGGTCCTGAGCAGATCAGAAGGGAGGCTGTCGCTCGTGAGCAGTCCCCAGCGTTGCATCCAGCGCGCGGTTTCTGCCAGATCCTGCGCCCGGTAGGCGCAGGACTTGACATAACGCAGGCGCGGGAGATGGAAATCCTCGGCAGTCAAGCCGCCATGGCGTGTGATGGTCGCGGCATTGCGCGGATCATCGATCATGTAGTGCAGGTAACGGCGTTTGTCAGCGTTGAAGAGGTCGATGGCTGCGTCAACGGCGCACTTCAACGAGCCGAACGTCTCGGCGTCAAGGTCCTCGGCGACACTCTGCAGCCCGAGGTAGTGTCCTTCGCACAACGTCTTGCAGCCGAGCTTCTCGGCCAGCGCGATGAAAGGTTCCATCAACAGGCAGCCGGCCACCTGCCCGTTCCACATCGCTTCGAAGCGGCGCGTGGGAGGTCCCCAGTGCTGCAGCGCGATCTGCTCGGGCCGCAGGTAGCCTTCGAGCATGCGCAACGCTGTGTAGTGGGAGCCGGAGTGGAACTGTACCGCCAGGGGCACTCCGGCCAGGGAGCCAGGATAGTCGTGCGGAGAATCGGGCCGGACGACCAGAGCTTGGCTCATCACGGCCGCCCGCAGGCCGATGAGCTGAGTCTTGCGCGCACTGTCACAGGCCCGACGGACCTGACCTTCCTCTCAAGCCCGGTAGATTGACGCCTTCGCCAAAGGGAAAGCCGTGTGGGCCAGGACAGGATCGATCTGCTCGGGGTCAGAGCTGCGGGTGGGCCTTTGCGAGGGGCGGGTCCACACGAAGTCCATCTCGATGCCCTCGGCACGGAAAAGTCCCGCGTCCCGCGCCAGCATCCATGGTAGGCTGAAGACCGCTCCGCTGATTTCGCTCACTATCCGCTTCATCGCTACGTCTCTGTTGGCTGACTGGCGCGAATGTAGCAGAACCCAACGGGCATCGACAGAGGATTCGCGGTGCGCAGACAACTGGGCGAGTTGCAGAGTCTTGCTGGTCTGTTGGCCGGGTTGCCCCGTTTCCTGCGCCAACCCCCCTCGCTGGCCCAGGCGCGCGCGGGCGTCGCGCGACGCCTGGCCCGGCGCGTCCCCCATCTGCTTGCGCTGCTCGAGAGTGTGTTCCGCCTGCGTCCGCAGAGTCCCTACCTCCGTTTGTTGCGTCACGCCGGCATCGGGCTCGAGGACGCGCGGGGCCTGGTCGAGCAGTCCGGGCTCGAAGATGCTCTGCAGCAGCTCGCCGCAGCGGGGGTGATGTTGACGGTCGACGAGTTCAAGGGGCGCTGCCTGGTGGAGCGAGGCAGCCTGCGGTTCCAGATCGAGCCAGGCGATCTGGACAACCCCTCGCTGGGCTCGGGTATCAGTGCCCGCACCGGTGGCTCGCGCGGCGGAGTGCACCGGGTCAAGACCGATCTGCGGCTGTTGGCCGCCGAGACGCACCTGCTGCGGCTGTTCCTGCACGGTCATGGGCTGGAGGGGTGGCCGATCGGGCTGTTGCGTCCGGTTCCTCCGGCGAACGCAGGGCTGGCGAATCTGCTTCGCTACGCAGGGCTGGGGCAGACCGTCGAGCGCTGGTTCTCGCCCACCCATTACAGCCGTGACTTGCTGGGACTGAAGTCGCGGCTCATGAACGCCTCAATCCGTGCGGCGGCTTGGGGGCTGGGTACCCGCCTGCCCGCGCCCGAGGTCCTCGCCCGGCGCGACTGGAGTGAGGCGGCGCGTTGGTTGGCTGCCTGCGTCGAGAGAGGGCAGCCCGGGCACCTCGATGCTCCTGCCAGCGCGGCGGTCGAGGTCTGCCGCAGTGCCGCCGAGCTGGGGCTCGACATCCGTGGCAGCTTTCTGCGGGTGGGGGGTGAGCCCTTTACGTCGGCCAAAGCGGGCGAAATCGAAGCCGTGGGAGCACACGCCACCACGCACTACTCCAGCGCCGAGACGGGCAAGCTCGCCCTGGGATGCGCCGACCCGCGCTCGCCCGATGATGCGCACGTGCTGGATGACAAGCTCGCGCTGATCGAGAGGCCGCACAGGCTCGCCGATGGTGCCGAGCTCAGCGCGCTGCTGGTCACCAGTTTGCTGCCGGGCAGCCCGAAGCTGGCGCTCAACGTGCAGCTGGGCGACTACGGGCTGCTCGAAGAGCGCAGCTGCTCGTGTCCGTTGGGAGCCGTGGGATTGCGGCGACACATCCGCCAGATCGGCAGCTTCGACAAGCTGACCAGCGGAGGGGTGCATTTTCTCGGCAGCGAGCTGCACCGACTCGTAGAAGTTGTGCTGCCGGGCCGCTTCGGGGGCAGCCCCATCGACTTCCAGCTGGTCGATGAAGCGCGCGACACGGCTCGCTTGACACTGCGGATCAGCCCGCAGCTTGGGCCGGTCGACAGCGAGCGCGCGCGGAATTGCGTCTATGAGACGCTCTCGCAGGTACCCGGCGGAGCTTTGATGGTGGAGATGTGGCAGCACGCGGACACGCTGCAGGTCGCGAGGGCCGCCCCTCTCCGAACTGCAGCGGGCAAGATCCTGGCCCTGCATGTGGCGCGAGTTGGCGAGAGCGCAGTGCAGAAAACCGCCGTGGAGTGAGCTTTTGGTTTCCTCGCAGAGACGGCAAAGTCCTTGGCGGACGTGGCTCGATGAGACGGTTCCCGCGCAGCGGAGTGTGCTGCTGCGTGGCTATCCGCTGTTGCGCACGCTCCAGCTGTTTCCGCCGGTCTGCCATCAGGATCTGGTGGCGAGCAGCCTGGGCGAGGGCGCGCACTACCGGCGGCTTGTCGAGCATCAGGGCGTGACGGTGTTCCTGTGCGATGAGTCGAGCGCGATGACCACGGGGACCTACAAGGACCTCGACGCCTGCTTGATCACCAGCGTCCACCGCGGGCGCGGCTCGACCGCCCTGGTGCTCTCATCGGCGGGCAACCTGGGCCGGGCCTTGGCGGTGTACGGGGCGCGGGCGGGTCTGCAGGTGTACCTGTTCCATCCGCGCAGCACCCAGTACAAGCTGTGCGGGGCATCGCTGCGCCAACCAGGTATCCATCCGATCGCAGTCGATCTCCCCGAGCCGCAGGTGAAGTCCCTGGCACGGGCGTTTGCCGCGCGCTATGCCCTCCCGCATGTGCCCGAGATCGCCCTGCGGATCGCGGCTTCGGCCGCGCGCGCCTTGTTCTTGCTCGAGCAGGCAGAACTTCACGGGGCGCCCCTGGACTGCATCGCGCAGGTCGTGTGCGCGGCCTACGGACCCATCGGCATCTACACCTGTCTGCGAGAGCTGGTCGCTCGTGGACTCTTGCCTGCGAGCCGCGTGCCGCGCTTCCTCGGCTTCCAGCAGGCCGCCAATGCGCCCATGGTTCGGGCCTGGCGCGAGGGGGCGGAACAACTTCTAGACCGCCACTGCCAGGCCGTGCCGGAGAACTACCTCGAGCCGGGTCTGTACAACACCCGCCCGCAATCGACGTACGGGCCGCTGCGCGAGATCCTGACGCGGGTCGGTGGCGACCTGCGCAGCCTCGACCACGAAGCCTATGCCCGCCATCGAGACACGGTGTTGGGCTGGTTCGAGGCCTGCGGTCTGCAATTCACTCGCGGCCCTGAGGGGATAGTCGAGAAGGCCGGTATCCTGACGGGTGTAGGCATCGCCCAGGCGATCGAAGACGGTGTCTTACGCCAGGGCGAGAACGTCGCCTATCTGTTGACCGGGGGTCTCGGCCCCAACGAGCCGGTCTTGGAGCTCGAGCCCAGCTTGAGCATAGATGCTTCACGGTCTGAGGCTGGCTGGCTGCAGCTCCTTGGAGAGCACTTCGGGCTCACGGCCCGGCAGGGGGGCAAGGCATGAGATCCGGGAGCTTCCGGCGCACAGGACGCATCCTCTACCTGACCGAAGATCCGCTGCTGATCGCGCGGCAATTGGCAGGGGAGAACCTTGGCTGGCCGCTGGCTGCTCCCCTCCGTGACGACATCAGCAACGATGAGATCACCCCTGTCTGGACCATGTACCACTACGACCAGCGGCTGGCGCGGCACGCCCTGGTCGGGCTGGTCGCCGACGGTGGACCTGTCGTCGCTCCGGGGGCGCTGGCGGCTGGTGGTTTCGAGGTGTCGGTCTCGGGCCGGCGCCGGGGGCGTGGCTCGAGCCGTGAGCACGCCCCGTACGCGGAGTTGTGCGCGGGCATTCGTTTGATCTTCGCGCGCAGCTTTGAGCACATCTACCGCAAGAATTGCACCAACCTCGGCATCCTCACTTCGACGAATTTCGCTCTGCTCGAGGCCCTCGAGCGGGGCGAGAGCCTTCCGCTCGAGGAGTTTCTGGACGAGGCCGATGTCCTCGACGCGCAGGTCATCCGGCACGGAGGCATCTTCCCTTTCAGCGCTGCACGCGCTGCGGGTAGGCTGCCAAGTCTCGCTGTCCGGGGCGGGCCGCGCGCGATGACCCTGGCGGAGAAGATCTTCGCCCGGCATTGGCAGGGCGGAGCGCAGGCGGTCTCTCCTGGAGAGGTCGGCTTCGTGCGGGCCGACCTGCGGGTTTCCCACGAGTACATCACCCCGATGGCGGCGAGCTTCCTGCGCCTTAGTCTCGGGCCCGAGGTCGTGTTGCACGATCCAGACTCGATCCTGTTGTTCAGGGACCACCTGACCTTCGTCGACGAGGTTCTGGAGCAGCCTTGCCTGCTGGCCGCCGCCCAGGAGCTCGAAGCCGAGCAGAAGAGCTTTGCCGCTACGCATGGCCTGCGCCTGATCGGCGAGCAATCTGACCGACGGGGATCGATCGCGATCAGCCACAACTATCTGCTCGAGCAGTGCGCCCTGCCGGGCCAGCTGGTCGTCAGTGCCGATTCCCACGCGCCGCATATGGGAGCGCTGGGCTGTCTGGCGCTGGGCGTCGGCGCGACGGCGCTGGCCTGCTCGTGGCTCACCGGCGACCTGCGGGTCGAAGTGCCCGCGACGGTCAACATAGAGCTCCGAGGCCGGTTCGGCTTTGGTGTGGCCGCCAAGGATCTGATGCTCCACCTGCTGCGCCTGCCTGATGTCCGGGCGGGCTGCCTGAGCGGCAAGCTCGTCGAGTACACAGGCGAAGCGCTCGCCCAGCTGGAGATCGGCGAGCGCGCCACGTTGACGAACATGGCGACCGAGCTGGGTGCGCTGAGCAGCCTGATCGCGCCGGATGCCCGCACCCAGGCGTGGCTCTTGCAGCGCGGCGTGGCTCGGGACGAAGCCGAAGCGCTGTGCGCGCAACGCTCCGACCCGGACGCTGTCTATGCGCGTACGTTTGTCGTCGATGTCGCGGCTCTGCGGCCGATGGTCGCTCTTCCGGGTGATCCGGGCAATGGCGTGGAGCTGGCGGCGCTGCCGGAGGAGGTCGCGATCCAACGGGCTTTCATCGGTTCATGCACCGCGAGCAAGGCATCGGATATGGACATGGTTGCCGAAGTGCTTCACGCCTGTTTGCAGCAGGGCCGTCGGGTGGATGAGCGGGTCGAGCTGATCATCCAGCTCGGCTCGGTGGCCGTGCGCGAGCACTGTGCGCGGCGCGGGCATCTCGCGTTGTTTGCCCGCTGCGGTGCCCGGGTGCTCGAGCCCGCTTGCGGGGCTTGCTGCAAAGCGGGCCCTGGAGTCAGCTTGGCGCCCGACGAAGTCACCGTCAGCGCAGGCAACCGCAACTATCCCGGGCGCAGCGGGCCGGGCCCGGTGTATCTTGCCAGCCCCTACACCGTGGCCGCGTCGGCCATCGCGGGTAGAATCGTGCCCTACATGCAGGAATCCGCAGCAGGCCTTTCGAGGGAGACGCGCCATGCGCATTGATGCAGACGCCCATGTGGTCGAGAACGATGCGACCTGGCGGGACATGCCAGCCGACCGGCCGCTGGGCTTCCGTCCGCCCAGTTCGGACCGCCGTTTCTGGTTCATCGACGGCAAGGTCCGTGGGCTGGGAGCGCGGGTCCTGAATCCCGAGCAGATGGCTGCCTTCAGCAGTGCGACCGGCCGCGATGTGCGGGTGCCCGAAGATTCTCGTGACTTCGAGGATGTCGCGGCCCGCATCGCCCACATGGACGCACTCGGCATCGATGTGCAGGTCTTGAGTCCCACGATCTTCCTCGAGCAGGTCGCGGACCGGCCGGAGGTCGAGGTTCCGCTGTGCCGCGCCTACAACCGCTGGGTCGCATCGCTGGCCGAGGCGGGCAAGGGCCGGCTGCGTTGGGCGGTCGTGCCTCCTCTGCTGGCGATGGACGAGGCCCTCGCCGAGCTGCGTTGGGCCCGAGAGCGGGGCGCCTGCGCGGTCTTCCTGCGTCCGATCGAGGGCCGGCGCTTGTTGCAGGACCCGTACTTCGCGCCCTTGTACCGGATGGCGGGGGATCTCGACCTGCCCATCGTGATCCATGTCGGCAATGCCTGTCCCGAGAACAAAGACTTCGTCTCGCAATACCACCCTGGCTCCGCGTTCTGGAAGTTTCGTCTGCCATTGATCGGGGCCTTCCATGCGCTGGTGATGGCCGAGGTCCCCGAGGCGTTTCCCCGGGTGCGCTGGGGCTTCCTCGAGGCCGGCGCCTCCTGGTTGCCTGTGGTGATGCACGATGTGCGCCGCCGCCTGGCCATGAGCGGCCGGCGGGTGGACGCAGACTTCCTGCGCAGCCGGCGCATGTACGTCGCCTGTGATGTGGCCGACGACCTCGAATATCTCGCCCGTCAGGTAGGTGAGGACAACTTCATCATCGGTACCGACTACGGCCACGCCGACACCTCCAGCAATGTCGAGGCCCTTGCCGAGCTCAGGGGAAGGACAGAGCTGCCCTGGGTCGACAAGATCCTGAGCGCCAATCCGCGGCGCCTGTTCGGGATTTGAGCAGCGGGAGAACGTGATGCACGGCGAGACGCTGATCCTCAAGCTGTTGGATGGCTTCATCGAGTCCAAGATCCTGATGACGGCCACCAGCTTGGGGGTGTTCCGTCTGGTGCGCGATACCCCCCTGTCGGCCGCAGAGATCTTGGCCCGTCTCGAGTTGCCGCAGCGCTCGGGCATGATCTTGCTTCGCGGCTGTCTGGCGCTGCAGCTGCTCGAAGAGCTGCCCGAGGGACTGCGCACGCGTCCCGAGCTGGCGCCCTTCGTTGCCCGCCAGCCGGGGGATGCCTTCAACATGCCCAGCTACCTGATCGATTTCTACCAGCAGGTCTACGACCAGCTCGCCGATCTCGATTCCCTGGTGCGCAGCGATGGACGCAGCTCCACATTCCGCCTGCGTCCGTATTTCAAGGACTCTGTGGAAGCTATCGATCGGGAAGAGGCGCAGCGTTACTCCGCCTATATGACTTCGACGGTGGTGGCGATCTGTGATGTCGTGCGGGAGACCGTCGACTTCAGCGACGCGCGCTTTGTGCTCGACCTCTGCGGCGGGGTGGGCACGTTCTGTCAAGAGCTGGTCACGCGCTTGGATCTCCCCCGCGGTGCGTTTCTCGACGTCCCCGCTGTGGTTGCATTGGGCCAGGAAGATCTCGCCAGCCAACCTGCGCTGGCGGGGCGGATCTTGCCGGTTCCCGGCGATGTCCTGGCTACGCCGTTCCCCGAGGGGGCCGACCTGATCACGCTGTGCCGCTCGGCGCACGACTTCGGGCAGGCCGAGGTTGTCCGCATCATCGAGCGGGCTTACGAGGCGCTGCCGTCGGGGGGGCGTCTGGCGATCATCGAGCGCATGCTGCCCGAGCAGTTCAGCGCTGAGGCGAAGCCTCTGTATCTGCGCTCGATCTACTTCCTGGTCAAGTCGAGCAGCAATGAGTACCGCACGCCTGGCTTCTACCGGGGTTTGTTGGAAGCCTCGGGATTCGCCCGCGTGCAGATTTTCACCCCCGCCCGCGACCCGAACCGCTTCTTCAAGGGGCTGCAGATCGTGGTGGCGTGGAAGCCCTGAGGGGGGCCTACTTGCGGCCGAAAAACCGGTACTTCAACAAAGTCTGGATCGCGACGGCCCCATCCCGCCACTGGATCTTCTTGCCCTGGTCTTTGGTGCGCGGGTAGTAGTGGATGGGCACCTCGTGGATGCGGTACCCGTGCAGGGCGACCTTGGCCGTCACCTCTGGGCAGAACTCGAAGCCTTCGCACTCCAGCGGGCCGATGGCCTTGAGCACGTCGGCCCGAAAGACCTTGTAGCAGGTGGGCTCGTCGGTGATGTTCGTGCCGTAGAGCGTATTGGTCAGCCAGCTGAGGAAGCGCCCGCCGACATAGAAGCTGACGTAGGAGTGGCGTTTGGTGCCGTACGCGCGCTCGCCCGTGATGCGCGAACCGTACACGACCTCGGCCCGTCCTTCGATGATCGGACGGATCAGGTCGGGGTAGTCGTGCGGGTCGTACTCGAGGTCGGCGTCCTGGATCAGCACGATATCGCCGCTCGCGCGCTGCAACCCCGTGCGGATGGCGGCCCCTTTGCCGCGGTTGAGGGCGTGGTAGCAGACGCAGACCCCGGGCCGCTGCTCGAGCTCGTGCATGATCGCCTGGGTGCCGTCGCTGGAGCAGTCGTCGATCAGCACGATCTGCTTCTCGACATCGAGCGCGCTGAGGTCGACGGATTCGACCATGTCGAAGATGCGCCGCAGCGATTCGATTTCGTTGTACACCGGCATGATGATCGAGAGCGTCTGCATCGGCCTGCCTGTTCACGAGGACGGGCGGGATTCTAGCAGACCGGGCAGCCGAGCTTAAGCCCGAGCCGAAAAGCTCAGCCGGAATCATGCCGCAACTGCCGCCAGCAGCGCAGGAAACACCAGCCCGCTCCCAGCAGCAGGGCGAGCAGCCCAGCCAGCAGAGGTTGCCAGGGAACGCCTACATAGTGTCCGTAGCAGAACCACAAGTCGATGGTCTGCAACAGGATTGCCCGTTGTTCGTCAGGCAGGGGAATGCGGCTGTCCGGATCGCTCGGTGTCAGCCTGATCGCCGGACCATCCATGTGCGCGTCGAGGTTCTCGAGCAGCATCTGCCAGTGTCCGACCAGCGGCGAGTAGTTGGGCACGAAATGGGACTTGTAGAGGAACAGGGGATCGGAGAAGTGCCGCTCGTACGGGAACTCACCGAGCTTACGCAGGTAGTTGCCATAGAAGATCGTCACGCCGCCGACCTGGGCGAGCATACCCAACAGCACCAGCAGCACGAAGGCTCGGCGCCGGCCCTGTTCGAGCACACAGCCGACGCCCACCAGGCACAGCGGGAGCAGGGGCAGCAGGTAGCGCGGCCCCCAGCTGCCGTCCCCCCCCCAGGAGTAGAAACGCGCGTACAGCCACAGCTGCCCCACGATCAGCGGCAGCGCCAGCCTGGCGGCCAGGGGCCGCGTGCGCCAGAAGCGGGCGGCGCCGAACAGGGCGAGCAGCACGGGGGGAGCGTAGAAGAACAGCCCCTTGCCTGGGCTGAGCAACAGCCCGAACAGGCCGACGAACAGGGGGGTCGTGAAGGCCGCGCTGTCTTCGGTGTAGCCGAAGTTGAGCGGACCTCCGTAGCGTGCCTGGTTGTACGCCACCACCAGCCCCGCTCCGAGCAGCAGAGGCACGGCAAAGGCGGCCAGCTCATGCTTCCAGCGCGGGGGGCGCCGCGACCACCAGCGATAGAGCAGGGCCAGACCGAGCACCGCGGGCAGCCCCGCCAGGGTGACCTTGGTGACCACTCCAAACGCCGCCCAGCCGGCAGCGGCTGTCAGCCAGCCGGGCCGACCTTCATCCCAGAAAATCTGGAAGGCGTGCAGGGCTCCCAAGACACAGAGTACCTGCAAGGGCTCGCTCATGAAGGACTTGGTGGCGTACAGAAAGTGGGTTGCGAAGACCAGCGCGATGGTCAGCCAGAAGGCCGTGCGGCGCCGGTAGCGCAGGCGCAGGCACCAGCAGAAGAACAGCACCCCCGCCAGCGCTCCGACCCAGGCGTTGCACAACGACACCACGCTGCGCGGCAGGTAGGCCTGAAAGCGCTCGGGAGCCAGCTGTGCGGCCAGCTTACCGACCAGGTAGAACGGCACCGCGAGCAGGGAGTTTCCCAGCCCATAGCGGGAATAGTTGCGGCCATCCGCTCCCCGTGTGGCATTCGCGCCCTCGATGGCGGGGCTGCCGGTCTCGACCAGGCTCTCGGTGACCAGGTACATGGTCAGCGCGTCCGAGCTGGCGATGCGGGCTCCCGAGATCATCCCGAAGCTGAGCAACAGCGCGGCAAACAGGTTCCGCAAGCCGGCGGCAGAGACGCGTTCTCGGTCCGGAAGCTCTGAGGACATCAACACACGCGGGGACAGGAATCGGGGTCAAGTGTAATCAAGCCAAGCACTCGGCGCGAGGGATCCCCGCGAAGGCGCTCTCCATGCGCCCTGCCGGCGTAGTTTCGAGTTGACGGAGGGGGGCAGGGGTCTACAATGACACGCCGCAAACCCGGGAGGCTCGGCGTGGCCAGGAAACGACGTGGGAAGAAGAAGTCCAAGCAGGCCGCTGCACCGGCGGCCGCGAACGCTCGGAGAGACCCACCCGAGTCCCCCGAAGCCTCCTCAACGCCTCCCGCGGCCGAGGCGGTCACGAAACCTGCGCAGGACACCTCGCAGGCAGACGCTCCGGCGCCCGCCGACCCGCTCAGCGCGGGCTTGGCCAGTGGGCGTCGGCTGTGGCGGAAGATCGCCGCGGTCGCAGCCGCGGTGTTGACGATCTGCATCATCGCTTCGGCCATCCAGCCCGAGACATTCGTGCAGGCGGGGGACACCGAGAGCTCCAAGAATGTGACGGCAGAGGGGCTGGCCCATGCCCAGGAGACCGGTTCCGACCTGCTGTGGTCACGCCGCATCTTCGGCGGCATGCCCTACTACGCCGCCATGTTCTACCACCACACCAGCAATGGCCTGGTGTGGGTGATGCTCAAGACAAAGGTCTTTTTCGGGCGCGGAACCTACTACACCTTTGGCTTCGTGTTGGCCGGGGTGTGTCTGTTGTACTTGTGTTTGTCGCTGGGAACCCGGGTGCTCCCTGCACTGGCGGCGGCCCTGGCGTTCGCCATCCAACCGGCGGTCAGCGTGCTGGCGCCGGCCGCCCACGGCTCGAAGCTCTATTCATACGCGCTGTATCCGGTGATCTTCGTCCTGGCTCTGCAGTTGGCCCGCAAGGGCGGTTGGCTGCGGCTGGCCGCCTTCAGTTACGTGCTGTATCTGTGGATTGTGCAGAACCATCCGCAGATGGCGTTGTACGGCGTAGGGGTGACGGTTTTTGTGCTCGTGGTCTGGGGGGTCCGTGAGATCCGCCAGAAGGCCTGGAAGAAAGTCGCCGCGGCTGTGGGCAAGCTCAGCCTGGCGAGCCTGGTGGCTGTGCTGCTGGCCGCTGCGTTGTGGCTGCCGACCTATGACTACATGAAGCACTCCATCCGTGGGCAGGGGCCGATGCCCACTCCTGAGCAGGCTCGGGAGACTTCGGAGAGCGGCGCCCTCGACTGGACCTACGCCACCAACTGGTCGCTGCATCCGGTCGAGACCGTGACCTTCGTGGTGCCCGAGGCGTTCGGCTTCGGGGGCGGAGGCTACTTCGGTTGGATGAACTTCACGCTGCAGCCGCATTACCTTGGGGTGGTCGCGCTGGTCCTGGCCTGCTTCGCATTCCTCGATGCCCAAGACCGCAAACTGGCGATCCCACTGGCGGTCTGCGCCAGCCTGGCGGTGTTGGTCTCGTTCGGACGTTTCTGGGACTATGGACCGTACAAGCTGCTGTATGACTACATGCCCGGCTTCAACCGCATCCGCGTCCCCTCGATGGCCTTGTTCGGTACCAGCTTCTGCGTGTCTGTGCTGGCGGGACTGGGCGGCAACCGCATCGCCGCGACGCTGGGTCAGGGGAGCAAAGCGATCAAAGGCCTGGCCCGCAAACTGGCGATCGGCGCTGGGATTGCAGTGGGGTTCTACCTGTTGCTGGGGTTTGGAGGCATCGTTTCGGGAGCTGTGCGGGAGCGCTATTTCGAACAGCGTCTGGTCGAGTACGCCCGCCAGGATGCCAGCGTCTACGAGCGGGTGGTGTTGCTCGCGCCGGAGTGGGCGGCGGCTCTCGGCCGGGTCGACAAGCTCGAGCAGGTCGACTCCGCCACGGCCGGTTCCCTGCAGAGCGTGCGCCTCAACCTGCCCATCGGGGGGCAGCGGCAGCTGATCCCGGCGGCGAGCATCGCAGCGAGCCTGTTTCCCGAGGCGCAGGCCGCGGCCAAACTCGCATCGGAGGACTTCGCGCTGTCTCTGTTCTATGCGCTGCTGACGCTCGGGGCCTGCTTCGGCGCCTGCGCGTTGGTCTTGGTCTTTGGCGCGGATGCACACAAGATCGTGGCAGGGATTCTGGGGGTTGTGCTGGTCGCGCTGGTGTTTCTCGACCTGCAGCGCACCAACGACAAGGTGATGGCCGAGCAGCCCCACGACGACATCTTCCAGATCGCGCCGGCGGGCCTGCCGCGGGATCTGGCATACCTGGTCGAGCTCGCCGAGACCGAGCTCGCGAATCCTCCGGTAGAGCCGTTCCGCATCTGGCCCTATGCGGGCTACGAAGAGCCGAACTACTTCCCCGGCACAGGATTGGAGAGCATCGAGGGCTATTCGCCTTTCAAGCTGCGCCAGTACCAGAACCTGCGCGATCTCGTCAGCGACGGTACCCGCTACGCGCGGGTTCCCCAGCTGCCCAACATGTTGAACGCACGCTACATCCGCTCGGCCAGTGCCGGTCCGCCCCCCGGCTTCAAGACCCGCCTGGTGTTTGAGGATGTGCAGGTGCTGCAGCAGTACTACGCCGGCGCGCTGCAGATGACCACCCAGCGTGGCGAGAGAGTGCGCCTGGCACCGCGGCTGAGCGTGAGCATTTTGCAGCAACAGGAACAGAAGCTCAAGATCGCCGTCCAACGGCAATCGGGGCAAGCCGATACCGGTTGGGTCGATCTCGACCGGATCGGTCTGGTGCAGATCTATGAGAATCTCGATGCCCAGCCGCGGGCCTGGTTCTGCAACGAGCTGATCGAGGTGACCAGCGAGAAGGCGGCCCGCGACCGACTGCGCGGCTTCGATCCGGCCCGTCAGGCCATCGTGGTTGGCTCGGTCGGCGAGCTGCCTGCGGGGACGGCCCAGGGCAGTATCGAGATCAACGCCTATGAGAACCGTCTGACGGGACTCGACGTGCAGACAGACCGCAAGACCCTGCTGGTTCTCAGTGAGATGGACTACATTCATTGGAAGCTGTTCGTCGACGGGGAGCCGCGCGAGACTCTGCGCGTCAACTACCTGCTGCGGGGCGTTGTGCTCGAGGCAGGAAAGCACCGGGTCGAGTGGCGCTATGATGACAGCGTCTACCAGACCAGTCAGTTCTTGACCGGCAGTGCGACGGTGGTCTTGTGGCTGTTCATCCTGTTGGGCATCGGCCAGCTGGCCCTGCCGTGGTGGCGTGGACGGAAGCCGGCTGCGGAGGCGGGACCCAAGACCGGCGGCTCGTAGCCCCGGGATGCGCGTCTCGGCCGCCGGAGCGCGAGTTAGACAGTATATGGTGCCAGAAATCACACGTGTTCGTGCCCAGGCATCCAAAGTCCAGGTGCTAATTCTTGTAGGGGAGGGGTTTACCCCCTCCCGCTCGGGCGGGGGTAAACCCCGCCCCTACTCTTCGACACCAGCGAGCCGACACTTGATGTAGCTGGACCCGCCGTTCTTGCCGACTCTCATGCAATTGAGTCTAACTCACGCGGAGGAGAATGTTCATGGCTCTGCCTCCCATCCGCTTCCGCGGCACGTTGCGGCCAGCCCAGCAGGACATCGTCGAGGTCGCGAAGCGCCAACTGGCAGCGGGTGAACGGCGCCTGCATGTGGTCGCGCCTCCGGGGGCCGGAAAGACGATTCTCGGGCTGTACCTCTGGTCGGCCTGCGTCGGCAAGCCGGCGCTGGTGCTGTCGCCGAACTCGGCGATCCAGGCACAGTGGGCTGCCAAGCTCGAGCTGTTCGAGCACGCTGACGAGCTGGAGGTCTCCTGCGAGAGCGCGGCGCCGGGCCATCTGACCAGCTTGACCTATCAGGCACTGACGCTGCCTGCGCGCGGTAAGGGCAGCCTGAAGAGCGAAGCGCACGCGCTCTGGCTGGAGCGCCTGCTCGAGTCCGGCGAGGCCAACGACGAAGACGCGGGCCGCGCCTGGATTGCCGACCTCGAGAAGAACAACCCCGACTACGCCCAACGGCGCCTGACGGCTTACCGCAAGCAGGCGCGCGAGGCCCGGGCCCTGCAGGGCAAAGCGCTCGAAGACCTGCACGCAGCGTCCAGGGCACTGATCGAGCGCCTGGTCCAGCGTGGCGTCGGGATGATCATCTTCGATGAATGCCACCATCTGCTCGGGCATTGGGGGCGGGTGTTGGGCGAAGCGGTCGCCGGCTTCGACGATCCGGTGATTCTGGGACTGACGGCGACGCCCCCCGAAGGCGCGGGCTATACCGAGCTGGGGCTGCAGACCTACCGCGGCTTGTTCGGAGCGGTCGACTACCAGATTCCCGTGCCCGCGGTGGTCAAAGACGGCTTCCTCGCGCCCTACCAGGACCTGATGCTGTTCGTGCGCCCGACGGACGCCGAGCTGCGCTACCTCGCCAGCGTCGATGGCGAGCTGCACGATCTGGCGGCTGAGCTTCGCAAACCGGTACCGGGCCGCCCCGACCTGTTGAGCTGGACCCGCAGCGAGTTGGCCGCGGCGGCCGGAGACTGGCTCGACTTCGAGCGTGCGCGGCCGGGCTTCTCCGACGCCGCTCGGCGCTTGTTGTTGCTGGAGGGGCAGGTGCTGCCCGAAGGAGTTCCTCCGCCCGCGCCCGACGAAGCCGTAGCGCTCGACCCCAGCGGCATTCAGGTCGCAGTGATCGAGTCGTACCTGCGTCGCTGCCTGCGGCTGTCTGCGCGGGAAGAAGACCAGCAACTGGCCGAACGTGCGGTGCGCGAGCTGCGTCTGCTCGGCGTGCAGGTCACCGAGACGGGCAGCCGCGCCTGCGCCTCGCCGGTCTCGCGCATCCTGGCGCACTCGCGCTCGAAGGCCCGCGCCCTGGTGCCGATCTTGCGGGCAGAGCTCGAGGCCCTGGGCGAGAACCTGCGCGCGGTGGTGATCTGCGACTATGAAAAGAGCTCAGCTTCGCGGGCCGAGGTCGTAGAGATCCTCGATGCCGAAGCCGGCGGTGCGATGGCCAGTTTCCGCGCGCTGCTGGCCGATCCGCTGACCGACAGCCTCGACCCTGTGCTGGTGACCGGCTCCAGTCTGCTGGTTGACGACGACCTGGCGCCGCGTTTTATGGCCGCGGCTCGCGAGTGGATCGCGGCCAGAGAGCTCGAGATCCGGCTCGAGGATCGCCTCGAAGGCAAGCCGGGCCACCAGACCTCGCTGGGGCGGCCAGGCGCCGCGGCTCAAGGTGTGAGCGAGACCAGCGGCGGCTTCCACGTCGTCCGAGGCTCCGGTCCCGACTGGTGTCCACGCCACTACGTGATGCTGGTGACGGAGCTGTTTGAGCGCGGCCTGAGCCGCTGCCTGGTGGGCACTCGCGGCCTCCTGGGCGAGGGCTGGGATGCGCGCCGGATCAACGTGCTGCTCGATCTGACGACGGTGACCACCTCGATGACCGCCAATCAGCTGCGCGGCCGCTCGATCCGCCTGGACCCTTCAGACCCGCAGAAGCTCGCAGACAACTGGGATGTCATCTGCATCGCCCCGGAATTCGCCCGCGGTCTCGACGACTACCGCCGCTTCGTGCGCAAGCACAAAGTGCTCTGGGGCGTGACCGAAGATGGCAGCGTCGAGGCGGGTCCCGGGCACGTGCACGCCGCCTTTGGGGAAGCGGCCCCTGAAGATCTCGAGGGCCTGTGGAGTGCGCTGAACGCCGAGATGTTGACGCGTCCGGCGAGACGCGAAGAAGGGCGGGCAGCCTGGCGGATCGGCGAGCCTTTTCCTCAGCAGCCGGTCAGCGCGCTCGAGCTCAAAGCGGGTGAGGGCGGCGGCGGCTTTCCCCCCTTCTCCGGAACCCGGGAGCCCTGGAGCACCACCTCTCTCAGTCTGGCCGTGGGCAGGGCGATCCTGGCTACCTACCGCCAGCGAGGTGAGCTGCCCGCGGCCGCGCGGCTGCACACCGGTCGGCGTGCGGGCGGCTACGTGCGGTTGTTCCTCGAGCGCGCAGATCCCGAGCAGACCCAGCGCTTCAGCCAGGCTTGGCGTGAGGCTTTGGGACCCTTGGATCGCCCGCGCTATCTGATTCCCCGGCAGGTAGAAGACCGCAGCCTGCCCTGGCTGGCCCGTCTGCTTCCCAACATTCTGGCCCGCTACTTCGAGCGCCGCAAACGGCGCTTGGCGATGTGGCATGCGGTTCCCAGTGACTTCTCACGCAACAAAGAGCAGGTGGCTACCTTCCAGCTGCATTGGAACGTCGAAGTCTCACCAGGCGAGGCCTTGTTCGCGCAACGCGGCGAAGGCCGGGAGGTTCTCGAGCAGGCGCTGGCGCAGGGCCTGGCGCAGGGCTTGGCGGCTGATGGCAAGATCCGCGAGAAGTCGGTCTGGTGGTAGTTTAGCCTCTGCGCTCTGCAAACCCTTCAAGGGCGCGCTGCACGAGGTCGAAACGGATCGGCTTGGCTATGTAGTCGTCCATCCCCGCGGCGAGCAGTCGTTCGCGGTCGTCGGGCATCGCATTGGCGGTCATCGCGATGATGTGGGGCTGGGGCTCGATCCCCAGCTCACGGACGCGCTGGGTTGCCTCGACTCCTCCGAGCACGGGCATACGGACGTCCATCAGAATCACGTCGTAGTTTTGTGTTTCCAGGGCCTGCAACACTTCTTTACCATTCTTCACCAGGTCGGGCTGGTAGCCGAAGCTCTCGAGCAAACCCATGGTGAGCAGCTGATTGACCTGGTTGTCTTCCGCTACCAAGATGCGCAGGGGAATGCGCGCGGCCAGATTCCAGTCGATGCCGACGAGCAATCGAACTTCGGCCTTGGCATCGTCCAGGCCCCCGATGCTGCGGGCCAATTGGTCGGTCAGTTGCAGCTGTTGCACCGGCTTGCGTACGATGGCCGCGATCGAGGGTGAGGCGTCCTGGCTCTCCCCGCGGCCGCTCAAGAGCAGAACCTGGACCGGCCTCGGGGCCGTCAGTTGGCGCAGCCGCGTGGCGAGCGCTTCAGGCTTTGTACCGGGCAATTCCCCATCGAGCAGGACGGCATCGTAGCTGCGGCCTTCTTCGAGCCAGGGCTGGACCTGCTCGAGAGAAGCTCCTACATCGCACTCGATCAGCAGAGACGCGCACAGCATCTCGAGGCTCTTGCGAGCTTGCGCGTTGTCTTCGAGAATCAACACCCGCTTTCCTACCAGCTCGGGGTCGGGAGTGCGGCTCGCCTCCAAGGGCTCGACCGGTAGCTTGAATTGAAAGGTCATGCCGCCTTCGAGGCGTTGTGAGGCCTCAATGCTGCCGCCCATAAGGGTGCACAGCTTGCGGCAGATCGCCAGGCCGAGGCCTGTGCCGCCCAGCTGGCGGGTGAAATCGGAGTCGGCCTGGACGAAGGGACTGAACAGATCGTCGAGGAGGTTGGGGTCGACGCCGACGCCCGTATCATGCACGCAGATCTCCAGCCAGCAGGGCCCGTCGTGCTCTGCCGTGACAGCCACCACCACTTCCCCCTTCGGGGTGTATTTGAGGGCATTGCTCACGAGATTGGAAAGCACCTGCCCCAGCCGGGTCCCATCGGCATTGATGGTGGCGGGAACCGCCGGGTCGATGCAGGCGATCAGCTCGACACCGCTGCGTCGAGACTCCCCAGCGAACAGACCGAGCACGGCGTCCACTGCAGCGCGCACGTCCACCGGGTGCAGGTGCAGCCGCATCTTGCCTGAGTCGATCTTCGAGTAGTCGAGGATGTCGTTGAGGATGGCGAGCAGGTTCTCGCCCGAGCTGCGGATGGTCTCGAGATAGGTGCGCTGCTGTTCGTTGAGAGCTGTGTTGGCCAGCAGTCCGGTCATGCCGATCACGCCATTCATCGGTGTGCGGATCTCGTGACTCATCGTGGCGAGAAAACGCGACTTGGCCATGTTTGCTTGCTCGGCAGTCTCGACCGCGACCTGCAGGTCGGCCGTGCGGCTGGCAACCCTCTCTTCGAGCACTTCCTGCTGCTGTTGCAGTTCTTGCTGGGCCCGCTGGCGTTCGACGACCTCATCGGCCAGCCGCTGATTCTGGTGCGCGAGTTGGCCGGCGACCGCTTCCTTCTGGCGCTTGATCAAGTGGATGCGGTCGGCCAGCGCCAGCGAGAACAACGCAAGTTGGAATGCCGAGCCGATCTGCATGCTGTTGTCCGTGAGGAAGTTCTTTGCGATCCAGCCGAGCCGGTTGAAGCAGATCAAAAAGATGCCGGCCAAAAACAGGGACCAGGCCCCGAGAAACATGCGGGCGGGCTTGTATCCGCGTCGCCAGCACAGAAAGCTTGCCATCGAGATCAGGCTGGTCAGGAGCAGCGAGACTGCGATGGCCGGCAGGACCACTGTGGTGTAGGGAATCAGGACCGAGGCGAGCGCAACCACGACGCCCGACCGGCCCAGCCACTTGATGGCGTTGTCCAAGCGTGGCGTCAGCCGGCCTGTGGACAGGAAACTGCGTGAAAAGATGGCCAGAGTGAGAATGCACAACCCCGCACAGAAAGCCAGAGACTTGTTGTTCCAGGCGGGAGCCGTCGGCCACAGGTACTGAAAGGCCAGGCCGTTAAAGGTCAGTTGGATCAAGATGAAGCTGAGCCCAAACAACACGTAGTAGAGGTAGGAGAGCTCGCGCAGCGAGAAGAAGATGATCAGGTTGTAGATCACCATTACCAGCATCGCGCCGTAGTACAGGCCCAGGCCCAGCAGCTCGAGCTGGCTGTCTTCGGTGAAGCGCTGCGGCGTCCACAGGGTCAGAGGCATCTGCACGGCGCTGGTGGAGGTCACCCGCAGGTAGCCGGTCACCAGCGTGTCCGCTGGCAGGGTCCAGGGCGCGACTACATTGAAATAGCGCAGGGGCCGCTCGGAAAACGGCTGGGCGTCGCCCAGGATGTGATGCTGCATACCGCCTGCTTCGGGAAGGTACAACTCGACCCGATCGAGCAGGCAGAAACCGACCTCCAGCAGCCATTGCCGCGAGGCCTCGGCAGGCACGCGCAGGTGAAAGCGCGCCCACCAGGCCGAAGTCGTGAAGCCGAAGTTGGGAATGTCTGCCTCGACGGGCCGAAAGTCGGGGCTCGCCAAAACCTGCTCGAAGCTGAGTTGGCCCTCGGCGTCTTCGAGCACTTCGAGCTCGGGGCTGAGCTCAAAGTGCCCCGCGCCACCGATCTCGACGGGCAGCTGTGCGAGGGCTGCCGCAGACAGGAGCAAAAGCAGCAGAACCCGAAGCTTCAGCCCGGAGGACATGTCAGGACCTGGGAGCGGGACGCTGGGCGACCAGAACATACAGCACGAAGGCGATGGCAAACCCGACGAAGAAGCCGTAGCCATACAGCTCGCTGAAGAACGCAGGCACCACAGTCGCGTCGAGGGCCCCGGCAGCGACCAGGAAGCCCGGCAGGTTGGGCACGATGCTCAGGAACAGCACCAATAAGGCGCGCGGGTTGAAACCTCCCGAGTAGAAGTAGCTGCCGCTCTCGCGGTACAGATCGGGCAGCACCAACCAGCGTTTACGGACGATGTAGTAGTCGGCGATCAAGATGCCGCCGATCGGCCCGAGCAGAGTGCCGTAGCCGATCAGCCAGACGAAGATGTAGCCGCCGGTGGTTGCGAGCAGCTTCCAGGGCATGATCAGTATGCCGATCACGCCGGTGATCAGGCCGCCCATCTTGAAGGAGATCTTGCGGGGCGCCAGGTTCGAGAAGTCATTGGCTGGCGAGACGACGTTGGCCGCGATGTTGGTCGACAAGGTCGCGATCGCCAGGCCCAGCATGCTGATGACGACGACCACCGGGTCTTTGAAGCGCGACAGCAGCTGTACCGGATCCCAAGGCGCATCGGAGACGATGATGATGTCCTTGAAGACCACCACGGCAGCACAGGTGACGGCGACGCCGATGAATGCGAACAGGGTCATGGTGGTGGGCAGGCCGATCAGCTGGCCCATGACTTGATCTTTCTGCGAACGGGCGAAGCGCGTGAAGTCGGGGATGTTCAGGCTCAGCGTGGCCCAGAAGCCGACCATCGCCGTCAACGACAGCAGGAAGAGCTTCCAGAAGGGCATCGCCGTACCTGCTGCGGCACTCTCAGCACCATCCTCTCGGTATTCCACCGAAGCCTGGAGCGGACTGGCAGCCTGCTCGCCCGCATCGTCGCTGTACAGAGCCACGCCGACGTCGACCACGTCTTTGTCGGCCAGGCCCGCCGGCAGAGCCAGACGCAGCGCGCTCTGGAACGGCTGCAGCGGCGCGCTGGCAAGCAGGCTGTCCGCGCCGAGCTCAGAGCCGCTGCTGAGCGAGACCCGCATGCTACGTGCGCGCGGGACACCTGCATCCGCCAGCGGGAACAATGCCAGCTCCAGGCTGTCGCCGCTGACCTGGTCTTGGCCTCCGGCCACGACCAGGGGCGGCTGGTGGAAGTCGCTGGAGCGCTCGAGCACGTTGGCCAGGCCGCCTCCGCTGGTGATTCCCCAACCCAGCAGGGCCAGACCGATCAGCAGCAGGATCGGAGCGGCCCAGGTCTCGAGCCACTTGATCGACTCGATGCCACGCAGGATGATGCCGATATTGATGGCCCAGAACAGCAGGAATGCCAGCAGCTGCCAGATGTTCAAGTCCAAGAAGGCGATCGGAGCGGCGTCGGTCAGTGATGGCCAGATCACCGCGCCCAGCTCATAGAGCGCCTTGCCCCCGATCCAGGTCTGGATGCCGAACCAGCCGCAAGCCACCAACGCACGCATCATGGCGGGGATGTTCGAGCCCTTGATGCCGAACGGGGCACGCAGGAAGACCGGAAAGGGGATGCCGAACTTGGTGCCCGCATGCGCGTTGAGCACCATCGGCACCAACACCACCATGTTGCCCAGCATCACGGTGCCGACTGCCTGCCACCAACTCATGCCGCTGGCGATCAGGCCGGCGGCGAGCATGTAAGTGGGAACACATACGCTCATGCCGATCCAGAGAGCGGCGATGTTCCACATATTCCATGTGCGCGCTTTCTTCGAGGTCGGAGCGAGGTCTTCGTTGTAGTACGGCGAGTCGGAGACATCGGTCTCCAACTCATAGAAGTCCTGGGAGGAATCCATGTTCCATTCTGCCAAGTATGGGATGCCGCGAGGATACCACAGCGCCTGGCAGCAGGAAAGCGTGGGCACGGTTTGACAGGCTTTGGCCGACAGCGGTAAGCTTCTCGCTTTATGCAGGAGCTGGAGACGTGGCCGGGGACGATCGAGAATGGGCGCTGGCCAGCAGCAGGCTGGTCACTCGCGACAGCGTGTCTGAGGGCGTCGTGCACATGCGTGGCGGAAAGATCCTCGCGGTCCGTCCGCGGGCGGACTTCCAGGCAGACTGCGAGCTGCTCGACGTCGGCGACGCCGTCGTGATGCCCGGTCTGGTCGACAGCCATGTGCATATCAACGAACCGGGTCGTACTGAGTGGGAGGGGTTCGAGACCGCCACGCGCGCGGCGGCCGCGGGTGGGGTGACCACCTTGATGGACATGCCCCTCAACAGCATCCCCGCGACAACCAGTCCGGAGGGACTCGACGACAAGTTGATGGCGGCACGAGGAAAGTGCTGGGTCGATGTCGGCTTCTGTGGCGGTGTGGTTGCGGGGAACCTCGACCAGCTACGCGGCCTGCACGAGCGCGGGGTGCTGGCTTTCAAGTGCTTCCTGGTGCCTTCGGGGGTCGATGAGTTCCCCATGTTGCCCGTCGTCGAGCTGCGTCCCGCGTTGCAGCTGCTGGCCGAGCTGGGCAGCACCCTGCTGGTCCATGCAGAGCTGCCGGGGCCGATCGAGGCCGCCGCCGCCGTGCTGGAGGCCGAACCTGGGCTCGACCGGCGCAGCTACGCCAGTTTCTTGCGTAGCCGGCCACGCGCTGCGGAGAACGATGCGGTCGCGTTGCTGCTCGAGCTGGTGGCCGAGGTCGACGCGGCAGTGCACGTGGTGCATCTCTCCTCGGCAGATCCTCTGCCCTGGCTGCGTGAAGCCCAACAGGCGGGTCTTCCGATCAGTGCCGAGACCTGCCCGCACTACCTGTGCCTGAGCGCCGAGCAGATCCCCGATGGGCGCACTGAGTTCAAGTGTTGCCCGCCGATCCGCGAGGCTGAGAACCGTGAACGCCTCTGGCAGGGCTTGCTGGCAGGCACCATCTCGTTGGTGGTGTCCGACCACAGCCCGAGCCCGGCGGCGTTGAAGTGCTGCGATAGTGGGGACTTCATGGCGGCCTGGGGAGGAATCTCCAGCCTGCAACTGCGGCTGCCCTTGATCTGGTCCGAGGCCCGCCAGCGCGGTGTCGAGCTGCCGCAGCTGTGCCGTTGGCTGTGCTCCGAGCCGGCGCGCCTGATCGGGCTCGAAGCGCGCAAGGGCTCGCTCGAGCCCGGGGCTGATGCGGATCTGGTGGTTTGGGAGCCGGAGAAGAGTGTGATCCCCAGTGTCACCAATCTGCGCCACCGGCACAAGCTGAGCCCCTACCTGGAGCATCCTCTTGTCGGCCGGGTGCTGCATACGGTGTTGCGCGGGGAGCGGGTGTTTTCTGACGGACGTCTGGCCGGTGGTCCTTTTGGCAGGAGGTTGTTGCGTACATGAGCTTCTCTGAAGAGCTGGATCTTGCTTGTGAAGACCTCGGGGGGGCTGTGTTGTATGCCAACGACGAGTTCTTTGCTCCCAAGGAGAACCTGCTGAAGGCCGCCACACCGGTCTTCATCGAGCACAAGTACACGCCGCGGGGCAAGTGGATGGACGGCTGGGAGTCACGGCGCAAGCGGGTTCCCGGGCATGACTTCGCCATCATCCGGCTCGGCTTGCCCGGGGTGCTCGACGGGCTCGTGGTCGACACGGGTTTCTTCCGCGGCAACTATCCTGACAGCTGCTCGGTCGACGCTTGCTCCGCGCCTGCAGACACGCCCATAGCTGCGTTGCTCGAAGACGTTGCTTGGATCGAGCTGCTGTCCCGAAGCGAGCTGCTGGGGGACAGCCAGAACGCGTTCGCCCTCAGCCACCCCTGGCGGGTGACCCATCTGCGCTTGAATATTTTTCCTGATGGTGGGGTCGCCCGGCTACGGGCGCACGGACGGGTGCTGCCTGAACCGCGCCTCGATCCGGGGGCGCCCTTCGACCTGGCGGCGGCTCCGTCGGGGGGGCGGGTGCTGGCATGCAGCGACATGTTCTTCAGCTCGCGGCACAACCTGATCCGGCCTGGCGATGCGCGCCACATGGGCGAGGGCTGGGAGACGCGCCGGCGACGCGGTCCGGGCCACGACTGGGCGCTGCTGCAGCTGGCCTGCCCGGGGCAGGTCGAGCAGATCTGCGTCGATACCAGCCACTTCAAGGGCAATTATCCGGACAGCTGCAGCATCGAGGCCTGCCTCAGCAGCACGGATCCCGTCGAGGCAGATGCTCTGCCCTGGCAGGTCTTGCTTCCTCAGACCAAGCTGCAGGCGCACACGCGCCATCTGTTCGGCGACGCGTTGTGCCCACTGGGTCCTGTCAGCCATCTGCGCTTCAACATCCATCCCGACGGAGGGGTCGCTCGCTTGCGGGTGTATGGCCGCGCCAGCGCAGAGGGGCGCAGGCAGATGGGACTCGCGCGGCTCAATGCGCTGCTGCCCGACGAAGCCCGCGCGGCGTTGCTCGGCTGTTGTGGTGCGGAGAGTTGGGCGGCGGCTTTGGCGGATGCGCGGCCCTTTGCGTCGGCAGAAGCTCTGCAGCAAGTGGCCAACGAGCAGCTGGACCAACTGGCTGAGGCCGATTGGCTGCAGGCTTTCAAGACCCATCCCCGCATCGGCGGGCGCGAGGCCGAGAGCGCGGTCGGCAAGACCGCGGCGGACTGGTCCCGCAGCGAGCAGGCGGGCATGCAGGCGGCGGGCGAAGACGCGCGCGAGGCGCTGGCGCGAGGCAACGAGCAATACTTCCAGAAGTTCGGCTACATCTTCATCATCTGCGCCACAGGCCTGAGCGCCGAGACGATGCGGGCCGCGCTCGAGAGCCGGCTCCAGAATGAGCCTGCGGTCGAGCTCGGACAGGCGGCGGCCGAGCAGCGGCGCATCACCCACCTCAGGCTGGAGAAACTGGTGACGGCATGAGCTTTTCCACACACATCCTCGATACCAGTCGGGGCCGCCCGGCTGAGGGCCTGCCCGTTGAGCTCGAGATCCTGAAGGACGGCAACTACGTGCGGCTGGGCGCGGGCAGTACCGATGCGGATGGCCGCATCAAGGGTCTGGTGGAGCCCGGGGCCTTTGTGGCCGGGCAATACCGCATCAGCTTCGACACCGGTAGCTACTTCGAGCAGCGGGGTGTGGTCGGTTTCTACCCTGAGGTCAAGATCGTGTTCGAGGTGTCGGCTCCGGCTCAGCACTACCACGTGCCGCTGCTACTGAGTCCCTACGGCTATTCGACATACCGCGGAAGCTGACGCGGATTCCTTTGCCTGCGCATGCATTCAAGGAGACCTGGCATGGAAGAATATCTGCCATTCCTGGCGATCGGCGGAGTCATCGCGCTGATCGCTGGCATCATCTATCTGGTCTGGCTGTTCGACAAGAAGCGCACCGAGGCCTGGCAGGCTTCGGCCTCGGAGTTGGGTTACGACTTCGTCGGGGTGATCGCGCCGGCGAGTCTGCCGAACATCGGCCGCTTCAAGATCTTCAGCAAGGGCAGCTCCCGCAAGGCCAAGAACGCCGTGCGGGGTAGCGAAGGACCGAGCCAGATTACGCTCACGGACTACCAGTACACCACGGGCCACGGGAAGAACCGCACCACCCATAGCCAGACGCTCTGTCTGGTGCAGAGCCCCGAGTTCTCGGTGCCGCATTGCTACCTTCGGCCCGAAGTGAAGCTGTTCGACTTCCTCGGCAAGATGTTCGGGGGCCAGGACATCAACTTCGCCGAGGATCCCGAATTCAGTAAGGGCTTCGTCTTGCAGGGGGATGATGAGGAGGCTGTGCGCGAGCTCTTCCAGCAGCAGGTGCGGGACTTTTTTGTCGCCAACAAGAAGAAGAACTGGCAGTTCGAGGCCTCGGGGGACGCGGTCTGCTTCCACAACGGTCGGCGGATCAAACCCCAGGAAGCCAGCTCGTTGGTGGCGGATGCGCTCGAGGTGGTCAACCTGCTGCGCAGCTGCTGAGCCGGCCGGCGGGTGGCGCACGGGACGGTGATCGGGCCGAGTCCCTGGGAGGCCGACGCTCGGTTGGCCTGGCTGTGCGGACTGAGCGTGTTGGCTGCGAGTGTGCTGGGGTTCGCGGTCGAGGGCAGTGGCAACCGGCTGGTTTCGGCGGTCGGGGGCGCAGTTTGCTCCTTCGGGTTCCTGCTGCCGCTGGTGGGGCTCCGTTCCCTGGGGAGGCTTGCGTGGCGCTGGAGGCTGCATTCTCTGCGTTTCCGCCTGCATGATTCCCACGGCGTGGCTCCGAGCTTGCTCTGGCCTGCGCACCTCGACCGTGGCGCAGAAGGCCTCGAGCGGGTGCTGTTGGTGTGGGTGGCTGGCAGCCTGCAGTTGCACGCGAACGAGCGGGAAGGACCATTCATGCAGCTCGAAGCGTCCGCCGTTGGAGCTATCGAGTGCCTGCCCCCGGCGAACGTGGTGCGCTGGTTTTTTGGCAATGGTGGCCTGGCTCTGATCGCTCCCGACCGGGACAGCATCGAGCTCAGCCTGCAGGGCGCTCCCCGTGCGTCCCGTTTGTTGCGGGAGCTGCAGGCTGAGGCTGGGGCTTCCCCCGAGCTCTGAGACCCGATCAGCGTGTGTCCAGCAGCTGTTGCCAGGCCTGCCAGGCTTCCTCGTTGCTGCCCACGCAGGGTTGGAATGGGTCGTAACCGAAGCTCTGGCCTGTGCGTTCCCGCAGACTGCGCAGGGCGCGCACAGCCAGGTGCTTCCGGGCAGGCCGGGGATCGCGCAGCAGCGCGAGCAGGACGCGATCCCCGTCGGAGCTGCCGAGGGCAGACAGCGCTAGAGCCGCCTCGCCTGCGACCTGCTCGTCCGCTGCTTCCAAAGCCGCGAGCAAGTAGGGCTCGCAGGCTGCGCGCTGCCCGAGAAGCGCGAGCAGCTGCAGTTGCTGTGCGGCAGCGCGCCGTTTGGCGGGCAAGGGCTGTTCACAGACCGCCTGGCATGCCTCGACGGCGCCCAACGAACTGAGGCCGGCGGCCAGCGCCTCAAGCTCAGGCGGCTCGGCGTTGGCGACCAGCTCCAGGAACACCTGACGCAGCCCATCGCGTTCCGCGCCTTCCCAAGCCAGCCCGCTGAGCGCACGCACAGCGCTGCTCCGGACCGCGAAGTAGTCATCGCCGAGCGCCGTGCGCAGGCCCGTCCTGGTGGCCTGCGCGTCACTGGAAGCTCGGGCAAGAGCGTCGGCGGCCTCCAGCCGCACGACGGCATCGCTGTCGCTGAGCAGCTGGAGCAACGCAGCGCTGGCACCCGGATGGGTCTCGAGCCCGCCCAGCAGTTGTGCCGCCCGCACGCGCCCTGCGCTGGCCAGCTGGGGCCATGCCGCGAGCAAGGCCGGCGCGGCGGCCACGCCTGCCTGTGCGAGCGCGCTGGAGGCGGCGTCTCCGGTACCCTTGGCATCGAGCAGGGCGACCACCTTCGTGGCTAGAGCCTGGTCAGGACGGGCGCCGAAAGCCTCGATGGCGGCCGCCTGCACCTGAACATCGTCCCAGGCCAGCCCGCGCTCGATCCAGACGGCATCATTGGCTCCATCCACCTGAGCCCCGATCAGCCGTGCGAGCAACCGATAGGCCTCGGCGCACAGCGCAGGGCGCGGATCTTGCAGCAGCGCATCGAGCTCGTTCCGCAGCAGCTGGCGGTCGTCGGTGTTGCCCGCCAGATTCCATGCGACCTGCAGGCAGGCAGCTCCGATGGCAGCTGAGCTGCAATCGCGGGCAGCGCTCAGCAGACTGCTCAGGCAGGCCGCATCGCCGCGTGCCAGGAGGAAGCCGCGCAGCTCGGTCTCTGCCAGCTCGGGAAGGCCGGGAATCAGCGGAATCAACCGGAGCAGGTCCTGGTAGTTTCCGATCACGGCCAGGCCCGCCAGGCCCCTCTGTACCTGCTCGGGGCGGTCGGCAGCGACCAGCTTCCAGAGCTCGTCGGCAGCCCATTGCGGCCGCTCCTGCGCCAGAGCCTGCAGCGCGGCCTCACGCAGAGCCGCGTCGTCGGCCTGCAGCGCCAGCCGCAGGCTGGCTTCGCGGTGGGCGGGCGCGGCTACGAGCCGTGCGAACAGGGCCAGCCGGACGACGTTGTCGGGGTTGTGCTCGTCGGCGAAGACCTCGAACAGCAGGGGCAGCACCGCCTCGGCTTCGAGTTGCCAGAGCAGCTCGGCCGAGAACACGCGCACCTCAGCGGCCGGATCAGCCCGCAGTGCGGCGCGGGCCTGGTTGCGCACCGAGGCGAGACGCAGCTTCCGTTGCAGGGCCAGCACGGCGATGCGCACCTCCGGACGGTCTGATTCTTGCATCAGCCGGCCGACATCGTCGGGACGCTCAAGGTAGACGGCTCTGAGCTCGGCCAGCGCGGCGCTCTCCAGACGGGTACTGTCTGCTTGCGTGTACCCCTGCCAGGCGGCAAGCAGCGCTTCGAGGGCCTCTTGACCTGTCACGGTGCGCAGGGCGGAGAGCGCAGCCGCCGCCAGGACCGCGTCGCCCTCCGTGCAGACCTCGAACAGGCGTTGCACGTCTTCAGAGCTTCCGCGTCGCGCCCACTGCGAGATATCACTCAGCGTCCAGCCATCTGCAAAGGACAGGCTGCTCATCAGACAGAGCGCAAGGCAGAACAGGCGTCGCATCAGAAGTCTCGCAGTAGCTCGGCCCAGGCCTCCGACCACGCCGCCGAAGCCAGGACCCCGTCGGGGCTGGGACCGCTGTGCACAGCCACCACCTGGCCGTCAGCAGACACGATCGGTGCACCCGCGATGCCGGGCGGGAGTTGGGCACGGAAGCGAAGACTGTTGTCGTTGCTGTCGGCTGTGTAGCCCCGTACGAAGCCGAGCTCGCCGGGGCGCGGAAAGACGATGCCGATCGGGCTGGCCAGTGTGGGCCGGGCGTCGCCGAACGGCATCACCTGCAAGCTCCGTCCTCGGCAGTCGATTTTCAGCAGCGCGGCATCGTGCGTGGCCTCGCCTGTGCGCATGCCTGAGGCGATGCTCTGACGCAACACGGGCAGCCGCGCCCCGCCTGCGCAGGGTTCAACCTCGAGCACGGAACCGGGTTCGTGAAAGCTCGCCTGCAGCGCTTCGAGCGCGACACTGCCTGCGGTGGCGAGGACCCCGTCAGCGCGCACTGCGAAAGCGGCTCCAAGAACCCGCTCCTGGTCACCATTGCGCAGCAACAGGCGGTACAGACCGGGACTGAGGTTGCCGACCGCAGCCTGGAAGCTCGGCTCGAAGTGCGCGAGCCGGGCACGGAGCTCTTGCGACCAATCCTGCTCCAGCGACTGCAGCTGGCTGGCGAGCCGTTCGAGCTGCTGGTCAGCGGTCTGGCGCAGCTCGATGAACTGTTGCTGCCAGTCGGTGTCCAGTTCTTGCTGACGGGCTTGAAAACTCGCCAGCTCTTCGGCGAGCCCATCGAGGCGTGCGGCCAGAGCGGAGGGGTCCTGCAGAGTCGTCAGGTCGCCACGCAGATCCGCGAGCGCATGTCGCAGGGCCTCAAGTCCAGCGGTCTGGCTTTGTTGCTCTGCACGCAGGGCCTCGAGTCGCGCGTCGTGGGTCGTCCGCTCAGCATCGTGCGCTCTTTGTTGCTCGAGCAGGCTGGCACCCAGGTCTGCCTGCAGGGTCGCCAGCGCGGAACCCGTGACCACATGTTTGCGATCGAGGGCCCAGAGTCGCCTGCCGGCAAGCCCAACGGAGCTGCGCACCCAGCTGCGCAGCTGGTCGAGATTCTCGGACTCCCGGCCCGCGTGCGGGTACGCCTCGCGCCAGACCGCGTGGAGCGCGAGTGCTGCGATCAGCAAGCCAGCCGCCCAGTTCCGGGTTGTATTCCAGTTCATAGCCATCCCTTGCGAGCCATTAGGGCAGGCCCTTCGTGAGCCCGAATACAATTGTCGGGCAGATGCAGCACGTCTGTCAACGTGGGGTTGGGTATCGATGTTCGACGTGGATCCCTGTACCATCAGAGGCACCTGGAATCGGGACATCGGCAATGCTGAAGATCCGCACCGAGCAGCTGCTGGCTTTCAAGGAAGCCATGCAGGAGAGTGCTCAACAGAAAGTCGAAGACCGCATCCGCGCACGGTGTCCAGACCTCACTGAGCCACTTTCGTCCGCGGTCCTGCAAGCCCACATCCGCGGCGGCATGAAGAAAGCACCCAGCTACGACCTGTTCAACCCTGAAGAAGCCGAAACTTTCATCGTGTTCCGGCTGCGCTTCGGGGCGGACTTTGATAGCCGTCTGCCGTGGGCGTCCAACATACTCGGGCAGCACTTCAAGTCTGGCAGTGAGAAGATCGCAGAGCTCGAAGCCTATGCAGAGAGGTCTCAGCCGTGCCTGAACTGACTGCCAAACCTGGGGGGCTCGAGCCCAACGAGGTCGACATCGTCGAGACCTGCAAAGAGTCCAACAAGACGGCTCTGGTCGTCAAAGTGGTAGGGCTCGAGAGCATGGCGCCGCTCGAGAACGCGACCATCAAGGCGACCTTTCCCGGTGTGGGCGATCTGACAGCCGAAGACAAGACCGACCCCAGCGGCCAGCTCACGTTCATCCTCGACGACCTGGTCAGCGAAACGACTCCGGTGCAGCTCGAGGGCAGTGACCCCGAAGGAAAGAACAAGCGGGGCATGCCGGCCTTCGAGATCAAGAAGAAGAAGGTCAACAGTGTGACGCTGGGGATCGGACCCCCCCAGCTGCAGTTCTTCTCTCCGGACCTCGAAGAAGACAGCCTGGAAGTTGTCCAGGGCCTGGTGCAGAAGACTGTGCAGCTCAAGATCCTGCCTCCCGACCTCAAGGGGGTGGTGAAGTTGTCGTTGGTCGAGGCTGAGAATCCGGGCGAGCGCTTAGTCAATCGGGCGGAGGATGGCGACTATGACGGGCCTGCCTATCTCAGCCGCTTTCGGCTGTCTGAAGAGACGCTGAAGAGACCGCTCAAGCTGCCCCTGGAAGCCTTCGAGATCGAGGGAGCCAGCGAGTTCCTCTACGTCACGGGCCTCGAGCCCGGCACCGAAACGCTGAAAGCCGAATTGGTCTCTGTCGTGGGCCTTGAGCTCGATGGCGACAAACCCGTCAGCACGACACTTGAGGTCAAAGTTACGCGGGCTCCCACCAATACCGGGGGCTTCCGGGTCTACCACGCGCAGACCGCGGACGATTTTGCCCTGGCCGACGTCGAGTTCCAGACGATCTATGCCGCGTGTGCCGCGCCCAAGGACAGCCTCAAGGTCGCCGTTATGGACTCGGGAATCTGGGACGACGGGGGGTATCTCAAAGACCGTCTGGTCGGTGGCAAGATGTTCACGCCGCCGCCCGACCTGGTCAAAGATGCGGTCGACGTCGACGACATCTCGACGTTCAACACGGCGCTGATCGACTTCCACGGCACCCATGTGGCTGGCCAGGTCAGCTTCGGCACCGACAAGATCAAGTTGCTCGACGTCAAGCTCAACAACACCCAGATGGCACCCAAAGACAAAGAGGGCGAGGTGATGAAGCCCGCGATGGAGTGGGCGGCGTCGCAGGGAGCAGAGGTCATAACCACGAGTGTGGCCTTCGATTGGACCAAGGGGGGCATCCAGGGAGTCGTGAGCGCCCACCCCAACGTGGTCTTCGTCTCGACCGGGGGCAACAACGACGTCACCATCGAGCCGGGCGCGCGTGATACCTATGGCGGCTCATACGCCAGCGGCAACGGAGTGCTGGGGGGAGGCTGCTACTACAACCGCGAGAACGGTACGGCGAGCCCGCACTCGATGCGCGGCCGCGGTCCCGGTGTCGACTTGATGGTGCCCGCCGACAACACCACGCTCTACAGCCCCTTGGACGCGCGCAAGAACATCAACGCCTACTACAACAACCAGCGCCGGGACGCCTGGGTGAGGAAGAACGAAGTCTTCCAGCAGTGGTTGTCCGAGCACCCGGAGCCCGTCGAGCCGAAGCCCGCAAGGCTCGTCGACCGCATGAAACCGGAGTTCCGGCAGCGGGTCGAGGAGTGGGAGGCGGCCTACAAGGAGTGGGAGGCTGCGCGCCGCAAGGCCGACATCGAGAACCCGGGCGACGCTCCCGTCGATAAAGACAAGTATGATGTCAGCGGCGGCAACACCCACTCGGACGAGGGAATCTCGTTCGGCGTGCCCGTAATCGCGAACATCGCCAGCAAGCTCAAGATGTTGTGCCCGGCGCTGACCGGCAAGCAAGTCCGGAACCTGCTGATCAACGCATCGGATGTCAGCGAGGGACTCGAGGGACTGTCCAAGGCCAAAGGAGTGTTGAATCCACTCCGTGCCTACCTTGCGGCTTTCGACAAAGCGCAGGCTTGACCAGGGTGTGCGAGGTGCAAGGGAGTGCTGAAGATGGATTGCGGTCTTCGCCGGTTTCCCGGCTGTAGCAGGAAAATGCCATGAGCGAGCCGAATTCCCCCGCGGACAAGGTATCGAAGCAGACCATCCGCACATCACACGAGTTCGGCCAGAAGGTTGAGAAGAGCGAGCCGCAGTTCAAGTCTGGCCGAAAGTACCGGCTGGTCTTCCGGCGCAAGGGCGTGGAAGTCGATCCCACGACCAAGCGCCAGGCAGAGTCGCTGCAGCGCGCAGCCGTCGACGGTAAGCCTTTTTGCGAGGAGTGTGAGAAGCGCCAACCCGGTCGCGTGCGTATCGACCTGTCTCCGAATGTGGCGACTGCGGCCAAACAGGCCAAGGTTCTGGAGTTGGCCGCCCAAGATGGGGTGCCGTTTTGCGAAGAATGCGCGAAAGCGGCCGCAAAAAAGGCCCCGCAGGCACCGCCCATCATCGACCCTGCGACCGCGGCGGCCCAGGCCGCAACTCTGCAATCTGCCGCCAAGTCGGGCATTCCTTTCTGTGCCGAGTGCGAGAAGCTCAAGAAGCAGAAGCAGCAAGAGAAGAAAGAGCAGGATTCGAAGCCGGCTCAGGCCCAGCAAGGTGCGAGCCCCGAAAAACGTCCCGCCGATGCCCCACCCGCCAAGCCCGACGAGCAGAAACCGATCATCGATGAGAAGACGGCAGCTGCGCAGGCCGCAACGCTGACAGGCGCGGCGAAGCGGGGCAGCCCCTTCTGCGAGGAATGCGCCAAAGCCCGCGAGCAGGCGCAACCGGCTGCCTCCGCCACATAGGGGACAGCTGCCCATGTCCGGCCCAGATATCCCGCCCTACCTCGACTTCCTGTCCGCGGAGCTGTTGGCACGTCTCGACGCGGACAGCGAGGCTGTGCCCGAAGTGCCAGGGCTGCGTGTGGCCCATGGACTGCGGGACTCTTTTGCGGACATCGAGACTCCTGAGGCGCTCCGCTTCATCTGTTTGGTCTACGAACGCAGCCGGGCAGCTCTGTGTCGCGTGCTCGAGCAGCGCATCCAGGACCGGGCCTTCATCGATGCGCAGACTGCGGCTTGCACCGTGCGCAACCGGGGCCGTGCCTACCTGTCCCCCGAGTACGAGACGGTCCTGGGGCAGAAGGATGCCCAGGGCCGCATCGTGGTGGGGCCCCTGGAGGAGGAGCCGCCACAGCAGGCCGTGATCATCCCCGAGTTTCTGGCTGGAGAACAGGTTACGCTGTTCGGTCCCCCGGACACGCCGAAGATGGCCATCAACGCGATGAATGCACTGCATCGCAAGCTGCCCGCGGAGCCTGCGATCGTCACCCGCCTGGTCGAGGAGTCGGGCCAGCCGCCACTCTGGGGCGCTGATGATGAAGATTCGAAGACGCCCATCATGGCCGACTTCCTGGCGGGCTGCCGGAACCTGATCCAGTGTTTTGATGGCAGCATCAGTTTTGAGGATCCGCGCAACGGCAAGCGCTATGCCTTGGCCGAGAAGGGCCTGGCTCGGCCGATCAAACGCATCCCCGGGTTGGCCTTGCCCGACGGAAGCCACCTGTATCACGGCAATCCACTGCCCTTGCATCTCGTCGACCTGGCGCTGCACTTGTTCCACAACTGGATGCGGCCTGAGGCGCTGGCATTCTATGTGCCAAAGCTCGAGAACGAAGAAGAGGCGCGCTACCTCAAGGGCCTGATCGCTGCGGCTGAAGAGCTCATCCACAGTCAACACGCGAGCTACCAGCCGGGGACGGTCAAGCTGTTCATCGTGTTCGAGAGCCCACGCAGCATCTTCCGCATCCAGGCCATCGCTCATGAGCTGGCACCGCACTTTGTCGGGGGCTCCCTGGGGTGGCACGACTTCTTGGGCTCGACGGCGCGCTTGTTCCGCAACGATCCGGGTTACCGGATCCCCGTCAAAGCCGACCCTGAAATCGTCATCAAGCACATCAAAGAGTCCCACTGCATCCTGGTGCGCGCGCTCGAGCCGCTGGGTGCCTTGAAGATCGGGGGCATGTACGGTGTGCTTTACGAAGATGGCAACCCTGCGTCGTTCGCGGTCAGCATGGTCGGCTACATCAAGGACGTTGTGACCCAACTCAAGCGAGGCCTCGATGGCTTCTGGGTCGCGCATCCGGATTTCGTGCGTTCGGGAATCGCGCTGGTCGCGGCCTGGCGCCGCAGGCAACGAAACCCCGCCAACCAGGATCTATTCGCATTGATCGAGGCGTTGGTGCCCGATGAGGAAGAGCGCACGCCTCTGCTGGCCTTCGTTCTGGGGGAAGACCGGCCGGGGCTGGAGCAGGGGCATCCCCTGTACCTGCGCGGGGTCTTGGCGGCGGACATCGAAGAGTCCGACCTGATCCGCAACTCGGACCGGGCCGAGGTACGCTACAACATCTTCCAGGCCTTGCAGTATCTGGCCGATTGGCTGCGCGGCAATGGCTGCGTGGCTCTGCCTGCGATGATGCGCAGTGCGCGTGGTGAAGAAGTGTTCGTGCGCATCATGGACGACCTGGCCACCACCGAGCGCTCGCGTTGGGAGCTGTGGGCTGAGGTGCACCATGGGCGCGTGACGCGGGCGGTGTTCGAGCAGATCCTCGCCGAAGAGCTCAGTTTCATCCGTGCAGGCAGGCAGACCGCCACCAAGCGCGTGCAGGTTGCCTGGGACCCGCACTGGTTCCCGGTGGCCGAGCGAATCCTTCGTCAGCTGGTGACCGATCCGGAACCCGTCGAGTGGGTCACGCAGCTGCTCCTGCCCTTCACCTTCGACGCCATCCGAGGGGCGGAGGATGCCTGGGAAGCCGCTCGCCGGCTATGTCCGGGACGCTATCGGGGATAGGGACGGCTGAAACCGTGCGCGGGGAAGCCGTCTTCAGTGGCGGCGCTCTGTGGGCGCCGAAAACGCGTGGGCAGAGATCCAGCCGGCGGTTCCGAGACGCTCCGCTGTAGCGGCACTCTATGAGCGCCGAAAACGGGTGGGCAGAGATCCAGCCGGCGGTTCCGAGACGCTCCGCTGTAGCGGCGCTCTATGAGCGCCGAAAACGAGTGGGCAGAGATCCAGCCGGCGGTTCCGAGACGCTCCGCTGTAGCGGCGCTCTATGAGCGCCGAAAACGGGTGGGCAGAGATCCAGCCGGCGGTTCCGAGACGCTCCGCTGTAGCGGCGCTCTATGAGAGACTGTCTCAGGGGCCCCTCCGAAACCGGTCCTGCGACCCCGGGGGGAAAAATCGCGCAGCCAGGAGCGCGCTGTTTTCGCGAGGCATCTTTCCGAGGAAAGGTGGTTCTCGATGCCTCTGCCGTTTTTCGCTGCCCT
>JAJDCP010000006.1 GCA_029260765.1 Planctomycetota bacterium
GAAGGCCATGGTGCGATCAAAGGGCCCCATGCAGCCCCACCCCGAGAAGCCGCACCTCTGCTACCGAGCTCTCGTCCAGGAGGTGAAGGAGGGGCGAAAGAAGCGCAAGCGCCTCTATGTTCTGCGCCTGAACAAGCGCAAGAGGAAGGAAGACCTCAGACGCATCGGGGGCCACCTGGAGCGAGTGCGGGAGGCACTGAGCCGCGGCGAGAAGGAGGCCGCGGAGCTTCTGGGGCACCCTATCCTGAAGCGCTACGTGCGGCGCAGCGCACACAAGCGGGACGGCAAGGGTCGCCCCATCGGCAAGGTCCTGCTGGATCGTAAGAAGATCGCGGACGCCCGCAGAAATGCGGGCAAGTCGGTGATCGGTACAGACGTCCTGACGAAGGATCCGGTGGAGGTCGACGAGGTCTATCGTTCTCTCTTCAAGATCGAGGAAGCGTTTCGTTGCCTGAAATCAACCGTCAAGCTTGGCCCGATCAGGCATCGCCGTGCAGATCGCATCCAGGCGCACCTGAGCCTCGCCGTGATGGCCTTCAACCTCGGCCGCTGGCTCCGTCACAAGTCGGGCATGACGCTCGAGAGGCTCCAGCGAGTCTTCGCCAACGCGCGCGTACAGAAGGTAAAGATCGGGACCGCAGAGTATTGGGAGCGCGTCAATCTGGAGAAAGAGCAGCTCGCTGTGCTCGGGAAGATGGGCTATGCAATACCACCCAAACGGTTCACGGTAGCGGTTACCCGGTAGATCGGCGCCGACATCAAATGGCTGGGGTCGTGAAGTTCGGCAGAATCAGGGGTTGGGGGAAATCGCTGGGTAAGTCACGCCGAGGAGGGGCTATGCACCCGCAGTTGGGGCTGCGTGCGCATTGCCGATGGGGAATCCCCCCTGCTCGCTCGTCTATGCTGCAACCCAGGACGTGACCCCTGACCCGCTTGGGCGTCGCGGTGCCCGGGCTGCCCATGGGGATCCAGGCCCCGGGCTCCCACATCTCACCGCAGTTCAGGTGGTGCTTGTTGGTACTGTAGATGATGTTCAGGTCGCGCTTACAGGGCATCGGAGGCACGCCGTGATGCGAGAAGATCGCATAGCGGAAGTCCTGTTGTTCCGTTGCACGCCCATTTGCCCGATGTCAATTACTTTTCCCCATCGCATTGCTTCGCTTTGTTTGCTACCCAGCGGGGGTCGTTGCGTCAGAAGGAATGTTACCCGCGACCCCCTTGCCAGACTCGACAGGCGCGCATTTCGAGCCACGGGCCCCCAGGGGTAGAGAGGAAATCGAAGAGTCGAGTTGGAGTCGACTTCGTGAATGTCACCCGAGCGAACACGGTGCTTTCGATCTGAGGATGGCGGGTAGCAGAGTTTCTTGAGGCAACACGGTGGGGAGGTGTAATTGTCGTTGGGCACCCATTGTCGCCCCTCCAGCCCTGAGCCAGGAAGGTGTCGACCAGATCTGTGTGCGGCCGGTGTCGCCGCTTCTGGCTCCAACCAGCTCGCGTCCGGGCTCACCGCAGGATCTGCACATATTCTGCGCGATGGTGGGACGAGCACGCCCAGAGAATGGGCGGAGGCCGATGACCGGCTGCTGCAACCCGGGTTGGGAAAGCCTGATTGTCGGTGTCAGTTTTTTGGCGGTGTCACTCCCCCCCCGGACCGGACTCTGTGCTTGACGGGTGCACGGTTGAGCTGGGACAATCCGTGCCATCCGGCTGACCATAGATCAAGTGATCATGCATCACGCCGGTCGCAGTCACCGCACTGGAGGTTCTATGCCACCTCGTACACAGCTCTTCTTTCTGCTCGTTGTGTTGGCCCTCAGCGCTGGCCAGCCACTCTGGGGAGATCCTCCATCCACCGAGGTTCTACTGCGCGAGGGGGTGCTCGAGATCGTCGACCTCAGCGGGTCCAAGTCGGATCTCTTGCGCCTCTGCCTCGATGCTGCTGATCCGTCACAGCTCTTGATCGAGGGGGATGGCCACGTCTTGACCAGCAAGATTCCGGGGGCGATCGGCGACGGCAGCGCCAGCCTGCGGGTCCCGCTTGCCGGGGTTGCCTCGATCGCCCTGGCCACGCACGGGGGAGACGACTGTGTCACACTAGACCTGCAGCACGGCCTGTTCCCGGTGGACCTCCACTATGACGGCGGTGTGCAGGATACGGCGAAGGGCGACATCGTCCGCATCCAAGGCGACGGACAGTGCAGCATAAGCTATGCGCCCGACAAGCTCTCTTCCACCTCGGGGAGGCTTGTGATGCGCAGTCCCGCTGGGAGCGAGGCGTGCCTGAACTTCACGGGTCTGGAGCCGGTCGACGTCATCGGTTTCGCCATTCTGACCTTCAACCCGTTGGGCGCCGAAGACGTGATCCGGATGGACCCGGGTTTCGACAGCACAACGGGCACCCTTTCCGCCATCGTCATTTCGGGAACCTCGGGTGGAGTCGCGTTCGAGACGCTTCATTCCGTCAACAATACCAACCTCATCATCAACACTGGGACGATTACAGACGGTGACGATGACTTCACCCTGGGTGACCTCAGCAATGGCCACGGACACACTTCGGTGGCTATCGTGTCGGGCACGGGCAACGATATGCTGCACGCTGAGGGCACCAGCGGGGCTGATGCGGTCGTGCTCACCAACAGCTCTGTGACCTACGGTTTCCGCGTAGACTTCGACAACTTGACGAGCCTGGACGTGTCCGGGAATGACGGGAATGACTCCGTCACCATCGACTTCAGCGTCGGCAACTTCACCATGCCGATCAGCTACGACGGCGGGGGCCAGACCAGCTCGCCGGGCGACGTCCTGGTCCTGACCGGCGGCACTTTCGCCGACGTCGGTTACACCTTCACAAACGCCAACGACGGGTCGATCGACATCACCGGCAACGCAACCATCACCTACACCGGCTTGGAGTAGTGCCGGAGTCACCCGCCAGGCTGCGGAGGGTCCTTGTCGGGCGCTCGGCGGCCGCCCCTTCGGCTCGCAGCTTCTGGGCAGAGTCGACGTGCGTTCAGCTCGTCCAGTTCCAGGCCCTCTTCGTGGCCCGTCCCCTGGCGATGGAGGAGCCTTCCAGCTCGGTTGCCCAGATCATGACTTGCCGCTGGCGTGCTTCGTCCCGATCCCGCCTCGTCTGATCCCCTCTAGCTCCTCCATCGCTCTCCCCAGCATGGGGGCGACCCACTGCTCATCGAGAATCGTCGTGAAGGTGTTGCCCGGAGTGCGGCTCCGCGCCGCCCAGGTGGCCTCCGGTCGCTTCGGTGTGACCGCGGCGTATCTGGCGCATACCGGAGGTGGAAGGGATCTGCATCAAGATCTCGCAGGGGGCCAGGCCCGGCGAAGCCGGGCAGCTTCCGGGCCACGGGCTGGGGCTCTGGGCGCTGCACCGACCTGAGTGAGGTCCTGATCGGTCAGGACGCAGGTGGACAGGACTGCAGGCTCAAGTCTGCGACAGCCTCGAGGTCGGTCCGAAGAGGTTGGGGAACGAAAGCCGCAAGTAGAATACGAGCAGCGACGAACTCAGGCCCAGCCCGGTCCCGACGGGGGAGAGACCCGCCGAAAAGCTCGAGCAGCGCCGCGGCGTCGAGAGCGGTTCAGTCTGGGAAGAACCGGTCCCGACGGGGTGCCCGAAGCCGAGGACGGGCTGCGATCCCGGACCCGTGGCCGAGCCCGACCCCGTGACCGACCCCGACCCCGAAACCGACGTGCGACTGCCGATTTCCGTGGACCGACTGCCGATGGACGAGGACCGACGGGGGACAGATCAAGCGCACGTCGGCGACCTCGGACCTCGGACCTCGGACCTCCGATCTCGAATCTCGGCCATCGCGACCGGGATCGGAGTCGGAGTCGGAGTCCAGAGCTCCTGACATGGGCAACTCTTGATTGAGACTTCGCTCCGGGACCTTTGATCAGGTTTGGTCGATGCCTTCGATCTGCTGAGAGCCGCCTGTAGCGTCGGTCTATGCAGACTGCGGCGAAAATCGCTTCGCCAGCCACCACGGCGGTGGGCCCCTGGCTTCACGATTTTCGCCGCAGGCTGCTATGACCGACGAGATGATCGATCCGTATGGTGAACCCAGAGCCTCTGGATACAACCTCCGCCAGAGCTCCTTCACAGAAGACGGCTTCGATTCGGTACAGCCAGCGGTCGCAACGGAT
>JAJDCP010000051.1 GCA_029260765.1 Planctomycetota bacterium
GCTTGATGTCGCGATGCACGACACCGACTTTATGCAGCGTGTGCAATCCCAGCGCGATCCCTCGGGCCCAGAAGAGCACGTGGCGGATCGGCAGGTAGCGCTTCTGTTTGAGGGCTTTCTTGAGCTGAGTGTCGAGGCCGCCGTGCTCCATCAACTCTATGATCACGTAGGGGCATGAGTTCTGCAGCTCGCCACAGTCGTAGATCTGCACGATGTAGGGGCTCTGGAAGCGGGCCGTCAAGCGCAACTCACGCTCGAACCGTTTCCGGAACAGGTCGACCGCTTCGAGACCCAGACTCTCTTTGACGATCTTGGCGGCCACATCGCGATGCAGGCGCAGATCGCGGACCCGATAGACACTGGCCTGACTGCCGACTCCGAGCGGCTTGACGATCTCAAAGCGCTGCCCGTCGCTGCCGCCGAAACGGTGCCCCGGACGGATGCGCATACGCTTGCTGCGGGGAGTGCCTGAAGTCACGGCGCAAGCATTCCTCGGAGCCGTGCGGCTCGGCAAGTCTTCAGTGTAGTGCAATCCCCACAGGGCGTCCAGCGGGCTCCGCGAGGTCCTGAACGGACCCGAAGCCTTGCCAGTTACTCATCAGGATAGATCTCGTGGCTCTCGCGCCGAAGCTCGGCAGCCCGTTCAGCCTGCCCATCCGCCTCACAGGTAGAGGCGAGATCCCGCAGAGCCGTCGCCAGGTTGCGTAGGTAGCTGCGGTTGCGTGGCTCCGCCTCTACCAGCTTACGCCGGAGCGCGACTTCCTCTTCGAAGCTGAGGGACGCAGTGATCAAGTCTCCTGCATCCCGGCTCAGCTGCCCTTTCGCCGCCCAGGCCTCCGACTGGCAGACCAACGTCTCCCGATGCTCGGGCTCAACCATTCGGACTGCCTGGCAGAGCGACAGACAGGTCGCGAGATGGCCGAGGCTCAACTCGACGCGGGCGAGCAACTCCTGGTCGTCGATCGGCCCAGCGCCGAGTAGGCTCTCGAGCTCGGCGATCGTCTGGCTGGCCCGGGTCAGCGCCGCGCGCCCGTGCTCTGCAAGCGCCTCGACGGTCACGATCCCCCGCCGCATCAGATCCTGCGTGTTGGCAGCGTGCAGGCGATAGTACCGCAAGGCCAGCCGAGAGTGGCCGGCCTGCGTGTGCAGCTCGGCAAGCTCTGCGGCCAGCAGCGCGCACTCTTCGACGAAACGCGCCTGCGCGGGAAAGCTGCGTATGAGTTGGAGGAGCACCTGCGAGCTCAGGTCGAGCAATGCCAGGCCGGCCTCAGCATCGCCCTCTGCCATCAACCCCTCCCCGACCAGCCGCAGGTTGTAGTGCAAGCCACGCTCCGCGAGCTCGGGGCCCGGGGTGTCACGCAACAGCGCGAGAAGCTGCGCGGCACTACGCTCGAGCAGCGAACGGCCGGCAGCCGGCCCGGCCTCACGAACCAGGCTCATGCCGAGACTCTCCCCCGCCAGCGAGAGTGCCCGGCGAGCCACACCGTCTTCGGCCCCGTCCGGATAGAGGTCTTCGAGCGTCCGCAGGCTCTGCGCGCGGACTTCGTCACTCGCCAGCTCACCCTTCGAAGCCTGCAGGCTGAGCTCGAGCCGACGCGCTGCGGCGTAGCGCTGCCGCGCCAGACTGAGGCTGGGGTCGAGCTCGCCGGCCGCGACCTCGAAGGCCTGCTCACGGACCGTGCGCGCGTCGCCCGCGAAGCCGAGCTTCTGCAACCCCAGGGCGCAGGCCTCGATGAACCCGAGCCTGGTGGGAAATGCGCTGCTATCGGACGCCAGCGCGTCCCCGAAAGCACCACCCCGTTCGAGCAGGGCATGCAGCTCTTGTGCGTCGCCCGCCGTCGCGAGAGCTTGCGCCAGAAGTTCGAACAGTCCGAGCTCCTCGCGCAGCTCGGTCGGTGTCAGAGGCCGCACAGCACGGAGCTCTTCACGAAGCTCGAGAGCACTCTGCAGCGCCTCCCGCGCATCGTGCGCGCGGCCCTCGGCCAGCAGCTCGGCGCCGCGATGGCTGGTTGCATCTCGGAACAGCACCAGTGGTCCGTGCTTGACCGGAATCTCCTGCGAGCCGCACAAGGCATTCAGGTTCAGCTCATTGCGCCCGGGCCACAGGCGGATCTGCACAGCAAAGCTGCTGTCAGCGCGCGGCTCTGTGTAGAAGTCCCGCGCGCCGGGAGCCCGCACAACCAGGCCCCCGAGACTGTCCGCATGCGCCAATGCCAGACGCCCCCTGAAGATCACAGCCCCTTCTTCGAGCTCGTGGTCGCGCAACAGCGTACCGTTGTCGGGCAGGCAAGACACCAGCTGCACGGTGGGCGTACGGGTCGGCTCAGGCGTCGATGGAGCTGTGCGGGTCAGCATGTAGCCGAGGGCAAAGACTGCAAGCACGACCAGGACGACGACGCCGGTCTTGCGTGTCTGTTTGCGTTTGAGCCGACGAGCCCGGGTTGCGGCCGAGCTGGGCCCCTTCAGCAGCGGGGGCCGCGGGCGCGCGCGGGCAGCGCGGCCGCGACGCCGTCGCCGTTTCTTCATGTGGGCCCCACAAGCCACGCACCGCTCTGCCCTGGGCGGATTCAGATGGAAGCAAGCTTGGCAGGTTTTCTGAGACATGCTCGCCTTTGCAACTAGAAACTATGCAGGCGTGGGGCGCCCGTGGACGCCTGCAGAGCCTCCCATTCGACTTCCGCCAGCTGCTCGAGGCGCCGGCGAACCTCCTCGGAGGAAAACACTCTGCGCGCCATCCCGATGTAAAGTGCGTAGTGGCGCGCCTCTTCTCGGCGTAGCTCAGTGTACAAGCTTGCCAGCTCTTCATCTTCCAGACGTTGCCCGAGCTCCCCGAATCGCTCGCAGCTGCGCGCTTCGATCAACGCCGCGACCAGCAATCTGTCGAGCAACCCCGTCTGCGGGTTTCGCCGGACCTGGCCCGCGAGCCGCGCAGCATACGGTGCTGGATCGAGCTGCCGCAGCTGCACGCCGCGGCTATCGAGCACGTCGAGCATGCGGCTGAAATGCGCCATCTCCTCGCGCACCACCTCGGACAGCTCGCGCGCCAGACCCGGAATGCCGGTGTAACGGAAGATCATCGCCAACGCCGTCGAGGCAGCGCGTTTCTCGAGATGGGTATGATCGATCAACAGCGTGGGCAACGCGTCACGGACGCGCTCGAACCAACCCGGATCGCTGGGCGCCAGGAGGGGCAACATGCAGTCCCTCCTAAGGGTCTTGACTGACGCAGCGTGGACATTCGCTGCGGCTCTTGCTGTATTCTTCGCCACATCGCACGCACCAACGCACCAGCGGAACGCCGTGAACATTGCAGAAGTAGGAGTCTTCGGGATTGATCGGTTGGCAACCCGAGACGGGGCATCGAACACCATATGCCCCCCCCGGTTGATCGCTAACGTACAGGAAACATAGCAACGCGATCAAGAGCGCGTTGACGAGGATCAGGATCGAGACCACCACGCGGGTCCGCCGGCGCAACCAATAGCGGAAGTTGAACAGCGGTGCGATGGGCTCACCAGTGGGTGTCTCGAGGGTCGCCTCGAGCACATGGCTGCCGACGCGCAGCTCGTCACCGGTGACCAGGGGAGAGCCGCGCACCTTACGCCCGTTGAGGCGGGTACAGTTGGAGCTGTTGAGGTCGACCAGCTGGCACGAACCGACCCCGACCTCGAGGCGGCAATGTTTGCGGGAGATCAACGGATCGTTGAGCGTGATGTCGGCATGCACGGAGCGTCCAAGGATGCGGTTTTCGCTGTCCTGGATACGGAAAATCTTGTGCAGGCTTTCGCCTTCGATCACTTCCAGACGCAGCGGCATCGTGCAGGTCTTCCCACTACGCGCTATTCTTCTCCATAATAGGCCGGAAGCCCTGCGAGCGTCAAGCCCGGCAGCGGCCGAAACACGGCTCGGGCATCAGCGCTTGTTGGGGAGGCATCCCTTGTTCCTGCGGGCATTTCTATTGTTTTTCCTGGCCGCTCTTGGCGGGTGCGGCGATACGGGGCCCCACGGGGAGAGCGCTCCGGGCAGCTCTCCACGTCGCGAGCTCCGCCCGCTGCCGCCGCCCGATTCTGCCGCGCCCGCACCGCTTCCGCCCGCTCCCATACCGCCTCCGGGTCCGACCGCAAACGAGCTCTGGGGCTTGGTGGTCGACGGTGAGGCACATCCGGTCGCCGAGGCGCTGATCGAGGTCCATAGCCTCTTGCGGGACGGAGTTGTCGAGCAGGTACGTACAGATGCGGAAGGCCGGTTCCAGGTGACTCTCCCCTTCTCCGGGCCCATGCTGATCGAGGCCAGCGACGCATCAGCGGCAGCCTGGAGCACCGCCGCCCAACCGGGGGAGATACTCGCACCGCTACAGCTGCTCCCGCCCGCCAGCCTCAAGGGGAGCGTCGAGGAGTCGGCACACCACAGCCCCCTGACCAGCTATGTTCTGGTGTTGCTGCCCCGCGCACCGCAGGATGTGTTGGGCTGGCTGATGGGAAGCCGCTGGCGAGACAGGACACGGCAGGAACACATCGAAGAGAAACGGGGGCGCTTCCAGCTGGAGGGGATCCCCGCGGGCGACTATGAGCTGTGGGTTCTGGCTGCGGGCTACCGGGCCTTGCGCATCGAGGGGCTCGCCCTCCAGGACGCGGTCGAGCTGCCAGTCCTCAGCCTCGAGAGCCATCCGGCGGGCGCGTTGCAGCCCACGGACCCCCAGGGCCTTCCGCTGGCCGATGCCTGGTGCCAGCCGATCCTGAAGGATGGCTTGGGCCAGCTGCACCCTGTGCCCGCGCTGCGCAGGACTTCCGATGCCGGGGGCCGACTCTGGACGCCCCTGCCCCCAGAGCTTCCCCTATTGCTCGAGTTGCGTCACGGTACTCTAGGCCGGCTGCTCGAGACGGCCGCGCAACGGGGACCGCTCGCGTTGCTGCCGCGGCAGAGTCTACGGGTGTTGTTCCCCGAGCCGTGCTTTGGCGTCGCGCGGGCGGTCGAGGCGGCGGGCGCGGCCAGCGATCCGCAATGGTTCGAAGGGGAAGTGTTGTTCGAGAACCTCCCGGCCGGACGCTACGCACTTGAGGTGGCCGCAGACTACGGGGCCGGGTGGGTGCTCAGCCGCTTCGCGGTGGAGCATGGAGGCAGCTCTCTGACCGAGGTCTTCCGCCGTGCGGGCGGACGTCTGCGGCTGCTTCGCGACAGCCGGGTGCTGTTGCACAGCCGAGATGGCGACCGGCATCTGCTGTTTCCCGATGCGGAGGGGCGTGTCGAGCTCAGCGGCATTCCGCGCGCACACATCGAAGCCAGCCAGGGATCTGAGGTCTGGCACTGGGACCTCGAGCAGGATGTTCTGGAGTGGGACTGATTCCTGGGTTTCCATGCGCAGGGACCCGCCCGACACCGACGGGGCAGACACCTGAACGGCTCAATCAGACAACGCCAGCACCAGGAACAGGGGTCCCTGGATCGGCAGGGTGACCACATCAAAGGCCACGGTGAACGGAGTCGCTATGACCGCACCGAAAATACGGCCAGGCTGATCCTTGCGCAGGATCGGCAGCTCCCACACCTCCTGCCAGGAGCGCTCGACCGCATTCCACTTATAGATCGCGTGCGCATAGCGCCACAGCTCAGGGCGCTCATGGGGAAACAACGCCAGGAACAGGGGCTCCGCAGACAACTGCATGCCCGCAGCCTCGAGCAGACCAGCGAGCTCTTCAGCGGCGGGCAGCTCGTGGTGTTGCAGGCAGGCCACCGTGCTCCACTGCGTCGTGTCCTCGACGGCCTCACTGAAGCGCACCGCGCCATCGCTGCCAGCGAACTGCAGAGAGACCTCGCTACCATTTTCATATTGGACCTGCGCCCGCCCGTTGCCCCGGGCGTCGAGCTCGAGCCGGGGCAGGGCGCTGGCCGTCACGATGGCGGGATCGACCGCCCACTCCCAGGTGCTGGTGGTGATGCAGCCCGACACCCAAGGCAGGCCCAGGCACAGCCCCAGCAGCCAGCAACGGCGGAAGAGATTTGTGAGGCTGCTCATCGGGCTCTCGCAAAACGGGCTCGCCGCAACTCGCAGCGGACAAGGCGGCGCAGGCCACTGGCGGCAGGAACTCGCAGGCTGGAGTGTACCAACATGTGGTACACCTCGTGCCTGCATACTTTCAGGGTTTTTCCAGGCTGAAGCAAGGCCGCCAGATTCCGCCGCAGCACCCGCACCGTCTTGAGCCCCAACAGCAAGGGCCAGGCCGAGCACAGCCGTAGACGCCAGGCCGCCGCCGGCAATCGATCCAGATAGAGGCCGCCCGCCTCGAAGTGCGCGCAGGCACGCGCCAGCCAATCTTCCAGCACGGGCGCGAGCCGGTCCACGGCCCCCGGCTCCAGCAGATCTTCAGGCTTCAAGCCCTGGCCCGCCAGCTGATCTCGCGGCAGGTAGCAACGTCCGGCGCGCAGGTCGCGGGGGCAGTCGCGCAACACGTTGACCAGCTGCAGCCCCTTGCCCAGGCGCACTCCCAACCGCACCAGCGTGTCGAGCTCCGCGTCGTCGCCGAGCATGAGGTGCTCTGCGTGCAGGCGCGTCCAGAACTCGCCCACACAGCCGGCCACCAGGTAGGTGTAACGGTCGAGCTGCGCGGGCGTGTCCAACGCCACGAGCGCCTGGGCCGTCGCGCCGGGGAACATCGCCAGATCTTCTTGCATGCCCCGGGTCAAGGTGCGCAGGACCTCGGCGGACAGCGCGCGGTGTTTCGGCGTCAGCTCACGATAGGCGTCGAGCAGAATGGGAAGCGCTTCGAGCAGACGCACCTCGGCCGGATTGTCCCCCCCCCCGCAAAGCGCGACCAGCGGAGTGGGATCGTCTGCGCGGCCTTCGAGCAGCTCGATCAGCTGGCCCAGCGCCTCGATGCGGGTGTCACGCGGCACCAGCTCGGTGTCGGCCACGCTGTCGGCGGCGCGAGCCAGGCCGTAGGCCAGCGCCACAGTCCAGCGGGTGGCCGCGGGCAGAAAACGGATGCTCAGGTAGAAGGAGCGGCTGACATCTTTGACCAGAGCCGCCAGGCGGGCCTGCGCGGGCTTCACAGCTCGAGGGCTTTCCTCAGCTGCTCCAGCAGGTCGCGGGCCGTCTCGGGCACATCGATCGGCTCGTTCTCGCTCAGCTGGTGTGTCAAGGTCCGCAGCCGCGCCTCGAGCCCTTGCAGGCCCTGGTTGTCGGGGTCATCCACGCGACGCAGGCTGACCTGCTCGCGCAGGGTGTCGACCATACCGGCCAACCACAGCCGCGCGACGTCCTGTGCCTCGTCCCAGAGTTGGGTGGGAGGTTGCACAGCGTCGGCCAGCACGTCCGGTCCGAGATGGAAGACGATCGCCTGCTCGACGCGCTCGATACCGCTCAAGGAGACCAGCTTGCCCGAACCTCCAAGGGTGTTGGAAGACGGCGCGGTGTGCGGTCCGAAACCGTGATTCTCAGCGTAGGGGAAAGGCACGCCCCGCAGGTTGACATGGGAGCCCGTGGGTCCTCCCTGACCGTGGGCCTCTTCGAGGTCGATCGAGTAGCTGAACTGCAGCGAGCGCAGCTGTCGCAGGGGTTCGCCCACATGCCAGACCAGCATGCCGGTCTCGGGAAATTCCGTGTCGAAGCCGACCCGCTGACGGTTCTCGAGCAGGAAGAACTCGTCGCCCGCTGCATCCTTGGGAATCAAGAATGCCTGGTTCGCGCTTCCTTCGATGCCCAACAGCGCGACGTCTTGCGGCTGGTTGGGGTCGAGCACTTCGGGATCGAGCCAGCCGAGCCGGAGCTTGCAGTACGCGCACAGGTGGAAGGGTCGTGCCTCGCCGGACAGACCCCCACCGCGGTGTCCGATCGCCATCGCGCAGAAGACACCCAGGCCGGTAGCGTGCGCCGAGCCATACTTGTCGAGCAGGCCGAGCACGTGGCCGAACTCGTGGCAATGCACGCCGATGGGCTCGAGGCTGCGCTTGTTCAACGCCGACGTGTAGTAGCGGATCAGGCGCCCGTCGTGCCACAGGCCACTGGCGTGCGGCCAGAGCGTGCCGCTGCGCGGTCCGCGCTTGCCGGCGGTCACGAAGGTCAAGGCGTCGAAACGGTCGATGACGTCCTTCCCATGGCGGGCCTGGAGCGCCTCGATGGCCTCATGCATGTAGCCTTGAAAGGTGCTGGCCAGGAAAGCCGTGGTTCCGGCGTTCTCTTGCCAGCTGCTCGGCACCTCGACCCAATCGAAGACCTCGCCCTCAAGCTCGAAGCGGCCGGCGGAGTTCTCGTCGTAGTAGTCTGCCACGCTGCCATAGGCGCGCTTGCCGAACGGGTCTTCGTGGTAGCTGCCACGGCTGAAGAACTGCGCCTGCAGCGCCTCGCGGGTGTGCAGCGCCGCCGGCGGCTGGTCGGGGAAGGCGACCGGGATCACGGCCAGCCGGAAGCTGCCCGTAGTTCGGATGCTGAGGCCGCCCAGATCCCAGGGGTAGAGGGCGCGCTCAAACGAGTCGGAGCCGCGCTCGACGCTGAGGTCGACGACGCGGCCCGGGCTGGTCGCGACAGCTTGGGAGAAGCTCTCGAGGTCAGCGACGGCGTTGCCCCCCACAGCCACGATGCGGTCGCCCTTGCGCAGGCCTGCTCGGTGCGCGGGCGCCAGCGGAATCACCCGGCGCACTTCCAGCGCATCGCCGCTCTGTTGCAACTTCAGGCCCAGGATGCGCCGCGCCTCGGGCAGGCTGGGCGCGCTCGCGGCAGCGGGGGTCCGGTAGTGCGTACCGTCGTGCTCGACGGTCTGGGCTTGGAGACCTAGCACGGACAGGGCGGTGGCTAGCAACAGAGCTCGGGTCATGGTGGGTCTCCCTTGGGCTGCGCCGATCATACCGGGAGCTTCGGGCGACTGCCAGAGCTGGCTGCTGCCGGTGCCATGGCAGCCAGAGAGGTTGTTTTGACTTGAATCTGGGGGTCCAGTACGCTGGCGCTCTTCGTCGAGCTGGAGTCCTCATGAATCTTGATCCGAACCTCGAGACCACCGTGCCCGAGCTCAAGCCTGTCCGTTGGGCCTTCGTGCTAGCGAAATTCGTTCCCTGGGGCGTGCTGCTGTCGATCATCAGCGCTGTCGGGGCGGTGATCCTCTATCAGGTCCAGCCGATCCTCGCCTTGTCGGGCGGCGCCTTCTTTCTGTTGACCGCTGCATTCGCAGTCTATCTGGCCCAGGTCGCCTATAGGAAGGAGCACTATCAGCTCTCCGATTCTCTGCTGAGACGTCATCGCGGGGGCATCTTCAGCGATGACGTCCTCGAGCTCGACATCCGCAACATCACCCACGTCAAGCTCCGCCTGCCCTGGCTTCGCTACAAGTTCTTCAAGATCGGGGATGTCTTCGTCGAGTCCGCCGGCAGTGGCGAGGTCGAAGTGGGGATCCGTTCGGTACGAGATCCCGAGGCTGTGCAGGCTCAGATACGAACGCTGATGCAGGGACAGGGCTACGCGCTGACCGGAGAGGAGCTGATCTACGAAACCAAGCCCGACCCCCTCGGCGTCGTGATTGAGTGTGTGAGCCTGTTCCTCGTCTCCGCGTTCTTCATACTATGGTTCGCTGGAAGTGCGATGAACGAGGCCAAGCTCGAGCTGTTGACAATGGCCATGGTGGTCCTTCCCATGCTGGCAATCGCCGGCGCTGGTTGGGCGCTGCACTACGTCGACATGCGCCGACGCACATACCAGGTCTTTGCGGACTCGGTCGTCTACACCGAAGGCTTCCTCACCCGAGACAACGCCTTCATTCCCTACGAGAACATCGCCAACGCGAGCACCCACCGCACCTTCATCGATCAAATCCTGGGGCTTTTTGATGTCAAGGTGAGCTGCCAGGGCACGCGCAAGGAGATCAAATTCCGCCGGCTGCGCCACGGGGAAGCATTGAACCTCGCGATCAGCCGGCTGATCACCCAAGCGCAAACAGGCCCCGGGACGCCGATGCAGCGCAAGCGGGAACGGCAGACCGGTACGGAGACCTCTCAAGCGCGCCCCAGCCGGGAGCGGGCTGGGCTGGTCGACCCGAGTGAAGCTTGGACCCACGAATTCCAGATGCACTGGGCACGCGCTCTGGTCCCTTGGTTCTTGCTGCTTCCCATACCTCCGCTGTTTCTCATCGTCTTCGTGAGATTGTTGATCAAGGCGATGGTCACGCGCTATTCCGTCCAGGGCAGCTCGATCAGCAGCAGGTACAGGTTCTTGCAGGTTCGGGAGAGCGACTTTGCCTACGACAAGGTGACGGGCGTCGTCGTGCGCGAAAACCCCTGGGATCGGCTGTTCAAGACGATCAGCCTGCGGGTCTGGTCGATCGGCTCTGGTCAGGCCCTCGAGATCGATCATGTGAAGCGGTCCGAGCTGAACCTCGACGCCCTCTTCCGGCAAGTCGGCATTCCGCCCGCGGAGAGGCAGGCCGATGTGCCCGCGTACTTTGGCAGCGTCGCCTGGCTGCAAGCGAACCTGGCAGCGGTGTGCGCCGTCTTCGTCCTGACGCTGGGCTTCGCCCTCTCAGGCTGGCTCGTCCACGCCGCGTTCTTCGCCGGTTTGGCGGCGGTGTTCCTCGGCGTGGTCGTGGGCTACCTCTATTGCCGCGTGCTCTACACGCACCAACACCTGCACCTGTTCCCTGACCACGTCGAGCTCCACACGGGCATCCTCTGGCGGGAGCAATTCCGCGCGGCCTACTTGAACGTCAAGAAGCTGCGGATCCTTCGCTACCCTGGTTGCGATCGAGGCTCGGTCACCTTCTTCGTAGCTGGCGAGCAGCGGCTCTCCCAGGAACAGCAAAGAACCCAGGCTGCGGCAGGAGGGGGCCTTGGAGCCCTGGCGCAAGCCATGAGCCACAAACAGTACTCCTTCACAGGCCACTTCCTTGCTGGGATCGACGATAAGCTTCTGCGGTTGGACGCGATCCTCCAGGGGCTGGCCACGCCCGCGTCCCTCGAGGCAGGCACAGCGCTGCCCCCAACAGAGATCTTGAGAGAGGGTGGACAGTCGCTGGGCAACAGCCTGTTCGTGCTCGTAGCTGCCAGCATTCTCACGGTGGTTGGCATCCCTCTGCTTCTGTTCACCATTCCCTGGACGATCATCGCCGTCCGCCGCCGACGCTACTGCGTGGATGCTCTCCGGGTCATCGTGACCTGGGGTGTGATCTACGTCGCGCAGGAGTCGGTGCTGTTCGATCGGATCGACAGCCTGGCCCATAGCGAGCGGTTCTTGAACAAGCTCTTCAAGAACGGGAATGTAACGCTGCTGACCGCGGGAAGTAGCAAGCCTGACCTGCTGCTGGTCAACATGCCCGACCACAACGGGTTCTACCAAGATATCCGTGAGCGCTATGCGGTGTGATCGGACTTCGCGGGCAGAGACTTCCCGGGGGGAATACCGCAGAGGCGCGGAGAGCGCTGAGAGCCGCAGAGAGTTTGTTTGGCGCGGATTTGCTCTACCTTGGGAGGTCGTTGACGCGTCGGCAAATCCGTAGTTTCAGGGTGACGACGGAGTACGTGCAGCAACAACTCTTGGCAGATTCTGGTCAGGAGAGCGAAGCGATCTCTTCCGCCGTCAACCCCGTCAGGCGCGCGATCCGCTCGTCGCCCTCCCCTTCTGCTCGCAACCTCTTGGCAACAAGCCTACGCGCCTGCCGCTCGCCCTTTTCGAGGCCCTTTTCGAGGCCCTTTTCGAGGCCCTTTTCGAGGCCTTCTTCGAGACCCTCTTCGCGCCCCTCTTCGTACGAACCTTCCAACTCCGTCGCCCAGATCTGGACTTGCCGCAGCCGTGCTTCGTACAACTCTCGCATCACGTGATCGCCCTGCAGCCTCTCAAGCTCCTCCATCGCCTTTCTCAGCGCGGGCGTTACCCATGGCTCATCGACAATCTTTGTCATCGCCTGGCCCTCCTTCAGAAAACAAACCCAACTCTCCGCCAGACCAAAGGCCTGTGGCGGCTTCATGCAGAACTTCGGAAGCTCGACAACCACGATCTTCAGGTGCGGAGAAAAGACCAGGGAGCTCTGCTTCTCGCGCAGCGCGAACTCGTGCCGCCAGCCCTCAACCCCGGCAAACAGAACGAAGTCGGTGAAGATCACCAGCACCACCGGCCGCAGCAGCGAGTATGCTTCGCCGCTGCGGAGCTGCTCTCCGTACCGACGCGTGCCATAGTAAAGCATACGCTCGGGAAAGGCCTTGTGGTTGCGGCACTGCATCTCGACGACATAGCGCCGGCCTTGTTGGTCGCATACAGACAGATCGAGAACGCACAGCTTCTCGTCACTCGACTCCAGCTCGCTCAAAGGGCTGAGGATGTCGACCGAGACGAGCCGATCCGAGCCCTCCAACTCCAAGATCCCATTGAGAAGGCTGGTCAGAAGATCCGAGTTCTTGGGGCGACCGAAGAGCGCCTTGAAGACGACATCGATCTTAGGATCGAGATGCGGAAGCTCAGGCCTCTTGTCCACCATGGCCCTCATGCAACTGGGCGGCTTGAACCATTGTCCGCGTCATGAGCTGGCATGACAAGGGTGGGTTCTGACAAACCGCCGCGGCAGCCAAATCCAGAACGCCATTCAAACGGGTCTCTCGGCCACAAACCAGCCGAACTGCTTCCACAGCTGCTGCGAGCGCAGCAGCGCGAATCCACTGGTGCGAAGTGCGGCCGCGAAAGTCTCGCGGTCGAAACGGTCCTCGCTAGCCCGAATCCGTCACCAGTTTCTGCTGCGGCCCCGCCTGACCGGCGAATTCGAACTCTCGCCGCTCGAAGATACACACGTAGCGTCTGCGCTGCTCATGCCCGAATTCTCGCGGCCATCCGGGTCCTCGCTACGATCCTGATAACGGATCCGTGCTAGGATGCTCGAGCAACCGGCGCCAGACTGGATGCTCGATGAAGCGGGCGAACACCTCCTCCGCATAGAACCTGCCGCCCGGCCGCAGCACCCGGAAGACCTCAGCCAGGCAGTCCCGCCAGCGGGGGATGTGGTGGATGATCCCGAAATCAAAGACGGCATCGTAGTGGGCGTCCGGACAGGGGATGTGGCTCGCGTCGCCGACCCACAGCCGCACAGTAGAGCCCCGATCGGTAACACGCTGGCGTGCGAGGGCTACCATAGCCGGATCCAGATCGAAGGCATCGACGCTCTGCACGGCGAACTGCTCGAAGATGATCTCTACACCGACACCGCGGCCGCACCCGATCTCGAGGACCCGGCCCCCGGGAAGCCTGCCCCCCATTCGTAAGAGCCGGGGCGCCTCAAAGTGGCGCTGCAGCGCTGCACGCAGCGGGTTGTTCATCATCCAGGTCTCGACGCTGTTGAGAAGCACGTGGGCCCCCTGGGCTATGCCCGATCCTGCTGCAATCGCCGGGCCGCACTGCAACCGCCAGACCCCCGCTGGACGCCCCCCGCCCGGATCAGTACAGTGCGAGGCTGCAGCACCAGAAAACGCACGCCCGACGGCCAGGAGGAACCATGATCCTGTTGAATCCCAGAGAATACACAGGCAAACATCTCGATCCCGCTTCGCGCGCGCTGATGCAGAAGACCATCGAGTTCTTCGAGAGCAAGGGCAAGACGAAGCTCAAGCTGGATGACCGGGACCGCGTGTGGTACCAGGACTTCCTCGACTTCGTCCAAGGCGAGCGGGCCTTCGCCCGCATGCTGACTCCCGCGGCCTACGGCGGTGATGACGCCGACGTGCGGTGGGACACCTTCCGCAACTGTGCCTTCAACGAGATCACCGCCTTCTACGGGCTGGCCTATTGGTACACCTGGCAGGTGAGCATTCTCGGGCTCGGACCGATCTGGATGAGCGGCAATGAAGAGATCAAGGGCCGCACCGCCAAGCTGCTCGAGGCCGGAGGCATCTTCGCCTTCGGGCTGTCCGAGCAGCAGCACGGGGCGGATCTGTACTCGAGTGAGATGGCCCTGGCGGCGGGCGAGGATGGGAGCTACACCGCCAACGGCAGCAAGTACTATATCGGCAACGCCAACCAGGCCGCGCTGGTGTCGACCTTCGGAAAGCTGAAGGAGAGCGGAGACTTCGTGTTCTTCGCCGCCGACTCGCAGCATGAGAGCTTCGCGTTGCTCGAGAACGTCGTCAACTCCCAGTCCTACGTCGCCTCTTTCGCCCTGAAGGACTATCCCATCAAGGAGCAGGACATCCTCTCCAAGGGCAAAGACGCCTGGGACGCCGCGCTGAACACTGTCAACGTCGGCAAGTTCAACCTCGGCTGGGCCTCGATCGGCATCTGCACGCACGCCTTCTACGAGGCGATCGACCACGCCTCGAACCGGGTGCTGTATGGCAAGCACGTCACGGACTTTCCCCATTGCAAAAGGCTGTTCGTCGATGCCTACAGCCGCCTGGTGGCGATGAAGGTGTTCGCCCGGCGGGCCTGCGACTACATGCGGGCCGCATCCGCACAGGATCGGCGCTACTTGCTCTACAACCCGCTGGTCAAGATGAAGGTCACAACCCAGGGAGAGGAGGTGATCGACCTGCTCTGGGATGTGATCGCCGCGCGCGGTTTTGAGCGGCACAACTACTTCGAGATGGCGGCGCGCGACATCCGCGCGTTGCCCAAGCTGGAAGGCACGGTCCATGTGAACATGGCCCTGATCATCAAGTTCATCCGCAACTACTTCTTCAACCCCGGCACATTCCCCGAGATTCCCAGGGTTCACGAGGCGCGCAACGACGACTTCCTGTTCGAGCAGGGGCCGACCAAGGGGCTGAGCAAGATCCAGTTCCATGACTTCAACACCGCGTACGCGAGTGTAGACCTGCCGAACATCCGCATCTTCAAGCAGCAGATCGAGGTGTTCAAAGAGTTCCTGTTCGTGTCGGCGGCGGACCCGGATGCGGTCGCATCGCAGTCCCGCGACATCGACTTCCTGCTGTCGATGGGAGAGATCTTCAGCCTGGTCGCCTACGGGCAGCTGATCATCGAGTACCGCAACCTCGAGCCTGACGATATCAGCGATCCGCTGCTCGACCAGATCTTCGACTTCATGGTCCGGGACCTCTCGAAGTTTGCACTACAGTTGTATTCGAAACACAACAGCAGCGAGAACCAGATGGCGCTCAGCCTGCGCATGATCCAAAAGCCCATCGTCAACCAGGAACGCTTCGGCCAGATCTTCGATGAGCATGTGATGGCGCTCAAGGGCAGCTACCAGATGCGGGATTGAGGGGAAGCGCGCTAAAGACTGAATGCACCTGAGACCTGAGCACAATGTGGAGCACAGATGGCGGACTCCGAATCCAAGCGGGCAGAGGACGACGCGGGCCGGCTCGCGCGCAAGCTGACGGAACGGGCCGAGCGCCGGTCCAAGGACGCCGAGCAGGCTGAAGGCGTCGGAAAACTGGTCGCGGGCGCCGCGGCGGCCAGGGCGAGCCAGCGCGCGGTCAAGGCGGCCCTGGGAGCCCTGGTATGTTTTCTGGGCGCTCCGACATTCGCGCTGCTGGGATTGCGTCAGATGGGTGACAGCGCCGTCTCCGGCGGGATCATGCTGGCCGGCGCGCTGCTGATGCTGGGCATCTCGGCCTTCCTGAGCTGGCAAGTCTGGCAACGGGAGCCACGGCCGACCTGGGCCGTGTGGCTCTGGGCCGGGCTGGGACTCAGCTTCGTGCTTCCCCTGCCGCTACTCTTCGTTGGGCCCGGCACGCCGACCGGCGAGCTGCACCTGGACATCACGGTCCTGGGGGGCGCCGGCATCGAGCCGACCCTGCGCATCGACGGGGACCCGGTCGACCCTGCTGTGTTCTGGGGGGAAGCCGTCAACGGGAGGCTGTTGCAATACCTCGAGCTTCCCGTCGGCACGCACGTGATCGAGCTCGAAGCGCCCGGCTATCCACCGATCCGCCGGGAGATCCGGCTGAGAAAGGGGCAGCGCAAGAGGGGAGAATTGCAGTTGCGGCACGAATCCGACCCCTGAGCCTCAGGAGACGGGCGCTGTCTGCGGCGTCGATGCATCGTTCTCAGCGGGTTCCGCGCTCGCGGGTGCGTCCATCGCACTCAAGCAGCTCTCGGTGTTCTGCGCAACCTTCGAAAGCTGGCGCCACTGCCTGGCGACGTAGCGGGAGAGGCCGATCAGCCCAAGCCCGGCGACGAGCGGCGCCACCCCTATGGCCAGGGCGCTTCCGACGACGACCCGCGCCGAGCCTCCGAGCAGCAGCACACCGATGACGATGCTCACCCCATACACGAGCAGGATGCCGATGCCGGCGACGGCGGTGAAGAGCGCCAGGATGCGGCCGAGAGCCTGGAAGCGGTCGGTCCGCACGGCACCTCCCGGCATGGTGGCTCCGGCGCGATGCGCCTGGCTCGCCTCGTAGAGCCGGCACCACTGGACGTGCAGGAGGTCGAGGCAGGAGCCCAGATACAGACCGGCCATCATGAAGATCAAAGCCATCACCGCAAGACCCGCGAACAACAGCCCGCCGACAAAGGTCGTGCTGTTGGCAAAACTGACGAAACCGGCTGTGGAATAGAAGCCATAGACGGCCCAAAACAGCAGCGTCACGCCAAATTGGATGGCTGTCGCGCTGATCGCTCGATGGGCTGTGCGTGGCAACGGAGCCCTACGCAGAGAACCTGCTTTGCCAGCCAGCTGCCGGGCCAGGCTTCCCTGGATGGCAAACAAACCGCGCAGGTAGGCGGAGATCCGCGGCACAGCGTACAAGACCCCGATCAGCAGAATCAGGCAGCTCGCCCATGTCCATACGACCAGGCCGAGCGTGACATCCAAGGAAAGAAAGCGCCGGGCATCGACCAGGCCGAAGGGCAGCACTGCAAGGCCCAACAGCCCGAAGGTGCAGACGCCACAGAGCGCGTGGCTCGCGCCACTCAGCTTGGGCGGCACCAGCTTCATGCCGGAGTGCGAAAGGCCGCTACGTCTAGCGATGCGCTGCTGGACCTTGGCGACCACGTGCAGGTAGTATCCGCCCACCATCGGCAACAAGGCCAACGCGATGCCAAAGCCCATGCCCCCGGTCACCAGGGCACGATTGAGCTCGAAGCCTCCGAAAGCCCCGAGGCCCGAGAGAGCCACCCCCGCCAGGATCGTGCCCGCGAGGGCTGTGACAACGGCATTTCCGGCCAGGGCGCTAAGGGCCGCTCCCCAGGCGAAAACCCATGGGGCTCCGGCGGCTCGGCTCGGCGACGATCGCTGCGGCACTAGGACACCTCATACGTATGTGTGATGGGGGGCGCTGGCGGAATTCCCCGCCTGCAAGGACTTCCACCCTTGCAGGGGGGTTGCAAGCAAACCACGCGCCAAACCCGCCCTGCTGGGTTGCTAAACCAGCAGCACTCCCAGCGGTGGTTCCTCTTGCAGCGAGCGCAGCAGCCGGGCGAGCTCGGCCGCCAGCTCCGCGCTGCTTCGGCCGGTCTCGACGGCGAGCTCGAAGGAGACCTCCCCCAGGTTCGCGGCCCGGTGGGCACGCTGCAGGGCACTCCAGCCCAGCTCGCTGACAACCCGCGAAGCACCGGTGCGCAGGTTGGTCAGGCGCATGCAGGGCGCGCGCGCCAGTTTCGGCAAGCGCGCGTCCAGGTCCGCTTGATACGCGGACCAGGCCAGATCTCCGTCCCAGCCGCCTACAGCCGTCTCCAGCTCGGCAAGCTGGTCGGGGTCGAAGGCCGGCCGGTCGATGGCGATCTCGGGCGGAAGCAGTAGTTGGCTCTCGAGTAGCTTGCGTCCCTCAGGCGCCGGGCTGGGGTCTTTCTGCTCCCAGACCCGCTCGCGGGTGCGCCGCGCGCACTCTTTGACGAAGCTGGCGGCCTCTTCACGCGTCATGCCGGGTGCGTCGAAGTCCCAGGACTCGACCTGCATGTCGAGCCGTTCCACCGAACGCACGGCAGTGATGCCGTAGTCTTGGGGATGGGTCTGGATATGGGAACCCGGGGTGATGAAGAACTTATGCCAGGCCACGGTGCGGATGCCTCCACTGCGCATCTGGCTCTCGACCCAGCGGTAGGTCTGGGTCGCTTCCTCCATGGTCTCGGTCGGCAGACCTATGATGAGGTACGTGTGCACGAAGATGCCGGCGCGCCGTAGGTTGCCGATCGCGGTCTCCATCAAGCCGACCGTAGCCCCTTTTTTGATCAGCTTCAGCAGGCGGTCGCAGGCGGTCTCGACCCCGGACTCGATCTGCACGCAGCCCGCCCTCGCCAGCAGCCTGCAGAGGGGCTCGGTCAGAAAGCGTTCGAGGCGCACATTGCCATGCCAGTGGATGGCAAGGTCCTCGCGGATCAGCCGCAAGGCCAGCTGTTTCAAGAGCTTGGGAGGAAGCGCCGCATCGACGAAGTGGAAGCGCCGCTGGCCGCGCTCGACGACCGCCTCGCGCAAGTCGGCCACGATCTGCTCCAGGGCGCTCTCGACGTAGAGGTGGTCGGGATCGTCCGAATACTCGCAGAACGTGCACTTCTCCCAGTAGCAGCCTTGCGCCAGGCGGTAGGGCTGCCAGATACGCTCGCTGCTGATGAAATAGTCGGCTGCCTCGATGCCGTCGTAGCACGGCGAGGCGGCCTGCTTGATGCGCTGCTGGGGCCCTTGTTGGATCACGCCTCCCGCCAGGAAAGCGCTGTTGGGAACCTGGTCCAGTCTCCCATCGCCCTCTCCGAAACAGCGAGCCAGGTGCTGCAGCGGCAGCTCGCCTTCTCCGTAGACGAGCATGTCAAAGTAACGGAACAGAGCGGGTTCGCGGATGTCTCTGAATTGGCAGGAGATCGACGGCCCCCCCAAAACCACGAAGCATTCAGGGCGCAGCTTCTTCAACGCGCACGCCAACTTCAGCGCCGGAATGATCTGGTCGCCAAACACGACCGAGATCCCGACGATGCTCGGTTGGCTGGCCTCGAGCCGTGCGGGCAGCAGCTCGGCGTACAGCTCGCTGAGCAGGCTCTGGTCATCCTCCGCGCTAGCCATCAGATCGGCAGCGCTGCAGGGGTTGTAGATCGAGCTATAGGCAGGCGCTGCGGGATGGGCGAGATCGAAATGCTCGCGGCTGGCCTGGTAGTAAGTGCACGAAGCCAGGGAAAAGGCGTGAGCCAGCTGCTTGGTCAGCTCTGGAGCAGGATCGGGTCGGCGCACCGCCGCACAGAGCTCGTCGATGCCCTCCACAAGCTCGGCGGAATAAGGTGCCAGACGGGCGTAGAAGCCGTACTCCAGCGCCTGGGAAGGAAGCAGCTCCGGCAAGCTCTCGAGGGCCGCCATGCGTGCGCGCATGGCGGCCTCGGCACGGGCCAGCCGGGGCTGCTGCAGGGCGGCATTGGCGACCTCGATGTTGAGGTCCCATTGCTCCGCCGAGATCGAGCACTGGCGCAGCCAGCCGAGCAACTGACCGGTGCTGAGGTAGCTCTGCACGATCGAACCTAGCGGTGGATGGATCAGGAGCATGTGCATCGGCAGTTTTTTCCTTGTGCGTGGGCCTGGAGTGGGGCCTGGCAGGCCTGTATCAAGCCGGGAGACTCGGATCTCTGCTCGATCTTGATCAGACTACGAGATTCTCATCTCTGAACAGAAGTCCATGATAGACATTATTGGGAGACCGTACTTCCTTGCCTTTTTCGCTTTCCCCGAGGCAGAGGTTGGATCTGCAGCAACCAAAAGATCGCAGCCGTTCTTCGTTACACCTGACACAGGCTGCAATCCTACTTTGGTGGCTTCCGCCTCAAGCCAATGCCTATCTATTTTCTGCCCGTCCAATCCGACCGCCGTGCCCGTGAAACATACCCGACAATTTTTGGGAAGAGATGTCGGCACGCTCGGCATCTCTGAGACCTTCGGAATCGGGTAGTTACGCAACCCTAGTGCCTTGGCCACGACGCCCATCAACTGATGTTCTTCTTCTGTTATTATCCCGTCTCTAAGTGCTCCAAGGACAAGGAGCTGCATGTATTGACGATTCGCAAATCCGACTTGCTCAGGAGTCAGATTGAGGTCATCCGCGAGACCCCGGAGATGTTCTGCCTCCACACTTGTGATTACCAAGTCATCAAGGACCCAGTCCAGAGCATTGAGATAACTCAGCATGCCACCGTGAGAGGTTGGATAGGGTGTTGAAGAGACCAGACGAGCTAGCAAGGGGCCAGCTATTACGGCAGATGCTTCCCGACGAAGTGTACGTGGATTGAGTGGGTGATGGAGTTCCTGGACCTGGGCTGGCACTCCTTCGGGCTGATCGTCCAGGATGCGAGCGAGCAGCTCTGCAGTGGCTCTGGCGTCCGCCAAAGCTCGATGTTCTGTCACTAGACCCACTCGATGCCTGCGGCATGCCTCCGACAGTCGCTGACCTGTCAGTCTCAGCGTACATATGCCTTTGCCTGGCATGAAACGCGCACTTGCTCGCTTGTACTCATTGGACAGCATCCGAGAGTCAAACGTAAGATTGTGAGCGACCAGGATGGACCCATGGATGTGTACGGCCAAGGCTGCGGCAACCTCCTCAAATGTCGGAGCCGCCGACACCATCGAAGGGGTGATTCCGTGAATGTCAGACGGACCCACATCCCGTTGAGGATCAACGAGCGTGTCGTACTCTTCGACGACCTTCAAGTTATCGTCCAACACAACCGCAGCAACCTCTACGATCCGATCCCTGTTGGTGACTCCTGTCGTTTCGACATCAACGACTACTATCCGACCGGGAGATTCTGCCATTTCAAGCCCTCCGATTGTTGTATCGAGCACACCAAACCTCCAGATCCCCTGCAACCTCGCCGACGCAAATGTCGGCCCTCACGACAAGCCCCGCTCGAGACACTCCCCATCGGTCGGCGCCTGACGCTAGAGTCCCCGAAATCGGCATCTTCCCGTGGATGCATATGCGCCATGGCGCGTCGAGCCCAAATCGCAGAGTCACTTCGCCCGCTGGCGGGACGGCAATCCAGACTATGTCGGTTTTGCTGTGGGCGCAACCAATGGGTTGTTTCAGCCGCCCGATGGATCAGACCGCCAAGACCCCATCGGCGGTGTACCCGGCAACGCTGTCTATTGGATTGCCGGGATCCACTCGTCCATGCTGCGTGTCAGGATACTTTGGAAGAACGAACCCAGCAACGCATGCAGCGAGGGTCTGGCTGCGTGAAAAAACCCGAGGGCGGCAGAATGGACGACTCCGCGTATGAGCAGTGGCTTCAAAGTGTTCCCATAGACGCCGTCCTCGATCTCCAGCGGCGCTGTGACTCGAGTCGCGGCGATCGCGCCGCGTTGAAGGACTTCCAAGCCGGTATGCAGTGGCTCGAGAGCACGATGCGCGAGCTGATCGCGCGGAGGACCTGGTCGAATTCGTGAGGCGCCGGCCGACGGCGGTGAGGAAGGAATTACGCATGCATGCGGACCTTCTGCTGATCGGGGTCCACGAAGAGTTGACCAAGTGTATGCCGTACGGGTCCTTGCTCACGCTGCTCTGGGAATCCAAGCAGGCAGTTCTGTTCGCGAGGATGCTCTGTCACGGCAGGTTCCAGGAGCTGCCCGCGGACAACAGACGGAGGACCATCGAGATGTGTCTCGCATGCCTCGAAGAGTCTAGCGAAATGCCGGGTTTGGGGCCTTCTGTCTTGGCCCTCAGGGACCGCGTGGACAGAGACCTCAGCGAAGACCAGCGTAAGCGGTTGGAGGCCCTCGTTCAGCGCCTCTACCCCGATCCCAGGTGCCGATGATCTTGCCTGCCGGTAGTGAAGGGTCGCCGCCAGACCGAAGTTCGTTGCCTCACCGCGATCGTAAGCCAAGCTCGGGCCTCGGTCTTCACGGTCTTCGGTCCCCACGGTCCTCTGCGGAACTCGGAGATCCGCTGTCGGGACCGGGAACGCGACCGGGACCTGGAACGGACTCGCAACCGGCCACGGGCCCGGGTTCGAGGTCAGAAACGGGCTCGGGTCCGATTCGTCTTCCCTGCCCCGTTCAACTTCGTACAGCCTCAAAGACCCGTGAACCGCGCACGCCGTCGGCCCTTGCCTACGACTTTCTTCAGCCTCCAATCACGCCCAGAATACACTGGATACACGCCTCCATTGCCCCCTTTGGAGTCCGGCAGCTCCGAGCCGACGTCAAGGCTCTGAAACCCGAGTCCAGAGCGCCGGACATGGGCTCGAAACCACCGGCTTGGCTGGGTACTGGCGGCCATTATCCGTCGCGACCGTCTCCAAATTTGTCATGCACGCACGAGTCGAATCCGTCTTCTGTAGCGGCGCTCTGTGAGCGCCGGAAGCAGCTCTGGCAAAGGTTGCATCCAGAGGTTCTGGGTTCACCATACGGATCGATCCTCTCGTCGGTCATAGACCGACGCTACAGGCGGTTCTCAGCAGATCGATGGCATTGACCAAACCTGACCGAAGTCTCTGCAGCGAAGTCTCCTGTCCAGGTCAGGAGTTCTGGAGTTCGGGTGCACAAATGGCCGGATTCTGCACCGGCGCTACCAGCGATGAAACGCCGGATGCCCCTCCTCCACCGCCACAAAGGTCCCCCGGCAGGTCGCCGTCAGCTCCCCCTCCACTTCCAGAGTCCCCTCCACGACAGCCTTGCTCCCCTCGCTCTCAATCACTCGCGCGCACAGCAACAGTTCACTGTCGAGGGGCGTCGGCCGACGCAGCCGGATACTGTACTCCGCCGTCACGGTGCACGGCGGGCGCGCCAGCTTCCGCGCTGCCATGAAGTGCACGCAAGCGGCCCAGTTGCAGTGGCAGTCGAGCAAGGTCCCGATGATTCCCCCGTTGAGGATGTTGCCGAAGGCCTGGTGGTGGGGCTCGGGTCTCCAGCGACAGACCAGGCTGCCGTCGGCTTCTTGGAAGCTGCGGATGCGCAACCCCTGGAGATTCGCCGGACCACAGCCGAAGCACTGGTTCTCGGGCGCGTGGGTCTCTTGCAGGCTGGCTTCCATCGCGGTCTCCTCCTCAGCGTTGGGTACTGTCACGACTCAGGAGCCCGCCCAACGCAGGCTCCGCGGATGGTCGCAGGGCTGGTAGGGATCGGCCTCGCCCTCATGGGGCTTGCGTTGCTCGAGCGGCGGCAAGGCACGCCAATCGCCGTAGGTCGTCGTCAAGTAGAGCTCGGGTTGGGCCGGACAAGGATGCACGAAGCCTTCGAAGTCGATCGCGCTCAGCGGGAAGATCTGCTCCGGTTCGTAGCCCGGATGCTGAAAGGTCGTGAACAGTCCCGCGTCGTCAGGCTCGAACACAAACAGGTCGACCTGCAGGCCGTTGTGCCAACGACACCAGCGATTCTGTTGGGTCCATTCGGTATAGCAGCTGTAGCGATCACGCAGCTTGCCGGGCACCCAACTGTCGTCGTAGGCGGGGTCTGTCGCCGGGACCTGCAAGAAGATGTCCGTCGGCAGCTCGTGGGCGTGCACTTGGACCTTTTCGAAGTCTGCGCGCCGCATACCGAGGTCGATATCCCCATCCCAGGGCACGAAACCCCCATGCCGCACGGCGCCGAGCAGAGTTCCCGAGTCCAGCCAATAGACGATGCCGTGCTTGCGGGCCAGGCAGTCGAACAGCCGCAACATGCGGATCAACACAAGCTGGCAGCTGCGAGCGCGGTCTTCTGCCAGCTGCCGTACGTCGGGGCAGCTCTCCAGAGACAGCTCCGGAACCAGAGCGGCAAAGCTTTTGCTTGATGGGATGTCCAGGCTTCCTTCCTCCCTGAGAGGCACCATAGCGCAAAGCCACGAGCGATGGAACCGCACGGCCATGCGCCCCGCCTGACAAGGAAGAACCCGGGCTGTCCGACGATGACGCACTTCGTCAAGACGGTACGCCACGGTAACGAGGAGCCGACGGAGTATTCCTTGGACGGAACACATGATCTCGACTATCTTACGCAGTGCGTTATCCGCGGCAAGAAAGTCGATCGGGAGGCAGATGATGAGTGATGCGACAATGAACGTACCCGCTGGTTGCAGCTGGCTGACCCAGGAAATCATGGAAAGCGTGCTGTTTTCGCCTGAGCAGATAGAAGAAGATCAGAAGCTGATCCTCGAGACCGCTCTCGGCTTCATCGAAGGCGAAGTCACGCCCAAAGCCGATGCCATCGAGCACATGGAGCCGGGCGTGGTGGACGGCCTGCTCAGGGCGGCCGGCGAGCTCGGCCTGCTCTCGATCGACGTACCCGAAGAATACGGCGGCCTCGCCGAGAGCAAAGTGACCTCCTGCCTGGTCAACGATGTGATGTCTGCGGCCGGTGGCTCTTTCAACGTCGCATTTGGCGGCCATGTCGGCATCGGCACCCTGCCCATCGTGCACTTCGGCACCGAAGAGCAGAAAGAACGCTACCTGCCGAGGCTGGCCAGTGGCGAGTTGCTGGCCGCCTACGCCCTCTCCGAACCGGGTGCAGGGTCGGACGCGTTGTCGGCCAAGTGCACGGCCACGCTCAGCCCCGATGGCAAGCACTACATCCTCAACGGCACCAAGTCGTGGATCACCAATGCCGGCTTCGCCGACGTCTTCATCGTCTTCTCGAAGATCGACGGCACCGACTTCACGGCCTTCATCGTCGAAAAGGGCACCCCTGGCTTCTCGCTCGGCAACGAAGAGAAGAAGATGGGAATCAAGGGCTCTTCGACACGCCAGCTGATCTTCGAAGATGCCCCGATTCCGGCAGAGAACCTGCTCGGCAAGGTGGGCAAGGGCCACCGCATCGCCTTCGGCATCCTCAACCTCGGCCGACTCAAGCTCGGCTTTGGCTGTGTGGGCGGCTCGAAGAATCTGATCCAGGCCTCGGTCAAGTACGCCAACGAGCGCAAGCAGTTCAAGAAGCCGATCAGCGATTTCGGCCTGATCCGCAAGAAGATCGCGGAACAGGCGATCCAGACCTTCGGGGCCGAGTCGCTCTGCTACCACACCGCCGCGCTGTTCGATGCCGCCATCGACGGGGTCGACAAGAACCGCGCCGATGCCCGCGAGCAGGAAGTCAAATGCCTCGAGGAGTATGCCGTCGAGAGCGCCATCGCCAAGGTGCTCGGCAGCGAGTGCCTCGACTTCGTCGTCGATGAGGCCGTGCAGATCCATGGGGGCTATGGCTTCGTCGAGGAATACTCGGTCGAGCGTCCGTACCGCGACTCAAGGGTCAACCGCATCTTCGAGGGCACCAACGAGATCAACCGCATGTTGATCCCTGGCTCGCTGATGAAGAAGGCGATGAAGGGTGAGCTCGACCTGATGACGCCGTTCTCGACTGTGGCAGCCGAGCTGAAGGCCGAAGGCTTCGGCGAGGTCGAGCCCAGCGGCGTGCTGCTCGACGACCTGCGCACGAGCATCCAGATGATGAAGAAGGGTGTGATCTTCGCGGCGGGTCGGGCGGTGCAGCAGCACATGATGGACCTGAAAGACCAGCAACAGCTGCTCGGCGACCTGGCCGACCTGTTGAGCGCACTGTACGCCATGGAGACCAGCTATGCGCGCGTGCGGCAAGCGGTCGCCAAGACCTCGGCCGAAGTGCAGAAGCACGCCCTCGAGCTGCTGCACGCGCTCTGCCAGGACGGTGCGGAGATGATCGGCAACCGCGGCACGCGGCTGCTGCAGTCGTTGTGTGATGGCGGCAAGCTGCAGACCCTGCTCGGACGCTTCCGCAAGTGCCTGTGGGTGCCCTACGCCAACCCGTATGCTCTGCGCCAGAGCATCGCCCAGCGCCTGATCGAGCGCGAGAAGTATTACGTGGTCGAAGCATGAGGATCGGGCTTCTCTGCCTGTTCCTCTTCGCCGCCGGAGTCCGTGGCCAGTCGTTGGTCGCGGGCTCTGCGTTGTTGGCAGACAGCACAGGGGTGCTCGACGTGCTGCCCGCGCTGGTGCGGCTGCCGCTCAGCGAGGGCGAGGTCGAGCTGTTCCTGGCCGAGGTCGACACCGTCTGCCTGCGGCTCAAGCAGAACCCTCCCGAGCTGGTGGGCTCGTGGGTCCAGCGTCTCGGACAGCTGCGGGATCTGCCTCTCTGGCAAGGACTGCGGCTGGATGCCGCGGCATTCCTCTGCCTCTCGTTCAAGCTGCATTTCACGCAGAGCCGGGGCCAACAGCCAGCCCTGGATGCCGCGCTGGAACGCCAGCTGCTCGACCTGGCAGCGCTGGACGCTCGGCCCGGCCTGACTGCGGAAATGCGCGCTGCGCTCAGCGAGGGGCGCGCCTTGTGTCGAGCGCTGCAGACGGCGCTGGCCGCCGTTCCGGCCGAAAACGCCGCCGTCTTCGCCGCCCGGCGTGACGAGCTCGATGCCGCGCTGGTCCGGCTGCGGGCGGCGCTTCCCTAGTCTGGAGTTGGGCACTGGCCGGCGCCCGCCAACCAGCTCAGGCAGCCCGACTCTTCTCCGCATCCCCAGACCGCCCTCCCGTCAGACGCTCGCCCAACCAGGCGCCCCCCATAGTGGCCACGAAGGCGAAGACGATGGCCGCAAAGAAGCTGCCCGCGAGCGCCGCGGAGCCCTCACCGTCTTGCTCGGGCAGGACGAAGAGCGCGACGAAGGCGAAGACTGCCAGCAGCGGAAGCGCCGCACCAACCGCCGGCTCGAGCACTGTGCGCCCTGGCGAAGCCGCGCCAACAACCAGGCCGGTCAGGCAGCCTGCGGCGAGAAACAACAACACGGCGAGCGGCTCGAGCCGCGCCACACCGGCCAAGAGCTCGCTGTCCAGCACACCGGCCAGAACGCTGGCTCCCATGCAGGCGACGAGAAACAGCACCACCGTGGCGGCCGCCCACAACCAACGGAAGCCGCGACTCACCGCTTGGGCAACCTCTGGACGTTGTGCGACGGCCTGGCTGGTCTCCTTGCTCAGCTGGCGCACCCCCGCGGCATCGGTCCCGACGAGTTGTTCCCAGACGACATCAGCCAGGGTCGGCGGCTCGAGGCCCCACTGATCGCCGAGGAACTTGAGCACCCGCAGCTCGCCACCGTGCCACTTCCGGTCGCGACGCGCCATCTGCAAGAGATCCTCGAACAGGGCCTTCCTGTGTATGGGGCGCGTGATGCTCGCGGCGATGGCGGCCAGGTCGAGGCTGACCAGATCTCGGCTGCCCAGACGGCAACCGAGCTGAGCGCAGATATGCTGGATGAACGCCAGCTCCTCGGGGCTCGCCTCAGAATCGACGTTGGCGAGCGTCACCAGGGCCAGAACGTACGCGCGGCGTTCAGCCTCGCTAAGCTCTTTGGCGGACAGGCTCTCGCACGCAGAGCGCTGGGTGGGTTCAGCCATTGGACCTCCTGACTGGGGCACAGACGGGACAACCCCGGCAGCGGGAGAGATTGTATGCCAAGATACGTGCCGAGGTCGATGCAGAACAGCCTGGTGCCGACCCCATCCTTGACCGGCACAGCCGGTCCCAGACCCCAAGGAGACAAGCAAATGAGCGAGGAAACAGCGGCCGCAACGAGCTATGGAATCGAGCTCATTGAGGAACATGTGCCTGCCGAGGTCATCGCAGACATCGAAGAGCTCCACGACAGGATCTTCGCAAGACCCCGCCGCCTGGGCCTGGCACGGGAGATGAACACCAGGCCACGCCAGCTGTTGGTGCTCGCCCGCGCGTCTGCGAACGGCTCCGTGCTGGGGTTCAAACTCGGCTACGAGCATCGCGTGCACACCTATTACAGTTGGCTGGGGGGCGTCGATCCCGACCACAGGAGGCGGGGCATCGCCCGCAGATTGATGGCGAGGCAACACGACTGGTGTGTGGCGCAGGGCTACGCTACCGTGCGTACCAAAACCCGCAATGAGTTCCGGCCCATGCTCATCCTCAACCTGATGTGCGGATTCCAGATCATCGGCCTCCTCAGCCGCCCCGATGCACCGCGTATCGTGATGGAGAAGACGCTGCGCCCTCTGCGACCGCTGCCAGACCCAGGCTCAGGCGAGGATCCTCGCTTGCCAGGTAGGACCCCTCCCCTGTAGATTGAACAACCTCCGGCGTGCGTGAGCGCTCGGGGCGTGAACCGAGACTGCAGCTGTTGCCCTGGGAGCCCCGCATGCCGAACGCCACCGCCTGGATCGGCCCGGCCACGCTGACCGATCCCATCGTCTACGTTCCCGTGGCCCTCCTCCTGGTCATCGTGGGCATCTTGGCCGCGCGCGTCCTGCTGGCACACAGCGATCGCCGCGGCCGCGAGACCCGCCTGGCGGCCTCGTGGCAGGCCCTGGGCCTCTCCGCAGACACTTTTGGACAGCCTGAAGAGCTGCCGATTCCGCAGATTCTCGGCTTCAAGTTTGCCCAGACAGTGCGCGGCGTCGAGAGCCTCCATCAGCTGCTCCAGGTCGAGACAACAGAGGGGCTGCAGGCCAGCCTGGTCGTGGTCCAGTGCAAGGTGATGCGCAAGCAGGCGGGCGGCGGGCAGAAACTGACTCTCGCGCACGTCCACATGGTGCGTATTGCAGGCATCGGCCTGAGCATGCCTGACTTCGTGCTGAAGACCAGGGCCGGAGGCATGCTTGGGATGTCGGTCGGCCGGCTCAAGCAGGACCCACGTTTCGACAAACGTTACGCCTGTGAGGGAGAAGAATTCGCGCGCATCCGGGACTTTTTCAAAGCACCGATGTTGGAGGTCGCGCTAGGATTCCTGGACGCACCTCGCCGCGGCGGCCTGCTCTCGGTCAGCCTGGAAGCAGAGAGTGGGAGCTTCGTCGGGCCCCGCATAGAGAGCGACGGCCGCCAGTTGCTGGTGTCTCGCCCGCATGAGCTCGCATCGATCTCTGAGCTGAGCGCCCAGGCCTGCGCGGGCAAGCCTCTGACGTCCTATCACCGGCGTATTGTTTGCGAGGGCCTGGCGTTTGCACAGGCGATCCGCGCTGCGCAAAGCGGCTAGCTAGCCGCCGGTCAGTTGATCAGCTGGATCCGCACATGGGTCAGCCCGATCTCGATGGTGTCGCCGTCTTTGAGCACCGCGTAGTCGATCTGCTGGTTGTTGACCTTGGTGCCATTACCGCTGCCGTAGTCACGGATCATGAACAGGCCATTGACCCCTTTGATACGACAGTGCTTGCGCGACACGCTTTGATCTTTCAGGCAGAAGTCGGCATCGGTGCCACGGCCCAAGGTGATCTCGGCATTGTCACTGAAGATGCGCGTCAAGCCTTCTTCGGGTCCTTTGACGAGACACAGCTCTATCGGCATAGCGTTCCCCTGCAGGCACTCAGGTCTTAAGATAGCGATTCCGTCTGGGGAAGAAAGACCTTTTTACGGGGGCCCCCGGCCGTGCCCGAGGCGTCGGGCTTCCCTGAGGAGTGCCTCCATGCGACGCTGTGCCCTGTCGATCCTGCTGCTGGTTTCCGCCTGTTCGTCGCCTGAAGAACCGTCGCCACCAGCCCCGTTGACCACACTCGAGCCTGTCTTCGAGCAAGTCGCAAGCTACATCGAGCTCAACGGCTCCTGGCCAGACCGACTCGACCCGCTGATCGGACCTGACGGCATGGCGGGGGGGCTGCCCCTGCAGAGCCACATCCTGCAGCCAGAAGCTGAAGCCGCGCTGCGCGCCAGGGGCCTGCTCCAACTTGCTCGCACAGACACGGCCCACGGAGAAGTGGCTGCCCTGACGGCGGAGGCCCGCACCGCCTGGAAGCTCGGCGCCGGCCCAGTCCTGGCCTTCGGTCTGCACGAGGAATGCAGCCTGGTCAGGGGCACGCGCCCCGCACACCTGCCGCGCGCGCCGCGCGACCCGAACGCGCAGTACCCCTTCTTCCTGTTTCTTGTCGACCTCAGCGGCGGGGATGCAACCTGGGCCGGCGTGCTTTCCCCTGATGGGCTGCAGCTCATCCGACCCGGCTCCTGAGGCAACGCCAGGCCGGGTTCAACGGGCCTTGTTGCGCCCGTTGTTTCTCTGGGCGAGCAACCGCTCGCTCTTGCGCGTCGCCGCGGTGACCGGCACCAACAGCACCGGGCAGGGCGCCTGGCGCAGGACCCGATCCGCCACGCTCCCTAACAGCAGGCGTTTGAAGCCCGAGCGGCCGTGGGTAGCCATACAGATCAGATCGGTATCGAGTTCCCTCGCGGCGGCCAGGATCTCGGCCGCGGGCTCGCCAACGACGACCTTGGCCGACCTGGCGGTCTCGGGTCGCAGATAGCGCTGGAGCAACTCGGGAGCCTGATCCATCGCCCGTTCGCGGGTTGCATTTGTCAGGTCTTGAAGCAGATCGAGCTGCTGGGCATAGACCCCCGCAATCACAGGCCCGACGACCGCGGGCTCGACCACGACCAGGACGGTCACGTGGGCCGAGAAGGTCTCCGCGAGTTTCGCAAGCGGGCGCAAAGCGACCTCCGACTCCGGAGACAGGTCTGTGGGGAAGAGGATGTGGTGGAACATAGCAGCTCACTCCCAGCACATCGGAGTGGATCTCGCCCATTCCGACAGCGCGCTCGCAGTACCTGCCCTTCCTCCAGCAACCCCGGGACCATCCCACGCTAAGCCTGAAAAGCAGAGACTCGCGGATTCCGGTTACATCGTAGTAGCGGATGCATCGCAGGGCGTGTAGAAAGAGTAACCACGAGAACATCAGCTTCGAGCAACGTGCCGCGGACAGCCAAGTTTCGTCTGGTTGGTACGGACCTTGCTCTAGCGAAGCGCACACACGCCAGAGTGAGGACGACCTCTTGTCGGACGTACAGCCAGAAGACGCTCCCAGCACGCAAGAGCCAGAGCCAGCCCACCCAGCAGGCAACGATACGCGGCGCGACTTCCTGGGCCGCGCGGGGGGCGTTGCCCTGATCGGCGGCGTGGTGGCCAGCTACGGTTCGCTGGCGGCCGTCGCCGGCCGCTTCATGTTCCCCGAGCCAGATGGCGGCAAGGTCTGGGTCTATGCCGCCCGCCTGGCCGACGTGGCGGTGGGGCAGGCTCTGAGCTTCAGCACGCCCTCGGGGGCGCGCTTGACCATCGCCCGCACCAAAGACACGGGCGGCGCAGAGGATTTCATCGCGCTCTCCAGCGTCTGCCCCCATCTGGGCTGCCAGGTGCACTGGGAAGAGCAGAACGACCGCTTCTTCTGTCCCTGCCACAACGGAGTCTTTGACCCTGAGGGGCGTGGCATCGGCGGCCCGGTCCTCGACGCAGGGCAGTCGCTGGCGAGCTATCCGCTCCGAGCCGAGAACGGCCTGTTGTTCATCGAAGTCGATGCTCCTGTACAGGGAGGCGCGGCATGAAAGCGGTCATCGGCTGGTTCCGCGAACGTCTACCGATCTCGGGCGGAGAGATCCGAGCAGCCATCGACGAGCCCTTGCCCAGCCACCTCAAGCAGTGGTGGTTCTGCCTGGGAGGAACACCCGCGTACCTGTTTCTGGTCCAGGTCGTGACCGGCATCCTGCTCGCGTTCTACTACCGTCCGTCGCCGGAGACTGCCTACGAGTCGGTGCGTGACATCACCTACCTCATCGACTACGGCTGGTTCATCCGTGGCTTGCACAAGTGGGGTGCGACGCTGATGGTCGCGGCCGTCGTGCTGCACCAGATCCGGGTCTACTTCACCGGTGCGTACCGCAAGCCGCGTGAGATCAACTGGATGATCGGCATGCTGCTCTTGCTGCTCACGCTGACGACGGGCTTCACCGGCTACAGCCTGGTCTTCGAGCAACTCAGCTACTGGGGCGCTACGGTGGCGAGCAACATCTCTGACACGGTACCCTTGATCGGCCCGTGGCTGAAGCGCGGACTGCTGGGCGGCGACGCCTACAGCGCTCGGACCCTGTCGCGTTTCTTCATCCTCCATGGCGCTGTGCTGCCGGTCAGCATGATGGTGCTGCTCGGCCTGCACATCTCACTGATCCGCCTGCAGGGCGTGGCTCCGCAGATCCCCGGAAAGAAAGAGAAGCACGACTACAGCTTGTTCCCGGACCACGTCTCGACCGAGTTGCTGGTTGGGATGGGACTGACGCTGCTGCTGGCCGTGCTCGCAACGACATTGCCCGCTGAGTTGGGCCCGAAGGCCAATCCGCTCGCGACTCCTGAGCTGATCAAGCCAGAGTGGTATTTCTACGCCACGTTCCGCTGGCTCAAGCTCTTCTCAGGTACCGCGGCCGTGCTCAGCATGGGATTCATCGTCTTCGTGATGGGAATCTGGCCTCTGATCGACGGCTGGATCAGGAAGCGTTGGAAGGATTCTGAATTCAGTGTCTGGGTAGGTCTGCTCGGCGCAGCTGCCCTGATCGGTCTGACAGTCTGGGAAGCGGCGGTGGCCCACTGAGGCCGTCCGCCCCGAGCAAGGAAAGGAAAAAACGTGAGCCTGCAAGGCAAGAAAGTCGCCATCATCTGCGTTTCGCTCTGTTTTCTGGTCTCGCTGCTGTTCGTTCAGTGGCGCGAGGTGGTGCGGCGTGCCGAAGAGGCAGGCACGCGCGCTCCACATATCACCGTGCCCGCGAGCTCGAAAGCTTGTGTCTCCTGCCATGAAAAGCTGCAGCCGGGTGTCATCGAGCACTGGAAGAGCAGCACCCATGCCGAGCGCGGCATCGGTTGTTTCGAGTGCCACGAGGCGCGTGACGGCGACGCGGATGGCTTCCAGCACTATGGCAGCACCATCGCGACGGTTGTAACGCCCCTCGACTGCTCGCGTTGCCACCAGACCGAAGGAGCGCAGTTCGCAGCCAGCCACCACGCCAAGGCAGGCGACATCCTCGCCTCGTTGGACAACTTCCTGGCAGAGACGGTCGAAGGATCGCGGCTGAACTTCAGTCCCCACTCTCCAACGCCTGGCAAAGACGTGAGCATGGTCAACGGTCTGGCCAGCGCCCACTCGGGCTGCCAGCAATGCCACGGGAGCAAGCTCAGCCTGCTCGCCAAAGACGGCACACAGATCACGGTCGATGATCTGCAACCCAACGCGGACGGCATAGCCCAGAACACAGAGGCGGTGGCGAAGATTCAACGGGATGCTGATGGCAAACCCGCCTACTTCCCCGGTAGCTGGCCCAACACGGGCATCGGCCGTCTGAACCTCGACGGTTCGCGCGGGTCCTGCTCGGCCTGCCACAGCCGGCACGACTTCTCCCCGCGGCGGGCACGGCAGCCCGAGAACTGCGGCAAATGCCACCTCGGCCCCGACCATCCCCAAAAGGAGATCTACGAAGAATCGAAGCATGGCGTCGCCTTCCGCGACCTGAAGGACTTCATGAACCTCGATGCGGCCACGTGGGTGTTGGGAACCGACTACAGCGCGGCGCCGACCTGCGCGACCTGCCACATGTCCGGACACACGCGCAACGGCGGTACGGTCACCCACGACCCGGGCGAGCGGCTCTCGTGGACCAACCGCCCCCCGGTCAGCCGCGTGATGAACACCGACGCCGACCACAAGATCGTCACCGACCCAGCTCTCATCGTCGACTCGGCAGACTCCAAGCGGAGTCGCATGCGCGATGTCTGCTTGCATTGCCACAGCAGCAATTACGTCGATGCGTTCTACAAGCAATACGACGACCTGGTCATTCTCTACAACGAGAAGTTCGCCAAACCTGGCGCGGAACTGATGGGGGCGCTTCTGAAGCACGAGCTCCGCAGTCCTACCCAGTTCGACGAAGAGATCGAGTGGACCTGGTTCTACCTCTGGCACCATGAAGGCCGCCGGGCACGCCACGGGGCGAGCATGATGGCGCCGGACTACACCCACTGGCATGGGATGTACGAGGTTGCAGAGCGCTTCTACATGGAGCTGGTTCCGCAAGCCAGAGAGATCATCCATCACGCCGCAGAAGACCCGGCCAAGGCCGAGCAAGCGGCAGCTGTCCAAACAGTGCTCGACGCGATCCTCGAACGCGAGGAGCACCGCTGGTTTACCTACGGCGCGGAGGCGGAGGCAGAGCGTATCCGCAATGCGATGCAGGAACGCTACGGTTCGGGAGGCCGCTAAGGCCTCGTGGCTGGAGGTTGGTTGTGGGGTTCAAAGCGGGGCAACATGATCCGGATACTGGTACCCGCTCCAGGTCTGCTGTCCACATCGATGCTCCCGCCGTGCTGCGAGACGATCGCATGCACCACAGCCAACCCCAGTCCCGAGCCCTTTTCACTACCTTTGGTGGTGAAGAAGGGCTCGAAGGCATGTTCGATCGTCGCGGGCTGCATGCCACAGCCATCGTCAGAGACTTCCAGCATGGTATACGCCCCGGGTACCAGGTCTGGCCGCCCGTGGTTGCGGGCGAGCTGGCAATCGCTGGTGCGCACGCACAGGCTCCCTCCATCGCTCAGCGCATCCCGGGCATTGAGCACCAGGTTGAGCAACACCTGCTCGATGCGAGCAGGGTCGCAGTAGGTCGTGTCAGAACTGGCCTGCAATTCGACCCTGAACTCGACGTCTGCCCCCAGCAGCTGGCCGAGCATCTTCTGCAGTCCTCCGACCAACTGATTCATGTCCGTGGGCCGACGCTGGGGCGGTTTGTCTCGGCTGTAGTCGAGCAACTGCCGGATCAGCCTGCTGGCGCGCTCCCCCGCCCGGGGAATCTCGACCAGATACTTCTTGGCGGGGCTGTCTTCAGGCAGCTTGTGTGCGGCCCGATCGGCACAGCTCATGATCGCCATCAGCAGGTTGTTGAATTCGTGCGCGATCCCCCCGGCCAAACGGCCGACGGCTTCCAGTTGCTGGGAGCGGACCAGATCACGCTCGAGCGCCTTGTAGGCGCTGAGATCGTGGAGAATACCGGTGAAGCGACGGGTCTGCCCTTTTCTGATCTCCCCAACGCACAGATGCAGCGGGAAACGGCTACCGTCCAGGCGTTGGCCGATCACCTCGCGCCCCAGACCGATGATATGGGCATCGCCGGTCTCGAGGTAGCGCTTGATGTACCCGTCGTGTTCTTCGCTCACAGGACTGGGCATCAGCACGCTGACGTTCTTGCCGAGAAGACCTCCAGGCTCAAAGCCGAAGAGCCTCTCTGCAGCCCGATTCGCGGTCTCGATGCAGCCCCGTTCGTCGATCACGACGATGCCATCGATCGCGGTCTCGAGAATGGTCTGCAGCTTCCATTCGGCGCTGCGCAGCTGCTCAGCGAGGCCCGGCGAGCTACCAGCGGAGTCGTCGTGCGCAGGGCGCTGCTCGGGCATTGGGGTCTCCTTGGAAGCCGAAAGAGGGCCCTCCAGTCTACACCTTCGTGCATGGTAAACAACGAGAGGATCAGCGATGCATATTCTACTCGTTGACGATGAGCCCGGAATACGGTTGAGCCTCGGGGATGCCCTGGAGGAAGCAGGGCACAGGGTGCGTCCGGTGCCGGACGGCAAGACAGCGCTCAAGCTCCTCCAGGAGCTGGCCTTTGATCTGGTCATCAGCGATATCCGCATGCCGGGATTGGATGGCTTGAGTCTCTTCGAACAGGTCCGGCAGCGCACCCCCAGCACCGACTTCATCCTGATCACCGGCCACGGCACCATAGCCGATGCCGTCATGGCGTTGCAGCAAGGCGCCTACGACTACCTGACCAAGCCCTTCGGCGCCGACGAGATCACGATGCGGGTGGCCCGGCTGGCCGAGAAGCGCGGACTGCAGGCAGAGCTGTCGAGGGCGCGCGCAGAGCTCGAGCGCGGTGGCCCGGCGAGGCTGATCGGGCACTGCCGCCAGATGGTCGAGCTGGACAAGCGTATCCGCACCATGGCAGGCTCGGACCTGCCCGTCCTGATTCACGGCGAGAGCGGCACCGGCAAAGAGCTGGTCGCACGCGCCCTGCACGACAGGAGCGCCCGGCGCGAAGGACCTTGGATTGCGGTCCATTGCGCGGCGCTGCCTGAGAATCTGCTGGAGTCTGAGCTCTTCGGCCATGTGGCGGGCGCATTCACCGGCGCAGTCCGGAGCCGCGAGGGACGCTTCCAGGCGGCCTCCGGTGGCTCTCTCTTTCTCGACGAGATCGGGGAGATTCCGCTGCTGGCCCAGGTCAAGCTGCTGCGTGTGCTGCAAGAGGGCCGCATTCAACCGCTCGGCAGCGACGCATCCTTGCCTGTCGATGTGCGCGTGATCGCAGCGACACATCGCGACCTGAAAGAGCTGATGGCGCTCGGGAAATTCCGAGAGGACCTCTACTTCCGCATCAATGTGCTGGACATCGAGATTCCCCCTTTGCGTGAGCGTCGCTCAGACTTGCCCCTGCTGACGCAACACTTCCTGCGCATGGTCCAGAAAACCGGCGACCTGCCCGAGATGAGCCCCAGCGCCTGGGCGGCTTTGTCGAGCTATGATTACCCCGGCAATGTGCGTGAGCTCGAGCACGCAATCTCCCACGCTTCGGTGCTCTCGGCGGGGGGAGTCATCGAGCTGCACCATCTCCCTCGTGACTTGCGCGGACCCGATGCAGACCAGGACTGCAGCGGAGAGAGCCTCCGGCCCTTGTCCAAGGCGGTCAAAGAATTTGAGCGCCAGTATCTGCGCCGGGCGCTCAAACACTCCGGTGGGAAGAAGACGCAGGCCGCGCGCCTGTTGGGCATCTCTCGCAAGACCCTGTGGGAAAAGCTGCGCGTCAAACATTGAGTACCCCGAGCAGGGATCACCACCGCAGTCCGATGAGCTTGCGCCCTGTGCGGGTCGACCGGAATTTTTGCTTCCCAAGCGCACAGAAAGAAGCTATCAAGAGTGTGAAAATTTTCACAAGCTCGGCGGCCCAAGGACGATGTGCGTCCGATGGTCTCATCCCCTTATCGGGCATCAGGAGGGAACGGTGGAAGGAACCCATTGGAAGGGCGTTCTCGCGGTTCTCGCGGTGTTGGTCATTGTCGGACTCACGGCCCTTCCCGCCGTGGACAATGACTTCAGCGCCGTCAGCGAAGAGCTCTCGCAGCTGACAGCTCTCGAACGCGAAGGAAAACGCGTCTACGAGAAGTACTGCATCGGCTGCCATGGTGTGAATGGTGACGGCAACGGCGTCTCTGCCAAATGGCTGCAGATCAAGCCGCGCAATTTCCAGAGTGGCATCATCCGCTTCGCCGAGGTGCAAGTCGGAAGCCTGCCGCGGATCGAAGACTATGTGCGTGCCATCCGTCACGGCCTGTTGGGCTCTTCGATGCCCGCATGGTCGGAGCTGCCCGACGACGAAATCATCGCCGTGGCCCACTACCTGCGTACCTTCGCGCCCCGTTTCCAGACGGGCGAGCAGCCGGGCCGCAAGGTGGTGCTCTTCGACGATCCCTTCTTCGCGAAAGACCCTGCGACCTTCGCCCGCAATGCGCGGCGTGCCATCGAGCAGGGCCGCAAGGTGTACCACGGCCTCGCCAAATGCGTCGAGTGCCACCCTTCGTACCATCGCAGCGAAGAGGAATGGGTCTACTTGACGTATTCCAAGCCGGACCAGCCGGACAAGGGCGGGCAGATGCGCGACAACCCGCATATGCCCGCGACGGACAAGACCGACGAATACACCAACATCGCGCTGATTCCGCCCGACTTCAAAAAAGGGCCGGTCAAGGCGGGCGGAGACCTGGTCTCCTTGGCTCGCACCATCGGCGCCGGTGTTGGCGGCGCGCGCATGCCCGCATGGGCGCCCACTTTCCGGACGTCGGCCAAGCACTATGAACGGTTCGACGGCACCGTCGAAGAGATCGCCGAGTACATCGATGAAGACTACACCGACTACGAGCCCGGTGACGAAGAGTACTTCGACTTCGTCGGCGAGATGAAGGGTCGCTGGGAAGAGCTGGGAGCCAACAAATTCTGGGCCCTGGTCTACTACGTGCACGCCCTGACCCCGCAGAAGTTTGGCGGTGGATTCGATACGCCCCTGGCAGACGGTAGTGGCACCTGGGGCGAAGCGGCCGAACCGCCGCTGGCGGTGATCAAGAATGGTAAAGAGGTTCCCGGTTATACCTCGCCCGAACTGTGGGAGGACTGATCTTGGCTGAAAAGAAACCTGTCAGCGAGGGCCTGGTTGATCGTCAGCTGGTCAAGTACTTCTTCGTCTCCAGCATCACCTACCTGGTGCTTGGAGTGCTGTTCGGGCTGACCTTCTCGACCCAGTTCTTCCGCTACTACATCTTCAAGAACATCGAGTCGCTGTCACCCGGCCGCGTGCGTATGGTGCACACCAACCTGGTCGCCTACGGCTTCCTCATGAACGCCTTCCTCGGCGGCGCGTTCTGGGCTATGCCGCGCCTGACCGGCGTCGCCGTGCTCAGCCGTAAGATCAGCTGGACTGTGTATGGGCTGATGCAGGTGGTGATGCTCGGCACGATCTTCGGCATCCTGGGCGGCTACGCGCAGGGCGTCGAGTGGGGCGAGACACCGAAATTCGTCGATCCGATCATGGTGATCGCCTGGGTGCTGCTGTGCATCAATGTGATCCCTCCGATCGTGCGCAGCAAAGAAAAGAACCTCTACGTCACCCTCTGGTACTTCTCGGCGGCGTTGGCATGGACGGCTCTGACCTACATCATGGGCAACTACCTGCCCGAATATGTCGTCCCCGGCCCCGGCGGCGCTGCCCTGACAGGCCTGTTCATCCACGACCTGGTCGGTCTGTTCGTCACGCCCTTTGGTTGGGGCTTGATGTACTACTTCGTGCCAGTGATCACGAAGAAACCGATCTGGAGCCACGCGCTCTCCCTGATCGGCTTCTGGGGCCTGGCCTTCTTCTACCCGCTGAACGGCGTGCACCACTTCATGTACTCGCCGATCCCGGCCAACGTGCAGTACGGAGCCGTCGTCGCCACAGTTGCCGTCGAGATCGTGGTGACCAGTGTGGTGGTGAACTTCTTCATGACGCTGCGCGGGCGGGGCGACCTGTTGCGCACCAGTTTCCCGATTCGTTGGTTCTATCTGGGCATGGTCTTCTACTTTACGACCTGCCTGCAGTGCGCCTTCCAGGTCACCCTGACCTTCCAGGAGATCATCCACTTCACCGATTGGGTCGTGGGTCATGCGCACCTCGTCATGTTCGGCGTGTTCGGATTCTGGATCCAGGGCATGGTGATCTACTTGTGGCCGCGTTTGACGGGTCGCGAGTGGTGGAGCCGCAAGCTGCATGGCATCCACTTCTGGCTGGTCGCTGTCGGCATGCTGATCATGTTCGTCGACCTGACGGCCGCAGGCCTGATTCAGGGCTACATGTGGAAATCCCTGGCACCGTGGGAAGATTCAGTGATCGTCTCCGTGCCCTTCTGGATCACGCGTACCTTCAGTGGCCTGATGATCTTCGGTGGCGTGTCTTGCATGGTGGTCAACATGATCATGACGGTGGGGTCCGAGAAGACCGCGCCCAAGCTGGCGAAGGCCTGAAAGGAGAGCTCCCGTGGAGAGATTTCAAACGCTGTTCTTGGTCGCGGGTCTCGGCTTCTTCTGCTTTGCAGTCTTTGCGATGGGCATCGGCTCTATCGGTGCGCGCGGATTGGACTACGACACCGTCGAAGAGATGGCGGAGACCGTGATCCCCGAGTTCGAAGAGCTGGCCGCGACCTATCCGGAGCAGTTCCAGGCTGCCTACGGTGAGGCCGAGGCCAACCCCAAGACCTTTGCCGATGCCCTGCGCTCCGGCCGCGACGTCTACGTGGCCGAGGCCTGCTGGCACTGCCACTCACAGTTCATCCGTCCGGTCGGCAACGAGTATCTGCGCTTCGGCGCGACCGCGACTGCCAACGAGGGCTACAACGAGCTGCACATGCCCGTGCTGTACGGCACGCGTCGGGTGGGCCCAGACCTGTCCCGCGAGGCCGGCAAGCGCCCCAACGGCTGGCACGTCGCTCACTTCTGGGAGCCGATGGAGGTCGTGCCGAGCTCGATCATGCCGAGCTTCAGCTGGCTGTTCCAGGCGTCGGGCCGCTTCGAGGTCGTCAATAGCCGCAAAGAGACGGTGGGCGTGTTCGCCAGCGAACAGGAAGCCACCCAGGAGATGCAGAAGCGCAACAACCGGCGCTACAGCATCGAGAGCGGCGAAGGCTCCAAGCCCTTCCACGTACAGGACAGCTATACAGAGCGCGTGGTGCAGCGCTTTGCCGACGAAGAAGAAGCGCGCGCCCACGCTGAAGGCCTGAACACCGGGCTGTTGGCGGACAAGCCGTTTTCCTCGAAGGCCGAAATGGTACCGAACAAGAAGGGCTTGTCGCTCATCGCCTACATCCAGTTCCTCGGAACCTGGAGTGGCGAGGTTGACGAGAACCCTGCAGAGCCGAGTGAGGACTGATCCATGGCCAAACTGAGCCGGAAACAACGCTACGTCTACGCTTTCTGCGGTTTCATCCTGGTGTGCGGTTCGCTGGGCATGCTGAAGATGTTCACCCTGGCCAAGAACGTCATCCGCTCTCCCGAGTACAGCTATGCTCTGCCTCCTGTGCTCACCTATGCCTGCGTTGCGTCAGGCTTCTTCTGCTTGCTGGTGGTCGCGGTGATGCGTGGCATGTTCCGCGATGTCGAGCGGCCCAAATACCGTATGCTGGAGCTTGAAGAGAAATACGACCGCGAAGAAGCCCACCAGCTGGCGCAGGGTCCAGCCGAGGATGAAAACGACGAGTCGTGGTGGAAGGGAGATGTGCATCCATGAGTGACGCGACCAGCCCCGAAGATCCGATTCTGTCCGCCGATCTCGGCTGTGGTGAGGACGTCGGCAACTTCGGCGACGTGATCATCGATAAAGAGGGGCGTGCGACCCTCAAATACGACCACGGCGGTATCCCCTGGTTTCTCACCGTGTTGTACCTCGGATACATCGCCTTCGCGATCACGTATGCCGGCACCTACCTGATCGATCTGTTCTGAGCGAAATGGAACCTGTAGCCTGCCTGCACTGCGGGCTTCCCTGCCCCGGCGCGCGCCCGTCCTCCTCGGGAGACGGGCCCTTTTGCTGCCTGGGCTGCGCGTTGCTCTATCAGGTTCGCGAAGAGGGAGAGGAAGAACCGATCGGGTTGTTGACCCGCTTCGGCCTCAGCCTGTTCTTCGCGATGAACATCATGGTCTTCGCTCTGCTGCAGTACTCGGGCGACGTGTTCTCGAGCGGCCCGGAGATCAGTCCACTCGAAGAGCTGTTCCGCTACCTGCAGCTTCTGCTTGCCACGCCCGTATTGATTCTGCTGGGCCCGCCACTGCTCGAGAGCTCCCTCAAGCTCGGCTGGCGCCTCGCCGGCGCCGTTGACCTGCTGGTACTGGTCGGCAGTGTCGCGGCCTACGTGGCGTCCTGCGTTGCGACCTTCTTCAGCTCGGGGCCGGTCTACTTCGAGACCTCGGCGGGCGTACTGTTGTTCTTCACCTTCGGGCGCTACCTCGATGCACGCGCCCGCGCCCAGGCACGCGACGCCGTGGGCTGCCTGCTCGAAGCCCTCCCCCACCAGGCGACCGTGCTCGAGCAGGGCGTGGAACGCACGCTGGATGCCAAAGACGTGGTAGTGGGCGCTCGCGTGCTGGTCCGCGCAGGCGAAATGCTGGCTCTGGACGGGCGCATTGTGAGCGGTCGGGCCGCGGTCGACCGCTCATCGCTGACGGGCCGTGCGCTCCCGGAGTGCCTGGAGCCGGGCGACCCGATCAAAGCTGGCGAGATCCCGCGCGATGGCGCCCTCGAGGTCGAGGTGCAGGCGCCCTGGGGGGAACGCGTCGTAGACGCCGTAGCGAAGTTGTTGTCACGGGCGCGTTTGGAACGAGCCGGCGTGGTCCTGCTCGCGGACAGGCTCGCCCGCATCTTGCTGCCGACGGCCCTGACCCTGGCCGTGTTGACGCTGGGTCTGGGAATCTGGCAGGAACGCGGCGCTTGGAAAACCTGCCTGGACGCGCTCGCCGTGATCTTGATCGCCTGTCCCTGTGCTCTGGGGATCGCTACCCCCCTCGCCCACTTCGTCGCTCTCGGAGAAGCCGCACGGTTGGGCGCTCTGGTGCGGTCTGGCAGGGTCTTGGACAGCCTGGCGCAGGTGCGTCGTGTGCTGCTCGACAAGACCGGGACACTGACCGCCGGACATTTCGTGCTCAGTCGTCAACACGGCGATCCTGCGGGGCTCGAACGGGCCGCGGCGCTGGCGTACGCAAGTCGGCACCCGATCTCGCGGGCCGCCCGTATCGCGGCCCTCGAACGAGGGCTCAAGCCCGCGGTCGAAGCAGACGCCCAGGTCCAACCGGGCCTGGGGGTCAGCAGCGCTGATGCAGCCTTCGGCGCGGCACGCCTGCTGGCCGAGCGGGGCTGGACGCTGCCAGCCCCGTTGGAGCGGGCCGCAGAGGAGGCCCGACAGCAAGGGGAGAGCCTGGCCTACGTCGGCTGGGATGGCCAGGTTCGAAGTCTATTGTGCTTCCAGGACGCCGCGCGCTGTGAGGCACGCGACTCGGTGCAAGCCCTGCGGGCGCTGGGTCTGGGGGTCGCCATTTTGAGCGGTGATTCCCTTGAAACCGCAGAAGCTGCCGCGCGCGAGGTCGGCATCAGCGAGGTCCATGCGGCCTGCAGCCCGGCCGACAAGGCTCAACACATCGCCGAAGAAGAAAGCCGAGCGCGGGTGATGTTCGTAGGCGACGGCCTGAACGACGGGCCCGCGTTGGCGCGGGCCAGTGTCGGCGTAGCCGTGTCATCGGGCAGCGATCTCGCCCGTGAGACCGCGGACGTGTTGCTGAACGCTGACCTTTCGACACTGCCGCGGCTGGTCAAGCTCGCGCGCAAGACCCGCAGTGTGGTCACCCTCAATCTGATCTGGGCGCTGGGGTTCAACCTGGCCGGAATCGCGCTGGCGATGAGCGGCCGTCTGCGTCCGCTGTTTGCGGCGCTAGCGATGGCCCTCTCGAGCTTTTTTGTGGTGCGCCAATCGCTGTCGTTGGGAACCTGGACCCAGCCCCTCAAGGGACCTGCCGAGACTACAACTCCAGAGGACGCCGACCCGAGCGTAGGCGCGCTGCGCCACTAGAATCAGGCCGTCTCGCGCTGCAGCGTGCCGACAAAGACCTGATCCCCCGAGCTCATTTTCTGGGAGCCTGCGATCAGCTGCCGCGTCCCCGGGAGGGGCCGACAACAGACCAGAAACTGGAACGCGAACATCTCCTCCCAGGCCGAAGCCATGCCGTCGGCCAGCTTTCCGAGCCCGGCCCCAGCGCTTCCCCCGAGCACGGCCTCGAACGGCACGCCCACCGGACGCACAGACTCGACCCGATAGCCGCAGTCTGCCAGCATCCGCAAGAGCGAGCCGCGTGTGAACAGCCGCTTGTGGGTGACGTCCAGGATGCCCCGCTCGGCGTACGTGAACCGTCCCAAAAGCAAGTTGAGACGGATACCAGCAAAGGCCACGTTGGGCGTAGAGATCACCACGAGCGGTGGTCGGGTGACCGCGGAGAGCGACCTCGAGCGGTTCCGCAGCCCGATCAGGAACTCCTCAGGATTGTCCAGATGCTCAATCACATCGAGCATCAGCACGACGTCATGGGCGAAGGCGTCCACCGGCACCGGATCGTGGTCGAAATCGACGCGATGGAAGGCGTCGGTGCTTCCCGGCAGCGGCGGCTCGCGATCGATTCCGGTCACGTAAGCGCCGAGCGTACGGCACTTCCGGGCCACGTGGCCGGGACCGCAGCCGAGATCCAGCACCGATCTCGGACGCTCGCGGGCGACCAGCTCCAATGCCGTGATATGGGAGGAATACCGCAGCTCGGTCTTGTCCTGATAGACCTGCGGCTTGAGGGCGCGGAATTTCAAGGAACAGAACATCCCGACCTTGTGCAAGGCGAACTGGGTCGTCGTCACCGCCACGCGGTAGGCGTAGTCCAGACCGTCGACGTGGCAGACTTCATCACCGTAATGGGTGGGGATATCGAATTCGGCGATCGGCGCATCGATGCCGCGCGCCTGCAACAGAATCTCCGTGTCGAAATGGAATTCGTTGGTGTTGCTTTCGAAGGGAATCTGACGCAGCAAGCTGGTGGTGTACGCGCGGTATCCCGTGTGGTACTCGGACAGCTTCTGGCCCGTCAAGAGATTCTGGTACCCGGTCAGGATCCGGTTGCCCAGGGCCTTGTACAGGGGCATGCCCCCTTGGAGAGCCCCGCGCATCCGACGCATCCTGGAGCCGAGCACTACGTCTGCGCCGGTCTGCCGCCAACAATCGACAAAGCGGGGAAGCAGCTCGGGCGCGTATTGTCCGTCTCCGTGCAGCAGGATGACGAAATCGAAGCCGGCATCGATCGCTAACCGGTAGCCGAGCTTCTGATTGCCACCGTAGCCCTGGTTCACGATATTGCGCAACACGGTGACGCGCTCGTAGCCGCGCCGCTGCACCCAATCGGCGATCACCCGGCTGCCCGCGTCGGAGGAAGCGTCGTCGATGATCAGGAAGTGGTAGCGTGCATCGGCGAACATCTCCTCGGGAATGCGCTCAAAGACCCCCTGGATGTGCTGCTCGGCATTGTAGGCGACCACGAAAACCAGAATCCGTGCGCCTTCGTCCATCGTGTCCGCTCCCGCGTGTGCCGCAGCTACCAATTTAGTGGGTTCGCTAGCCGTTGAAAAGGACCCGGAGCCAAGGGCCAGCCGCCGCTTCTCCCCAAAACGGTCTGCTTGGTAGTCGAAGACCGCCGCCACAGCCAAAGCCCACAGTTCCAACGCAGCACCTGGTTGCTTGACCCGTCCCGACAAGGGGAGTCCGAGCCGCCGCCTGATGCGGCTCGAGTTGGCTGCGTCCTCCCGCTGCGCTATACTGAGCTTCCCCCAGCAGACCCCTCCCGAGGCCGTCTCTCATGGTGATGCAGTTCTTCCGTTCTGAGCGCGACAATCTGCTGAAAAAGATCGAGCGCGGCGAGTGGCAAGACCCACAGAACAAGCTGCAGCTGCTCGCCAAGGCGGCGGGATCAGGGGACTACCGGCTCAGCGATCTCGCCTTCATGTTCCGCCACGCGGACATGGAGGTCGTCCGCTATGCCACCGAACACGCCCTCCCCCAGGCCACAACCAGCGAGATTCTGACCACCTTGCTCGGCGTACTTCCGAAGTTGGCGACCCAGCCCCAGCAACGCAGCGTCGTCCTCGAATCGCTCCGCAAGGTACGGCCCGAGCCTCTGGCCCGACAGATCTCCCAACGACTGCACAGCGGCGATGCGCTGCAGGTCGAAGCGGCGCTCGGCCTTCTCGAGCAGCTTCCTCCATTGCCCGACTGGCTGCCCTGTTGGAATGATGCCCTCGAGAAGTTGCAGGGGCCCCTTCGGCAGCGCGCGCTAGACAGCCTGTTCGCCGGCGAGATGTGGCGCGATCAGTCTTTGCTCGAGGGCCTCGCACGAGACCCCGACCCACACGTGCGTCTGCGCTTCCTGGACGCGTTGCGCAGCCACGGAGTGTCGCCCTTCGAAGGGGTGGTGGCCCTGGCGTTGCAGGACGATGCCCCGCAGGTTCGGCACGCGGCGCTCGAGCTGCTCTCCGCGGCCCAGCCGGTGCTCCGCCCTGCGGATCTGCTTCCTCTGAGCACGCTGGCAGACACGCGCGTTCGTGACAGCGCCGTGCGCAACCTGTTGACGCCGGAGTCCAAACGTCCACAGCATCTGCGCCAACTCCTGGCGCGCCTGGCAGAGGTCTCGGAGCGGGACGCCGAGCGCGGCCTGCGCTCGCTTGCGGCCCTTGCTATCGACCTCTACCCCCTGCTCGGTGAGGTGTATGGGGAAGCTCAGGGAGCCGTCCGCCGCCTTGCAGGCCGCGCCCTTCTGGGCGGGGACGATGCGCACACCAGAACGGCCGCGCTCGAGCTCGTCTCCGGAGAAGACTGGTGGACGCGGGTTGCGGCTCTCGATGCCCTCGCGCGCCTCAAAGACGAGGAGGTGGTCCCGAAGTTGGTGCCGCTGTTGCGGGACGAGCAGATCCGCGCCCCGACCATCGGGGCGTTGGTGGCGATCGGAGGTGAGGGGGCCTCCGAGTTGGTCAACAACCTGCTCGAAGATCCGCGGCCCGAGGTACGCCGCGAAGTGCTCCAGGCGATCGATCGACACTGCGCTGCCGAGGCGGGAGATTTGCTCCAACACATGGCGCAGAATGACCCCGAAACGAGCAACCAGCAATACGCCCAGGCCATCCTCGGGAACCTCGCCCCGGGCGAAGCCGACTTCAACGATCCCCTACCCGGGCCGCCCCATCCGCGGCTCGAAGAGCTCTGCCAACGTGCCGCCGACGCGCTCGCCACAGACCTGCACCTGGCTGCAGATAGCGAGCCCCGTTTCCGGGTGGATGGAGCCTTGAGCGGTGTCGGCGACAAGCTCTCTGCCAGCGAGTTCAACACTCTGGTCGACAGCATGCTCAGCCCTCCCCAACGGCAGGCTCTGCCCAGCGCCCAGACGATGGAGGTCGGTTTCCGGCGCCGCAGCGGGACCTGGGTGCGCGGCCAGATCTTTACGTCGCAACGCGGGCGCCAGGCGCGCCTGCACATTTTCCCCGCCCATCCGCCTCCGTTGGCTGAGCTCGGGCTCCCGGCCTGTGTGACGCAGAGTACCCAACTCACGCACGGGCTGGTGGTGTTGGCCGGACCTTCGGGAAGCGGGCGTGCGACGACGCGGGCCGCACTGGTCGAGGCTATCGCCGCACAGCGCAGCGTTTCGATCGTTTGCCTCGAGGCGACCACTGAGCTCGAGTTGACAGCGGGATGTGGACTGATCCACCAGCGCAGACGGGGAGTCCACTTCCAGAGTTGGGCCGAGGGGATCTGGCAGGCTCTCGACAGCGACGCCGACCTGATCGTCGCCGCCGAGCTCGATGCCGAAGGACTGTGGTGGGCGCTCGAAGCTTGTCATGCGGGCAAGTTGATCGTGCTCAGCCCAAGAGCGACCAGCATCTCTGGCGCCTTGTCAAGCCTCGCCGCCAACCTTCCCGCCCCGCGCAGAGCCCAGGGTTTGCGTCGCCTGGCAGAGCAGCTGCAGCTCGCGCTGTGCCAGGTTCTGATAGCCGGCAAAGGAGGCGGACGCATCGCCTGCTGTAGTTGGATCCAACCCTGGGACGCGCTGCGAGCGCGGATGGCCACGGGCGCCTTTGACGAACTTGCCGAGCTGATAGGGGCCCGGCCCGAGTGTATGACCCGCGACCGTGCCCTGGCCGCAATGCTCGAGGCAGGCCGGATCGAGCTGGAGGAAGCGCAACTCTGGGCTGAGCACCCGGCCGACCTGCCGGAGTCGCGGCGAACGGAGGCCTCGGCATGAGGAACCGCCTCGATGTCTTGTTGCGGCGTTGTGTGGAGCTCGGCTCTTCCGATCTGCATCTCGCCCCGAACCAGCCGCCACGCGTCAGGTTGAACGGCCAGCTGGAGAGCCTTCTGCACCCGAAGCTCGACGATACCACGTTGCGGCGGCTGCTGCGGCCCCTGCTCGCTCCCGAGGCCTGGGCCGAGGGGAAAGCACGCGGTTTTTGGAGCTTTGACTACCCGCTGGACCCTACGACCCGCTTCAGAGTGCGCGCCTTCCGCCAGCAGCAGGGCCTGGCGATGGTGATGCACCGTGTCCCCCGGGGCGTTCCAAGGCTCGCTGCGCTGGGTCTGCCCGAGGCGGTACGTGAGCTGGCCAGCCTGCGGCGCGGACTGGTCTTGTTGGCCGGACAGATCGGTTCCGGCCGGTCGTGTACCCAAGCTGCGCTGGTGGCAGACATCGCATCCAAACGCCCGTGCCATCTGTTGTTGCTCGAGGACGACGCCGGCTTCGAGTTTCCGGAGAGCACCGCGTTCATCAGCCACCGAAGACTCGGCTGGGCCCCCGAGGCTTGGGAAGAAGCACTGCGGGCAGCCAGCGAAGCCGATGCCGAGGTGATCGCTCTCGCTCGCCTGCCGAGCGATACCTGCCTGCGTCTGGCGTTGCGAGAGGCTGCAGCCGGCCGGCTGGTGCTGGCCTGTGTGCACGGTCCTTCAGCGCTGGCGACCTTGCGTGCCCTGTCTGGCAACGCCGCAGACTTGCAGCGCTTGCTGGCCCAACATGTCGCGGCCGTACTCTGGCAACGGCTGGTCCCCGGGAAGTCCACTGGCGCGTTGGCGGCCGTCGAGTTGTTGGAGCGCAGCGCGGCACTCTCCCGCTGGCTGCAAGCAGACGATACGCGAGCTGCCGCTGAGATCCCCTACCGTCTGGATTTCGATGCGGGGTTGCAGGACCTTGTCGAGGCCGGCCGCATCACGCGCAGCGTTGCGCTTCAGCATGCCCGCACGCCCGAGCTTTTGCCGGCTGTTTCTGCATCCAAGCTGCCGGCACCGTCGCAGCCCACGAAACCGCCGCAAGCTTCGAAACCTCTACAAACCTCGAGGCCTCCGCAGCCGACCAGGCCTCCGATACCGGTCCGGTCCGCTTTGCCGATCAAGCCTCCACAGCCCCCGATGAGGAAGCCGGCAAAGGCGCAAGACTCCGGACCCCAGACGATCAAATTCACGCGGGCGCAGCGTACCAGGCCAACGACGCGCAGCCCGACCCGCCGCAGCAAGCCGGCACACAAGACCCAGGTTGCCAGAAAGACCAGCGCTTCATCCAAGACCACACGCATCGAGCGCCGTCCACGCCCGCAGTCCGCGCGCCGGCTGCCGACCCGTAAGAGTCCTTCAGCGCCGAAACCACGGCCGCCCATCCGGCGGGCGAAATCACCACGCCCTCCGGCACCGCCAGGGCAGTCCTGAGGCGGTTGAATCTTGTTTGCATCAGCCGGAATCTGTGATATAAGCGCCTCAACGTAGGGAGGTTGGAATTGAGGACGTACCGCCTGACCTATCTCGGTGAAGGCGTGGTCCAGGTGGAAGGCGCGGGTCTCTTCCAGCTCTACACCACAGCCTACGTCGGAGAGGACGTCGCCCTCCCCTACAAGGACAACAAAGACTGGTCCTGTGTCGAGATTCGGGACGAGGACGAGTGACTGCCCTCGATCTGCCAGCCGCAACTGCTGCCGGCCGGAGAGTCGGAATGGACTATCAGCAGGAAGGCCGCCACATCATCCGCCAGGAGATGCAGTCTCTTGAGCTGACCATCGAGGCTGTGAACGAAGCCTTCGGTCAAGCCGTAGAGCGTATCCTGGAATGCCGTGGGCGTGTACTGGTCTCGGGTATGGGCAAGTCTGGCCTGATCGGGAGCAAAGTCTCGGCCACACTCGCCAGCACCGGTACACCATCGCACTTCATCCACCCGGCCGAAGCCGTGCATGGCGATTTGGGGCGGATCCACAGCGATGACCTGGTGATCCTGCTGTCCAATTCCGGCGAAACCGCAGAGGTCGTGCGGCTGCTGCCGACGATCAAGAAATTCGGCGCGGAGATGATCGCCATCACCGGTCGGCGCAACTCGACCATGGCCCGCCATGCCAACCTGGTCCTGCACATCGGCAACATCTCCGAAGCCTGCCCGCTGAATCTCGCCCCGAGCTCAACCACCACCGCCATGCTGGTGCTCGGCGATGCCCTGGCGCTGACCGTGCTGAAGGCCCGAGGATTCAGCAAGGAGCAATACGCACTCAACCATCCAGCGGGAACTCTGGGGCGCTCGATGCTGAAGGCCGAGGAGGCGATGCGCCCGACCTCGCAGTTGTGGACGGCGCACCCCGACGAGATCCTGATCGAGCTGATCCAAAAGGGTGTGCGGAAGAACTCACGGCTGTCGGCCGTATGCATCATCGACGACGAGCAGCACCTGTTGGGAATCTTCACCGACGGCGACCTGCGTCGCTTGCTGTGCAAAGACTTCCAGTTGCTGCAGTCGCATGTGGGCGAGGTCGCTGCCAAGAATCCCAAACGTGTTGTCGAGGGAGCCCTGCTCGCCGAAGTCTTCTTCCTGATGCGCAGCCTTGAAGTCGACGAGATTCCCGTCGTCGATGCGGACAACCGCCTGGTTGGCATGGTCGACATCCAGGACCTGCTCAAGGTCGACGTCGGCCCAACCGAATTCAGCGATAAGGCCTGACACCATAGCCCGAATCCATCACCAGTTTCTGCTGCGGCCCCGCCTGACCGGCGAATTCGACCTCTCGCTGCTCGAAGATACCCCCGTAGCGTCTGCGCTGCTCAAGCCCGAATTCGCTCGGCCATCCGGGTCCTCGCTACGATCCTTGTGACGGATCCGGACTAGCCGGCTAGGCTTGCGGGTCGCTGTGCCGTTCCCTTATGATGACCCGTATCGGTAAGAGCCCGGTCACCGGAGGTGCTTGATGGGATTCCGCGTTGCCATCGTCGGCGCCACGGGTGCCGTAGGCAGTGAGATGTTGAAGATCCTCGAAGAGCGCGACTTCCCTGTCGATCGCCTGCTCCCGCTGGCCAGTCCGCGCTCAGCCGGCAAACAACTGCGCTTCCGCGGTGAGCCCGTGACGGTCGAGGCCCTGGGCAGCTCGCTGCCGAAAGACCTCGACCTTGCGCTGTTCGCCGCCTCCAAAGACATCGCCCAGCAGTATGCACGTGCCACGGCCGCGCAAGGCACACTGGTCGTTGACAACTCCCGGGCATTCCGCCTCGACCCCGACGTGCCGTTGATCGTGCCCGAGGTCAACCCCGAGGCGGCCGCGGGCCACAGCGGAATCATCGCCAATCCCAACTGCTCGACGATCGCCTTTGTGGTCGCCATCGCCCCGCTGCACCGTCTGGCCGGGCTCGAGCGAGCGACGATCGCCACCTACCAGGCCGTGTCCGGAGCCGGGAATCCAGGCTTGCGTGAGCTCGAGGCACAGACCCGCGCCTGGGCGCATGACCAGGCGGCGCCGGAACCGAGCGCTTTCCCGCACCCGATACTGTTCAACCTGATTCCACGCATCGACACCATCGGCGCGTTGGGCTACACCGGCGAAGAGTGGAAGATGGTGCACGAGAGCCGCAAGATCCTGAACCATCCCGAGGCCCGCATCGCGGTGACCTGTGTGCGCGTGCCCGTGCTACGTTCCCACTCCCTCGCGATCTTCGCCGAGCTGGCACGGCCCCTTGGGGTCGCTGAAGCCTGCCAGGCACTCGCCGCCGCCGACGGTGTCCAGCTGGTGCAAGAGCCCGCAGCCGAGCCCTATCCTACGCCGCTGCAGGCAGCCGATACCGACACGGTCTACGTCGGACGCGTCCGTCGCGACCCCAGCCACCCGCGAGGCCTGGCCTTGTGGGCGGTGATGGACCAGTTGCGCAAGGGCGCGGCGAGCAACGCGGTGCAGATCGCCGAGCTCGTCCTCTGTGGGAGCAGGCATGGACCAGCCAGCAGCTGAAGAAAACCTGGTCGCTGACGGGGTTGCGCAGCGCATGCTGCTGCCGCAGTATGCCCAGCAGGTCCGGGGGTTCAAGCTGCTCGCGTGGGTTCTGATGCTGAGCATGATCGGGATCTACGCCCGTGCGGCACTCTCTTCGCGAGACGCACTTTCGAAAGGCCAGATGTACGGCGCTCTGCGCCATGATGTGCTGGTGGAGTTCGGAGGCCGGCCGAATTGGTCCGACGCTCTAGAGCTCTATGCCACCGCGCCGCTGATCCATCGCGACATGCTGAGCCTGATCCTGGCGATCCTGTGGATGCTCGGTCTGGCCCGCCGTGCCGAAGGCCGGCTCGGAGCCCTGGGCATGCTCGCGGTCTTCGTGCTGTCCTCTCTGGCGGGCGGCGCGGCCATCCACGTTTTTGGACCGCATTGGCTGATCGACGCGGGCAGTTGGGGCGGCGTAGCAGGATTGGTGGGCCACGGGCTGGGCTGGGGCATCCGTTACTACCGGGTCCTGCCACGTGAGGTGGCGTCCGGCAGTATCAGTCAGTTCTTCTGGTTGGCCGGTCTGGTGGGCTTGATGCACTTCGTCTTCCAGGCTTACGCGGGCGTCGGCTACATGCCCTGGGACATGATCGGCGGCGTGGTGGCTGGCATCACTCTGGGCTTGTTTCTGCCGCCGAGGCTGCCAGCCAGCGGTGAGCTGGGCACTTCTGTACGTCGTGGTTTGGGACTCGCGTGCCTCGGCCTGCTCGGCTTCGGGCAGTACCATTTGGCCGTCCGCCCACCCGAAGAGGTGCAGCAGATCGCGCGCCGTGAGCTGGTGGAGTGGAGTGACCCCGAGCTCGGCCTGACCTTCGGCGTCGACCCCGATTGGCCGGTCGAGCAGCCGGACGAGTACAGGTTGTTGATCGACGGCGGGCGCATCTTCGTCTTTACTCGCGGGCGCAGTCCCTTTGACAGTTTGACCTGGGAGAGCACCCGGCAGCTGAAGATGTACCGCGAGGGCCTGCCCGCGAGACAGCCCAACACGCAAATGTACGTGGGCGAACAGCTCAAACGTCGAATCATGGGAGTGGATGGCATCGAACGGGTCTGCTCACAGACCACCGTCGGGTATGATTCGCGCGATGTGCAGCACTACGAAATCTGGTTCACCTTCCTGGCTGAAGAACGCCTCGTGATCCTGATCTACCGTCTCGAGCCCGACGATTCCTTCGATGCAGAGTGGGTTGAAGAATCGATCCGTCATTTCCGATTCAACGAGGAAGACTGATGCGCAGGCTTCTTGTCCTCTTAGTCCTGACCAACTTGAGCCTGGCCCAGGATGGACTCCAGGCACGCTTGCAGGCGATCGCCGCCGAGCGTCCAGGCATGCACCTGCATGTCGAGACTCTCGATGGACGCGAGCTGGCAGACTACCAGGGCGACATCGGGGCGTTGCCCGCCTCGAACGTCAAGCTGATCACCGCGACGCTGGCCCTCGAAACTCTGGGCAGCGAGTACGAGCTGCGCACCAGCCTGCACCGCAATGGTCGGCTGCGTGGTGGGCGCATCGATGGCGATCTGGTAGTGCGGGGTGGCGGCGACCCCACCATCTCCAGCCGCTTCCGTGGCGATGGTGCGGGGGGACTGCTGCACGAGTGGGCGCGTCAGCTCGCGGGCATGGGAGTGCGCGGTGTGAGTGGCGATCTGGTTCTCGACACACGCCTGTTCGACCCGGTGTACCGGCATCCGAGCTGGCCTCGGGACCAGTGGAAAGACTGGTGGTCGGCCGGTGTTTCGGCGCTCAACGTCGGCGACGGTTGCCTGGAGGTGCGTGTCAGCGCGGGAAGCGGAGGAGCGGCCGTCGAGATTGACCCTCCCTTGCTCGACTATGAGATGCTCGTCGACTGTCCCCTGACCGACACGCGCTCCGAGCATATGCTGGACATCCAGCTCGACGCCGACGCGAGGCGCGTCACCGTGCGGGGGAAGTTCTGGCGTCAGGCCGGCACCTTCACCCACTTTGTGGCCGTGCCCGATCCCAGCCTGTTCTTTGGCGAGGCACTGCGTGCAGCGCTCTCCGAGGCGGGCATCCCCGTGCAAGGCCAGCTGCGCTTCGCCACCCCCCTTGAGGGGCTCGACACGCTCCCGCTGCTGGCCGCCCACACGACCCCGCTGCGGGTCGCCCTGGGAACGATGCTCAAACGCAGCCAGAACCTCTACGCAGAGAGCCTGTTCAAACTGGCAGGCCAGGCCAGCGGGCACGGTGGTAGCTATGAGGGCGGAGCGGCGGCCTCCCTCGAGCTGATGGAAAAGCTGGGGCTGAGCATGCAGATCGCCGATGGCTCGGGGTTCTCGAGAGAGAACCTGATCAAGCCTCGCGACATGGTCGGGCTGCTACGCTGGGTGAGTCAACGGAGCTATGCGGACGACTTCTATAGCTTCCTCCCTGTCTCAGGCATCGACGGGACACTGAAAAAACGCCTCACGGGCGTAGCCAAGGGACGAGTGCTGGCGAAAACCGGCACGCTCAACGGCGTGACCGCGCTGTCGGGATTCGCCATCGTCGGCTCGGAAACTCTGGTCTTTTCGATCCTGGTCTCCAACCCCCGACTGGGTACGGGCGCGGCCCGGCAATGGTTGGACCGGGCCGTGCAGGCCTTCTTCGAGGAGTGAAGATGAATATCAAGCATATCCTTGCCAGTGTAGACTTCTCTGAGATCTCCGGACGCGCCTTACTCACGGCCGCCTGCCTGGCCGAACAGCTGGGTGCGCGCATGACTGTCAGTTTTGTGCGTGAGCTGCTCAGCGAGCCCCAGGCGCGTGTCCGGCTCGATTCATTCGTTCGACAGTGGGTGCAGAGCCCCGAGCTGGACGTCACCAAACAGGTGCTCGCAGGCTCACCCGCGTACGCGACCATCGACGATGCCGCCGAGAAGCAGGCCGACCTGCTGGTTTGTGGGACACACGGCCGTACAGGTCTGGGACGCGTCCTGCTCGGCAGCTTCGCCGAGAAGGTGGTCCGTGCGGCTCCCTGCCCGGTTTGGGTGGCGCGGGGCGACGCGTCCCCGGCAAAACCGCAGCGCATTCTGCTACCGATCGACTTCTCGAAGTCGAGCGAGCACGCGCGCAGCCTGGCGGTTTTCCTGGCGTCCGGCTTCGGGGCTCGTCTGAGCATCCTCCATGTGTTGTCGAAGCCTGAGCTCCCTGTGGGCGGCGACGGAGACGGCCTGGACAGCTTCTACACCAAAGCCCAGAAGGAAGCCGAGAGCTACCTGAACAAGCTCGGCGATCACAGCGCCATCCAGGTCGACAAGAGTGTCGAGATCGGTGATCCGGCGCGTCGGGTGGTCGAGTTGGCTGCGGGCGAAGGCTTCGACCTGATCGTCTGCGGAACCCACGGCCGCACGGGCATTCAGCGTTGGATCATGGGCAGCGTGGCAGAGAAGATCGTGCGCACTGCGCCGTGCTCGGTGCTTGTCGTTCCGACACCGCCGGCCGAAGACTAGTGCCTCCGCGCACAAATTCCGGTCCAGTTCTTGCGGCGGCACGGCATTGGCGTCATCCTCCTCCTCCCCGCTACGCGTAGGGGCTCGTCGTCGATCTTAGACACTGCCGCACCGGCGCGGCGCCCTGTACCGAAATTATCGCGCTGCGTCACTAGGGAGCCGGTATGGCTCAGCTCGAGATCCTCGACTACACCCCCTGTGTACTCGGCACCCTCTGCCTCAGGCGGCGCGAGCTGCTCAGCAGACCTGGCTTCTTCGTCACGGAGATGACGCTGAACCACGAGCTGCTGATGACCAGCTTGCATACAGCCTCCGAGCGCGCCCTGGCGACCCGCGCCGGGGAGATGCACGCAGGCTCGGAATTGAGCGCACTGGTCGGCGGACTCGGGCTCGGCTACACCGCCCATGAGTTGTTGCAGAATCAACGCATCGCCCGGCTGGAATGCGTCGAGCTGCTGGCTCCGGTCATCGACTGGTACGCCCAGGACCTGATCCCCCTGGCGCGAGACCTCAAGGCCGATCGGCGCTTCGAGGTCCGCCAGGGCGATGTCTATGCCCGGTTGGCAGGGCCCGTCGAGAGTCGCTTCGACTTGATCCTGATCGACGTCGACCATGCTCCCGACGAACGGCTGGGCGGCGAGAACGCCGCTTTCTATACCGAACAGGGATTGCGCCGCGCCCGTGAACACCTCGCACCCGGCGGCGTGCTGGCTGTCTGGTCCTACGCCGAGAGCTCGCCCTTCGCCGACGCCCTGAGGGCGGTCTTCAAGGACGTGCGGGTCGAGGGCGTGCGCTTTGAGAACACCCTGATCGACAAATTCGAGACCGACTGGCTGTTTCTTGTCTGCGGTTGAAAACCGTCAACTGCCCGCCGAAGGTGTGGCGCTGAGCATCTTGGCAGCCTTGGTCGACAACCGGTACACGTTCGCCGAGGGGATGTTGAAGAACACCCGACGCGTGTGGACGCGCGGAAAGGTCTCGAGCAGCATGCGGAAGAAGCGCTTGCCACCCGGCAGCAGCCGGCTGTGAATGTACTGGAATGCGACCATTTCGCCACCGGGCCCCAAAACGGAGCGGACTTCCTGCAGGATGTTGCGGCAAACCTGCACCGGGAAGTTGGTAAACGGCAGCCCACTGACCACGCAATCGACCTTCTGCAGACCATGCTCTTCGAGGTGGCTGGCCAACTCCTGGGCATCGCCCTCGATGGTCAATGCCTGCGGAAAACGCTTGCGCAGAATGGGGATGAAGTCCGGCTCGCACTCGATCAGCACCAATTTCGCCGCCGGATCGAGGACTTTTGCGATCTCGGCCGTCAGCGAACCCGTACCCGCGCCGATCTCGACGACCACCGAACCGGGCCCACGGTGGCGCGGAGCCGGAACCATGGCACGCGCGAGGAAGCGCGAGCTGGGCCAGACTGCGCCGACCTGGCCGAACTTGAAGATGGCTTTTTTCAGGAAGATCAACGAACGGAGCATGGGGTCTCCCCTGGACGGGCCGGCAAGACTTTACCAAAGCCACTCACACGCAGCAAGCGGGCGGGAACAACCTTGACGCGTGCGGTCGTTGACATAAAGATGTCCATGGGTGCCCACGGGAGGTACCAGCCCGGGAGGCAGAAGTGAACCAGAAAGTGACCGCCGTGATCGCAGGTGTCTTCCTGATCGGCGCGCTCGTCGCGCTGCTCGGCTTGTTCGGCGAGACCGAAGATCCCGAACCGATCGACACCGTCCACACACCGCGCAACGGCCAGGACATCCCGGCTGGAAACCAGGGCTCAGCGGCCAACACTGCTCCGGTGGACCCTCCCCCGGCGATTCCAGAGCCCCAGGATCCCCCAGATGTCGAGGTCACCCAGCCAGATCCCCTGCCCGAGCTGGGGGACTATTCGCCCGCTCAACAGAAAGCGATGACGAAGATCCAGGAGTTGATGGCCAAGATCCTCGCCTTGCGAGCCCAGCAGCCCGTTCCCGGCAGTGACTACTTCGAGCAGCTCAAACGCATCAACGAGCAGATCGAGGCGTTGATGCAGGAGATGATCGCGCTCGGTCCTGACGCCGTCGGACCGCTGCTCGATTTGCTCAAAGCCGGCGCCTTTGACAACCAATCGATGCTCACTGTGCTCGTGGGAATCGGCGGCGAAGAGGCCAAGGCCGGACTGCTCGAGATGTTCACCAGCCAGGGCGACTACCGCCTGCAGCAGGAGATCGTCAACGCGCTCGCGAAATGGAATGGGGAGATCTTCGGCTTCTACGAGGCCGCCTTCGGCAGCGCTTCGGACGCACGCGTGCAGATGGCGATCCTGCGCCACATGGCGGACCGTGGCGAAGGCGATGTCGGCAGGTTCTTCGCGCAAGCGCTGAATAGTGACGCAGACCGCAACGTCCGTATCGAGGCTGTGCGGTCATTGAAGAAGACCCGGGACCCGCTGGCCTATGACTTGCTCGAAAACATGGCGACGTCCGAGAATGAAGAGCTGGTGCTCCGCCAACAGGCGATCTACGCCACGGCGGCCACCGACGCCATCCGCGCGCGCTCGACACTCGAGAATCTGGCCGGGCAGAGCCCGAGCCGCGAGATCCGTGCCAGCGCGATCGTTGCTCTGAGCGAATATTATGGGGAAGAAGCCATCCCGATGCTCGAAAGCCTGGCTTCCTCCGCGAGTGACACAGAGATCCGCGAGCGGGCGCTGCGCGCGATCAAAGTGATCCAGACCCGCGCCAGCAATGGCATTCCCGTCCCCGGATCGATCGACCGCGAGATCGAAAACCGCGGAGTCGAGATCGAATGACCCGTCCATGATCTGATCTGCGCGACACCAATTCGTGCTGTCGGTAGGCCTGAGACGTGGCCTGAGCCGCCCCCCACAACGTCTGAGAGGAGTCCGGGGATGCCCCCCAAGGCACTTGTTGATTGGCAGCAACAGCCCAGAGATGCGCTGTTGATGAACCGCGCCGCTGTCGCCGAGATCCTGCCGCATCGTTTCGAGATGGCGCTGGTCGATGGCGTCTACGCCCATGACCGCGAAAAGCATATGGTGACGGGATTTCTCGAGGTACGCGAAGAAGCGTTCTGGGCGCGCGGGCACTTTCCAGAGCTAGCGGTCCTGCCTGGCGTGCTGATGATCGAAGCCGCGGCGCAACTCTGCACCGTGTTGCACGTCTTACGCACGGACGACCGCCGCATCCTGGGGCTGGCTGCCCTACGCGATGTCACCTACCGCGGCCACGTCACACCGCCCGGACGCTTCGACCTGGTTGTGCAAAGCCAGGATGCCAAGCCGTCGCTGATGCGGGCACGCTTTCATGTGCAGGGGTACTACAAGGGCAAGCTGGTGATGGACGGCAAGGTCCTCGGTATGCCCCTGCGGGGTTGAACCAGTCGCGCTTCTCAGTCGACCGTGCTTGCATTTCCACGTGCGGCCAGGCTGAGCTCCGCTTTCCTTGCATAGCGCTGGAATGCCGAAACACCCGCTGTAGCGGCGGTCTGTGAGAGACTGTCTCAGGGACCGCCGAGACCACCGACCCCGTCGCAAGAACCAAGAGAGGTTGCGAGCCACCTGTGCCCACGCGCCTTCCGGCGCCCACAGAGCGCCGCTACAGCAGTTGGTGACGACTCGGAAGTTCCTCTCCTCCAGCTGCTCCTCAGTCGACCCAGCCGCCCAGGATTTCCTGCAGACGTTCGATGCCTGCCTCGAGAATCGGATCGCCTCCTTCGGCGCGCGGCAGGTCGTCGAGCACCGCGACGTCGGCGGCGACCCCCACCCCTTCGAGCACGGAGCTGTAGCGAGGAACCACGCCAACGGGCAACATCAGGTACATCTCCTGCCCGATCGAAAACGTCTGCGAATAGAGCACTGCACCCGTGGTGTTGTGGCCGACGGTCTCGGCCCGGCCACTACTTTGCAGGCGATGGGCGATCATCTCTTTGGCGCTGCGGGTATTGACATCGATCAGCAGGATCAGCGGCCCATGCCAGAGCGGCCTGCGCCCGCTGAAGTAGCTGACGATGCGGTTGGCAGTCCGCTCGATGCCTCCACGCCCACGCAGATCGAGGATCAAGCCCTCGCAATTGCGCAGCTCACCACGGATCGCCCGGGCGAGCCGAGAATCGGCGCCGTCGTAGATGTATTCGAGATGGACATAGCCGAAACGCCGTCCAGCGCGCTCGATCACACGGGCGCTGGCAGCTGTCGCCTCGGCGAGCGACACCAGCCGCACCCGGACAGGAATCTCCTGCCCAACGCCGTCGCGCTCAACTTCGAAGCGGACCGTCTCGCCACGACTGCAGCGCACCATGTGCAGCGGCGTGTCCGGCAGCCAGGGATCGTCGATGCGCCACTGAAAACGGGGGCTCTCGGCGGTCGGCTGCCCGTCGATGGCCACGACCCTGTCGCCGCGCCGCAGCCCCGCTTCGCTGCCAGGTCCCCCAGGCAGAAGTGAGCGCACGTAGAAGCTTCCCTCGAGCTCGGTCAGCTCGACCCCGGTGCTGGGGGCAGCATCCCCGGTCAAAAATGCGTGGGTGGTCTCGTAGGCGTAGCTCTCGCACAGGGCGACGTGGCTGAAGGGGATCTCCGCCAGCATCTCCTGGATCACAGCGCGTTCGGCATCGAAGTCGCTAGCCTTCCTTGCCCGCTCGCGGTAGCGCGCGGCCAGCCCCGGCAGCGTTTCACGCCGGAACGTCCGGTCGAAAAAGCTGTCCTCGATGCAGTCGATGGTGCTGTCGAACAGCTCGCCGGGCTGCTGGGCAAGACACAGGCCACAGAGCAGCAGAAGCCAGAGGGATCGTGCGCGCATAGGGTGCTCCTTCGCTGGTGATACCGTCCAGCACGCCGCAGTGTTGGGGCGGAATGTTGGCGGACGCTGAGCTATACTCCCTGCGGAAGTGTCTTTGGAGGTCCCATCGATGGCACAACGCTCCTTCCTGCGCACCTGGTCACGACGTCTGTTTCTGCTCGTGGTGTGCGTGGCGGGGGTCCTGGCCTTCATGTACTCCGAACGCATCGGCCGCTACCCGTGGCGCTGGCAACGCGCCGATCTCGGAGGGTTCGCGGACTACTGCCTGTTCAAGTTCGAAGAAGCCCGCGAAGGCACACAGACCCTGATCGCCCGCTTCGAAGACAGCGAGCTGGCGGACGGCCTCGACAGCCTCTATGAGCGCATGAACGAGAGGCTCAAACGCCGGCGCGAAGAGATGCCTGTAGACCGGGCCGAGGCGACGCCGCCCTCCCCGGCTGCGGACGACCCTGGCACGCCCGCTTCCGTGCCTGAGCCCGAGCCCCAACCCCGCCCACCGAGCGGCGGCGAGCTGCCTCAACCGGCCGCAGGCGTGGAGCCGATGCCGCTCCCCCCATCTGGAGAGGCCCCAGCTCCTGTCACGGCAGATCCGGCTCCCCCGGCGGTCTCCGCGCCCGCCCCTGACGAGCCTGAGCTCAGTGCGGCCGAGCAGCTATTCATGCAGGGCTATGAGCTGAAAAGGCAAGGCAACCGCGCGCAAGGCGCCCAGGCCGAGGCCCTGTACAGGCAAGCTGCCGAGGTCTGGAAGCAGCAGGCGGTGCCGGCCCTGACACGCGAGATCGAGCTCGCCGAGGCGCACGCCGACAAGCAGCGCGTGCGGGAGCTCGAAGAGCTGTACCAGTCGCTCAACGTCTTCCTGCACGATATCTTCAAAGACTCCAGCATGGCAGACTAGCAGCTCAAGGCTCGACCTGCAGCCAGTAGGTGATCCTCTCGACCACCGGATAGCGAGCGCCGTCCTGCTCCGCCCCACGATCCGTCTCGCGGGCTGCGGTCACACTCCAGAAACCCGCCTCGGCGAGCCAGGCCTGACACTGCCCCAGCGCATCGGTGCGCTCGACTCCTGTGATGAAGACCTCATCAGGAAGCGGATCGGGAGCCCGCTCATGGTACCGTTCGACCTCGACATCCAGGCCGGGCACTGGCGCTCCGTTGCTGTACACCTCGAAGCGGAAAGGCGCCCCTGCGCGCAAGCCGTAGGGGCGGGTCAGGGGGACCACATCGAAACCATCCAAGCGCTGCTGCCAGCCCTGCTGGACCTGTACGTGGATGTTCATGCGGACGGTGTCCTCGAAGAACAGCTCCTGCTCGGGAACGAACACCCGCGCGAAGCGCAGCACAATCTGGTAGTCCCCTCGCCCCGGCGCGAGAAAAGAGAAACGCCAGGCCGCGCCATCGCGCTCGAAGCTCTCGCTCAAGTCGAGTTGTGTCCCATCCGGCGCGACGGCGAACGCAGTCTGCGGACGCGCGCTCGGCATCACCACGTGTTCGAAAGGATGGCCCCAAAACAAGCGGAACGAGACCTGTTCACCCTTGCGGATACGGGTCGCGTCGGGAATCAGCGTGTGGAAGTGGGCCCACAGACTTGTTGTGAGAAGTAAGCACAGCAGCAGAGCACGCATGATGGGAAACCTCGGCATGGGAGCGTCGCCCTGCTCGACAGGACGGCAAGGGCACCAGTGTCGGGGCCCGACGGGATGCTTGCAAGATTCGTCTTCGGGCTGCGCCCACAGCTGGGGTAGCATACAGGCATGGAAGCGCGCCCAAGCTTGCTGCTCGACCGTCGCTATGCGCGCGCGGTCAGTCTCGCCCTGCTACTGGTAGCCGGGCTGCTGGTGTTTTCCAGCCTGCTGCCATCACGGGTGCTCGAGCCGCGGCGCTTTCTGCAGGGCAGCTTCTGCCTGGCCAGCTTCTGCGTCTTCGTGCTCTGGCCCGCCAGTTTCTCCAACCGCAGAGGCGCTCTGGCGGAGGCCTGTGGCTGGCTGGTGCTGTGGGCGCCCTTGCTGTATTTCGGTGCCCGTTTCAGCGCTGCCGAGGGGAGCCTGCTGCCCGCGTTGGCGCGGCTGTCTGCAGACCTCGTGCTGCTCAGCGGGCTCGCCCGGTTGTGCGCGCGCCGTCCAGGCCTGCGGCTGCCGGTCAGCTTGACGGTCTTCGTCCTGGGGGTGTTGTGGCCGGCCGTCATCACGGCGGCGCGCGATCTCGAGTTGGTCGAGCTGCCTGCGCTGCTACCCCTGCTCTGGTTCCGCGCCGCCGCACAGCTTCCGACCGGTGCCGAGAGCTGGCTGTTGGCCGGGCAACTGCTGCTGGGCGTTGCGCTCTGGTTCCCTGACCTGCGCCGCCGCGCAGGTGCGGCTTTGCTGCTCGGTCTGGTGGTGGCGGCAGCCTCAGGTCCGACGCTCGAGGTGGCGGCCGCGGGCAGCTCCGATCCGGGTTTCGAGCTCGAAGTGCGGCATCTGCTCGCCGGGCGTCTGCGCCCAGGCGAAGGCAGCGCCGTGTTGCTCGAGCTGCACAGCCAGCGGCGCGTGCGGGGTGAGCTGGTGCTGGCGGAGGGGCAGGGAGGCTACGTCCAGCCCATCGATCTGCCCGCAAACGCGCGCCGCACGTTCGTGCTGCCGTTCGTGCCCCACAGCCATCTCGCGCGACCGCTTTACAGCTTCCAAGCCAGTGACGGGTCTGTTTGCGAGCTGCAGCCGCTGCGGTCTCCTCCATGGAGCAGCCTGGGGCCCAGCGAGAGCCTGGTCGGCCTGCTCGATGCCCAGTGCCCTCCCGCCCTGGAGCGCGAACAGCAGGTGCGGCTCTCGCTGCCAGACCTCGAGCAGGACCCGTCGGGTTGGCTGCTGGGCGGGCTCGATCTGCTGATCGGGTCTGCGGAGCTGTGTCGCGAGCTGCCGCCGGGTGTCGAGGCCTGGGTGGCGCGCGGGGGCCTGCTGCTCGCGCTGGACGAGGCCGGTGACGCCCTGCAGGCGCGGCTGGCCGATCGGGTCCGCTGGCAGGAGGGCCCGCACGGGGGTACGCAACGGGCGCGCGGAGCGCTCGGTAGCTACTGGGCGGTCGTCAGCAGCGAGCAGGATGCACAGGCCTGGCAAGACCTGCGAGAGGAACTGAGCGCCGAGGTGCGCACGCAGCGCAAACACCGCAGCATGACCTCCCGCCGCCTCTACCTCAGCTGGCGCGAGCTGCAGAGGTCAGGCGCCCTGCCCGATCCTCTGCCCGAGATCTTCTTCAGCGGGATGCCGTTGCTTGCGCTGCTGGTCGCCTGCTCATGGTTGCTGCTCTGGCTGTTGCGGCGGCGCCAGGCTGGTCTATACAGCTGGCTGATGCTGCAGGCTGCCTTGGGGCTGGCCTGCTCTGTAGCGCTCACAGCGCGGCTACCGGCGGGTTGGGCGACCGCCAGCGAAGCACGCGTGCGGGTACAGACTGCCGGCGCGGTGGGTGCGGTCGACCTGCTGGCATTCACCTTCACCCCCGATCGGGTCTACCGCGAGCTCGAGCTTCAGCTCCCGCGTGGCCTGGCGACACCGGTGCTGGCACGACCCGCCGACTACCTGCGGCATGCCTCCCGCGTGGGCGAGGGGACGCTGCGCTTCGACCTCAACGCGGCCCGCCTGTTCAACCTGCGGGATGCTCTCGACGAACCTGGGCGCTTCGAGCTTCGGCGGCTCGGAGTGGAGCGCATCGAGGTCGTCCACCGAGGCTCCATCCCCTTCGACTCTGCATTCGTTCGCCTGGGTCCACGGCTCTACCCGTTGGGCCGCGTCGAACCAGGGCAGCGGGTAGAGCTGCGGCTCGACGACCCCTACCGAGCGCTGGTGACGGCCCACGACTTCGCCACGGCCCAGCTGCGTGCCGTGGTGCTGGGCCTCTGCGGGCCGCGGCAGCTGTGCCTGATCGGCTACGAGCCCTTGAGTGTAGTGGAGCTCGGTCTGCCGAGCTGGCTCGCGGAACGCCAGACCGCCCCAGCGGTCCGTTTGGTTCTTGAATAGGCGCTACAGGCTACAGGTACGAAGATGTCTTCGACTTCTGCTGGCACCATTCGGCGGCGGAACGTTGGGCGAGCATACCGATGGCCAGGCCGAACATCGACAGGACCCCGAACATGATCACGCCGAAGAAGATGTTGCCGAATTTCTGCGCGGCCTTCATGTCGATCATCATCATCTGCTGGGGCATGTACTCGGGATCGAAGATCAGCTCGTTCATGCGGGTGGCTTCGGGGATCACGAACAGCAGCTGCGCCAGGCCGTAAAACACCAACAACAGACACATCCCCAGGCAGACGCCGATGGCCCGCCGGCGATGCAGGTCTGAGCCCCCGAAGGCCTTGAGCCCGGAGAAGAACAGGAAGGCTCCCAGGATCATCGCCGGCAGCCCGGAGAGCAACGCCAGCCAGGTGCCGCGCGTGGTCATGCGGCGGCGCGCCTCATTGGTTCGCTTGAAGTGGTCCTGCACGTCCGTTTCCCGGAGCCGGAGCTCTTCGAGCTTCGCGCCTGCGTCGGGTTGGGCGTTGCCCGCAGCGATGTCCGTCTCGAGCACAGCGATCTCGTCGGCGACCTTCCGCAACACTATGTGGTGGTGGTCTGCGGTCTCTTGCAGACTCAACGTCAGTCCGCTCAAGAGTCCACCTGCCGTCATGCACAGGCTGCCGAGCACCGCCAGCCCTCCAAAGACCATCGCGAGCACGCCCCCGACACTCAGGCTCAGGGGCTTGGAGACTGGCTGCATGGGAATGACTCCTTAGCGGGCTTCAGAGACGTTGAACAGGCCCTGAAGCAAGATGGGACGCAGGTGCTCTTCGATCTTGGCATACGAGGTCCGTTCTGCATAGAGGGCTGTGATCAAGGCAACCCCCAATTTCGCGCCCACGAAGGCCATCGCCGCCGAGGAAGGCTCGACTGTCGAGCGCACGACACCGGGGGCGCTGCCGCTCAGGATCGCCTCGACGATGTTCATGAAGACGTCGAACATCGCCCGCACTTCTTCGCCCAGCGGCCCCTTGTCCTCGGCAAGCTCGGCGACCAGACGGGCAAGCATCAGCTGTGCGTCGGGATAGTCACGGGCCAGCTTGGCCACCCCTTCGCTGAGGCGGGCGACTCTCTTGACCGGATCCTTGACGCTGGCTGCGCTCTCGATCAGCGGCAAGAATTTTTTGTCGCGGATGTATTTCAGCGCTTCCATCGCCAGCGCTTCTTTGTCGGGAAAGCGCCCGTAGACCGCTCCTTGTGTCTTGCCTATGGCTTTGGCGACCTCCGGGATACGCAGCCCCTGGAATCCGCAGCGCGCAATCTCCCGCACGGTCGCCGTGATGATCGCGTCGCGGACCTGGCGGCTCTCTTCGCGCGTGGTCCTGGCCATAGTGTCTTCCCCCGAGAATGTTTACGTTCTGCCATGTATGATACCCGCAAGAATCTTTGCTCGCAGAATTTCCCAGGCAGAGCGGCCCCATCTCCGCGAGCACAGGAATCAGTACCGGTAGATGTCGTGGCAGGTCGAGCAGGTATTGCGCATCTGCAGGCTGAGCCGCGCCGCCTCATCGAGGTCTTCGGCGCGCGCCGCAGCTGCGACCCCCAGCGCCTCGACCCGCAGCTGCTCAGCCAGCGTCAGGAAGCCGGGTTGTTCGGAGAACTGGGGGAGCCGCTCGGCCGCGAGCCCTACGCGGGTGCCCATGTCGAGGAAAGACTCCAGGCTCGCCGGCCCCACAGGTGGATCTTCGGCCAGCGCAAAGCCCGGATCGGCGATGGTCGCCAGCGTCCACATCAGCTCTTCGAGGTTGTCGAGCCGCGCGATCTCATCAGGGTTCAGGTCCCTGGTCGGCACGCAGCCCGCCAGGAACAGGGGCAATGCCCACGCAATCAGCCAACGGGACGCCTGCATTCTAATCCTCCAAGCCCACGGCGATACCGTGGGTGCGGGGATCGGCCACGCCGATCCAGCCGCCATCCGCAGCGCGGCCGATGGCATGGACGCTGCCTATGTTGCCGCGTTCGCGCACCGTGTGCCCGATCCGCTCGAGTTCTTGCTTCCACCCCTCCGCAGCGCCTCGCTCGACATCGATCCGGTCAGGCAGCCATTGGTGATGCACCCGGGGCGCCGCCAACGCAGCTTCCAGGCTTTCACCCGCCGTCAGCCGGCAGATCAGCTGCCCCACCGTGGTGATGATGGTCGAGCCGCCCGGGCTTCCCAACACCCAGCGCAGGGCTCCGTCCGGTCCGAAGACCAGAGTGGGGGACATCGACGACAGCGGGCGCTTGCCGGGCGCGACCTGATTCTCCGCCCCCTGGATCAGCCCGTAGAGATTGGGCCGGCCCGGGGCGGTGGTGAAATCATCCATCTCATTGTTGAGCAACACGCCAGTGCTGCCGGCCACGAACGCGCTGCCGAAGTTGCCGTTCAGGGTGGTCGTCAAGCTGACGGCACCTCCGGAGGCATCGACCACCGAGTAGTGCGTCGTCTCTTCGGACTCGTGCGGCTCGAAGCCCGGCTGCACGTCTGCTGAGAGGGTCGCACGACCCGGATCGAAGTCGGCCAGCCGCCCGCGCAGATAGTCGCGGTCGAGCAGCTGCGTCCGGGGCAAGGGACTGAAGTCGGGATCGCCATAGTGGTAACGATCCGCATAGGCCCGCCGGCACACCTCCGCCCAACGATGCACCCAGGACGTCGAGCCGACGGTCAGGCTGTCGGCCCCGAGCAACTGCAGTCCGGTCAGCATCTGCGCCAGGCAGAGTCCTCCTGAGCTGGGCGGGCACATGCTGACAACGCGATGGCCCCGGTACTCGAAGCTGACAGGCTCGCGCCAGCTCGGTTCGTAGGCGGCCAGATCCGCTTGGCTGATACGCCCGCCGGCCGCCCGGTTGCTGGCCGCGAGCTCTTGAGCCAGCGGCCCCTGATAGAAACCGTCGGCCCCCTGCTCGGCGATGGCCCGCAGCGTGCGTGCCAGATCGGGCTGACGCAGGATCTCTCCGGCGGCCAACGGTATCCCCTTGGGCAGGAAGATCGCGGCCGAGGCAGGAAACTGCGCGAAGCGCTCCGCGTGGTCGGCGATGCGCCGGGCAAGGTCATCCGGCAGCGCGAAACCGTTCTCGGCCAGAGCGATCGCAGGCGCGAGCAACGCGGCCCAGGGCAATGCGCCGAAGCGCTGGTGGGCCGCGAACATGCCAGCGACGCTGCCCGGAACCCCCGCCGCCAGAGGGCCCAGCAGGCTGGCATCGGGGATCGGCTCCCCCTCAGCGTCGAGGTACATGTCCGCGCTCGCGCTGCCCGGAGCCTGCTCGCGGAAGTCGAGGCAGAACGGACCTGAACCATCGCCCGGGGTGTAGAGCATGAAGCCGCCCCCACCGAGGTTGCCGGCGTTCGGGTAGCTGACGGCCAGGGCAAAGCCGACCGCCACCGCCGCGTCGACGGCGTTGCCCCCGGCGGCGAGTACGTCGCGGCCGATCTGGGCCGCCTGGGCCTCGACGGCCACCACCATGCCCGTGCGGCTGCGGGCGACCTGTTGGGCATGCAGGGGCAGCGCCCACAACAAGGAAAGAAGAACCAGGCGCGCTCTCACAGCATCGCATCCTTGTACAAAACGCCCATTGTACGGGGGAGCCTGCCGGTCTCAAGGCAGGTCTGCGTGTCCCAACACAAACCTTCCCTGACCGGTCTGATTGTGCAACAATGGGCGCACTATCCAGGTTACAGGCAAGCCTCGGGAGGTCCCATGCGTTGGATCGGCTGGCTCTTGGTTTCGGCGGCGCTGGCGGGTTGCAGCGGAGGTGGCTCCGGCAGCGGAGGCACGACCAACTCTGCACCGGGCTCCAGTGGCAATGCGGGGAACACGGCGGCACCTGCACCGACTCCCACTCCGACGCCGACTCCCACTCCGACGCCAACTCTGCCGACGGCGGGCAGTTTCCTGAGCGGCGCGACGCAGCTGGCACCGCGCTTCTTCCACAGCGCGACGCGTCTGCTCGACGGACGTGTCCTGCTTTGCGGCGGGCTCGAAGACGCCAGCTTCCTCGGAGCGATTCCTCTACCGAGCGCCACCGCCGAGCTGTACGATCCCAGCAGCGCAAGCTTCGGGCCGGCCGGCTATCTGGCTGCGGGCTTCCGCTTCTCGCACGTCGCGCTGCTCGAAGCGAGCGGTAGCGTGTTGTTGGTCGCGGGCGACCTGACGGGAAGCGTCGAGCGCTACGACCCGACCGGCGGCGGCAGCTTCAGCCAGATCGGCAGTCTGCTCGAGCCGCGCGCCCAACACAGCGCCACGTTGCTGCCCAGCGGCGAGATCCTGCTGGTCGGCGGCGTCTCTCTGCAGCTGTCGGGTCCGGGCGCGGGGCTGCGCAGCATCGAGCTGTTCGATCCGCTCGCCGGCGCCTCGCTGGCGGGACCGCCCCTGCCCAGCGCGCGTGTGGGTCACACGGCGACCCTGATGCCCAGCGGCGACGTGTTGCTGGTGGGCGGAGTGGCCAACACCGAGACTCTGATCTACCAGGTCGCCAACGGCCAACTGCTTGCCGGGCCGCCGCTTGTGATTCCACGTGAGGATCACCGCACGGCCCTGCTGGCCGACGGCCGGCTGCTGGTCACCGGCGGCAGCGACGCCAGCGGACACTCCCTCGACACGGCCGAGATCCTCGACCCGGGCGCTTCGGCTTTCCGGCTGCTGGTCGCGGTGATGCCGGGTGGAGGTCGAGAAGACCACACCCTGACCAGGCTCAACAATGGCACCTATCTTGTCACCGGCGGCGAAGACAACGCGGCCGGAGCGGCGGGCGCCGACCTGATCGTGCCGAGCGCGACGCTGTTCGATCCAACCACCGAGACTTTCCTGGCGCTACCAAACACCAGCGTGCCGCGTGACGACCACCGCGCGGCGTTGCTGCCCGACGGTAGCGTGTTGCTCAGCGGTGGCGAGGACGACGCCGGGCACGGTATGACCTCGTCCGAGCGCTACATCCCGTAGTGCCTCCTGCCCCCTCAATCGGGCAGGCGGATGCGGAAACTGGCGGCTTTGGCCGGGTTGCCCGCGGCGTCGTACAAGCGCGCCCCCAATTCCCAAAGCGTGGTCGGGCTGCGCTCCCCCAGCCGCTCAGCCTGCTTGAGAGCGCGCTCGAGGTAGGAGACCCCCTCCTGGACATCGCCGTGCAGCAAGCAGCCCTCAGCCAGGGCTTCCGCAGCTGCGCGGTTGCAGCGTCGGTGCCGTTGCCGGGAGCTCTTGTCACAGCACTCGCGCAAGAACGTGCGCGCCTCGGTCCAATCCAAGCGCTCGAGCGCCAGACTGCCCAGCTCGAACAGAGTCCACTGCAGCCAGGGATCTTCCGGCCGTTTGGGCGGGCCGCCCCCTTCGGTGTCGCCCGCCATCCGGAGCGAGACGCCACCGATGACGACCGCCTTCTGTTTGGGGACCAGGCTCTCGCGCGCGGCCAACAGGCAGTCGCGAGCGCGCTCCGTCTGCCCCTGCATGCGCAGCCCACGCCCCTGTAGCAGCAGCACCCGGCCGCGCTCAAGCGGAGACGCAGCGCGCTTGACCGCCTCTTTCAGAGTCAACAGCGCACGCTCGGCGTCGGGGCGCCGCAACCAGGCATCTGCGATCTCAAGCAGGCAGCTCAGCTCGAGCGCGCCCGCATCGGCTTGTTGCAGCCTCGCCAACCAGCTGGTGGCCTGTACCGGTTGGTCCGCACGGCAGAATGCCCGGATCAACGCGGCGCTGGGACGGGCCTGTACAGCCGGCGGCAAGCGTTCGAGACCGGCCGTCGCCTCCTCGAGACGCCCCGCGTCGGCCAACGCCGCAACCCGCAGGGCGTCGACGCGCTGGGCGTCGCTCTCCGCCAGGCCAGGGGTGGCGGCCAGCAACGCGCAGATCTGCAGCTTCTGCTCGGAGGTCGATGCGGCACGCACAGCCCGCAGGCCTTCCTGCATCAATACCTGGCGGACCTGGCGGCGCTCCTGCCGGGCAGCGTGCTCGGTCGGGACCGGGCCTTCGAGGAGCCCGCGCATCGATGCCAGCTCTTCAAGTTCCATTTGGGCTACTCCGGTAGAAACATTCCCTAACTTTCTGTATTGGGAGGGATTGCGGATCAACATCCAGAGCAGATCGACTCGTGGGCGAGTTGACGAGGCCGCCTGGAACCTGCTAGGATAGTACCTGCTCCCGCGTGATCTGCAAGGTCAGGAGTCACGGTGCACCTGCCCCAAGGAATCCTTACCCTGGATGAGCAGTTCTTCGTCCAGCTCGTGCTCAAGAATGAGCTTCTCGAGCAGGAGGACGTCGATGAGTGCATCCGCAAGAAACTCTCCATCCGCAAGAAGACGCATGTAGACCGCTACATCGCGGAGATCTTCCTCGATGAAGAGCTGCTCGACCCCGAAGAAGTCGACGAGATCCACGAGGCCCAGGCGGCCAGCCAGATCTTGCGCCTCGACTCGCTGTACGGGGACATCGCCAAGAGTCGGGGGCTGGTCTCAAAGGCTCAGCTCGACCGCGGCTTCGAGCTGCAACGGCAACGGCGCTATCAAGTCCGGCTCGGCGAGATCCTGATCGAGCAGGGTGTGCTGACGATGGAGATCCATCGTCTAGTGCTCGCCCAGCTGCTCGACCGCATCGAGCAACAGGAACGCCAGTACATCAACAAGATCCGAGGCAGGAAGCGGTACACCGCCGAGCACGAAGCCTACAGTCCCGAAGACCTCGAAGAGTCGGAGCCAATGTCCGAATCGGAGAGCGTGCCGGAGTCGGGGTCGGAGCTCGAGCTCGACTCCGTCAGTGTCTCGGGCACCGACAGCGCGGCAGAGTCCGACGTGGGCGCGTCGAGCGCCGGCTCGGAGGACAGCTTCGAGCTCTCTGAGCTGACCGAGCCGCCCCCTAGCAGCTCCGCCCACGACTTGACCAAGCTGCGCCCCGACTCGGGTATCGCCGAATTCCATCGACCTCCACCGGTGGAATCCGACTCGGATTCGGCGCCCGAAGAGGAACCTGCCGCTCCCTTCCTGGCGCAGCACGTCGAGAAACTGAAGACGGCCAACCGCAAGAAGATGCCGATGGCGCAGCCCCTGAAGATGAAGAGGAGCAAGAAGTCGAAGAGCAAGAAGGCGGCCGGCCGCATGGAAGAGTTCCTGACTTCGGCCATCCAGGAACGTGAGACGACCAGCTCCCCGATCCGTTCAGTCTTCCTCGAAACCGAGATCCATAACCTGAAGACCGAGATCAAGAACGTCGAGAACATCCTCGCCGGCTCCGACACCGACCTGTCATCGCAGGTCGGCATGTTGTCGCAGGTGCAGCGGCCCGTTTTCGACGCCAAGGCCTACATCCGCAAGAAGCGGGCGAAGCACCGGCTACGCTACGTCGCAGTCGGCGCCGTCGTCCTGTTGGTGCTCGGGGCCCTGGTCGGTTTCCTGCTGGTGCGGTGGGGCAACGTCTCGCGATTCTCCGATGCACGCAAGGCCCTGCGTCGGGGTGACCTGCGTGCCTGCGACCAGGCCCTCGATCAGCTCGAAGGCTTCTGGGGCACGCTGGGAGTTACGGCCAGCGACCTCGATGGCCTGGCCGAAGACCTCGAATTCGAGCAGGATGTGGCCGACGGCTTCCTGCCCGCCCTCGAGGCCTACGAGTTCGATACCGCCGACGGCATCTTGAAGGGACTGTCGCAGGATTTTCCCCAACCCAAGTTCGCCCGCCGCCTCGAAAGCTACTTCACCCAGGTGCGTTTCGAGCGTGCCATGTGGCTGGGCCGAGGCTTCCTGGAAAACGACAACCGGCAGATGGCCCTGGAGCAGTTTCGGCGCGCACGGGACATCAAGGACGACGCGCTCGCCACTGAGGCCATCGCTGAGCTCAAGAAAGCGCTCGAGGTCGAGATCGAGCGCGTCGATGGCGAGCTGAAGGCTGCCGTGCGCAAGCTGGAAGAGATCGGAGTGCACGCTGATCCGAGCGACGCCCAGCGGGCACGCTCCACACTCATCGAGCTGTACACCGAGTGGCGCACGTTGTTCAAGGATGACCCCGGCATCGAGGACAAGGTCGTCAAGCTGCAGATCGAGCAGTGGATCCAGACCGCCGAGGAGGCCCTTGCCGAGGGCGATTACGAGCTGGCAGTCGAGTGGTTCCAGAATGCTCTGGGTTTGCGGCCGGACGACCGCGACCTCAAGTACCTGTTGCAGCGTGCCCAGAAGCTCAAGCTCTACAACGAGCACATCGAGGAAGGACGCGCTCTGGAACGTGATGGCCGCTTCCAGGAGGCGATCGACGCCTACAACCGCGCGATCCCCTTCAGCGACGACACGAGCGAGGTCGATGCCTTGATCGAAGGCTGTGAGCGTGCGCTCGCCGAGGCCGACCTCGAGCAGCGCTACCGCACGGCCCGCGAACAAGGCGTGGCGGCCTTCCGCGCATGCCGCATGGAAGACGCTCTGCTGGCGTTCGAAAAGCTGGTCGACCTCAAGCCCCAAGAATCTGAGGCCCTCGAGCTTGCCGAGTTTCTCGCCTCGGTACAGGACATGATCTACATACCCGCCGGCGAGTTCTGGATGGGCGCAGACATCGAAGGGACCATCGCCTATCCGCGCCACACCGCGATCATCCAGCATGGCTACTTGATCTCGCGCTACGAGGTGACCAACGAGGCCTTCAATGCCTTCGTCGCCGCGACCCCCGGACAGCGCGTACCGCGCTCATGGAACGGACCCCAACGTGAGCGGGTCGACGGCAGCCCCTACACCAGCCACGACCGCACGTATGCCCGCCATCCCGTCGTCTACGTCAGCTGGCGGGACGCCACCGCCTTCTGCTCCTGGGCCGGGCGCCGCCTGCCGAGCGAACGGGAGTGGGAGAAGGCCGCGCGCGGCGAAGACGGCGGCTCCTACCCGTGGGGTGAGAACGCTGAGCCCTCGCTGGCCAACGTGCAATCGCAGTTCTCCATCGACGAAGGCGTCGGGACGGTCAGCGTGGGCTCCAGGGACGGAGACGTGAGCGTCTACGGGATGCACGACGCGGTCGGCAACGTCTCGGAGTGGGTGGAAGACAAGGTACGCAGCTATCCCGGAGCCCCCGAGGGGCTGATTCCAAACTCAGATCGGGACAAACGCGTGCTGCGCGGGGGGTCTTGGTTGCACGACTGGAAGAACGCCCGCCTGTTCTACCGTCAGCGCGCCCCCGAGGCCAACAACTGGCCCGAAGTTGGCTTCCGCACCGCCCAAGATCTCCCGGCGCGGCTGCGGACCCTGCTGGAAGAATGAACGCACGCAGCCCGGACTGCGCCGGCCTGGTGATCGTAGGTGCGGGGGTGCTCGGTTGCGCCCTGGCGCGTCACCTGGCCGTCGAGCGTGGGATCCGCGGGATCGTGCTGCTCGAGAAGGAAGACGCACCGGGCCAGCACGCCAGCGGGCGCAACAGCTGTGTGGCCCACTCGGGCTTCCACCTTCCCCCCGGCTCGCTCAAGGCGCGGGTGTGCATCGAAGGCCATCGGCGGCTGGCCGCGTACTGCCGCGAGCGTGGGCTGCCCTTCCAGCGGATCGGCAAGCTGGTGGTGGCCTGCGACGCGGCAGGCCAGCGACATCTGCCCGAGCTGGCGCAGCGGGCCGCCGCGCACGGGCTGGCGGGCTGCCGGCTGGTGGATCGGGCCGCGATGCTCGCGATCGAACCCCACATCCAGGGCCTGGCCGGCTTCTATTCGCCCCACGATGGCATCTTCGACGCGGCCCAGGTTGTCGCCAGGCTGGCTGAAGACGCGCGCCAGGCCGGTGTCGATGTGCGCCTGGGCACGCGCGTGCGCCATGTGCGGCAGGGGAGTGCGCGCGTGGCTCTGCAGCTGGAACAGGGAGGCCGATCGCAGACGCTGCAGACGAAGTGGATGGTGGCCTGCGCGGGCGTGCAGGCCGACTGGTTGGCCCAGCAGTGCGGCCTGGCGCGCGGGCTGCGGATGGTGCCGTTCCGGGGGGAGTATTTCGCCTTGGCTGAGGCGCGGGCGAAGTTGGTGCGGGGGCTGGTGTATCCGGTGTTCCGGCCTGAGCTGCCCTTTCTCGGGGTGCACCTGACGCGCACTGTCGACGGGCGTGCGCTGGCGGGACCGAATGCGGTGCTGGCCTTCGGGCGGGAGTCCTACCGGACAGGCGATGTGCGCTGGGGCGATTGTGCGGAGCTGCTGCGCAGTCCGAACTTCTGGCGCATGGCCCTGCGCGGCGACTTCCTGGCAGTTGCGCTGGGGGAGCTGTGGACTTCGCTGTCGGCGCAGGCCTTCCTGGACCGTGCGCGGACCCTGCTGCCCGCGCTGCAGCCGGGCGATCTTACGCCAGAGCGCGCGGGCAACCGTGCACAACTGGTCGACCGGCAGGGGCGGCTGGTGAAGGACTTCCTGCTTGCGGTGCAGGGGCGCACAGCGCATGTGCTGAATGCGGTCTCGCCGGGATTTACCTCTTCGCTGGCGTTTGCGCGGCTGATCGCGCGGAGGTTGATCGTGCGGGGGTTCTTTGGCTGAGGTTTTTTTGGGTAGCAAAGCAGACAAAAGTATGCTTTCCATGTTATGCTTCGGAGTCATTCTCGCGCAAAGGCGCCAAGGAGCAAAGATGACGGAGAACGAGATTGCGACAGTGATTGTCGATGCTGCGTTCACGACCCATACCGCCCTGGGACCCGGACTGCTGGAATCGGTCTGTCAGACTGTACTAGCTGTTGAGATTGAGAAGAGAGGACTGCGCGTACGTCGTGAATGTCGAATACCGATCAGCTACGCGTGAGTCAACCAGCAGTTCGCCTTGACCGCACTTCTGCGGCAGCCGGACGTGCTGCACAATCGCCTGTAGGGGCGGGGTTTACGTGTGAGTCGAAGGAGAGAGTTGCTCAGTAGAGGAAGAATCTACCCGGGCGGAGCGAAGCGTCTGAGTCTTCGAGGTGTGAACCCCGCCCCTACATCCATAAACCAAGCATTTGATGTTTAGCGTGGGAACCGTGCGGCCATCCAGGCAGAGCACAGCTTGAGATCCTGCACCATTTGATGTCACCAAAATTGCCGGCAATCCGCCGGGCGCAGGCCATGACAGGAGTCGGTTGCATAACTCACGCTACGGCGACCTGCACTTTGAAGAGGGATTCAGGCTGGATTTGCTCGTCGAGGACAAGGTGATCGTTGATTTGAAGCCTGTCGAACGAACAATACCAGTCCAAAAAAAACAAGTCCAAATTTGCCTGCGCTTGGCGGACAAGAGGCTCGGATTGTTGATCAACTTTGGGGCCTTTCTCATCAAAGATGGAATCACAAGAGTCGTCCATCGCCTGAGAGATGGAAGCCGCCTGTTCTTTTCTTTGCGCCTTTGCGCGAGAATTTCTTCTTGGCTTACCTGACAACCCCTGCCGAAGCCGACACGTCCAAGCCGTTGGCCGACACCGAGCCTACCCGCTATACTCGACGACTGAGGAGGTAGCCTCATGGTCCAGCGAGCCCTTGTCTCCGAAGTTGAATTCCTCGCCCTTCCCGAGTCCACACAGCACATCGAGCTCATCGACGGGGAGGTCGTTGTGTCACCAAGCCCCAGCTATTGGCATCAGGAGCTCTTGAAACGCCTTGTGTGGAGCCTGGAGCAGTGGGCGCGCACACAGACCATTCCCTACACCGTAGGTATGTCCCCCCTCGACATACGCTTTGCGGCCGGAAGAATCTTGCAGCCCGACGCGTTCGTGCTACAAGGAACTGTCGCCCGCGACCACAGCGGCCCCCTGACACAGATCCCCCAACTCGTCGTCGAGGTTGTATCCCAAGATCGGGTCTATGATCGCGTGACCAAACGCCTACTCTACGCCGAAGCCGGAGTCGAAGAGTACTGGCTGGTCGAGCCGTCCGGGCTGATCGAGCGCCGGCGTGGAGCCCGCCTGGAAGAGCGCGACGAGCACGCCGACGGCGTGCTGTGTTCCAAGCTCCTTCCCGGGTTCAACCTCGAGCTGAGCGAGTTGTTCCGCGAACGCTGAAGCGGCACAAAGCGCCAAACTCCGGGTCAGAACAAAACAGGCAGATCAAAATTCGCCGGCACACCCGGAAAGTTCGAGTCGATGAAGTCCTGCCAGCCCTCGCGGGTCTTCTCGCTCAGACGCTTCTCCGCCGGCTCTGCACAGCCATGGCACATAGTCACCGGCCGGGTCAGCTGGATCGGGCCGTACATGACCGCCATCAGCTGATGCGAGCCCTCGAGCTCTTTGTGGCAGAAGCTGCAGTGTTGCCAGGAGGCGCCATGCGGAGAGGGCCCGCGCTGGCTGGTCAGCTCGCGCAGATAGGATGACAGGTTCTGCAGCGACTCTTCGGACATCTCCGATTTCAAGCCGTCGCCGCACTGGAAGCAGACGGCCGCCTCGAAGATGCACTCTTTGCCGTTGAAGGCCTTGGCGACCTGATACCTGCGGGGCGGATCGAGCAACGAGGCGCCGCAGTCGATGCACTTGTCGAAGGGCGCGTTGCTGTAGGCGGAGTGCAGGATCGCGGGCACTGAGGGCCGAAACCGTATGGGCTCTTCGGGAGATTCTGGCTCAGACGTCGGCTCGTCGCTCATCGCTGTCCATCCTCGGGCCCGAGCACGATCCTTCCCCGTTCGAGAAAGATCTCGATCTTCGCACACAACATACGCAAGGCGACCTCGTTGTGGCCGCCCTCGGGAATGATCAGGTCCGAGTGGCGCTTGCTGGGCTCGACAAACTGCAAGAACATCGGCCGCACGTAATCCATGTATTGCTCAACCACGCCCGCCATCGTCCGACCACGCTCGGCGATGTCGCGGGTGAGGCGGCGGATGAACGCGACGTCGGCGTCGGTGTCTACGTACAGTTTGATGTCCATCAGCTCCCGCAACAAAGCGCTCTCGAGCACCAGGATCCCCTCGACCACGATCACGCTGGTCGGCAAGACGGTGACCGTCTCTTCGCGCCGCAGGTGTGTCTTGAAGCAGTACGTCGGCGACTCGATGGGCACGTCTTGCAGCAACGCCTGGACATGCTCGGAGAGCAGCTCGTTGTCGAACGACTTCGGATGGTCGAAGTTGATCTGTGCGCGCTTCTCGAAAGGCAGATGGTCGAGGTTGCGGTAGTAGTTGTCCTGGGACAAGACCGTGAGGCGGTCTGTGCCAAACCGTTCCTCGATGCTACGGGTGACAGTCGTCTTGCCCGAGCCGCTGGCTCCGGCGATGCCGATGCACAGCTTTTCCTTCACGGGGAATCCTCGCTCGAGGGGGAAAGCGGCCGAACCGCTGCCGAGTATAGGGCAGCCCCCGAGGGCGCGCAAGATTCCCACTTGGCGGGGGCCCCTACAGCCGTGCGGAATCCGCTGGAATGCGGCCTGAGACGGAAAGTCGTCGCGTTGACCCGGCCCCTGTCCGGCAGTAGAATTCAAGCCATAAGGAGAGCTTCGTCGCCGGCTCTCGTTTTGTATGAGGTGCCTTTGGTCGCCGCTGCCGTCAAGGAACGCTTGGTTCCCGACTATAGCATCCGTGTCAACGGAGCCGATCTGACCCGGAAACTCCGGAACGATCTGGTCAGTCTGAGCGTGGACCTGCAGATCAATAAGGTCGATGAGTGCACGCTCAAGCTACGCAACGACGATTTCCGCTGGTCCGATGGGAAAGAATTCACCGACGGTGCCGAGGTTGATATCGATCTCGGCTATGTTGGCGGTGAGAAGACTCGCATGTTCGGCGGCGAAGTGGTGCTGGTCAAGGCAAGCTTCCCGCGGCGCGGCCCTTGCACGGTGGTCATCGTCATCCACAGTTTGTTGCATCGGCTGCGGCGCGCGCAGAAATCCCAGACCTTCAGCAAAGTCCGCGACAGCGACATCGTCACCAAGATCGCCCAGAACTATGGCCTGACGCCGGAAGTGGAACGCTCGGCGTGCAAGAATGAGTTCCTGTTCCAGAACAACCAGACCGACCTCGATTTTCTGCTCGAGCGCGCCCGCCGGGTGGGGATGGAGTTGATGGCCGACGGCAAGAAGCTGATCTTCCGCAAGCCGCGCCACGACAAGCCGAAAACGACCGAGCTGGTCTGGAATGAGAACCTGCGCAGCTTCGACGTGCGCCAGCAGGTCGTTGACCAGGTGACCAACTTCGAGGTGCGCGGCTGGGACGCAAAGAAGAAGCAGGCGATCGTCTTCAAGCGCAAGGCCGGCGACGAATCGAGCTCGATGGGCGGCAAAGACCTCGGTACGAAGATCTCGGAGCAGGCCTTTGGCGAAGCCAAACGCATGCAGCTCGATCAGGCGGTCGCATCGGCTGAGGAAGCGGAGGCCTGGGCCAAAGGCATGTGGGAGCAGTCGTCGATGGGCTTCCTGAGCGGCGACGGCTCATGCCAGGGCGAGGGTAAGCTCAAGCCGGGTGTGGTCGTCGAAGTCAAGGGTCTGGGCGGCGACTACAACGGCTGCTACTACCTGCAGGCGACCCGCCACGTGCTCAGCCAGGGTGGCTATTCCACCTCGTTCGAGTGCAACCGCAGCGCGATCGGTGAAGAGCCGGTCGAGCAGCAGGCGCTCACCGGCAAGCCCGAGAAGCCGAAAGACCGCGACCAGGAAGAGCATTGGATCGAGAAGACCTTCGTCGACAAGAGCGGCAAACCGCTCAAGGATCTCGAGTACAGCTGGACGTTGACCGGCGACAAAGCCCAGCCCGAGAGCGGCACGCTCGGCGCCGATGGGACGCTGAAAGCGCGCGGCATCGAGCCGGGCACGGCCCATGCGGTCTTGAAAGAGATAACCTCCTGCGCCTGGCAGCGGCCGCGTTCGGATGTGGGGCAGCCGGTCGGTCTGCACATCCGGGTCACCGGCTTCCCCACCGAGACGCCCGTTGAGTTCTCGATCTACGAGAAGTCGAACCCCGGCAAGGTGTTGGCGACGGTCAGCTCCAAGGTCGACAACGGAGTGGCGCGCGGAGTCTGGACCTACCAGTGGGACGAGAACGACGGCGTCAAGAGCTTCCAGTTCTCCTTCAAGGCCAAGGTGGGCAGTCGTGAGCGCGAGTCGAACGCCCTCGAAATGTACGAGTCGGTCGAGGTCGAGAGCCGCGACGCGTCGGGCAAGGTGCTGCGCAACTATCCGTTCGCGTTGATCTTCGCCGACGGACGGGTGCACTCGGGCCGCACGAACATGCAGGGCAAGGCCAAGGTGCGCGGTATCCGGCCTGGCAAGCATGAGATCTACTTCCCTGGTGCCAACCTTGCGAGTGAGGACTGGGGCGAATGACGGTCTTGAGACTGAGAAACCCTGACGGACTGCCAGGCATGGACAGCGCGGTCGATGACCTGCAGGCGGGCATCCCTTCGGGTACGCGGCTGGTGAAGGTTCCGCAGAGCGACGTCGATCAACGCCGTCAGGCTTCCAACGAGCTGGGCAGCCGCAACTGCTTGAACTGGAATCTGCAGGGAGCCGGCGGGGTGCGTCTGGCCGCAGCCCTGAGCGCCAGCGGGGCTTCGGGCAACATCGGCGGGGCTGGCCAGAAGCTGCCGGGTGCCGTGGACGTCGCCGACCTGCTCTTCCCGCGTGGCACCGACTGCAAACATACCATCACGCTCGATTCGGCGGTGACAAGCGCCGAGTGGGAAAAGAAGCGGGTCTGGCACGGACAGGAAGTCAAGCTGCAGGTCGGCACGCTCAACGTCTCCGACGGCAGCGAGATCGAGCTGAAGATCTATCCGGCGAGCAACGCGCAGCCTGCTCCGCCGCCGCCGGCCAGCTCGCCTCGCGAGAGATTGCAGCAGCTTCAGGCACGGGTGGCGCTGGCGCGCAAGGGACTGGGGTTGGTGCCTCGGCCTGTGCACACGATCAAAGAGACGATCTCGGGAAACAAGTTCGAGACCACCTGGAAAGTCGATCTGAAGGGGAAGAATCTGTCGGGCCGTTGTCGTGACTTCTTTTTCGTCGCGCGTCTGCCCAAATTGGGGCTCAAGAAGAAGAGCCCCATGTTGTGGATCGACCTCGACGCGTTTTCGTTTTCGTTGTAGGTAAACCATGAGTGTGCGCCGCGTTCTCGCAAGAGTCAAGGTCACCAGCCCAGAGCTGGGGAGGCCTCTGTTCAGCAAGACCAAAGCCTTCCCAGGCGACAAGGTCCGCTGCACGGTCAAGAAGCTCAGCAACGTTCCACTCAAGCTCGAAGACCTGGTCTTCCGCGCCTACATCCGCACATCGGCCCGCGGGGGCTGGAGCCCGCTGCCGGGCGCGATCAAAGACATCAAGGAAGAAGACGGCAGCTACGCCGGTGAGTTGTTGGTGCCTCGAGTCAATGGCGGCAAACTCTGCTTCTTCGTCTGGTCGAAGCTGCAGCCGCAGCGGCAGTTCAAGAGCCCACTGCTGCGCATCGTGGCGCGCGCAGCTGTCAAGATCAAGCGCATGGACAGCCACTTCCTGCCGGGCCGCGAGCAGTTGAGGGTTTGGGGCAAGGTTCCGCGCTGGGCGAAGTTCCTGCGGGTCGAAGTTTTCAGCCAGGCACGCACGCGGCGCGGGCGTGGTGGGAAACCCATCCATTGGGAAGTGATGCCGGTGACGGCCCGCAAGGGCCTGATCTATCAATGGAATGGCATCGCTGCCGAAGGACCGCAGAAGGGCAAGCCCCTGACCTACTACGACGCTCCGTTTCTGCTGCGTTTCGTGGCTGCCGAGAAGAAAGAACATCTCGAGCCCCGCGTCGACCGGCTTGCGGCGGTGCCTTCGAACGGACGTCCTTTCCACCTCGAGGTCGGGCGGATCGAGCTGTTCTATGCGCCCGATCCAGATGAAGCCAAAGACCTGCACAGGCTTCGGGGCACGGTCAATATCCTGGAAAAGGGTGCGGATGACGGTTCCGACGACAAGAAGCCGGCTCCGGAAGGGGCAACGCTCAGCGGTGTGGCGCGTGAAAAGCTGACGGTGGTGGCGAAGCTCTTCCTCAAGAGCCGGAACAAGCTGATGGGGCGCAAGAGCCCGCATCGGGTTGTCTTTGCTCCCGAGCTGTTCGGCAAGGCGAAACCCAAGCTGTTCTGGCGTCAGATGAAGCGCTTCGCATCGTGCGGTTCCCGTTCACAGAAGAAGAAAAAGACGGACGGTCCGGTCAGCGACTTCGAGTTGACGCCGAAGGGACCGTTCCCAGGCGAATTGGAGCGCGAGACCGAGCGCCGCCATGTCGGCCGCGCCAACGTCGAGAAGCGCTGGCACGGCTACGGCGGGGCGCACTACAAACCAGTGCCCGACGCGAACGGACCCTTCACCCTCGGGGCGGTCTATCCGCGGTACCGCGTGCAGCGGCAGTCGACCCGGGCCAAGGTGGCGGCGGCACGTTTCACCCGCTTCAAGCTGCGCTGGCTCAAGGTGCTACCACGCATCATCGACGTGAATTGGGGAGCCGAGGCACCGCAGTCGGGCGGCGAGATCGAGCTGTTCGGCGTCGTCAAGGGTTTGCCCGAGGGAACCTCGGTCAAGGTTGAGGTGTGTGACGGCAAGAAGGTGCTCGCGACGCTGCCCGGTAAGGTCGCCGCCAGCGGGGGCGTACTGGCCCGCTGGAAGTACGAGTACAACGAAGACATCAAGGAGATCCCGCTGCCGGGCAAAGAGCCCAAGGGGCCGCGGCAGGCGGGACCGTTCCAGTTCAAGATGAAGGTCCCCGGCATGGAGGGGGTGGCCGGAGAGGTTACACCCCAAGACGCGATCGAGTTTGTCCTCGAGGACGAAGATGGCGAGCCGATGTGCCACCAGGATTACAAGTTGCACCTGCCCGACGGTGAGGTCATCGATGGCCGCTCCGACGCAAAGGGCCGCATCTACCACGAAAATGTGCCGGCAGGGCGTTGCGATCTCGAGATCGTTGACGACGAGCCGGCGGGATAGGAAGCGGCGATGGCCGAAATCCTGAGCATTGACGAGCAGGGCGGCAGCCTGGTGTTCACCATCCTCGCGGATGAGCAGCCCCAGGGTGGACGGCCGATCCCGATGCAACTGTGGCGCCAGTTTGGGCGCGAGGCGGCGGCGAAGCTCGACGATTTGCAGGTACGCGAGGACAACGAATACTACATCCAGACCTCGATCGCAGGGTGGGAGCCAGGGCGGTACAGCTTCTGGATGCAGTGGGGGGGCGGCAAGAGCGCCAAGAAACGCTACCGCGTCGCCGAGCCGAGTGAGGATCTGGCCGAGAGAGAGCGTGAACAACGGCGGAAAGAGCGCCGCAAACGAAAAGACACGCCCGCCTCCAAGCCGCAGGCGCAGGCTAAGCCTCCGATGACGGACGCCCCCGCGCCTGGAGGGCAACCTCCCGCTCCGACCACGCCGCAGGTGCAGGACAAGCCTCCCACTACACCGCAGGTGCAGGACAAGCCTCCCACTACACCACAGGTGCAGGACAAGCCTCCCGCTCCCGCACCCACGACGCCGCAGGTGCAGGACAAGCCTCCCGCTCCCGCACCCACTACACCACAGGTGCAGGACAAGCCTCCCGCTCCCACCACCCCGCAGGTGCAGGACAAGCCGGGCGGGGATGCGGTGCCCATGGGCGTTGCTGGCGCGATCGCCGGGGGCACGGTTGGCGCCGTAGTCGGCGGCACCTCGGGCTCCAAGGACGAAAAGAGGAACACGGACAGCCCCAAGGATTCCAAGGACGGCAAGAAAGACGCGGACGGCCCCAAGGACTCCAAAGACGGCAAGAAAGACAGCGACGCTCCCGAGGATTCCAAGGACGGCAAGAAAGACGCGGACAGCCCCAAGGATTCCAAGGACGGCAATACGGACACGAGAGACTCCGGGGACGGCAAGAAAGACAGCGACGCTCCCAAGGACGGTAAGAAAGACAGCGACGCTCCCAAGGATTCCAAAGACGGGAAAAAGGACTCCAAGGACGACGACAAAGACTCCAAAGACGGCCAGGATCCAAAAGGCGGCAAGAAGGATCCCAAGCCCAAGAAACCCAAGGTTCCCTCCCTCAAACCCAAAGAGCCCAAGTACGGCTCCCGGGCGATGTGCCTGGGCAACAAGGGTCTGGATGTCTGGGAGTTGCAGATCAAGTTGATCGGTTGGGGCTCTGGGCCGAAGAACTGGGGCATCGGGGCCCGCCATGATCCAGTGCGCATCAGCGGCGAGTTCGACTATACCACCCATTTTGCCGTGCAGCGTTTCCAGAAGGCGCACGAGCTATCGATGACCGGCGAGGTCGATCACGCCACCTTCGTCGCCCTCGACAAGGAAGCCGATGAGCGGCTGTTCCCCTTCGACAGGTACCTGTCCAACAAGAAGGAGAGCCGGGCGGTAGCGCGCGGCAGTGTGCGGGATTCCTGGCTGCACGAGGCCTCCGAGCAGACCGACGAGCAAGAGCCTCAAGGTGAGCCGAGCGTCGACAAACTTCTGGTCTGGGCGACCAGGGCCCTGATGCACAGATCGCGGCTGGGCGCGATCGACGTGAAAGCCGGCTGGCGCTGCACGATCGATCCCTACATCACCGAAGAGCTGGAGGCGGATGACGGCACCGGCATCGACTTCGTGCACGCAGGCAGGGTGATCGCGAGCCCGGGGCGCGGCAAAGAATGCCCTGAAGCTCGGCGCATCCGCCGCGTAGCGCATGCCTTCTGCGGCTTTCAATACCGCTGGTACATCCCCGGCCGTGTGAGCCTGCAACCCGGCCGCGAACGGGCAGGCGTGCCCGATGCGCCCAGCTGGGTCCATGTCGATACACTGGCATTCCACCCCGGCGTACGCGAGTTCTGCAAGACTGCGGATGAGGCGAACCTACCCCGCTACGACGGCGGCCTGAAGCCCTGGTATTTCCCGGTGCGCATCGGCCGCGACGACAGGGTGGGCCAGGCGGTCGCCGACCCCTATTTCAGAAACACGGAATCGGCGGGCAAAGGCGGCTTCTTCCCGATGGGGTTGAACCGGGTGTGGCACAATGGTGTGCACCTGCACCAGTCCGCGGGCGCGCCGGTCAAAGCCATCGGCGACGGCACCATCGTCGCGGCAAGGCTCGAGGCAGATGTCGACAAGTACAAGCACGGCAGCCGCAACTTTGTCTTGATCAAGCACGAGACCGCGGACAAGAAAGTCTTCTACAGCCTGTACATGCACCTCTTGCCCCTGAAGGTGGAGAGCAAGAAGGCGCGCCGCATCGGCTGGCTGGCAAAGATCTTCTGGGAGGCGCGAAAGCACCTGGTCGTCAAGGTCCCGCGCCGGGTCTACACCAACAAGAAGAAAAGCTCCCAGTTGATCGAGGTGCCGATGACCTTGCCCGTCGGGCGCAAGGTCGAATACACAAAGATCGAGCCCTGGCTCGAGAACAGCGAGATCGCCACCCTGAAGCAGGACAAGCGGGTCGAGCGCCCCTGGGTGATCTTTACGAAGTTCGAGGGCAAAGAGACCTGCGTCAAGGGCGGCGAAGAGGGCGGCGGGCTGGCCAAGACGGACAGCACCAAGTTCGACAGCAAGATGGAGTCGCCCAAAGAGATTCTGGGCAAGTTGGAAAAGGGCGAGATCGTCAAGCTCGACATCCCCGTCAAGGGCGGCGAGCGGATCGGCCACGTGGGGTGGATGGTCGGAGCGCGGGCGAAGATCAATGCCCTGCACGTCGAGGTCTTCAGCGAAGAGAAGCTGATCGACGACAAAGAATGGATCACGATCGAGGACAAGGAAGACAAGAAGAGCTTCCTGGCCCGTGACAAGATCGTCAAAGCCCTCGAGCAGAAGAACACCTTCGCCCTGGACCGCCGCGATGGCGTGCTCAAGCGCAAAGAGTACCGCGCCTTCATGCGCAGCCATCCCAAGGCCCGACTGTTCCGCAAGGTGCAGGCGAAGCACATGACCGAGTGGAGCAAAGAGTGGGCAGACGGCCTCCAGAAGTCTGAGCTGTTCAGCTGGATGCACCCTGGGCTGCTCAAGTCGCAGGTCTACGCGATGAAGCCCTACCTGATGTGGGAGTCGCTGGCCAAACAGGGGGTCGTCCCCTCAAACAACCTGATCTGGTTCTTCCACCCCATCGCCTTCCTCGAGTGGCTGAACAAGCCCGTCGACGTCAAAGACGGAGAGATCCCCGACGTCGACAACGCCGACCTGGGTGAAGAGAAGGTGGTCTTCTTCGAGGCCATCCTGACCAACAAGCACAACCAGCCAGTGAGCAGGTGGAATTATGAGCTGACTCTGGGCTCTGGCGAGGTACGCAAAGGAACGACTGACGAGACCGGCAAGGTCCACGAGGACGATGTCGGCGCAGGCAAATGCACCCTCAAAGCGATGCCTCCGCAATACAAGGCCATCTGCCTGGCAAAGTGGAGCGACGAGGCCGCCAAGACCGGCGACAGCGTCACGCTGCAGGTTGAGACCCAGGACATCGACAACGGACAGAAGGGACGATTCACGATCGTATGCGCGGAGCCAAGTGGCATCCGCCGCGATATGGGTGTGCTCAGCGGGAGCGTCAAGGCCAACAGCCTCGAAGCCGAGTGGAAGGTTCCCGAGCCGAAGGTCAACAAGGGCGCACTGTTCAGCTACACGATCAAGGTCGACGGGCACAGTGAAGACAGCCTCGAGCTGCGCTGGGTCAAGTGCGACTTCGACAAGCTCGACGAGCGTGAGCAGAAGGCTATTCTCGCGAAAATGATGCGGGACGCCAAAGACAAGCTGGGTTTCGATGTCGAGGCAGAGCTGCGCAACCCGAGCGGCTGCCTGCAGAAGGCCGCATTGGCGGCGATCCTGGTGGCGCAGGTCAAGGACAAGCTGGGTATCGATCTGCGAGAGAAGCTGGGGATCCCGCAACCCAAGGGCTTCAACGCGCTGAAACCCGAGCAGCAGCAAGAAGTTATCGACAAGATTGTCAAGGACACCAAGGACAAGCTGGGCATAGACCTGAAGAAGGAGCTGGCCCAGCCGACCAGTCCCGAGAATGCCGCGCTGGCCGAGAAAGTCTGCGAGCGGACACGCGACAAGCTGGGCATCGATCTGCGCAAGGCCCTCGGCATCGCGGCGATCGTGGGAGCAGGAGCCTGGCTGGCCAAGAAGCTGCTGGACGGGAAGAAGGGCGGCTCTTCGGGCGAGACCTGCAAGGGTGGCGACACCGGTAAGGGCGGCGACACCGGTAAGGGCGGCGACACCGGCACGGGCGGCGACACCGGCAAGGGCGGCGACACCGGCAAGGGCGGCGACACCGACAAGGGGGGCGACACCGACAAGGGGGGCGACACCGACAAGGGGGGCTGCAGCCCGGCCAAGAAGGCAGTGATTGCCGGGGTCGTGGGTGCTGCAGCCGGACTGCTTGCCGGCTTCCTGCTGTGCAAGAAGAAGGACAAAGACACCAGCGACAAGTGTAAGCAGCTGGAGGACGACGCGAACAAGCCCGCCGAGGAACCCGGCGGCGGAAAGGGTGAGCAACCGACGCCCCAGACCGATGGCGAAGTGCCTGGCGGAGGCGGAACCACGCCGCAGACCGATGGCGCGAAGCCTGGCACCGACGGTGAGCAACCCGGTGGCGGCGGCACCACTCCCCAGACTGACGGCGAGAAACCTGACACCGACGGCGAGAAACCTGATGGTGGCGGCGGCACTACTCCCCAGACTGACGGCGAGAAACCTGATGGTGGTGGCGGCACCACACCGCAGACCGACGGCGAGAAACCCGATGGCGGACGCGAAGAGCTGAAAGAGAAGATCGACGCCAAACGGAAAGAGGTCCAAGCAGCCGAAGACAAGCTTGCCGAGTTGGAAAAAGAGAAAGCTCGCCTGGCCGAGGACGGCAAGGACACCACGGAGATCGATAAACAGATCGCCGCGGCCAAGGATGATCTCGCCAAGAAGAAGGACGAGCTCAAAGCCCTCGAGAAAGAGCATGCCAAGTCCAAGGATGGCGATTCACCAGGCAAAAACATCGCCAAGGCTGCTCTGATCGGCGGAATCGTCGGGGCGGCTGTCGGTCTGGTGGGCTGCATGCTCACCAAGGACGGCAAGGAAGATCAGATCGATCCCGGTGGTGAAACCGGCGGCGAAACTGGTGGCGAGACCGGCGGCGAAACTGGCGGCGAGACCGGCGGCGAAACCGGCGATGACTCCACCAAGGGCGACGACGGCGGCGCCAAGGGTGACGACGGCGGCGCCAAGGGTGACGACGGCGGCGCCAAGGGCGACGATGGCGGAGCCAAGGGTGACGACGGCGGAGCCACGGGTGATGACGGCGGCGCCAAGGGTGACGATGGCGGAGCCAAGGGCGACGACGGCGGTGCCAAGGGCGACGATGGCGGAGCCAAGGGTGATGACGGCGGTGCCAAGGGCGACGATGGTGGCGCCAAGGGTGACGACTCCACCAAGGGTGATGACGGCGGTGCCAAGGGTGACGATGGCGGAGCCAAGGGTGACGATGGCGGAGCCAAGGGTGACGACTCCACCAAGGGTGATGACGGCGGTGCCAAGGGCGACGATGGCGGCGCCAAGGGCGACGATGGCGGTGCCAAGGGCGACGATGGCGGTGCCAAGGGCGACGACTCCTCCTCGTGCGTCGAGGGCGGAGCAAAGGGTGATGACGGCGGTGCCAAGGGCGACGATGGCGGTGCCAAGGGCGACGACGGCGGCGCCAAGGGCGACGACGGCGGTGCCAAGGGCGACGACGGCGGAGCCAAGGGTGATGGCGACGGCGGAGCCAAGGGCGACGATGGCGGAGCCAAGGGTGATGGCGACGGCGGAGCCAAGGGCGACGATGGCGGCGCCAAGGGCGACGACTCTACCAAGGGCGACGACGGCGGAGCCAAGGGCGACGACGGCGGTGCCAAG
>JAJDCP010000052.1 GCA_029260765.1 Planctomycetota bacterium
CCGAGTTTCCCTGAGAGGCCTCTGCCAGGGCCTTGCCCATAGACCGACGCTACAGGGGTTGTCCCGACGCGCCCCGGAGACGCCGCTGTAGCGGCGCTCGGTGAGCGCCGGAAGCCGCGTGCGCAGCGGCTACGCCGAAGATCTGGGGTGACTCTATGGCTACAGCGGCTGCAAGCCGTGTCCGCAGCGGTTCCTCCCCCCTCCAGCGGGACTGCCTTACGGAGCGCGGCCAGCGAAAGCGCCAAACTCCAGGCTAGGGGTCGGTCCGTCGAGGCCTTGCTCAGGCGGCGACTTGGCTCTTTTTCTTCTTCTTCTTCTTCGGTACAAGAGGGCCGAGCAGAGTGCCTTTGAGCTCGTAGAGCTGCTGGCACCACCAAGCCTCGACGGCCTCGCTGGCCTCTTCCATGCCCCAATCGTGGATCGGGTCGTGAGCACCCTCATCGATCTTCAACAGCTCGGCAGTCGTGTGCCCGGCACGTTCGACCTTGCGCTTGAGGTTCTCAGCACCCTGCACGAAGGCGATCTGGTCATTCTCACCGTGGATGAAGAAGAGTGGCCGTTTCACCAGCTGCATCCAGCGATCGACAGAGGCCGCGGCCTTGTCAAGCTCTCCCCAGGTGCGGGGCGTGATACGGTTGTGGCGCAGAGGGTCGTTGTAGTAGCGATGGTCTTCGAGCGTATCGTAGACCTCGAGACTGGTGTCGCAAGCGCCCGGCAAAGACAGCCCAGGCAACAACGTCCGCATCACGCGGCCGCAGAATGCCGGCCGTGCAGCAGGCGCGTAGGGAACCGGAGTACCGGCCAGCACTGCCCCCCCGGGGGGCGCCGAGGCTCCCATATCCTGCAGGTACTGCAATACCACCAGAGCGCCCATGTCGTGCCCGTAGAAAAAGACCGGCTTGTCGGGATGCCGCCCGCTCTCGCGGGTGACCAGGTTGCGCAGGTCTTCGACCAGGTTGCGGAAGCGGCCGATGTGGCCGCGGCGACCGGCCGTCTGGCCATGCCCCCGGAAGTCCGGCGCGTAGAAGGCGAAGCCGGTCGGCGCCAACTTCTGGATCAGATGCATGAAGCGTCCGCTGTGGCCGTACAGCCCGTGGCAGAGGAACACCAGCGCCTCTACCTTCTCAGGTACGGTGGAGCGGTAGAAGATTGGATCGCCGCAGTTGCCCGGGAAATGATGCTCGTCGCGGTCAAAGGTTTCCGAGTCGGCCATGGCGCGGAGACTCCCCTGTCATTGAGCCCAAAAAGTGCGCTGCGAGGATACTCGCCATGGGCCGGGCTCGCAATGGTTTTACCCCCCCTTCACCTCTCGCAGCTCGATGCTGCCCAGCTCAGGATCGGCCCGACGCAACCGCACGCGCAGGAAATTGCCGCATCGAACCTCTCGCTCACGGCTACGCAAGCTCAACGTTTGCTCGTCCAATTCATAGGGACCGCCCAGCAGATCTTTGTGCGGCACCCAGCCACGCAACTGTGAGCTGTCGAGTTGCACCGACACCCCTGCGCGGTTGACCGCCACAACCCGAGCACCGTAAAGCTCATCAGGCTCTTTCAACAACAGCCGGGCCGCGACCATCTTCTGATGGTCGTTCTGCGCCCGTGTCGCCAGCTTGCTGCGCAGATTCAAGTGCTCTGCCAGACGCCCAACCGCCTCGGGATCTACCGGCTCACGCCGTCCGCGCACATAGGCCTTGACCAGCCGATGCACCACCAGGTCAGAGTAGCGTCGGATCGGCGAGGTAAAATGGAGGTAGAGATCAGCGCCCAGCCCAAAATGAGGCTCACAGTCCGTCGCGTAGCGGGCGCTTCCGAGGCTCTGCAGGAGGAGGCTCCAGAGCGCACCTTCCTCCGGGGTTCCGCGGGTCTGTCGGTCGAATGCCGCCAGCGAGGCCGGCGTCAGCTCCGGCCCGAAGCCGGGCTCGAAGCCAAAATAGCGGGCAACCGCCACGAAAGCCTCGATCTTCTCGGGCAGAGGGCGGGGATGCACGCGGTTGAGTGCCGTCTGGCCGCGTCGCGCCAGCCACCCCGCCACCGCCTCGTTGGCCGCCACCATGCACAGCTCAATCAGCTTGTGCGACGCCCGTGGCCGTCGGGTCTGCAACCCGACCGGCTGTTTGTCTTCGTCGAAGCGGAACTCGGACTCGAAGCGATTCGGCTCGACGCCGCCGCGCCGCCGCCGGTAGAAAGCCAAACGTGCAGTCGCCGTGCGCAACCAGCTCAGCTGCTCGGCCAGATGCGCGTCAGCCGGCAGCTCGCCGTGCAGGAAACCGTCCACCTCGGCATAGGTCAGCCGGTAGTGCGAGCAGATGCGCGCCTCATACAAATCGGTCGAACGCAGCCCTCCTTCGGGATCGATGCGCAGCTCACAGACCAGCGCATTGCGCTCTTCGCCCGGCAGCAGGCTGAGGGAAGCTTCCGACAGGCTGCGAGGCAACATCGGCAGCACCTGACCCACCAGGTAGGTCGAGGTCCCGCGTTGCTGCGCCGCGAGGTCCACCGCCGAACCTTCACGCACCGTCTCGGCCACATCCGCGATCGCGACCAGCAGGCGTAGACAACCCTCGCGGTCGGCCGGAAGCACGCAGAGCGCATCGTCGATATCACGCGTCGAGGCGGCATCGATGGTCAGGAAGGGCTGATCACGCAGGTCTCGGTGGGTCGCTCCCGCTGGCGGGCCGGCGGAGGCAAGCTCCGCCGCCTCGGCCAGCTCTGCAGCCGAGAATTCCGGCATCTGCTCGTAGCGGTCGACCACCCGGTGCAGCGCCATCTGGCTGGGATCGAGCTCGCCGAGCAGCCTCTCCACCCGCACCGCTCGCTCGCCCACCAGGCGCGCCAGCAACACGCAGCCGGGCCGCAACTCCGGATGGCTCTCGAGCTTCAGCCAGCTATTGGCGGTCTTGGGATCGGGCTGCAGGAACCACTGCTTACCGCGGCGTTGCGCGCTGCCGAACAGCAGCCGCCGGCGCCGCTTCAGCAGACGCAGCTCTTCGACGTGACTGCGGGGTCCCTCTTCGTCGACCACCCGCGCCTGCACCTTGTCCCCCGCCAGGAAACCGTTGAGCTGCGGAGGCGGGATGAACCAGCTCTGTCCAGCCTGCGCATCGAGGAAGCCGAAGCCTCTGCGGTCGACAAAGACGACACCTTCGACCTCAGCCCCGTCCATCGCTGACTCCCAGCACGGTCTTCTGCACCGCAACCCCCACCCGATTGACCAAACCGACCTGCAGGACACGCACGATCTCGCCTGTCGGGCGGTCGGCAGAAACCAACCTGCGCTCGAATTTGCTGGGCTTGTAGCTATCGTCGAAGGTATCACCAACGCGCGCGGGGATCTCATAGTAGCCCCGCTCGCCGAGCCAATTGAGCAGCGACTTGCGCTCTGAACGCAGCTGGCTTGCCTCGTCGATGCGCACGATCAGGTTGAGCGCGAAGCGCGCGCAGAGGATGCGTTTTTCTTCGTCTCCAGCGGGAACCTCTCGTTGGTAGCGCTGCAGCTCGACCAGGTTCTCAACTGTGGTCGGACCTACGCCATAGGGACGCGCCGTCACCAAGGCAGCATGCGCCCGCGCGATCGCCACGCTCAAGCCCCCGTCGCTGCCCGCCGAGACGCTGACCACGGCTTTCTGCCGGACCTTGGCCCCCACGCGGAAACCACGCCGCAACAGCGCCAGCGGGGTCCCTTGGGGCTTCTCGGAACCCAGCGGCCGTGCCTCGGTGGAACCGCTGTCGTGGAGCAGCCGGCCCAGGTCGCTCGGAGGCTCGACAGGAAACACTTCGACGTTGTGCTTCTCGAGAAACATCACCCAATGCTCGGCCAACCTGAGCGAGAACGTGTCCAACGAGGACTTGCGCGGGTGTGCGAGGCAGAATTCGGCCAATCCCTCAACGAAACGGAGGACATCGACCAAGATCTTGGCGCCTTTGGGGCTGTCACGTTCTGCGGGGGACATACCCGCAGCCAGGCGCCGGCTCTTGTTGATGAAGCCGAGCATTTCCGTGGGGAAGGCGAATCCGTTGTCTTCGAGTGTTTTCTGTAGCCCCTCAAGGGCCTGAAGTTGCTCGCCCAGCTTTCCCAGATCGGCGGCCTGCAGCCGTTGGCTCTTGGTCCGTTCGCGCACTTTGTCGCGGAACTTGGCGATATCGGCGGGGCTGACATCGTGCAGAGATTCGAGCCCAGGACGCTTCGGCGCATGTTCTTCCACCCGGGCTGCTGCGAGCTGCTGCTGGAGCGCTGCGATCGGAACATCGGCCAGCGTGTCGGAGGCCTCCGGTTCAGCGGCCGGAAGACTCGGGGGGGCGGGCGCTGCGACTCCGGCCCCCCCCTGCAGGACGTCGATCTCCTCGTGAGTGTCTCCCTGCAGGCCCGTCAGGCGTTGCTCGAGACGCTGGCGCGCGCCCTGCAATGCAGACTTGAAGGCGAGCAGACACTCTTCTTCGAAGCGATCGAGGGCCTGACGAAGCGCATCGGACATGTCACTCTCCGAGGGTGGGCTGGTGGCGCGATTGTACCCGAGGAGGCACTAGCTGTCGGGCAGCACCCCACAAAGGGCAAGGGGCGGGTTGCCCCGCCCCGAAACTGCGCGCCCTCAGCAGTCTGCTTAGACGCGATCAGTGCACGCCCGAGAAAGGATCGAGCTCAGGAGTGACCTCGTCGTCTATCTGCTCAAACTGGTAGAGCTTATTCGTCTGCAGATCTGCCACCTGCATCTCACGATCGTCGAGCACCATGAACTTGAGCCGGAATAGCGACTTGGCCGCTTCCCCAGCTTCCTGCTCTTCGCCGCCCTCTTCAGCCTCAGCCTCATCGGCAAACGGATCATCCCCGCCTCCCTCTTTGGCTTCCTCCTCGTCCGGAACATACTCGTCGTCCAGCGGCTTGCGGAAGTCAACCCGTCCCAGATAGGTAGGACCGGTGCCGTCGTGGAAGTCGGCGTACAGGGCCAGATCGGTCAGCTTGTTGTGGATCAAAAAGTTGCTCTCATTGTCGAGCACAACCACGTCACCCTTGCTGGCCCCGCGGCTGAAGATCGGGCAGAAGCCGCCCTTGTAGCCGACCAACGCCAGGTCTTTGTGGTACAGGCCGACAGAGTAGGGGAAGCGCTCGAGGAAGTCGTTGGAGTTGTAGTTGATCAACCCCCCTTCGCCGAACTCCTTCAGGATCGAGTACTCCTCGCAAGCTCCCTGAGACACGGCTTTCTTCAGGCGACGCGGGTTCAAGTGCAGGTCGCTCTCGTCGAGGTTGAAGATCGACAACACGCGGTCCCTGACAATCGGCAGCTTCGACGAGTTGCCGGCCAACAGAACCTTCAGCCGCGCGGTGACGTTCTTCGACTTCGAGCGCACCATGATGCCCTTGCTGTCCCCCTTCAAGGAGTTCTTGTAGAGGTTGAAGGCTTTGCGGATGTTCCCTTCGACGGCGGGCGAAATCAACGCCTCGAGCTGGTCCATCGTCAGGCTGACGGTCTGGTTGAAGAGCATCGGGTCGACGCCGGTGTAGCGGGCGGTCTTCTTCAGGACGTTGGAGATCTTGACCTCGCGGCTCTTGGACGCCACCAGCATGATCTTGAGTGTCTCTGCTTCATGCCAGAGCTCGTAGAACAGCTCTTTGGCCGTCGCCTCTTTGAAAGGATCGACGTCGCGGTAGTCGCGGAACTTGGTCGGGATGATCAACTCGATGGTGTTGAGCAGCTCCGCGAGCTCACGACGATCAAACGGGCGCCCTTCGTCCTGGCAGCGTTCTTCGTAGAGCTGACGGAAATCGACTTCCTCGTTGCAGGTGCGTTCGAAGACGTCCTTCCATTTGTCGAGGTGCACGAAGTAGCTCGCGTACTGGTCAGGATCGACCTTGTTCTCGATGTTCTCGAGGTCAGGGTCGACGGTCTCTTCGATGATGGCTTGCTTCTCTTCGGGCTTCTCTTCGGCACCGCCCCAGATATCGTCTTCGTTGCCTCCGCCTGCTCCCCAGATGTCGTCCTCGGCGTTCTCTTCGGCTTTCTCGGTACGTCCAGACCAGACGTCACCCTCGCGTCGCTGGGTCTCTTGCTTGGCTTCACGTACCTGGCGTTTGAGCTCGGAGATCGCCAACGCCAGCTTGGTCTTCAAGATGCGGAACAGCGCCAGCGTGACGTTATCGCCACCGTAGAACAGGTCGCCCGTGACCCCTTTCAGATCGGTGTTGATATAGATCTTGCCCTGCTCGTCGCGAGAGATCTTGACGTCGAGCAGACTGACATCGGTGGTGCCGCCACCAAAGTCATACGACAGCAAGAACGTCTGCCGCTCGCTGATGTCGAGGGAGCGGAACTCTTCGAGCAGATGCTCATAGATGAAGTTGAACGCCGCAGCGTTTGCCTCATCGAGGTTCAGGACCAGGGTGTCGTCCTGCATCTCGACACCGAGCCGCTTGAAGGCGCGGCTGAACGCCCGCCGAAGCGCGTTCTTCTGGCGGATCGAATACAGCGTCGGATAGGTGGCCACCACGCGGGTGATCTTCCCACCCACATCGGCTTCTGCACGCTTCAGGATCTCCTCGATGATGAAGGAGCAGACCTGTTCGACATTCCACTCTTGCCGGTTCTCGTGATGCAAGCCAGCATGGTCGTCGAGCACGAAGAAGTTGCGGTCACTGCCCATCAGCCGCTTGATACTCATGAAGTATGAGTAGGTCTGGTGGCTGAACTCTTTGATGTCGTAGAGCGCCTCCGTGCCGATCACAAACTTGGGCCGCTGCCGGTGCGCGACGTCTTTGAAGAAGATGCACGAGGGGATCTCTTCAGAAGTGTGGGCGGGACGGAACACCTCTGCGGGATCTTGTGTCGCGTCGTAGCGGTTCTTCCAGCCGAAGCAGCTGTTGCTGGTACCGAAGTCGAGCGCAAAGATGCCCGGGTAGATGGTCACATCGTCATTGATTTTTCCGATCGTGATCGGCAGCTCGAGGATGGTGTCATCTTCGAACTCATAGACGATCTTCTCATCGAGGCACTTCTCACTGGGGAAGTAGCGGTGGGTCGTGTTCAGATTGACGATGTAGCGTTTGCGCTGATTCGGCTGGAACGTGAGCTCGGTCCCTTCCTTGAGCTCTTCGATCTCAATCCACTCCGGGCGGTCGACGCTGCGGATGGTCAAGGTCAAGGGATCGGCTTCATCGCTGGCGATGTTGATGAGCTTCCGTTTGGCTCCCGAGTTCTTCTGAACCTCGTCGAAGAAAATCGGTTCGGGGATCAAGCCCATGTTTGTGTCCTCATCGCAAAGCGGCCCGCCCAGAGGCGGGCCCGTATGGAAGGTGTGGATCAGCTGAGAAAGCGCGTGGCCGGCTCGAGCCACTTCGTCACATCATCATGAGTGCTGACATATTCGGCCAGCTTGAGCTTGCGGCTCTCGGCATCGCCTTCTTCGGCATTCAGCAGAGACAGCGGCAACGAGACGTCGGTGTGCTTGACCGTGTTGCGCAGGTCGCTGGCGAGATTCTCGAAGGTGTGGATGGCTTCTTCCATCGCCAGCTTGTAGTACCGCCAGAGCGCGCCCGACAGGTTGTTGCACAGCTCGGTAGCCTGCTCCTGGAAGGTGCTGTTGAGCACCTCGCGGAACTCACGCTCGATCGCGTCCGTCCAGGTCGCCTCCATCGTGGCAGGCTCCATTTCGGTCTGGCGCAGGTCCCAGGTCTCTTCGGTGGCGCGCCAGATGGTGACCATCTTCATGTCGCGCTTCAGCGTGGAGATCAGGGTCTTGTACCGGTCCATATAGGGCCGCTTGAGCTGCTTCTGGAAGTGCTCGAGGATCGGCTCCATATTGGTGGCGTCGAGCTCACCCGCGATCTTGGCGACAGCTCGCCCGACCACGCCGTCTTCGACCAACTCGACAAGCTTGACCGAGACCAGGTCTTTCATCGTCTCGATCGCATCCATCTTGATGCGTTTCGGCGTCTTGACGTTCAGCCGGCTGCGGATACGGCGGAAACTCAGATGGCTGTTGTCTGCCTGAGTCAGCTTGCGGATGCCCGCCAGCAGCTTCTTTTTGGCGTCGGCAACCAGGCGCGGAATGCCATTCTCAAGGCCTTCCTCAGCGATACGTAGCTTCTCGTCGAAGCTGTAGGTGATCTTCTCGATGAACTCGCCGACCTGCTTGAGCTGATTCTTCGCGTCCGCGAGGATGTCTTCGACTTCGTCACGAAGCGGGTCGAGCATCTTGTCCATCACGTCGTGCACGAAGGTCAGGTCCTGGTGGATGCCCCGCAGGCGCTCCCGCTCGATGTCTTCTTTCAGATACTCGATCAGGTCGTTGCGCAGGCGCTCGACACCGCCGTCATTGTAGACAGCCTTCATACGTTCGAGCAGATCAGGCACGATGTTGAAGTCGATTCCGCCCAGCTTCTCGCGAGCCCCACGGTCGAACTCGTTCAAGTCCTGACGCTCGGTCTGACTCAGCTTGACGCGGGCGGCCTTCTCTGTCAGCTCAACCCACTTGGCGCTGGTCAGATAGATGCGGTCGGCGTTCATGCCCGCCCGCAGGATCTTGTTCTTGATCTGGTCGGTGTAGAGCTTCTCGACCTCTGCCTTGGTGATGTCCGAACGGCTCAGCTTGTCCCACATGTTGATCACGAAGAACATCTTGTTCTGGATCTCTTGGTGGTGCTTGCCCAGTTCTTTCTGGATGTCGACGTCGGCGGTCTTGAAGCCCTTGGGCTCGAGCACGGAGATGACCACGTCTGCGTCTTTCATGAAGCTGTGGGTCAGCTCGCGCTGGCGCGGATTGGTCGAGTCGGTGCCAGGCAGGTCGACGATCTCGATGCCGTCCGTCGTGAACATCGGATTCTTCTTGAACAGGTGAACCTGCTGAATCAGCAGCAGATGCCCCATGCCGCGGTCGTTCTTGTCGGTCGTCTGGTATTGGTCGGCATTGGCCAGACTGTCGATGTGCATGGTCCCGAGCCGGTTCGCGAACTTGTCGAGGGCCACCAGGAACTCTTTCAACTCGTCGAGGCGCTCGATCATACTCTGGTCGAAGGACTTCGACATCGCCTTGACCGAGCCCTTGACCGCCAGCAGGGCTTTGTCGGAAGTGAAGTCGCGCAGTAGATCGGCTTTCTTCTCGGCAAAGACACCTTCATAGCGCGGATTCTCGATCAGGTTCCGCAAGGCGTCATCGCGGTTGAAGTAGGTGACCTCGACGTGTTCGTCCAGACCCGCCTCGGGTGCGCTGACCTGTGTAATCGACAGGGTGCACTCACCCGACGCCGCAGGCAGCAGCTCGGGCTCTTGCAGCAGAGCGTTGATCAGAGTCGACTTGCCGCCGCTGAAGCCACCAGCGAAGGCGACCTTGTAGCCTTCTTTCTGCAGGCGTTTGCCGGCACGATCGATGTGCACGCCTGGAGACACCGTCAGGTAGTCGGGGAACCCCGGACATACCTTGGTGTGGCGATGGTCTTCGCAGATCTGTTGATTGAGCTCGGAGATGTGTTCATAGACCTGGCTCAACAGCGAACGGCACTTCTGAATGGTGATTTTGTCAGCCATGCTTATCCCTTCTTGTTCAGCACATTACGCCAGGGCTGGAGCCCGACCCTTGTCCATGCATGCCTCGAGCTCCTGCACGACACTCGACATCGAGCTCGGACGTCGGGTCGGTTCAGGATCGAGAGACTTTCGGACCAGATCGTTGAGCCGGCGGATGTCGAGGACGGTCGTCGGATCGTTCTTGATGATGATGCGGTATTTCTGCTGCTTCTTGAGCTGCATGATGCCGTCGAAGCTGATCTCGTCACGCGGCAAGAAGGGGGACCGCCGGCAGAAGGTCTCGACCACCATCGCGGCGAAGGAATAGATGTCCCCGCGCGCTGTGGGAGGTACCGGTTCAGGTTCACCCCTACCGTGGAACTGTGCGAGGATCTCAGGGGCCAGGTAGGGATAGACCGCCCGGATCACCGCCTCGTCGGCAAACTTCTTTTCGTCATAGAGATAGGCCACGCCCACGTCAGAAAGCAGGGGCAGAAACACACCCTTTCGGCGACGCAACAGGACGTTCGATGGCTTGACGTTCCCGTGGTGCATACCGGCCTTATGCATGGCCTCAAGGGCCTTCGCGACCTTGAGCAGCACCTCGATCATGTCTCCGTAGGGCACTGGTTTCAGCAGATCCCACGAGATCGCCGAGACTTCAAGGTAGTCGGAGATGAACAGGTACTTGTAGCGCGAATCGAACTTGATCTCGCGGTACTTGATCAAGTTCTTGTGGGTGACCTCGTCGTTACAGCGCTCAGCCCAATCGAGCTTCTTCGAGATCTTGGGGCTGCAGGTCTTGATGGCCACGCGCACCTCTTTGGCGTCGTGCCCCAGAAAGACCTCACCGGTGACTCCGGACCCGAGAGACCGCAACACAGTGTAACCCGCGATGCGGGATGGGATCTTGGACATTGGTACCTTCCCAATCGGCGGCCGTACTCTGCGAGAACCGGTAGCGTAGAAAAGTCAACGCAGAAGTCAACATCTTTTCTCAAGCGTCTGCGCTACCTTATATTAGAACAGCAGCCCGCAGAGCCATCAATTGCAAGATCAGACCAAGTCTCAGTCCCCCATCGGGGCTCCCCCACGAAGCCTTGCAGTATCGATGGCGGGGAACTGGAAACGCTCGAACTTCCATCGCTCCTTGCCCGCCGGAATCGTCAAGTCGAAGCCCGCTTTGCAGGTAAGCCGCGAGCTGGGATCGGCGGAAGGATCGAGCGAGGAGCCACGAGTACCGGGAAAGAGATGGAGATCCCTGTCCGCCTGGAATCGCGTCGCCAGGCTCCATTCCACCGCCTGCGGGTCGAACGGATCGACGTCGGCATCGACCACGAAGACATGCTTCAGTGAGCTGTGTCCCCGGAAGGCCGCGTCGATCGCCGCCCGCACGTCTTCCTCCCCGCGCTTTTCGATCTGTACCACCGCGTGCAGCCAGCTCGCTCCTCCGGGCGTGATGTGCACCGCCTTGCAGTCGCAGACAGCGCGCACCTCCCGCAGGATGGTCGGTTCCCGTGGCAATCCCATCAGCAGTTTGTGTTCGAGCCCTCCGGACAACAGCGCGTGGTAGATCGGGTCCTTACGGCTGGTGATGCGCTCGACTCTGAACACCGGCCCCTGGCGCACGATGTCGCGGGTCTCGGTCAAGTCGACGAACGGCCCCTCTGGATGTGTCTCGGCGAGCGAGATACGCCCTTCGAGCACCCACTCGGCGCTGGCCGGGACGAGCAGCTCCGGATCGATGCGCGCAGGGCACAGCTCGAGTCCCGCCAGGGCTGCCGCCACACCATACTCCGAGCGGCCCGGCCCCAGGCTGATCGCCGCAGCGAGCAGCAGCGAAGGCGGTAGACCCAGCACCATGGCGGCGGGCAGGCTTCCTCCAGCACGTTTCAGGAAGTGCATCAGGTCCCGATCAAGGATGCGCAGAGCGAAGCTGCGTGGCCCGATCACCAGGCTGCGGTGGTAGGACAGATTGTGCCCCAGCTCGGGATCGCGCACAACATACACGCCTGCTGTCACATAGGGTCCACCGTCGTCGGCGGCGTGCGTGAAGATCGGCAAAGCCGCGATGTCGACGGCATCTCCTTCAAGCACAACTTCCTGGCATGCCCCCTGCGCCACCCGCGTCGGCTCGCCGGGCGTGTCGAGGGCGCGCGCGATCGCCTCTGTGACCTCGGAGACCTCGACGCCGATGGCGCGGGCAAACGTGGCCCGCGACGCGATCACATTTCCCACCGCGGGGCGCGCATTCTCGCGGAAGCCCTGAAAACGCACGGTATGCCCCGAGAGACTGTGCAGCGCCGCGGCCGCCTCGAGCTTCAAAGAGAGCTCCGGCGCCAGCTCGACCAGCTCGCCGGCCGCCTCCAGATCGGCCAGATGCTCACGCAGGCTGCCGCTCACGTCATCCCCTTCCAGCGTTTGTACAGCTCGTGTTCAACACCGAGCATATCGAGGACCTTGCCGGCGCCGAAGTCGATCATGTCCTGCAAGCTCTTGGGGCGGTGGTAGAAGCCCGGCGCGAGGGGCAACATCACGGCTCCGGCACGCGCCAGACTCAAGCAGTTCTCAAGCATCGGCAGCGAAACCGGGGCCTCGCGGAATGCCACGACCAGCCGCCGCCGGGTGCGCAGCTGGATGTCTGCCGCCCGCCCGATCAGGCTCTCAGAGCCGGCCCGGGCGATCTCCGAGAGCGTCTTGACCGTGGTCGGGCAGACCGCCATGCCATCGACGCCGAACGAGCTGGAGCTGATCGCCGCCCCCATATCCTTGTTGCTGTAGCTGACCGTGGCGAGCTTCTCGATCACATCGGGGTCGAGGTCGGTCTCTTCGCGGATCACCACTTTGGCCCAGCGACTCAGTACCAGATGGGTCTCTATGCCCAGCTCATGGAGTGTCTCGAGCACGCGGACTCCGTAGATGACCCCGCTGGCCCCCGTGATTCCCAACACAATCCGCATCATGATTCCCCCGCCAGGCCGTCGAGCCAGGCCGGCACCTCAGCGATGCTGGGCAAGACAGCGTCTGGAGCCACACCATCGGGGAAGGCATCGCCCCGCCGGTACGTCCCGGTCAGAACCAGTGCACAGGCACGCAGCCCCGCGTTGCTCGATCCGATCAGATCGGAGAATAGAGAATCGCCTACGAATGCGACCTCGTCCGCAGGCAGCCCGAGGCGTTCAAGGCCTTGCTGGAAGAACTTCGCCTGCGGCTTGCCGCACAGGATGGGCTCTTGATCGCTACAGAAGCTCACCGCTGCCACCAGACCCCCCAACCCCAGAGAGCGCTGGCCGGAGGTGTCGGGATAGCTCTTGTCCATGTGGGCAGCGAACAAGGGCGCGCCCGCATCGACAGCCTGGAACGCCGCGCTCAGCTCTGCAAAGCCCGCCTGCCGGTCATAGCCTATGTACACACAGTCGGCCGATCCCTCGCGGCTCGGCTGCAAGCCTGCGGCGGCGAAGTCGGCATCGGCGTGGGGCGGGGCGAGCAGGTGCACTTTCGCGCCGGGCTGAGCTGCGCGGATGGCCGCCAGAGTTGCTTCCTGCGCGGTCAAGACTTCCTCCGGCGCGACCTCGATGCCCGCCGCTCCCAACACCTCGGCCAGAGCCTGCGAGGAGAAGCGCGTCAGATTGGTCAGCAGCATGAGCTTCAGGCCGCGCGCCCGGATGGCCCGCAGCGCCTCTGCGGCTCCAGGCAGCGCCAGATGGTGACGCACCAGCACCCCGTCGACATCGAGGAACACGCCGCGCAACCTGGGCCAGGGCTCGGCCTCGATCCGCACACAACGCGTGAACGCGGCTCCGGCCTGCCGCAACGCCAGGGCCAGTTTGTCCGGCTCGCCCGCGGACAACGCGATCAATGAGCCACCGCCTCCCGCACCGGTGAGCTTGGCACCGAGCGCACCGGCTGCCCGAGCCGCGTGAACCAGGGCGTCGAGCTGGGGCGTCGAGACACGCAGGGCCTGGAGCAGGCCATGGTTCTCGTCAAACAGGGCGCCGAGCTCTTCGAGCCTGCCGGCGGTCAGCGCCCGAGCGCCATCGTCGGCGACCCTACCGATCTGGTTGAGAATGCGCCCCACGCTGCGCGGCCGCGCCTCGCGCAAGCGGCGGACGCCCGCCACCAGCTCGCCGGTGTTGCCCGAGCTGCCCGTGTAGGCGAGCACGAAGCGCAACGCAGCCCGAGGCGCGAGACGTTCGACCACCCGCTGTCCACCGGAGCGGCGGAAGCGGATCAGACCGCCGCGCGCCGCGGCCGCCGTGTCGATGCCCGAGGGATCGCCGTGAAAGATGCGCTCCAGCTCGAGCGCGTGTTCTTCGAGTTGCTCGTTCGCCAGGGGACGCTGCTGCAATCCGGCCACCGCCCGCAGCGCCGCAACCGCGAGCGCCGCGCTGCTGCCAAGACCTCCGCCTGCCGGCAGCTGCGGCTCGACCTCGAGCACCAGGCAGGGTTCGTCCATCAACCTGCGCAGAGTCTCGAACCAGCGCGCCAGCGCTTCCTGCTCAGGGGGATGCGTGCCGCTGCCCAGCTCGACCCGCCAGGCCGGGATGCGCAGGCAGGGCTCGGCCGCACGCGCGGCGCTGGCGCGGACCCCGTCAGGCAGAGCGAGAGCCAGGGCGGGCTGCCCATAGACGACCGCGTGCTCTCCGAACAGAATGGCTTTACCATGTCCGCTGAACATGGCGCCCAGTGTAGAGGTTTCCCGGGCCGGCACAAGAGCGCGCCAGACACAGGAGGTGGGTACGATGGAGACGATTCCCCTGGAGGGCTCCGACCTCCGGCTCTCGCTGCTCGGGCAAGGGACCTGGCAGATCAGCAGCCAGGGCAGCGCGGCCGAGCGGGCGCTCGACGCGCTGGAGCGCGGCATCGCCCTCGGCATGACCCACCTGGACAGGTATGGTTCGGGTGCATCTGAGCGTCTGCTGGCGAGGCTATGGCAGGAGCGGGGTGTCGCACGCGAGCAACTCGTGCTCGCCTCCAAAGTGCTGCCTTCCCATGCCTCCCGCAAGGGCACCATCGAGGCTTGTGAGCGCAGCTTGCGACGGCTGGGATGCGCCGAGAAGCTCGCGCACGTCGAAGAGAACTTTCGGGGCACACGCTTCGAGCTGAGCCCTCAAGAAACGGCGGCCATCGATCGCGGCTTCCCTGTGCGCGGCGGCGACTCCCTGGCGATGTTGTAGTCGCTCAGGCTGCCAGAGCCGCTCGAGGTCGAGGCTGCTGGCGCTCGACCAGCGCAACCTCGAGCGCGTCGAAATGCACCTGCACCTCTCCGGCCGGCAGGCCACGAACCCAGGCTCGGCCGGCCGCATCCAGCGATCCGCGACGCTCACTGCCGTCGGCGCAGGTGAGGCGATAGCCCGCCCCGGCGCGCGGCCGCTGTTGGTCTTCGTCGAGCAGCTCCAGCCAGAGATCCTCGGTCAACTGCAGATCCGCCGACTGTGCGTTGAAGTGCCTGGCCCGCACGACGAAGCGGAACGCTTGGCTGCGGATTCCTTCGACATGGCTGTGCTGCCACAACGCACAGATGCGGCCTTGGCGGACATGGGCCTGCAGGGTCTGCAGCACACGCTGGCTGGCGGCATCGCAGATCTGCAGCTCGGCGGGAGTTCCATCGGGCAGGCCCGAGCATTCGGTGACCAGGCGAAGATGGGAGCCGGCGGACGTCTGTTGGAGCGCCTGATCGACGGCCAGCGCCAACCAGCGAGCATTGTGCAGACCCGGGCGGGGCATCACGATCGCATAGCTGATGCCCGTCTTCAGACCCCTGCAGCGGCTTCCAACGGACGTGTAGCGGTCTTTCTTGAGCTCGAGCATGGCGTGTTCTCCTGTGGTCGCCCTGGCGGTACAGGAAACACATCGCGTTCCACAACGCGCGGATCTGCGAAAAAAGTCCCCAAGTCCCTGAAATACGAAAGATTGCGCCTGCAATCCGGACGGCGTAGCGCTCGGTTTGGCATCCAACATCTTGTTAAGTTGCAAAGCCTGTTTGACAGATCGACCGACGTCAGACGTCTTCGAGGCCCAACAGTGCGCGGTAGACTTCTTCCCCCCAAGCCAGACCCGCTTGCAGGTGTAGACTCTCTGCCGCCCCATCGCGCAAGGCCGCGCCCACCAGATCCCAGGCCCGCCGCCCCAGGTGGCGCAGACCATCGACGCCCCAGTCCCAGCTCTGCTCGCGGGTAGGCTGGCCGGCTGCCAGGCGTCCCACGGCCGCCTCGACCAGCGCGGGCCGTGGTAGACAGTGCAGACATGCGAATGCCCGGCCGAAGCTGGCGCGCTCACGCAAACCCGCTTGCAAGACGACGCTGGCTCTTCGCCAGGGCAGAGCCCGGAGCAACCCTTCGAGCTCCCAACGCACGAGCTCAGCGAAATCATGCGGAGCCCAGAGACCGAAGCACAGCAAGCGGTCATGGGACGGCTCGGGAACCTTGGGAAGAGCATCGGACAGGATGTACAGCAGCGCGAGATGCAACGTGCGTCGGGCCCCCGGTTGGGTGGCGTGGTGCAGCTCGCGTTCGAGCCGGACGAAAACCTCCGGACCCAGACTGGCCAGGGACAGAGCCGCCAGCCGGTCGAGGTCGGGCTGGCTGTGGATCTGCAAGCGCGCTAGAGCCCGCTCGTCGAGGCCACGTTCGGGAAACAGGCCCAGGAACGGCCAGACGCGGCTGCGAGCGCCATCCCGCAACAACTCGCGCTCGAGCAGATCTCCTCCCCGACGCCCCGGCAGACTCCGCAGGCACTCCGCCAACACCTCGACCGATGAGCCGGGCTGTCCGCGCTCCCAGACCACCGAACGCAGCCGAATCAAGGCGTCACAGGCCTCCGGCGGCGTCCGAGCCTCTCTGATGCTGCGGCGCACGGCGACCAGCGCCAGCAGCTCGGCGGCCAGACTGTCTGCACCGAGCTGCTCCGCCAATTTCAACAGCAGGTCGACATCCAGACTGCGGGCTTCTAGAGCGGCCTCGAGCGCAGCCAGGCTGTCTGCACTCAAACGCAAGCGCCGCAGTAGAGCCACAAGCTGTTCGGGAGCCGCACGCTCCACGGCAGGTGCGAGGATCTCCAAGCCGACAGCCGGCGGAGGTCCCCTGAGCGCTTGATCGAGCAAGGCTTGTGCCCAGTGTTCCGCGCCTCCCAGCGCCTCGAACAACACGCTGCCCTCGTCGCAAAGCCGGCCCTGGCAGTCGAGCAGCTCCACCTCTTGCAGCTCGCCAGCCTCCCCCGGCTCGAGCAACAGCCCATGCCAACCGCCCTCGTCCAACAACTGGCGTGCAAGAGCGGCGAGCAGCTCTTTCGGCTGCTCTGCCGAGACACCAAAGCGCGCTGCCACCAGACTGCGTCCGCGCGCCAATTCGGGACGCAGCCCCGTCAAGGCCTGCAGGGGTCCGGGATCAGCGTGCCAGGCTCGGCAACAGAGACGGTCCAGGGCCAGAGGCCAGCCCGCCACCAACTCGGACAGCCCGGCCATCGAAAGGGGACCGAGTCGAGAGAGCACCCCCGCGACCGCAGGTGCCGCCACGACGGGCGCCGCTTCGAGCAGCGGCAGAAGCGCCGCCTCGACAGGCAGCCCCTCCTCACTGGCGAGCTCCCAGGCAAGAGCCGACAAATCCTCGACTTCGACGTCCTCGCCGAGCTCACGGCAGAGAATCGTGGCTGCCTCGTGCGCAGGACATGCCCGCAGACACGCCATCACCCTCGCTCGTTGGCGAGGCAGAAACCAGGACCGTTTAGTCATTCAGCCGCTCCCAGACTGTTGCGCCAGCCCCTGTTCGGGGTGGCTAGGGCTGTGCAGCGGCTCGGCCGTTTTCGGCCACGCAGCTTGCGCTCAAGCCCGATCGGAAGTAAGGTCCAAAAGATCGGAACGTCGCATGCCCTATACAGATGATCTCGCGTTCGCGGCCTGTGCCCTTTGGCTTCGGTACCTCTCGGCCGACCGTCTTGTCCAACGTCTCGACGAAAAACGTCTGGAGTTGGATGCCGGTATTGACCGACCCCTCGGAGTCATCCTCGCTGGCCACGGCGACCTCTCAGAAGCTCAGCTCACCACCAGCAAAGACCTGGTGGCGTTGGTGGAGCGATTGCGTCTGGACAGTTTCTACGGACGCGCCGCGTTGCGCAACCGCCTCGCCACAGCACGCCAACTCAACGAAGCCCTCGAGCGCCAGCAGAGCCTGGGCTACAACCAACGTATCGGCGCTTTGTTGGTCGAGCTGGGGCACATTGACAAGGCTCGCGATCCCGTCCTGCAGAGCGTGCAAAGACGGGTAGCCCGCAAGGAAGACGCACAGCTTGAGGAGCATGCCCGGACCGATCTGCAGTGGGACAACCTCGACCACAGCGCCCGCCATCAGGTCCTCAAGAAGCTGGTCTCACCTTTTGTCGCCTGGTTGAAGGCCATCGACCTCGACATGCTGCAAGCCTTCTCGGAGAAGGAGCGCCTGGCCCGCGATGCGCACGAGCAGAAGCAACGGGAAACGGCGCGCCAACAGCAACTACAACGTGAGCAACACCAGACCCAGCAGCGCGAGAGGCTGGCCCGCGAGCAGCAGCTCCGTGAGCAGCAGAAACAGCAAGCGATGCTGCGCGAGCAACAAACCTCCGCCGAGCCCGTACCTCCTCCGTTCGAGGCGAACAGCAACGCCCCCATCGATGCCAACGGACGGACGATCCAGATTCCCGGCTACGAGATGGTGGCCTGCCTGGGCTCGGGCGCGATGGGCGATGTCTACAAATACCTGCAAAAGAGCTTGGATCGCCACGTTGCCATCAAGATCCTCAACGAGGGCTTTGACGAGACCGAAGAATTCCTGGCCCGCTTCATGCGGGAGGCCCAGGCGGCCGCGGCGCTGAATCACCCGAACATCGTCCAGGCGTATGACGTAGGTACGGTGCGGGGGGTCCACTTCTTCGTGATGGAGTTCGTCGAAGGCATCCCGCTTCGGCAGATGATCGAAGAATTCGGGCCGGTCCCCGAAAAGAAGTGTCTGGACATGGCGCTCCAGATTGTGCGCGGTCTCGAGCACGCCCACCAGCGGGGAATCATCCATCGCGACATCAAGCCCGCCAACCTGATGTTGTCGCGCAGCGGCGAGTTGAAGATCTGTGACTTCGGATTGGCCAAACGGACGACCGACGACGCAGGGCTGACGAAGTCGAACGTCGCGCTCGGAACGCCGCACTACATGTCTCCCGAGCAGTGCCGCAACGAGCCCGGCATCACGACCCGCAGCGACATATACAGTCTAGGGGCGAGCCTGTACCACCTGGCCACCGCCAACGTGCCGTACGACTCCGATAGCTCACTTTCCGTAATGCTCATGCATTGCAACGATCCGTTCCCCGACCCGCGCGAACGGTTCATCGGGCTCGATCTTAGTGACGCTTTCGTCAAGCTGATCCGGCGGATGATGGAAAAAGACCCCGAGCGGCGTTGGGATGATCCCAGCGTGCTTGCGGAGGCAGTTCTTCGAGTCCGGGCAGGCAAAGACCCGTCGCCGTCCAAACCGCGGGTCCGCAAACGGGGTCTGCGCCGCGCCTCCAACCGGCGCTTCCGCGGGTGACCCCTGGCAGAATTCGTGGCCCCATCCTATGATGGAGCAGGTTTGTCGCACCCGGAAGCACAACGCCCGACGCGCACAGCTGGAGAGCCGATGCAACAGATCCGCGAGAATTGCGGTGAGGCGTGCAGGGAAGTCCTGCGTCAGTTCAAGGACGCTGTGGCCTGTGGTGCCGTAGACCTGGGGCGGGGCCGGCTGGTCACGCTGCAACACTCGATGGGCAGTTTCCCGCGAGAAGGCATCCGGATCATGGGTGAGGCGGTCGTCGAGATGTTCCAGGGCGCCAAGTTGCGGCGTATGCAATCGCTGCTGGCGACGGGAATGGACGTCGATAGCGTCAGCTACCCCAACGAAGTCTTCCTCGCGACCGAGAGCGCCAACTTCTTTCTGAAGTCGTTGCCCGCCATCGACATCGTGATCGTGATGGTCACGGTGGCCGGTGCCAGCTCGGGTCAGGGCTGGCTCAGTCTGCGGGGAGCAGTCAAAGAGATCGCCCGCGCCGCCAACGTGGCCGCCCAACCTCCCAGCGAGGGGGAGAAGAGGATGGGCAAGCTGCTCGAGAAGGAACAGAATGAAATCGGTGGGGCTCCACTGACGCCTCTCCCACGCGCGAGCGCGCGCCGGCCCAGTGTTGAAGACATCCTGGGCGACACGGGTGGCGAGCCGGACCGGGCGCGCGCGCTGAGCTCGGCTCCCGTCAAATCGCGCTCACAATCGGGGCGTTTCAACTTCCGGCCGCGGAACCGGACCCAGTCCATTCGGGTCGGAGGCATGTTCAAGAACATCGACGAGTTGGCTGGAGCGGGAAGCCTCGAGCCAAGGAAACCGCTGCCCGCAGACGATGATCCCAGCGTACGGATGATGAACCTGCTAGAGAAGGAGACGGCCCGCACCTCTGGCAAGCAAGAAGCCGTTCCGGCTGCCCGCAAGACAGGACGGCACGTCTTGCTGAAGACGGGCCAGCTGCTAAAGGCCGCACGACTCGCGGCGGGATTCTCCGTGCGCGAGGTGGCCAACCGCCTGCGCATCGAGAAGGGCGATTGGGACCGTTGGGAGCGCGGACAGCGGCCGGTGCCCGCACGCGTCAAGACGCAGATCATCCGCTTGATGCCCCACGCGGCGGAGTTCCTGTAGTTCGAACAGAAACAGACTGGGGTAGCCTCGGCGGATAGAGCCGAAGTCGCTGGTCAGCGCCGCACGCCTTCTCCTCCGTGCCGTACGCCTTCTCCTCCGTGCCGCACGCCTTCTCCTCCGTGCCGCACACCTTCCCCACCGTGCCGCACCACACCTTCGGCACGGTTACGGCCGACGCCTTCTCCGCGCGGGCGGGCCACGCCTTCAGCGCCTGGCACGATGCCCAGCTGACGTTGCACACGGGCCAACTCTCGTCCCAAGCGTGCGATCTCGGAGAGGGCCGCATTCCAATCGCTCGAACGGATGATGTCTCCGGGTTTGGCTACCGTTGGCACGAATGTTCCAGCGCCCATGTCGTTTCTCCTTGCTCTGCAGTCTGGCTTGGGCTGATGGCGATGGATCCGCCTTGGACACCATCCATTGCCTGCCGCAGGGACCCGGGTCACGTTTTCTCAGATTCCCTGCCTGTTGGAAGTCTCGGGACTGCCCGTTACAGAAACGCTATGGGAGGCGTAACAGACGCGATTCGGCGCGCCCGCTCGCAGATCGCTCAAGCGGGTCGTGTCCCGCCACCCATGACCATCCCATCCCACGCTGGCCAAACTGCTAGGAGCCAACGAGCTCGACGGGATGTGCGTGGCAGGACATGGGAAGCCGGATGTGCGCCTCGACTTCGTCGGATTCCTCAAGGGCAGCGAGCCGACGGGGGACGGCCTGGCCGCGGACACGCTCGCCACCAGCTACACGCGCTCCAAATGGGACGTCGGGCAGCCGTGAGCCGATCCGCGGGCTCAGGGCTGGAACCGGTAGGGGCGCTCAGCTCCCCGAGCCCCCGGCCATACGCGCCCCGCATCCAGCTCGGCGCGCTCGAAGCGGCCCAAGTCTATCTTGGGGGCGCCGGCCTCGCCTGTCTGGAGGCCGCTGATGGTAGCATCCGGGACGTCGACCGGATTGAGGCTCACCGTCGCACAACCCGCAGCAGATTTGACGGCCCTCTCCGTTATGCTCATTGTGTAAGAGTGTTTGGCCGGTGTTGCCTGATTTTTCAGCACTCAACACCCGAAGAGCTGTGGTGCAGAAACCGGGGAGGTAGCGGGTGAGTCCATCAACTTCAGATCCTCTTGCAGAGGACAGAAAAGCGTTCGACGCACAACGCCTCGAATTGGTGCAACGCTTCGGCGAAGGATGGTACGCGGTCTTCGACCAGGGCAAGCTGGTCGGCGGGTTCGATACGCTCAAGAAGGCGATCAATGCGGGAATTCGCACCACGGGACGCCGTCGTTTCTTTGTGCGCAAGATCACACGAGAGCCTGAGATGATCACCATGCCGGGCTTCGTCGGAGTGTGGTGACCGTCAGGTTCGACTCAGATCCGGAGGGTCCCCTGGTCAAAGTCGTCATCGACAACGACCCAGACTGGAATCAACTACGGGATCCTTTCTTGCCCGAGCCGCAGCCTGTCCACACGCTGGCTCTCTTGGACACCGGGGCGTCCCACTGCCTGATCGACAAGGAGATTGCTGATCGGCTCCGGCTTGTCTCCAACGGCCCAACAGCCTTCGTCGGGGCAAGCTCGCCCATCATGGGCGACGCTCAGGTTCAATTCGCGGAGATCTATGTCGGCCTGGTCCGCGTCTCAGGGCTGGGAGACATGTTGCTGCAGATGAGGGGCATGGCGCACTGGTCCGACCGTATCGGATTGCTGCTCGGGCGGGAGTTCTTGGATCGTTTCCGGTTCGTGTATGACGGACCTGCGAGGTCCTTCAGTCTTGAGCGCACAGAACCCTGGCCTTAGAAAAAGTGCGCCTGGCACTCGCGCACAAGGGTTGGAACCGCGTCTTCTCCGAAAATCGCGTAGCGGCGGCCGACCTGGTGGCTACGTTCGTCGCCGATGGGAAGCCCCTTCAACGAGCGCTCCAGCTCGAGCAGGCGAGCGTAGCGTTCGGCAAAGGGCTCAATCTGGAGGACCTCACGCAGGAACCCCACGCCTTTCCCGGCCCGCCACAAAGACAGGGACCGCCGGGCGTAGTCGAGTGCTTCGGATGGCCCGCCGATCGTGACGCAGTGGGGCATGACCGGATCACTGTCCTCCTGCGGAAGGTCTCCGAGCAAGGTGTGCGGGACATGGGGGTTGTACGAGACCGCCGCACACAGCCAGCGCAGGGCATCCAGCCGGCGGCCTGCCTCGATATCGACCAGGCAGCGGGTGTACAGGTTGGTGCCGTCGGGCCCGACCCGATCGAGAAGCTCTCGCGCACGCTCCCAGGCACCGTTTCGAGCCAGCAGCTCCGGGAGCAGGTAACGCACGCCCTGGTTGTCGTTCGGATTGAGCCGCAGGATCTCAGCGAGCCCGTCGGCCGCTTCGATGGCGCGACCGAGCTCCATCAGGGCCAGCGCTCGGCCGTGGCAGGCCCGCAGGAAGGGACGGTTTTGCACGTAGCCCACGGGAGCTTGCCCGAGAATCCAGCCGGAACCGTCAGACGGCCGATCGTGTAGGCCATCTCGTGGTACTTGAGAGCTTGGGTCAGGTGCTCCGCATCCCAGGCGATGTTGCCGAGATGGTGGTAGGTATCGATGTGGAGCGGGTGGCGCACCAGAAACGCCTGGAGCCTGCGTTTCGACTTGCGCTGCTTCCCGGCCCGCAGGAGCCCCATCGCCGCCTCGAACGGCTCCTCGTCGGCATAGGGCAGGTACTCCCTGAAGGCGTGCTCGTCGTCGCTGCCCATCGACTCGAGCCCGGGCGCCTTCAGCAAGCCGTGGCTCCAGCGCCTCGCAGACTGCGTTCGAAGTGAAGTATTGGTTCTCGAACAAAATCCAGTGCTTTGCGCGCGCGATCGCGTCTCGATAGAGGCTCTCTATCTCGCGGACCTCTTTGCGTCCGCGCCATGCTGGCTCGGTCCGAGATATCCCTATTGATGGGTTCGTCAGCGCCGACTCCAGCTCTGGCGGCCAGGGATCGCTCTCAACCACGACGGGAGCGAGGATTTCTCCGGTCACCACGCGCCAGCGCTCGCGAAGCAACTCACAGAGTGCTGCGGCAGCCGGTCCCTCAACCGCGACCGAGGCGTCGTGAAATGGGCCGTATTTGGACCCATCCGGCCGGCAGCGGCGCGGATCGTCCGCCAGGTGCTCATGCGTGTCCCAACGGCCGAGGGTCACGTCCAAGCCCCCGGCGAAGGCGACCCGGTCGTCGATCCCGATGACCTTCTGGTGCTGCGAGGCGCCGAAGGGGTGCGCCTCGTCGTAGCGGACGTGGAGCCGCGGGTGCTTCGGCCATCCCCTGCGCCGCGGCCAGCGCGGGCGATCGTTGATAGCCGCCAGCGGGACCAGCGTCCACTCGAGTACCCGGACCTCGAGCTCAGGTTGCGCTTCCAGGGCAGCCATGAGCGCGTCACGGAGCTCAAGCGGCGGCTCGGTCTCAGGGTCCAGGTAAGTGCGCGGGTTGACTTCCCAGCCGGCGATCATGATCGAGCGCTGAGCACGGGCAATCGTGGCCGCGAGCGCAGCAAAGTACGGCCCAACGTCGATCAGAACGTGGCACCGCGAAGCACGCGCCGTGCGCCAGCAGTTGCGGCCCACCACCAGGATCGGCTCGGGACTCACCTTTGCATTGCTCTCAGCAGATCGTCCAGTGCTGGCGTCTCTATTGGAGGATCTTCGTCCACAGGATGGCGCTTCGCTGACTCGACCGAGCGCAGGGCGTGGACCAGATCCTCCGTCGGCACCGCCTTCGCGCACTGCCAGCGCCTGCCCAAGAAGAGCTCGCCCTCGATTTTGCTCGTGAGTTTCCGGCCAGTGGTCGACGTGGAGTTGGGTAGGTTCATCTTGCGCATTCGGTCGCGAGTCGTGGACCAGCCCCCTGAGCGAATCTCGAGCGAGTCAATGTCGGGTTGCCGGTCTCAGCTTCGATCTGCTTGAAATCGAAGAATTCGTTGACCTGCCTGTGTGTCCCTTGCAATCAGGTAGTCTGCCACAGCTCGATCGGCAGGGCAAGCAGGTCGGGTCGTTCGGGGCATTGCCGGCAGCAGGAAGAGACAAGATGCGGACGATCACCATGCCAGCTGCTGGATCAATCCAGATCGATTGTCCATAGACCCCCCGCGCCGTGAACGCACCGTAATCGTCATGGCTGCGCCATGCACCGAGACTAACGCACTGCGGCACCAACCCGTGCCCCGTGCAACCCGGCGCTGCCTCACTGCCGAGGCCGCTTACTCGTCGCCAACCACCCGCTCGATGTAGCCGCCGTGCAACCAGCCCTCCTGGACCTGGTCGCCGACCTGCACACGGACCTGCAGCCAGGCCCCCTGCTCCGCGAAGATGTAGAACTCGTGCTTCTGGGGCAACGAGACAATGATGCCGAAGTTGGTTCCCGGACCATGCCGTAGGTTGAGTGTTTCGGACGTCACCCTTCCCACCGGGGGCCGCCAGGTGTATTTCGAGCCGACCTTGAATTCCGCCCACTCGCTGAGCGCCTCATTGCCGTGCCCGTCACCAGCGCGCACGCGCCAGTAGTAGTGTTTCGACTTCTTCAGCTTGCCCGGCAGCAAGAAACTCGTCGCAGTGTCGGCCACCACTTCCAGGCTGTTGAAGCGGGTCTGCCGCTTGCTGGTGCTGATGTCGATGGCGAACCAGGCCTGCTCTTCCTGGCTGTCCGCAAAACTCCAGCACAGGCGCGGATTCCGCTCGAGCTCGATTCCCTCCAGCGGCGCGAGCGCCACGACTTCCGGGGCGACGAAATCGGTGTGCAGCTCAAGCCAGCCGCTGTCGAGCTGCCAGGCCTGCTCGCCCTCGCCGCCCTTCAGCTGCACGCGCCAGCGGTACGCCGTGTCGTCCTGCAGGCTCGCCGCCACTTCCAGCATGCGCTGCGTGTCCTGCACGCTGCCGCTGTCGAACAGACTCTGGCCGGCGGCGTCGCTCAGCTGCACCTGGGTCTGGAATGCTCTGGGCCTGCCTGCCGCGTCGACCTGCGCAGGAATCAGGCGCCAGCTCGGCTTGAAACTGCCTTCGGAGTAGCGGTCGTTGCCGAGGAAACTGCCGTTGCCCCAGCCATCTCCAGGCACCAGCACCGGCACGCCCTCGAGCGGCACGCGTTCGGGATCGACCACCACGTGGAAGTGGTTGTCGTGCTTCGGCCACTCCCGGATGATCGACGGCTCAATGGCCTGCACATCCGGATGGTTGTACAAGATCTGGCGCGCCCCGAGATCGATGAACAGCCGCGCCAGCTCGGCCGTCAACTGCTGGTCCTCGTAGTCCTTGTGGCAGATGTTCGGGCTGGACGTAGTGATGTCGATGCTCAAGCCATCTTTGTGGGTGACATGCGGCGGGAAGTCGCTACCGTCCGGCTTCGAGATGTCCCCGATGCGCAGCACAGGACCGTCCGGATGCCGCGCCTGCCACTCCCGGGCCACCAGCTGCAGGTGGAGGATGGTCTCAGGCAATCCCCAAGCGCGCCCCGAGCCATGGGCCGACACCAAACGGTACGAACCGTCCGTCGCCTCGGGCATCTCGATGTAGCCGGTCTCGTCAGCGTACAGGCTCGTGACCAGCAAGAGCGCCAGCAGCTTCCATCGCATCGTGTTTCCCTCAGACTACCGCGAGAGCTGCAAACAGCCCCCGGCTAGCGGGTTTCTTGACCACAACCGTCTTCTCCGGACCGGCCTCGGGCCCATACGAGACGGGCACAGCTTCCCCAGCTGCGGCCTTGCTGTAAACGGCCACGAGCTCGGCGATCTGCTCGATCTGGGCGTCGTCCATCGAGCCGCGGCTGACGGCCGTGGGCCCCGAGTGCTCCGCCGGATGGAACAGCCAATCCTGCTCTTCACGCAGGGCCTCCAGATGTTCGCACTCTCGCAGATCCCGCCCGAGAACGACCTTCAGCTGAGGCGTCAGGCGGAAATGCCGACCGATCTTCAGGAAGTCGATGTCGGTCACCGTCGCCCGCTCTTGGTGCTTGCGCAGGTCGTGGAAGCGCCGGCCGAACGACGGATCGGTGAGCAGGCAGCCCCCCGCAGGGCTGGGCCACTTCTTCAGCCCCAACTCTTTGGCCAGCTTGATCTGTTTCTTGCGTGACCGGCCTGAGATCGCGCAGAGCTTGTCGCGATCGACCAGGCCCTGCTTCTCCGCGTCTGTCGGAGGCAGCAGCTTGGCAGACAACGGCCGCAGCACACGCCCCTCGACGCCCGCCTCCTCTTCGATGCGGGGCATGACCCCTCGACGCTGGGACATCGGCCGCTGCCCGAGCACCTCTCCGGTGATCAGAAAGTCCGCGCCGATGGCCTCGCGGTATTCGTCCGCCCAGCGCAACATCATGGCGCGGCAATCGATGCACGGATTGGCATTCTTGCCATAGCCGTGCTTGGGATGCATCACCATGTCGATGTATTCCTGACCCAGATGCGCCAGCTTGATCTTGATGCTCGGATGCATGGGCAACTTGGCGGGATCGTGCCCGCAGGCTCCCCCCTCGCCCGGGCCGCAGCCGAAGCTGGTCATGAAGGTGAGCGCCCGGACGTCGACCCCCTGCTCAGCCAGCAAGCGCGCAGCCAGCTGGCTATCGAGTCCCCCGGACATCAGCGAGACCGCCACCGGCCTGCGCGGCGGTGCTGCCTCAGCTGCATGGGGGGACGGTTCCGGTTCGGTTTCTGGCGCGGACATGACTCTCCTCCGAGCCCATGTTACCCCAAGGCCGAAGCCTGGGGAACATCTGAACAGCTGCAGATGAGATGTTCCCCCCAATGCAACCAACGGCCGAAGACCCGGGTGCCTGCCGCGAAACCGGGCTGGGCTTGCTGCAGCTCGAGCTCGAGGCGCCCGCCGCGGGCGTCGAGCAGGCAGGCGGCCTGAAAGCCAAAGAAGCTCTTCGTTCTCGGAGCCAGGCACTTGTAGAGCGCCTCCTTGGCCGAGAACACCAACATCCTCCGGAGGCCTGCCTCCTCAGGACCACCGACGAGCGCATCGAGCTCTCCCGGGCGGCAGATCATGCGTTCGAGTTGAGGGCGCATCGGACGCTCGAGATGCTCAGCGTCGATGCCCAGACCGGCGCAGTGTTCCTGTTGGGCGGCCACCGCCAGCACGAGACCCCGAGCATGGCTGATGCTGCCGACCTGCCCGGCAGGCCATACAGGCGCGCGGCGCGGGCCTACTTGGATGGCCTGTGCCGCCACGCCCAGCGCGGCCAGGGCCTCTCGCGCGCAGTGGCGTCCAGCCAGAAACTCGTGCTGGCGTTTGGCGATCGCCCGAGCGACGTGAGCGTGCTCCTCCGGATAGCAACACGCCGTCGCCGGCAGCGCGCGACAACCCGCCAAGGCTACCCGCAAATCCGGGAACAGCTGGGCGCGCAGCGTCTCCCGCTCAGAGGCGTGCAGCATCACGGGCGCACATACAACTGCTGGACGTTGTGCCAGTTGTAGGGCTCACGGCGCGAAGGGTTCCAATGCCGCAGTTGGTCGTGCCCCGCCAGGTAGACCCGCAGCTTCAGCAAGGGAATCTGCTGCAGGCTTGCCCAGACAGATTGCTCGGCAGCATCGTACAGCTCGTGCCTGCGCTGAGGATCCTGTGCCGCGAAGGCGCGGCGGAAGTCGACGGCCAGGGCCCGCCGCATCGGTTCGGGCGCAGCCTCCCAGAGGAACAACGCCCTGCGCAGGCTACCAGGGGGGCCCCAGACCTGCGTCCCCAACAACAAATCTGCCTCACCCACCATCCTGCCAAAGGCGATCCGCACTCGAGGCCCGAGCTCGACGTCGACCCCACATGCGGCCAGCTGCTCACGCAGGAAGTTGTCGCTGAGGGCATTTCCGCTGGTCGCGGCGGTCAGCCGGACGCGATGCCCATGGGCATCTTCACGGATGCCATCCTTGTCGCGGTCGAACAGGTCGAGCCCCACCAGCAGACTGTCCGCGGTGCTGCGGTCGAAGTCGAGCCCTCCGGCTAGGACCGACGGCTGCCAAACGCTGCCACGCCAGCCAAAACGTTTCAACAGCTCGGTCCGGTCGATGGCATGGCCCAGGGCTTGCCGGAAGTCTCGGGCACGTAGCCAGTCAGCTTTGCAGGCCGCAACCATGGAGGTATCCCCCAGAGCTGGCTCCCTGAAACGCAAGCACAGCCCATCTTCCAGCCCATGCAGGTAGGCGAGCCGGAAGTGGTAGGGCTCAGAATAGGAGAGGAAGGGGGGCACCATCTCTGGCACCATGTTCGGGCTGAGCTTCATCGCCAGCACCGTGCCGACGCCAAAGGGGGCCGGGATGTACCCCTGGGGCTCGGTCTCTTCGTCCAAAAGCACCGACTGACTGTACGGCAGCTGGCGGTTGTCGAGATCCCACTTCCAATAGTCACTGTGGCGACGGAACAGCCACGAGGTCGAGTCGGCCCGACTCTCGAGCACGAACGGGCCCGTGCCCCGCATGAAGGAAAGGGACTTCGCCGATGTGATGCCGAGCAGGCTGAGCCGCTCGAGGAAGACCGCGTCGGGCTCCGAGAGCGTGATCAGCACAGTGTCCGGGGGGCGTGCGGCGACGGTATAGGTGGGAGCTGCGCCGAGCCTCCACGCCTGTGCCGCCTTTTTCGGGTATCCACTCGAGGACAACCGCAAGAAGGTGAAATCCACATCGGCGCCGGTGAGAGGCAAATAGCTGACAGGCTCTTCCCGGCCTGATTGAGGATCGCTCCAGCGCACGTTGGGTCGCAAGCAGAAAGTCCACACCAGGCTGTCCGCAGACACCTGCCAGGAACGCGCCAGGCAGGGCTCGAAACCGCTCGAATCGCTGGCTGCCCGCACCAGCGGCTCGTAGACCAGGTGTCGCCAGCTGGGCGGGCCCAGCAACAGGGAGTGCAGGCTGTCTTCGAGCTGCGGCACCGCGAAGACCAGCGGCGTGTTCGAGTACTGTCCGCGCACGTCCTCGCGCACGGCACCCGCCCTGAGTTGAAGGTTCGGATCGGGCAACGGCCAACCGGACTCTCCAACGGGGTCGCCATCGCCGCAACCGACGGTGACCACGGCCAGCAGCAGACAGATTGCCGATCTCAAGCGCACCTTCCCCCAAGACACAGTGGAGCCCCGCAAACCGAGACGCCCGCTGCATTGTTGTACCAGATGCAGCTAGAAGCCGGTCAGCAGGGAAAAAATTCGCTCGCCGACTGAATGAACTTCGCACGGAGGTGTCCGATGGGCAACCGCCCCTCAGGAGACCGCCATGCCCCGAACAGCCCTGACTCTTGTTGCCTGCCTGCTGGTGGGCTGTGCCAGCTCTTCCCACCGCGGCCTTGAGGTCCGCTCACCCGCCGCCGGTTCGTCCCAATACGCAGACACACGGCTCGCGCACCGACGCGCCAGTCCAAATCCCCAACCAGTAGCGGACCCGGAGCCGCACAACACCGAGCGCTACGCGCGTATCGACGAGAACCCCTTCGAAGATGTACGCCGCGAGCCGCTCTCGACGTTCGCCATCGATGTCGATGGCGCCGCCTATGCGAATGTCCGGCGTTTCCTGCAGCAGGGCATGCTCCCGCAACCCGATGTGGTGCGCATCGAAGAGCTGATCAACTACTTCGATTACGACTATGCGCCGCCTGCGCAGGAGCAGCCCCTGCCTTTCGCGCTGCATATCGAGACGGCCAGCTGTCCGTGGCAGCCCGGGCATCGCCTGCTGCGCGTCGGACTGAAGGGGAAGCAGCCACCGGTCGAAGACCGGCCCACCAGCAACCTGGTGTTTCTGATCGACGTCTCGGGCTCCATGCGCAGTCCCAACAAGCTGCCCCTGCTGAAGAAGGCGTTCAAGATGCTGGTCGGCCAGCTGGGCGAAGAGGACGCCGTCGCCATCGCGGTGTACGCCGGAGCCGCCGGCGCGGTGCTGCCCTCGACCAGTGGCGCCCACAGCGGCCGCATTCTTGCCGCTCTTGAAGACCTCAAAGCCGGCGGCTCGACCAACGGGGGGGAAGGCATCGAGCTGGCCTACCAGCTGGCCCGCCAGAGTTTTGTGCCCGGAGGCATCAACCGGGTGATCCTCGCCACCGACGGCGACTTCAACCTCGGCCCGACCAGCGACGGCGCGTTGACGCGGCTGATTGAAGAGCAGGCCCAGAGTGGCATCTTCTTGACCGTGCTCGGCCTGGGATCAGGCAACTTCAACGATGCGATGCTCGAAGAGATCTCGAACCGCGGCAACGGCAACTACCATTACCTCGACAGTCTGCAGGAAGCGCGCCGGGTGCTGGTCGATCAGGTGGGCGCGACGCTGTACACCATCGCCAAAGACGTCAAGCTGCAGCTCGAGTTCAACCCGGCCCAGGTGGCCTCGTACCGGCTGCTGGGCTATGAGAACCGGCTGCTGGGAGCCGAGGAATTCAACGACGACAGCAAGGACGGTGGCGAGCTGGGCGCCGGCCATACGGTCACCGCGCTCTACGAGCTTGTGCCCGCCGGTGGCGCGCGCGGTGCGGGCGTCGATCCGCTGCGCTACCAGGATGAGGCGGCGTTGCGGGCAGCTTCGGCCAGCGGTGAGCTGCTGACCCTGAAATTGCGCTACAAAGAGCCCGAGGGCCAGCAGAGCAAGCTCTTCCAGATGCACGTTCAGGACGAAGGCGCCGGCTGGCGCCAGGCCAGCCGCGACTTCAAATTCGCCGCGGCGGTGGCGGGCTTCGGCCTGCTGTTGCGGAAGTCAGAGCATCGGGGCAGCTGTACGCCCCTGCTTGTCGAAGACCTGGCCCGCGCGGGGCTCGGAGACGATCCCTCGGGGTTGCGGCGGGAGTTCCTCGACCTGCTTGAGCGGGCACGGCAGTTGGAGCTGTGATCGAAGCCCTGCGTGCTGCTCGCGAAACAGCTGGACACGAGCCCGTCCCCAGATGATAACCAGGCACAGCCCTCTCTACCCAGGAGCGCATGCGTGCCTTGGTTTGATGTAGAACCCCACAACCTTCCAACTCTCCACGGCAGCCTCTTCCGGGCCTTCGTCCGCGGACTTCCCGCCGCGCCGCTTGCGGCGGTCTTCGGCCTGATCGACCGGGATGCGATGTCCGCCGCCATGCTCGGAATCGGCGCTCTGCTGTCGGGGTTCTGGGCTGGACTTGGTGAGGACCTGCAGCGGCGCGGCAGCCGCTGCAGGCAATCCCTGCTCGGGCCCGGCCTCGGGCTCGCCTGGGTGCTGCTGAGCGCGTGGATTCAGGGGCTGAGCTCCGGATGGGGTGCACTGGTCGCGAACCTCGAGCGCAATTTTGTCAGACGGCCCGACATACTGGCCATGCTGATGTCCTGCGGGGTCCTGGTCCAACTGATCGGTTGCCTGCGGGCGCGGGGTTGCTCTGTAGCCGTGCAGGTCATGGTCTGCACACCGGCCCTGGCGCCATTGCTCTACGGCCTCCCGTTGGGGTACAGAGCTTCCGTGGCGATGGCGAGCTTGTTTCCACCATTGCTCGCGCTCGGGGCAGTTCTCGAGCGGCGCTTTTTCGGGCAGCCCCTCAGCGAGCAGCCGGCAGCCTTCGACAACGGACGCTTCCTGGGCATCATCGTCGCTGCCGGTGGGATCGCCGTGATGTGCCACGATGGCAGCCGCATTCCCATCGTCCCCCTGTGCATTGCGGGAGGCGGCGCCTGGTTGGCCATCGCTGCGGCTGCGTTCTGGCCAGGGGTGTTGGGCAGGCGCCCCCTGCCAGCAGGCCCGAGCGCTACGGCTGACCGGGCGGCTTCAGAGACAGACCCCGGGCCTTGACGGTCCGATGCTGCAGGTACCCTTGTCGAGCGCCGATCCCGGCGGCCACAGACAGCGTGCTGTCTACGAATACAGCGCTCACACGAGGCTGCAGTGGCCAAGGCCCGGTGCCGGTGGGCACGTCCAGGACGCCGCGCCAGGTCTTGGAGTTGTTGACCCAGCTCAGCGCTCCAACAAATCCGCCAGTTGGCTCGCGGCGGCACGGTACGCAGCGCTCGGATCCTGCCCGAGAAGCTGCACGGGCAAGCCGTGCGGGCCTATGAGCGAGCCGACGACCTGCCCGAAGATCGAGGCGTTTGTGTCGGTGTCTCCGCCGCACCTCACGATCTGGCACATGAGCGGAAAGAACTTCCTTGAGCCTGCCAGATTCGATGGATGGTCTGGCGCGACATCGAGCATGGACACTGCGAACAGCGCAAGCGGGACCGAGTCGGCGACATAGCCGGATGCCCAATGCGCGCCAACATCGAGGTCGCGCAGCGCCTTGGTTGTGCTAGCACCAAGACCGGTCAGGCGGCGCTGGCGGAACCAACGCAGGAAGAGGGCTGCCAGCACTTCGGGTCGGACTACGCCGTCTGCCTCGATGAGCGCCTCACAGGTCGCGAGCGTCAGCTGCGTATCGTCGGAGTAGCCTGCCAGCTGTTGTCCGAGAAGGTGCTCCATCGCGTCGGGAATCTGCGCAGCCGGCACGCCCTCGTACTGCCTTCCCAACGCATCGCCCAATGCGCCGCCGAGCAGAAGCCCAGCCAACCTTGCCCGATCGTCCAAGTCCAACATGCCACACACCCCTGGTCGGACTGCACTCCCAGAGCCGGCCGGCTCTGGCAAGGCCGATCTCTGCGGCAACCGCGGCGTCGGACTGGTCCTCGTGCACGGCTTGGGAAATCACCCGGTCCGTCACCTCGTCGAGGAAACTACGCAAGCTGCGGCTCAGCTCTTCGAACTCCGGCCACAGGATATCGTCGAGGAGCTGGGGACGCAGACGAAGCATGACCGTCGTGAACCTCTGTCTCTTGTAGCGGAAGGGCCGGAGGCCGTGGCGTCGGCAGAGGGCCGTGAACAAGCGACACTGGAAGCGGTCAGCCATCGTGAACCTGTACTCGACCGGCTCCTCATCGCGCTGTTTTTTGAGACGTGTCTGGACGCGCTCGAGAGCTTTCTGTGCAGCGGCACGCTCACCGTCGGTGGCGGCTCCAGCGTGGAGCTTGTGGATACGCCGCAGCTTCTCGATCAGCTGTTGCTCGTTCATTGGGCCCCCATGACTGGTTTCCAGTGCGCGCTGCCGGCCTGGCTGGCCACACCTGCGGATCGTACCCGATCCCCCGGCGCGATCACCAGTCCGGCTCCCCTCGGGCCTCGGTCTTCTCGGTCTCCTCGGTCTTCTCGGTCTCCTCGGTCTCCTCGGTCTCCTCGGTCTCCTCGGTCTCCTCGGTCTTCGGTCTTCTCGGTTTCCCTCGGCAGCCGGATCCGCATCCGCAGTCGGTCACGGTCACGGTCACGGTCCCGGGTCCGCAGTCGCTCACGGACCCGCATCCAGACCCGGATCCGGACCTGCCCCCCAGCTCCTCCTTCCCCCAAACACCCACCAACAGCTATACTGCCCCTATGGCATTGATGGGCCATCACAACAACGCCAGCGGGCCCGCCGTAATCGTACTGCGGCGTCCGTGCGTTGAGCTCCCAACACCAGGAAGGGATACGGAATGGGCGACAAGGGCGGCAAGAAAGACAAGGCGAAGAGCCAGAAACAGAAGATAAAGAAACAAAAAGACAAAGCGCAGAAAAAGGGAAAAAAGACCCCGACCAGCTAGGGACACCCGTTCGGGTACTGGGCCGGCGAAGGCACCCACGGAACCCCCTGCGCAAAGGAATGCAGAAAACAGCGGTACTGGAACTTGGGCATGACGGTCTGGAACACGACCTCATGCCCATCCTCTATGCCATCTTCGGGATGTTGCAGCACGACCGCCGTGTATGCCTGCCCTACGGGGCCGAGCTTGTTCCCCTGGACGGGAAGAGCCACGGGACTCGAGCTTCCCAGAGCCATGAAATCCGCCAGCGGCTCGAACTGGCTGAGCCCCGGATGCCCGACGTCCAGCGCCGGCCCCGCGAGATCGAGCCCCATCGAGAGGCTGGTGGTGTTGGCGATGGGGGGCAGGATGTAGGTGTCGATGATCCCCTGCAGCATCAACACATGGCGCGGCTCCCCGATCAGCGGCTCGCTGGTCACATAGCGCGCGTACGATTGCGGATCGGAAGACTCCCCCGCCCACTGCAGCAGACTCAGGACAGGATCGTGCGTGTAGAGCTGCCGCCCGATCCCCGGGTAGCCGAGGATCAGCTCGGCGGTCTGCCGCACAGGCAGGGGACTCTGCTTGTGCATGATGTTCTCGATCCAGCTGCCGCCCGCGCCACTGAGGATCACGGCCCCATAGCGCGGCTGCAGCGCCAGGACTAGCGGAGCGATGGTCGCTCCCATCGAATGGCCGAACAACGCCAGATGGCCCACGTCTACCGAAGCCGGCCCGCCTCCCGGGATGGTGACGAGCGGACAGCTGACCGGAAAGGACAGGCCGGCCAGGACCTCGGCCAGCAGGATCAACTCCAAGGCAGACTGGCGCAGGTTTTCGCGCATCGCGGTGGGATTGGCCATGTTGAACATCAGCAGCTGTTCGTCGAGTCCGGTGACATTCCTCAATCCCCCGTGGGGCCCGTCAACACTGATTCCCATGAAGCCCGCCGTGGCGAACTCGCGCGCGGGACCCGTCCCGGGCACGCCGCTGGCCCCCGCCTGCGCGTGCACCCCGCGATCGACCAGGGGAACCGCGTCCCCCATGCCGGTGCGGATCAAGACGCAGCCGGGGAAGCCCGCCGCCGGCATCGTGCCATGGGGGACGGTGAGGTACAGGTTCGCCTCTTCTTCACCCTGCAGGATCGCCTGGCCCTGCAGATCGAACTCCCACTGACCGCCCCCGAAGAGGAACGGCGGGATGCCCGCCTGGTAGGTCGGCAGCTTGATGGTGGTCCTGTAGACACAGAAGTTGTTGTGATCCGCAAGATGGGTCGGTGTCGAGAGCGGCGCCGGCAGGGGCTGCGAGAGCACCTGCTGGGTCAAGCTCTGCAGCCGCCGGCTGGGCTGGCCGGTGCGGAAGACCGCCAGGCCAGCGATCTGGTCCAGGGCAACACCGGCCAGCTGCAGCGCGTCTAGAGCGGTCGTGTATTCGCTGAACGCCGCGCTACTCATACCCGCGGGTTGGAGTCCCGCAGCCAGCTGCGCCATCGGCAACGACACCCCCAGCGGCTGGCCCAGCTCGTCCTCGACCTGGCGCATGACTACGGCCGCGTAGAGCCTCTCTTCACGCAGGGGTCTGCCTTGCAGGGGCAGCAAGGACAACAGGTTGGCTGCCCCAAACGGACCGGCATCCTGGTGGAACTCGACCTCGACCGGCGTCCGCTGCAGGTAGTCGGGGCTCTGGCTGTCCACACCGATCAGGAACACGGGCGCGCTGCCTGTCACGCTGTCGGCCAGCGATGGCAGGCTGCTGATCTTCAACCGGGCCGTTGTCTGCAGGTAGATGCACGAGCTGAGCCCAAACCCGTTGCAGTCGTAGTCCGCGGCGTTGAGCATGCCGTCGACAAACAGGTTTCCAGGGTTGGGGAAGTTGTCGATGTCGACGCTGCCATCGGCCCGCCGTCGGCTCTCGCAGGGAAAAGGCCGCTTGTAGAAGTCGATCGTCGAGCCGTAGTCCATCTCGATGCTCGTGCCGGCAACTGCGACCGGGTTCGAGCTTGGTAGCGCCGAGGGGGCGTTGGGAGGCTGCGCGGGGTTGGCTGGAGGCTGCACGGGGTTGGCCGCTGGCTGGCTCGGGGGGCTCGAGACCGGCGTCTGCGGGGAAGAGCTGAGCGCCGTTCCGGAGCTAGCGCCCCCCGAGCTTCCCGAATTCTCGCAGCCGGGCAGGGCCAGGCAGATGCCTAGCAAGACGCCCACCAACTGCGCTGTCCAAAAACTGCTTCCCTGCCGCTGACAAGCCATCGCGCTCTCCTGACCTCCTGGTGGATGGCACCATGAAACCCGCAGGGGGTGAAAAGAACGTTAAATGCTTGTGGGTACCGTCTGGTTTCAGCGACGCAACACAGCTTGGCTTCCCCACTTCCTGCCCTCGAGCCCAGTACTGCGGTGCTGGCCATCGGTGGACCTGTGCTGGCACAGCCATCGCGCTCCCTGGCGCCACGTGCCCTACTCGTGCCATACTAGTGAGATCATGTCGACTACTCACCTGAGCGTGCTTCCGACGAGCACCTGAGGATGCGCGTGGGCGCTGGAGGAGATCGCGATGCCTTCGGACGACGAGTCCTTTCCGACACACGCCGCATTGCCGCGAGAGCGCAGGACCATCCTTGAGGCGGTGTTCGAAGGGACCAGCGACGCGATTTTCGCCAAAGATCTGGAGGGCCGCTACCTGCTGCTCAACAGCGCCGCCGCCTCTTTCCTGCGGGGCTCGGTCGAGGAGTGCCTGGGCAAGTCGGACTGGGAGTTGTTCCCCGAAGACGTGGCGCGGGACCTCAGCGCGACCGATCAGCGCATCATGACCGACGGCCGCAGGGAGACCCTTGAGGAACGGACGGTCTCAGACGGAGTTGAGACTGTCTGGCTGTCGATGAAGTGGCCGCACCGGGATGCAGCAGGCCAGGTGGTCGGGCTGATCGGCATCGCCCGCGACATCACGCAACTGCGCCAGGTCCAGAGTGACCAGAGGCGGCTCGCCCTCGAGGCCCGGCTGCTCCAATCCCAGAAGCTCGAGAGCCTGGGCCTGCTCGCCGGCGGCGTGGCGCACGACTTCAACAACCTGCTGGTAGCCGTGCTCGGGAATGCCGAGATGGCGCTGCTCGAGTTGCCGGGCACGTCGCCGGCACGGCTCTCTGTGCAGGGCATCGTCCATGCAGCCAAAAGCGCCGCCGATCTCTGCCAGCAGATGCTCGCCTATTCTGGCCGTGGACACTTCGTGGTCGCGCCCGTCGACCTCGCCCAACTCGTACGCGAGACCAGCCATCTGCTCGAAGCAGCGATCTCACGAAACGCCCGCGTAGTGCTCGACCTGTCCCCGCAATCCCTGGTCGTCGAGGCAGACGCGACACAACTGCGGCAGGTGATCATGAACCTGATCACCAACGCATCCGAATCGCTGGGCGGCGGCGAGGGCGTCGTCAGCCTCTCGACGTTCGCACAGAACTGTGATCGCTCGTATCTCGACCAGCTGGGTGGCAGCGAGCTCGCAGCGGGAAGCTATGGCTGCCTGCAGATCACGGACACCGGCGCAGGCATCGACCCCACCACGCTCGAGCGCATCTTCGATCCATTCTTCAGCACCAAATTCACAGGTCGCGGTCTGGGCTTGGCAGCGGTCCAGGGAATCGTACGGGGGCACAGGGGGGCGCTGCAGGTACGCTCGACTCCTGGAGCCGGTACCTGCTTCCAGGTGCTGCTGCCCATCCACCAGACCACTGCGCCTGCAGGCCCATCAGAAGTGAGCGAGCCACAGAAGACATCGCAGCACACCGGCCGAGGCACGATCCTGCTGGTAGACGATCACTCGGTCGTGAGGCGCGTGGGCAAAGCGATGATCGAAACACTGGGATTCACAGTGTTGCCAGCGGCGAGCGGTCAAGAAGCCTTGAGCCTGTTTCGCGACCACGGCAGCAAGATCCGCTGCGTGCTTCTGGATCTGACCATGCCCGGTCTCTCAGGCGACGAAGTCGCCACGGAGCTTCGATCTATCGACCAGTCCCTGCCGATCATTCTGTGCAGCGGCTACGGCGAGCGAGAGCTTCGCGGCCGCAAGCTGCCAGCAGGGCTCGGCTTTCTGCACAAGCCCTTCGAATTGAAACAGCTGCGGGCGAAACTTGACGAGGCGCTGCCAAAGGCGGGCGAGCGCTAGCCTAGCAGACCCCGCAGCTCACTGGTGATGGCGTCGCCGACCTGGCTCATCGGCGCGGCATTGTCCAGTCCCACCAGGTCGTAGGTCAGGGGCGAGCCCCGCTCGAGCACGGCGCACACGGCCGCCTCGATCTTCTCGGCCGCAGCGACCAGGTCTGGCTGCTGCTTGCGCTCGCCGAGCCAGACCAACGCTTCTTTGACCGACAGGATCATCGCGATGGGATTGACCTTGTCCTTGCCCGAGTGGCGGGGCGCCGAGCCGTGGATCGGCTCGAACATCGCATGCTCGTCCCCGACGTTGCAACCCACAGCCATACCCATGCCCCCCTGCAGCACACTGGCCAGGTCGGTGACGATGTCGCCGAACATGTTGGTGGTCACGCAGACATCGTAGTATTCGGGCTTGCCGATCAGCCACTGGGTGAAGGCATCGACGATGGCGACATCCTTCTCGATCTCGGGGTACTCGACGCCGATCTCGAAGAAGATGTCATGGAAGAACTGGCAGCCCTTGAGCACGTTGTTCTTGACGATGCAGGTCACGCGCTTCTTGCCGTCTTGCGGCGCGCCATTGCGGCGTTTGCAGATCTCGAAGGCACGGCGGATGATGCGCTCGGAGGCGTGGCGCGTGATCACCCGGCTGTCCGAGGCGACCGTGGCCGTGCCTCCCGGCGCCAACACGCCGCCGAAGCCGGCGTAAAGCCCCTCGGTGTTCTCCCGCAGAAAGACGATGTCGACCTTGCCCGCTTCCCAGACCTGTTTCATCTTGCCATGGATGCGGTGCCGCACGCCGGGGAACAGCTTGACCGGCCGGATATTGGCATACAGATCGAGGCGCGTGCGGTTGCCGATGACCGGTCCGTAGCCGGCCATGTGGCCGTTGGCCATGGTGACCGGACCGCCCTTCTTCGACGGCCAGCCGACCGCACCGAGCAGGATCACATCCGCGGCATCACAGCGTTCTTCGGCGCCTTCAGGCCAGTCACGCGTGCCGTGCTCGAGGTAGAACTGGCCACCGCAGGGGATCTCTTCGATCTCAAAGCTGTGGCCGGTGGCCTCGCCGACAGCGCGCAGGACCTTCAAGCCTTCACGCATGACCTCGGGTCCGGTGCCATCTCCGGGCAGGGCGACGATGTGGAATTGCATCGCGGATCTCCTCTGTGCTCGTGTCCTTGCAGGCCGCAGTCTGCCGGGCACTATAGCACAGGGTGTGCTGGTTCAACGAGGAATAGCACGTGCTTGTGCACCAGCCGTCCCAACCAGGAAAAGTGGCGCACCCGCAGCCCCAGCGCGTCGAAGCACAGCCACCAGCCCGCAGGCGTCTTGAACTGCAGGGGTTCGGGCGGAATGCCACGCAAGCGGTTGGCGCTGTGGTCGAGGAAGCGCAGCAGCCGTTCCTCCCAGAGCGTTTCGAAGACCGACTCGAGCACGACCAGGCTGCGGCAGACGCGGGCGGCCTCGGCCAGCACCTGACGCGGATCATCACAGTGGTGCAGCACATAGGACAACACACCGACATCGAAGGAGTGGGCGGCAAACGGCAGATTCCGGCCGTCGTATTGCTGAAACGGGAGCGGGCTGCGGTTGCGGTCTACGGTGTCGACGAGCTCGACTGTGTGCCCGGCTGCCGCAGCACACATTCCGACAAAGCCCTCGCCGGCCCCGATGTCGAGCACCGAGCAGCCAGCAGGGAGCAGGCTGCCAAAGCTGGCGAATTTGCGGCGGGCGCGCTGCCGCAGGACCTGAAGCAGGGCACGCTGCAGCACACCCATCAGCGGGCAGCGCGATCCCGGCGAGCGCGGACGTCGATCTGCAGCGTCTGTATCAGCGAGCGCGCCGCCGACTTCCAGAGCTTCCAACCCGCGATCGAGACGGTCCCGGTCTGACGCTCCTGGTGCCCCACGGGAGCCTCGAAGACCCGCAGCCTGAACAGCCCGAACAACCCGGTCAGCGACACGTTCGGGGCAAAGGTATCGTCGGGAACGTGCCGCAGCAGCTTCCTCAGCTCGCTGCCCCGCATCAACCGGTAGGGCGTGTTCACATCTCTGAAGCCGCGCCGGAACATCATGCGCACCGTCAGCCGCGCCACACCAGTGATCAGCTTGCGCCCTGGTGATGACAACCGGCCCGCTCGGTAACCAAGCAACAGATCATAGTCGTGCCGCACACGCCAGAGCTGTTCAAAGCCCTCCGGACCCATCTCATCGTCGCTGTCGACCTGAAACACCCATTCGGCCGGAGCCTCCTGGTAGCCACGCAGAATGGTCGGACCATGGCCGCGGTTGTTGTGGTGGAATGCCTTGAGGCGAGGCAGCTCTTGCGCAAGATCGTCGAGGATGGGCCCGGTGCCATCTTTCGAGCCGTCATTGTACGCGCGGATCTCAAAGTCGATGCCGAGGCGTTCGAGCTCGGCATGCCACGCCCGCAACACCCCGGGGATGGCTTCGACCTCGTTGTAGACCGGCATCACGATGGACAATACGGGCACGTCTGCGCGATCCTGAGCCTGGGGTTGGCTGCCGTTGCTGCCTTCGGCCATCAGTCGATCCCCACCCCACGAGCCAGAGCGCTGCCGACCATCAATCCGTCGCGGATCGAGTCGGCGATGCCCTGGAAAATCCAACGGCCGTAGCGGCCCACCATGAAGATGTCCTGCGCCTCCAGCTGAGCCAGCATCTCCGGCTTCCAGCGCGAACCAGGCCAGGACCACGTATAGGCGACGTCGATCCAGGTCGGATCGACGACTTCGGCTTCGCTCAGGAATTCCAGCTCGCAGAGCTCCTGCACGGTCGCTTTGCAGATCCGGGCGATCTCCGCTTCATCGGGTTTCTCGCCCGAGGGATAGGCCGACTCGACATAGATGCTGACACGGTCGTCGCGCGCGTCCGGCACGAAGCTGGTGTCGACATTGCTGTAGAAACCGACCCGGTGGAAACCGGTACGGCTGTCAGGAATGTACAGCCAATGGTCGTCGGGGCAGCGGGCGCCTTTGACTCCGCCGATATTCAACACCAACACACTGCTGTACGGGTCGGCCGGCTCGGTGCTCTGCAGGCCACTCAGCTCTTGCATCAGGGTCAGGGGCAGCGTCGACAGCACGCGCTCGTACTCGACCTCGCTGCCATCGTCGAAGCCGAGCTTGTGAGCCTCGAGGTCGACGGCCACCAGCCGCTTGCCGTAGCGCACGTCGCAGCGGCCGGCAAGAGTCGCGGCCAGCCCGTTCAAACCCTGCTCGGGATAGAGGAAGGTCACGTTGTAGCCAACACTGGGTGCGTTGCCGACCAGGCCCTGGATCGCGCTCTCCACCTGCACGGGCGACTTGTACGGATCCTGTGGGGCGATGCTTTTCCACAGGCCCGCCGTGTAGCGGTCATGGAAGGGGCCGAAGAAGAGCTCGACCAGCGAGGTGCCGAAGCGGTCGCTCAGCCAGTCTTCCATGGTCGCGCAGGGAACTCCGGTCGCGGCAGCCATCTCCGTGAGTGCTTGCACGCCCAGCGCGGTGTCGAGGCTGGCGAGGTTGTTTTGCAGTGGATAGGGCACGTAGCGGCCGTCGGCAGCGAAATAGACGCCAGATTTGCGGCTGTAGCCCTTGAAGGTGCCCAGGTCACGCAAGAAACGCAGCACGGCTGGGTCACCACCGAAGATCCAGTGCCCACCGCCATGCTCGAAGCGATAGCTGGGCTCTGGCGGAGGCGCATTGTGTTTCTCAGACGAACCCGGGACCAGATAATACGACGAACAGATCCCGCCCGGAAAGCTGTTGGCCTCATAGACCGGCAGACCGGAGACGAATCCAGCCGCAAGGCCCGTAACTCCGGCTCCCAAAATGACGCTTTCCATGCAGATCCCTCGCTGGCTGGGGTCAAGGCGTAGGAGTGTACGGCTGGCCCGCGCAGGTTGCAACCCTGGGTGTCCGACGGGCGTGCTGTCTGGTACGATGAGACGCAGGTCCAGCCCTTCAGGAGGCACCCCATGCGTCACGGAATCACCTTGATCGAGCTGATGTTGGCGCTGTTGCTGGTAGCGATGCTCTCGATCACGATCTTCATCAGCTTCGACAAGACCACCGAAGAGGCAGAAGAGGCGTGGGTGATCAACCGCCAGAAGAAGCTGCAGGTCGAGCTGAATATGATCTACGCCAAGGTCTATCAGGACGAGGTGCAGGCGCCCGGCGCGCCGTTGCCCGAATGGCGCTACGCCGAGCTTCCGGCGGAAAAAGGGCCCTGGCTGCGCGCCAGCCAGCCGACGGCGACCATGGAGCGCGTCAAGCAGGGACCGCGGGTCGATGGTGTTCCGTTGCTGCTGTCCGAGGGCTTTCAGGTCGCGCTGTACCAGGCGATCCAGTTGGGGCTCGACGTGAGCAAGTACATCCAGTACGGCTTCGCCGCGATTCTCAATGATGCGGGCTTGAAGGCTGTGTGCTTCGGTAAGGACAGCAGCCTGACCGCGCCGTACGCAGCGCAAGGCGACCTGGCCGTGTTTGTCGACGTCTACAAGCTGCTCGCGACCAGCCGAGCCGCATCACCAGGGGACACCATCACCGATCCAAAGCTGCTGGATGCGTTGTTTGGACCGGCCGCGACCACGAGCTGGAATTTCTCGCCGCCCTCGGCGGTGTCGGGTGAGATTCCTCTGGGTCCGATTCCGCAGAACCCCGATCACAGCCCGGATCTATCGTTCGCGCCCTGGGCTGCCAACCTGTTTCCACTCGAGGTCGACACCGGGGGCAACGCCCAGTACGCGGGCTTCGACCCTTGAGCCGGCACGCTGAGTTCCGCTGCCAGCGGCGCGTCGAGTTCGCCGACACCGATTGCGCGGGCATTTTGCATTTCTCGATGTTCGGACGCTACGCCGAAGAGGCGGAGCACGCGTTCATGCGCTCGCTGGGCGTGTCCTCGTTTCAACGCGCGGAGGACGGCAGCATCCACGGTTTTCCGAGGTTGGGGGTGCGCAGCGAGTTCCGCCGGCCGGTCAGCTTCGAAGACCTGCTCGAGATCCATCTGTGGATCAGCCATGTGTCCCAGCGCTCGCTGGAATACTGTGCGCGTTTCAGCCATCAGGGCGAAGAAGTGGCGCGATTGCGCTACGCCGTGGCTTGCTGCCACGTGCTGCCGGACGGACGGTTGCGGCCTATGCCGCTTCCGGAGTCTCTGCGCGAGCGCATCGAGGTCGCCGATCGGGAGCGGCTGAGCTTCCGCGAGCGCTGAGCGGCGCCCTCAGTGAGGCTGTCTCAGGGAACATCTGGAGGCGTGGGATTGATTCCTGATGGCAACCTCCGGTTCCTGCGACTCGGGGAGGAAAACCGACTTTTCTCTTTGTAGGGGAGGGGTTTACCCCCTCCCGCGGGCGGTGCGAAGCGTCCGAGTCTTCGAGGTGTAAACCCGGCCCGTACATGACAATCCAACGCGACTGTGTGGCGAAATCTCGTTCCCTGAGACAG
>JAJDCP010000053.1 GCA_029260765.1 Planctomycetota bacterium
TCCAATCTATGCGTTCCGCGCAATCACGGCGTAGCAGCTCGTGAAGGGCGCAGGGTGGTTTTTCCACATCAGGGGGGAGAGGAGCTATAGGGGAGGCTCCACCCCCTGCCATGGAAAACCCACAGCCCTGGTATAAAACGAGACAGTTCACCCCTGGAGCGCCCAGCGGATCACGGCGCGACCCCGCTGGGCCAGGGAGTGTCGAAACGCGCACAGCCCAGAGCACCGCCCCTTCAGATCCACCGCCCGAGCGGCGCACTTCCCCCCACTGCACGCCTGGGGCCCGAGCAAAAAGATAACGAAATCAGCGCCGATCGCCGAGATCCGCGGAAAGACATCTCGAGACCTGCAGACGGGTTGGAGTATGCACGGTTGTAGCCGACGAGAGAGGAAGCTGTACATCCAGGCGCTGGTTGCGACGGCGAGGGCTGACGGCGAGCTGAGCGAGAGTGAGGGTGCGATTCTGGGCCAGCGCTGTCGCGAGCTACGCTGCCGCCTGCGCCACGGCGACGTTGGCGGGGTTTCCCCAACGATCGGTGTGGGAACCCACCTGTTTCGTAGACTTCGAGAAAGGTCCCCGTTGCTGCGGTACGCGTTTCGCTCTCAGGTGTGGGACACAAGGCCCGTCTCAAACACCAGAAAGGATGGTTGGGCCTACAACTCGAGGAGAGCGATGATGTCCGAAGGCAACCCCACCGCCAAGCCCGATGCTCAGCCGAGCACGCAGCTGCTGCACTGCCCGTCGTGCGCACAAGCGCTCCGTGTCCCGGAAAAGCTGCTTGGGAAACAGGGACGTTGTCGGACTTGCGGTGAGACATTCCTCTTGGCTGTGAAACAACCGCCCAAGCCTGCAACGCCAGCAAAGGCCCGGCCCCCTGCAGCGCGACGGCCGCGTCGGAAGCCGGCGCGGGCAGGCCGGAGGCGGGCACAGACTGCCGTGACGGGCGCGCTGGCGGCGCGACGGGACTTGCCCAAAACCATCGCCTATACGATCGGCGTACTGGCATTGTGCGCCCTGTGCGTCAAAGCCGCTGGCTGGGCAAAGGCACCCCCTCCCCACGGCATCGGCTGGCTGGGCTGGACCCTGTGCGCAGCCGCCGGGTTCTTCGCTCTGGTTTGCGCCCTGATGGCGATCAGGACGAAGAAGGCGCCGTGCCCGCACTGTGGCCGGGACCTACCGCACAGCGCGAATCCGACACCAGAGCTGTGCAAGCACTGCGGAGACTATGTGGTGGCCGAAGTCAACTTCTTCCGCTCCCCGGCAGACGACCTGGTCCTGAAAACGCCCTTCTTCACCGCTCTGCTTCCAGAGAGCATCACCATCCCGGAGATGTGCTCTGTCTGTGGAGGGGAGGCGACGCACGCCGTGGAGGTGGCGAGTGTGCCTCAAGCCGGTCAGGCTGATGAGAACGCGCTCGCGACGTTTGCAGGCGTCGCCACGGCTCTCACGATGGGGGTCGGCTTCGTGCAGTCCGGAGGGGCCACGGATTTCCTGCGGATCCCGGTTCCCCATTGCGACAAGCACAAGAACGGCGTGGCACTCGGCCAGGCCGAGTCGTGCCACTTCATCCGCTTTCGCTCCTACCAGTATTTCCGCGAGTACTGCCGGCGCAATGAGGTCCGGGGACTATTGCTCAAATAGGATCGCCTGGATGGAGCGCCGGCGGCGCGCGGAGACCGTGGCGGGAGATGCCGTTCTGAGTCGGCATGCGATCACACGTCCGTGCCCGCCGGCCGCTACGTCCGCATCCGCCGCAGCCGCGCGCGCTCCTCACCCTCGTCGAAGCGGCTCTGCTCGCGCTCGCCGTCGGGCAGCATGCCGGGGACGGGTACCGGCTTGCCCTGCTTGTCGATCGCGACGAAGGTCAAGCAGGCTTTGACGGCCTCGCGTCGAGCCATGCCGATCGACTCTGCGTACACGACCACGTCGACTTCCATCGAGCTGGTCCCTGTATACGCGATCCGTGCGCACAAGGTTACGATCTCACCCTGCTTGATCGGCTCGCTGAAGGTGACCTCGTCCATCGCCACGGTGACAGCAGGGCCGCCGCAGTGCCGCATGGCCGCAACCGAAGCTGCCGTGTCCATCCACGCCAGGATCTGGCCGCCGAAGGCGGTTCCCAGCATGTTGGTGTACTCAGGTTGGATGATGTGGGTCATCTCCACTCTGCTCGAAGCGGCAGAGCGGACCCGTTGGGTGCCATCGTTCATGGGGGCTTCCTCGCTCATAGCTCGAGCACGCGCTTCTGCTTCTTTCTCTTGATCGGTGGCACCAGCACCAGCACCTTGAATTCCTTGGGCTTCAGTCCCAACACCCGCTTGCCGAGTGGCTGCCACTCCAGAGGGCTGATCCAACGCATCTCGAGGCCCGCTTCGACGCACAGATCGGTGAACATCGCCTCGGTGTACGCGATCTTCTCGAATGTGGTCGAGCGGGTTCTGAACAGCTCACGCAAGACTTCAAACGAGGTGCGCGTGGTCGACAGCACATGGAGCTCTTTGTCGAACTGCAGAAAGCGCATGATGTTGACGACCGAAGCGCTGAAGCCCAGCTTCTCGGCCGCAGCCACCATGTGGCCGAAGTGGATCGAGAACTCGCGGTGGTCGAGATGGGTCGAAGGGATCGGGTAGGCCCATTTCTCGCCGAACTCTGTCAACACGGCCGCACCGCCCGGTTTGACCACGCGGCGGATCTCTCGCAGGAAGTCGTAGGCGCCCGTGTTGAGCCAGAAGTCTTCGCCCGCATCTTTGCACTTCAGGTCGAAGTCTTTGATAGCTCGGGGGCCGGGGCTGTCCTCGCTGCCGTCAGGCCCGACGAAGACACCGTCCTTGCAGAGCACCCGCGCCGTGGGCAGGTCCCCGATCATCTCATTGGAGATCAACAGGTCGAGGCTGTCGTCGTCGAAGGGCATCGCCAGGGCATCGCCCTCAACGGTGCTGACCTTGCCTCCGGTGGCCTCGCCAGCGACGACGCGTTGGGAGGCTGCCAAAGCCGGCGCCAGCTCAAGGATACGATAGCTCAGACCGGCTTCGAGCTCAGGATAGCTCTCCCGCAGGCCTTCGATGAAGCGTCGCGAGAACCAGCCCACGCCTCCGCCCACTTCGACCATCTGGCAGTTCTCACGCAACAGGCCCTGGCCGACCAACTGCTCCGCGAAGCGTCCGCCATAGGTCTTGCCACGCAGGGCGGTGTGCGGGTTGCGGAACATGTGTGAGAGGGTCGTCTCTTCGACTTCGAACTGCTCGTTGGCGTCTTTGATGGTCTCTTTGTGGTAGGCGCGCACGTCGACCACGTCGTCGAGCGGCTTCAAGATCTCGTCGAGCTTGCTGTCGTCGCTGACGCGCTCATAGGGCATCGAGCTGCGGGCGAAGTGGGGCAGCTCGGTTCCCTGCAGCGGCTCGGAGACCAACTTCAGCAGCTGGCGTGAGCTATGGGTCAGGGTGCGCACCTTGGCCCGCACCCGCTCGAGCATGCCCGGGTCCCCCTTCTCGGCGACCAGGCCCTGGCTGAGCTGCGCGGCGATCTGGCTGATGGTCAGCTGGCCGCAGCTCAGGTTCCAGAGGCGTGAATCGAGGGCGTTGAGCTTCTGGAAGAAGACCTTGCCGCTATCACGGTCTTTGATGCCCAGCTCGACCTGGTCTTCGGATGGCGCGTAGTGGATCGCCCACGGTGTCCAGACCGGACAGAGCTCGTCGAGCGCCGTCAGCTCATCATAGTCTTCGGAAACAAGGCAAAAGTGCTCGCGGAAGGTCTCGACGAAAGTCTGGCCTTCGACCTCATGGAAGCCGCTCTCAGCGATCACTGAGGCAGGCTCCTGGGCCACGTCGAAGGCACGCATGAGCGCGTACACGCGCTTGTCCATTTCGAGCACGTAGCCGATCAGGTCATGGTAGACGTACAGGGCGCCGTCACGATGGAAGAGCGAAAGATGTGCGGATGTCTTGAGCTTGCTCACGGTTCCTCACCCACTACAAAGGGATACTCCCGCCTGGGCGGGGCTACTGTTTGCCTCTCAGTCGTCCGATTCGGGAGTCATGACCAGCTCGAGCAGGCTCTGCACGGTGCTCTGCTCGCTACGCTGCAACACCCCCAGGGCCTGCAACTCGGTGCGCATCTCTGTGGACAGCCCCCGCACCCAGCCGCCGCGCACCATCAACTCACAACGCAGCTCGCCGTCCCCTTGCAGCTCGAATGCGGCGTTTGCGGAGGACTTCAGGCTGGCTGAACCGACCAGCACCGCCATAGGCCCGGCGGGACCCGCGCGCTCGAGCCGCTCGAGCGTCCAGGCTACATCTACTTCGACGCTGCCTGCAAGGTGCGGCATCACCAACTCGAAGCTGTCTTGCCAGCGTCCCCCGACGGCGATGGAGTCCGCCGGCAACCGCGGCCATTTGAAGCGCAGTTGCTCTGCCAGAGCGCTGTCAAAGCCCTCGACGGCGAAGCCCGCAAGCTTCCCACTCGGATCGATATCGTAACGGGCGCGCGCGGCCAGCATCGGCGCGAAGCGCTCGGCTAGCGGCCCGGTCGCCAGGCTGTCCGCCGAGTCATAGCGCAGCAGCAGGCTGCCCTCGCTCTCGACCCGGCCCGAGATGTGCTCGAGACGGACCTCGACGCGGGCTCCGGCCTCGCTCGGCTGGTACGCTTCAACGATCAGGAACTCGACGTGGCTCTCACTGGTCAAGGGCAGAGCCGCCGGAGACTCGTCGGGGAATACCAAGCTCTGGCTCTGCTGGCTGACCACCCGGTAGCGCGCCGACTCGACCCGTTCGAAGCGGTAGTCGAGCAGGACCTGTTGCTGGGCGGCGAGTGTGCTGCACAGAAAAATGAGGGCTAGAGATGGTTTCACGGCCACGGCGCACTACACTAGGTGTCCGAACATTCTACAACCGGTACACTTCCAACCGCCAGATCTGTTTGGATTCCCGGAGCGGGCAGCGTGCGGACCATCATCAACAGCATCGATCTTGGGGCGCTGCGCGAGCGTCTACACGCCGCTGATCAGAACCTGCCTGGCAGTCTGCTCGAGCTGCTTGGCGGCCCGGCCTGGACCGAGGCCGTCGAGGCGTTGCTGGCCGGGGAGCGTGGGCGGTCCGACGCGCCCGAGATCCTCGATGCGCTGGTCGGTGTGCTCGGCTACCAGGCGCACAGCGTCGACCTGCCGACCGAAGAGCTCGAGGCTCTGGCCAGCGCTGAGCTGCCGCCCGGCCCTGCCCTGGCCCGTTTGTTGGCCAACCGCGGTCCGGACGGCGAGCCGCTACACGGCCCGATGCGGGTCGGCTTCTTCGCCGCCGATGAGGTCGCCGCGCTGCGTGCTGGCTGTACGCCCGAGATGGTGTTGGATGCCGAGCAGCAGGCCCTGTTGGAAGAAGACTTGCTGCCCGCCCTCGACGCAGTGTTGGCGGTCCGGGCAGACCTGTATCTCCGTTCGATGTAGAGGAGCAGACGCGTGGCCCGAAGCAAGCGCAAGACGGCGGAGAAGGAGCCGGCTGCCGGAGGGCCCTTCCGCGGGCCGCTGCCGCACCCTCGAGTCGAGGTGCGCGGCAAGCACACCCAGCGGCATCCCTGGCTGATGAAGGGGCAGCTGGCGGGCTGGGACAAGGAGGTTGTGGTCGGTGAGCCGGTCTGTTTCCTCGACGCAGGCGGTTATTGGGTGGGCTCGGGTTTCTTCCAGCCGCGTTCGCGGGTGCAGGGGCGCATTCTGGCGTTCGAGCCGGGGGCCTGCATCGACATCGACTGGCTGCGGGCTGCGATCGAGCGCGCGGTCGAGCTGCGAAGACTCTGGGGTGTGCCCGATGCCTGCAATGCCTACCGGGTCATCAACTCGGAGGGGGATGGTCTCTCGGGTCTGACCGTAGATCGCTACGGCGACGTGCTGGTCGTGCAGATCCGTTCGCTGGGCTTTGCGCGTTGGCGCAAGCCGCTGGCGGGCATACTGCGCGATGTGCTGGGCAGCGAGCTCGAGCTGTTGTGGGTTACCGAAGAATCGTCGGCCCGCATCGAGGGGATCCAGCTGCCGATACGGACGCTGCCAGCACGCACCATCGAAGAGTATGGGGTGCGCTTTGAGGTCGATTTTCAGGATGGACACAAGACGGGTTTTTTCCTCGACCAGCGCGAGAACCGTCAGCTGGTGGCAGAGCTCAGCCGTGGGCGGCACCTGCTGGATGTCTGCTGCTACACAGGCGGGTTTGGCATCAGCGCCGCTGTCAACGGTATGCCTGCCTCGGTGACTGGCGTCGACCTCGACGAGAAGGCCTTGGAGGTGGCCCGCAGGAACGCGGCGCTCAACGAGGTTGAGGTCGACTTCGTGCATGCGGACGCGTTCCGTTTTCTGAAGGACCTGCGCGACACGCAGCATCGATTCGATGCCATCGTGCTCGACCCGCCCAAGTTTGCGCGCCGCAAGAGCGAGCTGCAGCGGGCCGAGCAGACCCTGATCGACATGAACCGGCACGCGCTCAATGCCAGCAAGCCCAACAGCCTGTTGGTGACCTGCAGCTGTGCCGGGCTGATCTCGAACGAGCGCTTCTGCGATCTGGTGCGTCTGGCCGCCCGGCGAGCGAACCGGCAGCTGCAGATCGTCGAGATCCGCGGGCCGGGGCCGGACCATCCTCTGAGCATCGACTTCCCCGAAGGCCGCTATCTGCATGTCCTGATCGCCTGGGTGCGGACTTTGGCCTAGCTTTCCGTTGGGCGCTTTGTGTAGCACCCCGCAGACATTCCAGAATTGGTCCAACCAAAGTCTTGCGCGCTGCGTCATGCCTCGGCATCATGCAGCAGCATCGAACTCTGGAGACATCATGGCAGCGCGCGACACCCTCAAACTCGTTGGCGGCATGGGCCTGTTGCTCACGGGCCAGAAGATCCCTGCCCTGGCCAGCTTTGGCGCCGGCCTGGCGAGCCTCGAACGCGAGTGGCGTGCCAAGCATCCCGAGGTCGAAGACACCTTTGAGGCGCGTTGGCAGGCGGCGCTGGACTTCTATCACCAGACGCATCAGGACGGCATCAACCGCAAGCTGCATCTGGCGGGTATTCCGCTGATTGTCGGCGGCGCCGCGGGCCTCTTGCTCGGCGGTCCCTTCCGCCCGCTGTGGCTCGGCTCGGCGGCGGCTTTCGCGGCCGGCTGGGCGTTGAATATCGCGGGCCATGCCCTGTTCGAGAAGAACGCCCCCGCCTTCACCCAGGACCCGCTGTCGTTCATCGCCGGTCCGGCCTGGGACCTTAAGCAGATGTTCGGCATCGGTGCGAAGTCGGGCACTGCGGGCCAGGCTGTGCCGGTCGAGGCGGCGCCCGTGCAGAAGGCCTGAGCGCGCGCCCGCTAGGATGCCGGCCGGCTACTGGGTATCCTCAGGATGCAGCAATCCCGAGGAAACTATGGCCGAAAAGAAATACCGCTTGCGTCGTCTCAACAACCGGCATGCCCCGAGCCTCCGTGAAGAGACCATCCATGTGGTTCACAGCCAGGCCGAGCTGCGCCTCTACTTGAGCGCGCGTGCCTGCCAGTGCGGGGGCAAGCTGGGCACCCGCCGCAAGTACCGCTCGCAGCTACGGGCCGCCAAAGGCAAGCGGGTCATCACCCGGGTGATCGACCGCTATGTGACGGTGTGTCGGCGCTGCCGCGATGAAGTGCAATTCGCCTTCGATATCAGCGAGCCGGTCACCAATCCCAAGGCCAGCCTGCCGTATGTCTTGAATCCGACCTCGAAACCTTCGGAGGTCATCGATGCGGGCCACTGGCTGAACCTGGCCTACGGCTACTTCGAGGCGGCTCTGGAGGCACAGTTCGAGGGCGACCCAACAGCCTGCCGCGACCTCGCGTTGACGGCTGCCGCGGCCATCGAGGAGGTGCTGAAGTTCTATCCCGAAGGCCGCTCTCTGCCCCCGACCAGTGCCTTCTTCACGCCCGACAGCCTGAACAACTTCCAGCAGCAGTCCCAGCTCTTCCATCGCGACGTGTTGCGGGGCCTGCGCGACGTCTACCGGCAAGAGGCCAAGAAGAGCGAAGGCCAGAGCAGCGCGTTGGATAATCTGCTGTCTTCGGTGCTTGACTAGCCGCCCTCAGGGCCGATAGAACGACGCCCGGTCCAGATCTCGCAGGGCGCGCACCTTGGGAAACACGGCGCGCGCTTCGTCCCTGTGCGCCTTGATGTTCCCATAGCGCTGCGAGAAGTGGCCCAGCACCAACTCGCGCACACCCGCTTTGGCTGCGATCTGCGCGGCTTCCCGCGCCGTCAGGTGGCCGAAGTTGCGTGCGAGATCGCGCTCTGTCTCCAGAAACGTCGCCTCGATCAGCAGCATGTCGGCCGCCCGTGCAAGCTCGACCGCATTGGGGGTGTCGCGGGTGTCCATCACGAACGAAAAGACCGCCCCCGGGCGGGCTTCGGTGACATCCTCCAGCCGCACTGTGCGGCCCTTCAGCTCGAGCAGCCCCTCGCGCGACAGCTGGCCCACTGCCGGCCCCGCGATGCCCGCTTCGGCCAGCTTCTCCGGCAGGAAGCGCCGCCCGTCGGGCTCTTTGATGCGGTAGCCTACGGTCGGCACCGGGTGGTCTAGAGGCAGAGCCGTGATCTCAAACTGGCCGTCGTCGCACACCAGCCCCCCCGCGTCCGGCACGGGACGCGGATGCAGCTCGACATTGTTGACGAAAATCGAGGCGCGCGTGAGGCGGTCGAAGTAGACCTGGCCCGATTGTGGGTAGTAGACCTCGACGGGATGCGGCACCTTGTCGAGCGACAGCCGCTGCACGATGCCCGCCAGCCCCAGGCAATGGTCGCCATGGAAGTGGCTGATGAAGATGCGCGTCACGGCTGAGACCGAGACATTCGCAAAGATGAACTGCCGTTGGGTGCCTTCGCCCGGGTCGAACAAAAAGCCGTGCCCGTCCCAACGCAACAGGTAGGCGTTGTGGTTGCGTTGCCGGGTAGGAACCTGGCTGGCAGTCCCCAGTGCGATCAGCTCCCTCAGGCTCATCGGGCCCCCCCGGCCGCCAGCAGGAAGTAGAGCTGACCCTCCTGCTTGGTGTGCCCGGCGCGCCTCTCGGCTTCGGGTCCGCTGCCCAGGAACAAGTCGGCCCGCCCCGGCGAGCGGATCGCTCCGCCCGTGTCCTGGTTGCACATGAAGCCCGCGAAGCGCCGGAAGACGAAGCCCGTGCCTTCGGCAAAGGGCAAGCTGGTCTCGACGAAGCAGAGCCCCGCGGCGGGAAAAATGTCGCGGTCGGTGGCCAGGCTGCGTCCGCCAATCACAGGCACGTTCAGGCTCCCATAGGGGCCTCCCTCGGTCTCGGTGAAGAACACGAACGAGGCGTTCTGCCAGAGCAGGCCCTGCAGCTCCTGCGGATGCGCCGCCAGGTAGTCGCGGATCGCCTGCAGGGAGATCCGAGCGCCGGGAATCTTGCCCTGCTCGACGAGCAGCTTGCCGATGCTGGTGTAGGGCTGGCCGTTCTTGCCCGCATAGCCGATCCGCAGCTCACCACCTTCGGCGAGCCTTATGCGCGCCGAGCCCTGCACGTGCACGACAAAGGGATCGAAGGGGTTCTCCAGATAGACCAACTCCAGTCCTTGCAACATGCCGGAGGACTCGAGCTCGCGCCGTGCGGGGTAGGGGACCAGTCCCGCGTCGGTCTGCCGACCCAGGGTGTTGCCCTCGGCGTCTTTGACCAGGTCGGGAGGCAGGCTGTAGAGCGGGTAGCGGTATGTTTCGCTCGGCGTGCGGCTGCCCGCGTAGATCGGCTCGCAGTAGGCGGTGAACAGCACTTCGCCGCTGCCATCCCAACCGCGCGAGCGGTAGAGCTCGAAGCGCTGCCGCAGGGCCGCGTCGAGGGCCGAGCCCTGCAGGCCGGCGTCGAGCAGCTCGAGAAAGCTCTGCAGGCTGCGTTGCATACGCTCGTGGCTGACGCCCGCGACTGGAAAACGCTGCTGGGACGAGGGTCGGCTGAGGAATTCCAGACTGTGGACGACTGCTTGCCGCAGGCTCTCGGGGTTCCCCAAGGCAGCTCCCAGCTCGGGCCATTGGTCCTGTGGGACCAGCACCAGCGCGCTAGCACCCGTGGGAAGGGGGCGGGTGTATTCCTTGACGGGCGCCTGGGTGGCGCAACCGCAGACGGCAAAAGCGAGGCAGGCGAGCAAGGGACGCAGCATCAGGGGGACTCCAACAGCTTTCGAAGAAGATCTACAGGCACCACCATGCGCACAACCATCTGGAAATCCTTCTGTTCCTCGCCGTGCTCGGTGTAATAGATGGAATCGGTCGCGCGCACGATTCCCACCACATTTCCGCGCTGGTCGAGCACCGGGCCTCCGCTGGAACCCTTGGCGAAGGGAGCGGTGACGGACAGATTGGGGATGCGGTTGCCGCTCTGGATGAAATAGCGTGAGACCACGCCGGTCGAAAAGAAGTAGAAGTTCTTGTCGGGGTGGCCGAGCACGGCGATCTCGCTGCCGGCGCCCGGCACTGCGTCGGCCAACGGCAGGAAGTCGAAGGGCCCTTCCCCCTCCAGCTGCAAGACGGCCAGGTCTTCATTCTTCGAGAGCTTCACCCAGCCGGCCACCTGATGCACAGTCCCGGCGCCGTCCAGCACGACCAGGGGGCTGGACTCTGACAGGTTGACGACATGGTAGTTGGTCACGAGCAGGCCCGTGGGACTGATCAAGAAACCCGAGGCCACGCGGGGATGGACCTTGCCGCAGTCGTCGCAACGTCCTCCGCTGGCGACGATCACCGTGCCCGGTTGGCTGGCTGCATAGACTTCGTTCCAGGCCAGCCCGTCCTGTGCCGTGGGGGGCAGCTCGAACGCCTCGAGAGTGAGCGCCGGCTCAGCCAGCATCTCGGGGAAGGTCGGCTCTTCTTCCCGCAGCCCGCGCAGCAGGGCGTGGTTGAGCTTGCGGGTGATTTCCAGGTCGTTGATGAGCTGCGCGTCCTGGGCCAGGACACTGCCGAGCAGCGCGAGCAGGATACAAAAGCGCATGAGGGGCCTCCGGATGTGTCCACAGACCATAATCGCGAGCCCTCAGGCCGTCAATTCCTCCAGGTCTTCATCGGCCCCGATCATCACCAGACGGTCGCTGGCTTCGATCACGCTGTCCCCGGCGGGAAACTCGACCTCGACCCCGCTCTCGCCTTCGCGGCGGATGGCGATCAGGTTGACCCGGTAGCGGTTGCGCAGGTTGAGGTCTTTCAAGGAACGCGAGTGCGTAAACTCCGGCGCCAGGATTTCGACGATGCTCTGTCCCGGGGCCAGGGCGATGGTCTCGAAGACGTTCGGATGCATCAGTTTCTGCGCGAGCAACACGGCCTGCTGATCTTCAGGGCTGACCAGCTCATCGGCTCCGATTTTGGTCATGATCAGCCGTTGGGTCTCACTGCGGCAGCGAGCGATCACACGCGGCACGCCGAGCTCCTTCAGGGTCATCGTCACCAACACGGCGTTCTCGAAGTCCTTGCCGATCGCGACGATGGCAACATCGACATGGGGAACGTCTTGTGCAATCAGGGCCTTCTTGTCGGTCGCGTCCAGGCTGACGGCCAGGTCGACCCGGTCAGCGATGTCTTCGACCAGCGGCAGCTCGGTATCGATCGCGATCACCTCACCCCCGTGCTCGGCGAGGCTCAGCGCCAGCTTGTTTCCAAAATAGCCCAGGCCGATCACGGCAAAGCGGCTCGCCACAGCAGTCTCCTATCCGATCATCAGGTTTCCCATGGGGTAGCGGTACAGCGACTTGGTGCTGCGCAGCTCGGTCATCGCTAGCAGAAGGGTCAGCGGCCCCAGTCTACCCAGGTACATCGCAAAGGCGATCACGCAGCGCCCGGCCGTAGACAGCTGGTTCGAGCCATGGATCGACAGGCCGACGGTTCCCAGCGCGGAGATGACCTCGAAATACAGGTGTTGGAAGGACCAGGCGGGGTCTTCGGTGATGCTGAGGACAAAGACGATGCCGAGGCTGCCGAGCAGAGAGCCGACGAACAACACGGTCGCGTGGTGCACCAGGCGCCGCGGCACCCGTCGCTGGAAGAGCTCGACATCCGTGCGGTCCAAGACGAACGCCCACACGCTGGCGAACAGGATCGCGACCGTCGACGTCTTCAGCCCGCCGCCGGTGGATGCGGGCGAAGCGCCGACGTACATCCAGACCAGGAACAGCACGATGGTCGCAGGTCCGAGCGCTTCCATCGCCACGGAGTTGAACCCGGCGGTCCGGGCCGTGACGGACAAGAACAGGGTGTGGATCGCGTAGCTGGCGTCGCTCATTCCGTCAAAGGCGGTTCCTTCGAGCTCGACGCCCGAGATCACAATCCAGCCCAACAGCAGCAACACACCGGTCACCACCAGCACGACTTTGGTCTGCAGCAACACCCGCGCGGGCCGCCCTCGTTTGCGCTGCACGCGGTCCACGAAGACCTTGAGCAGGTTCTGGCTGACGACGAAGCCCAGACCACCGATCACGATCAAGCCAGAAACAAGCGCCAGAGCGGCGGGCCCTTCGCCGACCAGGCTGTCGGAATGCAGGCTGAAACCCGCATTGCAGAAAGCGCTGATCGCGTGGAAGATCGCGTTGTAGGCCGGGTCGACCCCAGGCGGGACCTCAAGGCTGAAGTACAGGCCGACGGCCCCCAGGGCCTCGATCCCGACGGTCAACAGCAGGGTGAAGGTCAAAACCTGGGTCACGCCGCCGACTTTGCCGACGTTCAACAGGTCGCGCAGCAGAACCCGGTCTCGCAGTCCCAGGCCTTCTCCCAGGGCCAGGGAGAAATAGGCCACAAAGGTCATCAGCCCCAGGCCCCCGATCTGGATCAGCACCAAGATCACGATCTGGCCCATCTGGGTGAAGTCCTGGCCGGTGTCGACGACCACCAGGCCCGTCACGCAGGTGGCACTGACGGCCGTGAACAGGGCATCGACGAAACCCAGGTCGACATCGGGCGGGGTCGCCTTGGGGGTCATCAGCATGCCGGTGCCGGCCAGGATGATCAGCGCAAAGGTCACCGCCATGACGGCCGCGGGGCCGACCTTGACGCGGCTGAAGAGCAGCTGCCAGAGCCGATACCCCTGGGTGACGAACAGATAGGCCCGGACCGCATGGTCGAGCAGCGCCCAGGCGAGCTCGAGCTCAGGGCCGCTGCTGCCGATGATGCGCCAGGCGGCGTAGAGCATGCCGAAGAAAGCCAACAGCACGCCAGCTTTTGCGGTCTGCCCGTGCTCCCAGGGGCTCTTGGCGCACACCAGATCGAGGTTGAGCTTGAGGATGACCAGGATGACGATCGTGCGTGTGCTGTAGATGAAGAAGGAGTGCAGGGCCGAGCTCTGCCGCCAGCTGAAACCGAACTCCCAGACCAGCGTGATGCCTGCGACGAGCGCCAGCACCGCCAGGAGGTTGTTGAACGCCCTGGCGGGCCGAGCACGGTAGCTGTTGGCCCATTCCTCGAGCTTGATGAGGAAGGCATGAGGTCTGCTCACGGGCTACTCAAAGCCGCCAGGGGAGGCATAGTTGCCCGCTGCGATCGCGACCTGTTGACTGAGCGCGTGGAACTCGGGATGGTCGGGGAGGGGCACGGCCAGCAGGGTCTGGCGAGCCTTGTCCCTGTCGCCTGTGGCCGCCTGTTTGGTCGCCTTGACGAACGCGCCCACGAGTTGCTGTCGGTAGTTCGAGCGGATCTCGATCAGGTCGGCATCACAGTGGTGGCAGATCGGTGAGCCTCGGCGCACCTTCTTCTGGCAGTGCAGGCAAGGAACCTCGAGCGAGGCCCCGCACAGCTCACAATTCTCGGCGTCGGTGCTCGCCAGCAGATTCCAGCAGCAGCCACAGTGCTCGAAGCGCCGAGAGGGCACATGCGGGCCCGGGAAGACGCGCTTGAGGAAGTTGTCCATCACCTCGGCGCTGGCAAAGCGCCGGTCGGCTGACGGTGCCAGGGTCTTGTTCAGCAGAGCTTTGACCTCGGGCCGCTCGGTGTTTGGCAACAAAGTCGAGAAGAAGGAACCGAGCGCGTAGACGTCCGTGGTGGTCGAGGGAGCCTGCTCCCTCCGTTCGGGCGCCAGGTGTATCGAGGCCCCGGGCAGGGCGACCTCGTCGATTTCGCTCAGCAGCTGACTCATCCCGAGGCCCAGCAGACGGACCGTGCCGTCTTTGGCCAGGAAGGCGGTCTGGGGCGAGATTTCGCCAGCCACCACCTCGGCCCTGTGCAACAGCGAGAACCCGCGGCTGAGCTGGCGCAGTATCCAGTGCGCGTCATTTTCTTCGAGGGCGCCGCGCTCGAGGCGTTGGCTGAGCTGGGCGCCATCGCAGTTCTCATAGACGACCAGCACGGCATCATTCTGCAGCTGGACCTCGAGCAGCTCGAGGAACAACATCGCGCCAGACAATCGAGAGTGGTGGTTCAGTTTCTTGAAGGCGCGCAGCCCTCGCTGGGAAACCCGCCCGATCAGGCGGATGGCCAGACACGGGCCACCCAGCCAGCGGTCTTCGAGCCGCAGGATCTGGATCGGACCCTCTTCGGCGATCAGGCCCAGCTCGTCGAAACGGGGGTTTTCAAGCTCGAAGTTCTGGGAGCGGCGGGTGTCAACCAGGTCCTGCGCGGGTTCGCCGTGCAGTGTTTCGAGCAGATCCTCACCCTTGCCAGCGACCTGGTAGCCACAGTACTCGCAGATCGACTCCTCAGGTCTGAAGGGGACCTCGCAGCGGGGGCAGAGCACGATGTTGCCCCCCCAGGTGTCTTCGGCTTGAGGGCTTGTCCAGGTGTCTTCCTCGACCTGGACGTCGGTGTCGCGTATTGATTCTTCATCGGAGATCACGAATTCCTCTCCGTCGAAGAGCAGCTCGTAGACTTCCTCGAGCTCCTCTTCTTCCTGCGAATCGAGAGCCCGCACCGGAGCCTTGGTCGTCTCTTCGTGGCTGAAGCCGTCAGATCGGCGCGCATGCTGCTTCAACAGGTCTTGCAGCTCGCTCCCCGGCCCGATGCTGAAGTCAGAGCTGTCGAAGCTGCCCGGGCCGGTCTTGGCAGGAGGAGGCACGCGCAGAACAGTCTCCTGCTGATCAACCGCAGGCTGCCTCTCGGGAGGCGACACCTTTTGGGTCGGCCGTTCACGCAGGGATCCCGGGCCGGCGCCGACTGGAGGTGGCAGCTGGGAAGGATCGATCGGTGTCAGGCCGACTTCGGTGCGGGCCTCAGCGCGTTGCGTTTCGCGCTCGCCGATAGCTTCTTCAAACTTGCGCGCTAGCGCCTGCATGCTCGAATCGCTGATCGAAGGGAACCCGTCGAGGGAGGTCTCATCCCCGTCCCACTGGCTGCGGACGGTCTCTTCGTTGTCTTCGGCCTGCTCCAACAGCTCCCGCTCGTCGTGTTCGAGGTCCTCATCCGCTTTCAACTCGAGGTCTTCGCTCTCCTCCAGTTCGAATTCTTCGTCGTCGTCAGGTTCGAGGTCTTCGTCGTCGTCGTCAGGCTCGAGGTCTTCATCCTGCTCGTCGTCTCCCAGCAGCTCGGCCGGCCCATCATCTTCTTCGAGCGGGTCGTCGCCTTCCTGGTCTGCGTCCGACCGCCGTGAGCGTCTGTTCATGTAATTCTCGAGGTCTTCGAGAGCCGGCAGCACGATCTCGCTCTCCGAGGCTTCGGCGAGTGCCGCTTGGGTACTGGTTGCGTCGGCGTCCAGGCCCGCCTCGATCTCTTCGAGGGAGGGGAGCTCGGACTCGCTGGCTTCCTGTGGCTTCGCGTCGGCCACCGCGTCGACGCCGAGCTCCGCTTCGAGAGACTCCAGATCGGGAAGCTGCGTTCCGCTCTCGGAGGCGTCCTCGGGAGGCTGGCGGTCAAACATCGGATGGTGCTTGATGGCGGGAAAAAAGCCCAGCGCAGACGGATTGTCGTGTGTGGGAGTGGGCTCTTCAAGCTCCGCGGGCTCCACCTCTGCGAGGGGAGGCTCGTCAAGAGCTGGACTCTTGGCCGTCACAAGCGCCTTTTTCCGCTCCCGCGAGCGACCGCTCGAGGGGGGCTTCTTGGGTTTCTTGCGCGTCTTCTTCCCGCTCCCGGCCACAGGCAACAGGCGCTCAGACAGCTCGTCCATATGCGGGAAATGGTCTTCGATGCTCTGCGTGTTGAGGGCGCTGCGGATCGCGCGATTCTCGCTGCGCGTCAGGTAGCCTTTCTGCAGGAGCAGCTCGGCGATGCGCGGGAAGTCTTTGCCGCCCAGATAGCGTTTTTTCTGAATCGCCAGGCACTCGTCGATCTGTTCGAGGTTGACGAACTGGTTCTTGAGCGCGATCCGACCGTACAGCTTGTCCCAGAGCCGCTGCTCTTTGAAGGTCTGGGCGTTGACGATGCTCTTCACATCGCGCGCGGTCAGCAGTTTTCTCTCGATGAGGATCTCGGAGAGCACGGGGTCGTGACCCTGTCGCTGGCGCTTGAGGGCGAGCTTGATGCAGCTCTGGGCGTCCTTTTCCGTGATCAGGCGGTTCTTCACCGCGATCTGCGCGAAGCGAAGCTCCCTCTTGGAAATGGACAACTCGAGCTCTCCATGCGTTCGCGCGGCTGTCGTCCAATCCGCAAGCTTCGACCCAACCTGCTACGCCCCAGGCTCTTGTTCAGCGGCTGACGGAGCCGCCGCCAACACGGGACGGTGCAAGGCCTTGACCCGCGCGGCCTGCACTTCCAAAGGGACTCCCGCGAATAGCTGTTCCTCGAGATACCCTTTGAGCATGTCGGCACTATCCCGAAATTCCGGCCCCGCGTCGAGGAAATTCCTGCGTTCGAGGGGAGCCTGGCCCAGATGCACCAGGGCTTCCCCGTAGTGTGCGTGGTAGCCATATTTCCACGCCCCCTGGCGTGCCACCCAGACATTCGAGCCCAGTGGAGAGGCCTGCGCGCCCACCGCCAGCCCGCTTTCAGCGCACGAGGGCAAACTGCCGCGCTGCTCGTCCACAGGCAGAAGGCTGACCCCTCGCCCCCTGGGCGGCAGACCGAGGCAGTGAAGCAGTGTGGGATACAGGTCGATGCTGCGCACCGCAGTGTCTACCACCAGGGCTTCGGGGATCTCCGGGCCGCTGAAGTGGGCGATGGCACGCAGGCTTCCCTCGGAGAGCCAGGTCGCCGGAGCGCTCTCGTCGGGATACGCAAGACAATTGCCCGAAGTCACCAGCTGCAGCTGGTCGTCGCCTGCAAAGAGGCGCGCGCAGACCTCCTGGAATTCGTCGAGCCCCCAACCGAGCAGCAGCGCCTCTGCCTCCTCAGGCGACGGCGGCACGCCCCGTTTGCGTTGTGTCCCTTGCAGGTACGACCAGAGCCCTGCCACGTGGAAAAACACGAACGATGGCTGCCGAGCCCGCTCGAATGTCCGCCAGAACCGGTCGAGGTTCGACGTCAGGAGGTCGAAGCCGTCCTGCGGCACGGTGTATCCGGCCACGCCTGGAGAGAAGCCCAGCGTGTGGTAGCCGCGTTGGGACAACAAGCGGGTCAGGCTGGGAAAGCGTTGCTTCGGCTTCGCGGCTCCGTCGCCGTGGGGATCCCCCAGCCCCAGCCTCGAGGGGTACTCGCCACAGAAGGCCGCGTGCAGAGCGCCGCGGGTGTCCGGCGATGCAGCCCGCAGCTGGTGGAAGAGGGTCCCGGCCGGCAAGAGCTCGCCGAGGCGTGTGTCCGCGGCGCGCAGCATGTCTGGGCGCAGAGATTCGAAGTAGATCCAGACCAGATTCTGCTGTTGCGCCATCGCCAGACCGCCTCCCTGAGTCTTCCCAGCTTAGCAAACCGACCGCCCCAGGCACCAGCCATACCCGGCGGCCCTGTTGAGCTAAAGCCCGGGCCGCACTACAATCGGGTAGAGCAGAGCTGCCCACGAGCAGAGTCAACAGCTAGCGGAGATCGTGCGACCATGACTGAAGAGGAAGGTTGGGTAGAGCAGGCCCACGCGACGGGTGCCCTGGTGCCCGTCGACATCATGAGTCTGGAGTTGCGTCGTGAGGACGTCGACAGAGCCAGGCTGGTGTCGATGATGGGCACACCGCGCAAACGCGAGAGTGACTCGAAGTTCATTCTGATCCCCGATCCGCTCAGCTCGCTGCCCGTCTATTACGAGTTCGAGACCAAAGACGTGGTCGAGATCGAACAGGAGATCATGGTCTCAGACCGCAAAGGCAACAGCTACCCGCTCGTGCGGGCGTGGTTCCGCGAAGGTACCCTGTGTGTCCGCTCCGAGTTGGTCTGCCTGTCGAGGATGGACACCCGGAACATGATGCCCTGATTCTCTGATCCCCTGATTCCCTGACTCCCACTAGCGTCTCTGGAGGTCGCATGCTTCCCGACCACAAGATGTTCGTGTTCGACTACACCACGTTCCAGGTAGAGCTGGCGGGAATTCTCGCCAAAGCCCTGCAGTCGAACCGCACCGGCCGTCTGCAGAGCTGGATCGACGCGCGTGCGTTGCAGGTGCACGATCCGGTCGAGGGCGAGCCGGTCGGGCGCGACTGGCGGGACTTTCTCGCCGAGAGCGATGTGCAGGAATACGGCGATTTCGCCATGACCGTCTTCTACACGCCTGCCCGTTTCCGTGGCTTGCGTATCGAGTACAACAGCGCACGGGAGAAGCTGCTCAAGAAGGGCATGAGCGAAGATGCCTGGACGTATGCCGTGCTCGGCTGGCCGCTGGGACCCGAGGGCAAACGCTTCGATCCGGGCCGGATGGGAACCTACGCGCAGTCTCCCGAGCAGGTCGAGGCGGGCCTGGATGCTCTGGTCGGCTTCGGCGACGTCGTGCTCGAGCCGGTCATCGAGACCCTGGGCGAGGCCCAGCGGCGCGGGCTGGGCGTCTTTGTGACACTCTAGATGCTGCGGGTCGCCCGCATCATCGGTCGGCTCAATGTGGGCGGGCCCGCCCAACAGCTCTTCGGTTTGACCGGCGCGTTGGACGCGTTGGGCTGGCAGACCGACGTGTACGCGGGAGTTCCTGGCGAGGCCGAAGGCGACCTGCTGGGGGAGGCCTGGCGGCGCGGGATCTTCCCGACCCTGGTCCCCGGCCTTTCTCGCGACCTGCGCCCCTGGCGGGACCTGCGTGGCCTCGTGCAGCTGCTGGGCGCGTTGCGGCGGCAGCGCCCCGACATCATCCATACGCATCTGTCCAAGGCTGGGCTGCTGGGTCGCATGGCCGCCGCGCAGCTGGGGATTCCCTGTGTCCACACCTTCCACGGCCATGTCTTGCGCGGCTACTTCAGCCCCGCGCGCTCGGCGCTGTTGCTGCGGGTCGAGCGCTGGCTGGCCCGCCGCACGCAGGCGCTGATCGCGCTCTCGCCGCGGCTGCGGGATGAGCTGGTCGAGCTCGGTGTGGCCTGCTATTCGCGGCTGCATGTCATCCGGGCGGCCCGAGACCTGCGGGGCTTCGTGCCGGACCCGCAAGCAGGTGCGGCGCTGCGTGCGCGCTTGGGGTTGCCCGCGGCCGCTGTGGTGCTGGGGATGCTGGGCCGGTTGGTCGAGATCAAAGCGCCCCAGAACGCGCTCGCGGCGTTGGCGCGGCTGCGGCAGCATGAGAGGCTGCACCTGCTGCTGGCCGGCGATGGCCCCCTGCGTGCAGCACTCGCGGCCCAGATCGAGCGCCTGGGACTGGGAGCTCGCTGCCAGCTGCTGGGCTGGCAAGAGCCGGCCCCGTTCGTTGCCGGCCTGGATGCGTTGCTGCTGTGCTCGCACAACGAGGGCACGCCGATCTCGCTGCTCGAGGCCTTTGCTTGTGGAATCCCCGCGGTGGCCACGGCTGTCGGGGGCGTGCCGGACATGTTCTCCCCCGGGCAGGACCGGCAACGCGCCGAGGGCTGGCTGGTTCCGGACCAGGACGCACAAGCATTGGACGCGGCGCTCAGCTGGATGTACAACCATCCCGACGAGCGCCGGGCCATGGGCGCCCAGGCCGTGCGGCGGGCGGCGACGTTGCAGCCGGATCCGCAACGACAGGCACGCGAGCATGACGCCCTGTACCGGAGTCTGCTGGCAGCAACGAGGAATTCCCAGGGAGCATGACATGCCGACACTTCTGATCACCGGCGCCAACCGCGGGTTGGGGCTCGAATTCGTCAAGCAATACGGCCAGGAGGGCTGGCGCATCCTGGCCTGCTGCCGCCAGCCTGAGAAGGCGGACGCGCTCCGCGGCGTGGCGGACCTGCACAAGAACATCACTCTGCACGCGCTCGATGTCGGCGACTTTGAGGCCATCGCAGCGTTGGCCGCCAAGCTGTCCAACGAATCCCTCGATCTGCTGATCTGCAACGCGGGCATCTTCCCCGACCGCAGCCTGGGCCTGGGCAGCATCGACTACGACGGCATGGCGCGGGCCTTCCGTATCAACAGCCTGGCGCCCTTGCGGATCGCAGAGGCCTTTGTCGGCCACCTTGAGCGGGGGAACAAGCCGGTCTTCTGTGTGATCACGTCCAAGATGGGCAGCATCGATGACAACACCAGTGGAGGGTGCTACGCCTACCGCACGAGCAAAGCTGCGGTCAACATGATCGCCAAGAACCTGTCCCACGACCTGGCCCAACGGGGCATCTCTGCGCTGGTGCTGCATCCGGGGTGGGTGAAGACCGACATGGGCGGCGAGCATGCACCCTTGGGCAAAGAGGCCAGCATCGCCGGCATGCGTCAGGTGATCGCCGACATGGAGCCGGCGCGTTCGGGCAAGTTCTTTGCGTACGACGGGGCGGAGGTGTCCTGGTAGGGGCTCGGGTGATCGGCCGGCCCGGTCAGGGCTGCCTGAGATGGCTGCGTTATCTACCTTTGTGCTTCGTCTTTGAGTTCTTCTTGGGGACTGGGGGCGATTCGATCTTGGGCATGAGCTCGAGCGGTGGGCTAGCAAGCGGAGCAGTCACGAGATCGCCGCGGGCGTAGCGAGTCCCTTTGGACCCGACGTGGTCGACCCAGGTTGGGAGTGCAAGCCGGCCGCGTTCGGCGAGCAAGAAGGTCCTCGCTTCGACCGTCTCTGATCCGAGGATGCGCACGTCGTCGACTAGATGCGTGCTTTCCCCGATCGATAGGCCTCCCGAACGACGGATCCGTTCAGGGTGTTCAAGAGCTCCGGTCAGGCGTCTCTCGAGGGCCGGTTTCTTGCCTGTTTCTTCGCTGGAATCGCACCAGATTGCCAGTTCGACGCCCGTTAAAAGAACCTGGTAGTCGGGCGACATGTTCGAACCGGCACCAAGAGCCTGGTCTTTTTTCTTTACGCGCCACATTGTTCTGAGCACGGTGCTTTGGGCAGGTTCTGAAAGCAGCGCCGGAGTAACACGCACCCCGATATGTCGGTATCGGTCCCACTCGCCGACCAGGGCGAGCAAAAAGCCATAGCAAGTCGCAGGCGGTGGCAAGGGCTCAGAGTCCAAAAACTCTCGTGCGGCACCCTTCCGAAACGAAGCGATGGGGACGCTGACGCGAAGGCCGATCATCGTTCAACCCCCGTCGATCCGGGTCGACGCGGCGGCTGCAGCATTCCGAACGCCACGGTGGCAGTCGGCGCCGAGTTTCCGAAGGCTCTTCCCCTGCTCGGAATCTGCAAACGGGCCACCCAAGATCAGCTCTTTGCCGTCAATATCGCCGGCTTCGACACGTCTGAGTAAAGATGGGGCGGCGTAGCCAGCGTCTGACGTGTGCTCGAAGCAGAAGAGAAGACGGGGTGAAGGGTCCTCGGTAATCCGAAAGACGAGACTCTCTGGGCTGAAGTCATACAGAAAACGCGCGTGGTTCCCGGCGACGTTGTTGAGCGCGCACAAGCCATTGATTGCGACCGCAGCGCGCGATCTCACGCGGAGAGCCGAAGGGGTCATCGCTATCCCGTATTGATAGCGCGTTGCGTGCAACTCGGTTCCGTACGGTACTGGGTTGGTGCCCTTCTTTGCCGCTGAGGGCGTCGCGCCGGGGCTCGCCGCATTGAAAGTTACATCTCCAGACCAGGGCGTCAGTGATACGGCCCGAGTAACCTCGAGGACGGCGCGTCGGTTCAGCGTTGTACCTTTGCCACCCTCCTCCTTCGCGCCCTCCGCCTTCATAAAACCTAAGAGGTCGTCGTCGATGAAGGTCGCGCCGTCTTTTCTTGCCCAGCCAGAGAAGAGATGGTCTTGCCAAGTATTGACCCGCTCGTCCTCGCTCCATCTGCGGTTCGTCCCTTTCTGTTCGGCAGCGTCGAGGTGGGCACGGAGTGCGAAACGTATCGCCTCAGCGCTCACGGTTGAGTGAACTTGGCCCTTCCAGAGTATCTTCTGGAGAGTTGTGATGTTGCCCTCGGTTTCGGCACGATTGTTCGCCGCAACGGCGTGACCCGTCACGAAGTTGGCAAATGTATGCAGCGTCATTCCCGCGCTCCCTGTTCCGTGATTTCCTCGGCGTCCTGGTCGGGCTCCGGCTTCGTGCTCTTGTAGCTTGCGAGCGCAATGAGAGCGAGGTCTCGGGCATACTGCCATCGATCCGCCCGAAGCCACGGCAAGAGTTCTGTCCAGCCATCCTGTAGAGTCTTGAGTCTTCCGGAGTGCGAAAGAAGGTTGGCGAGCGCGTACCTGAAGTCGTCCGCCCTCTTCGCGCCGACGAAGGCAAGTCGGCGCCGCTCATACTCGCGGTTCCAGCGATTGTGCCGCGTCTGCTTGTTCGCGTTCTTGGTCTCTTCTGCAATCGCGCCATAGCGTCGGCGCATCGCCTCGTGAACAGCGTGGATGATGACCACCTCGCCGCTCTCTCTCGTCAATTCCTCGACCATGGTGCTCAATCCTTCCCTCTCGTATCCGACCTTCTTCGCCAAGTCATTCGAGACAACGAGTCTCCGGAATCCTTCGTACCAGCGTCGCCCGCGAGCCACGTTTTCGGCGATGAACGGTCTCACGACACTGTCGGCCCAGAAATACTTGGTGGTTTCGACTTTGTTCTTCCCTCGCCCACCTTTGCTCTTCAAGGGCCGCAGTCTTGGTGGAAGGGCATCGATGACCAAGCTGAAGTCGTCGAGAAGTCTCCCTTCCGCCAGGACTTCAATGCTCGCGGAGCGCGTCTTCTGCTGCTTGGCCCAGGGAAGAACCGAAAAGCGCACAGCTCGGCAAGCAGGCACACCGAGGACTTCTGTCTTCTCTTGGGTGCGCAACCGAACGAGCGCTTGGAGTGCGGCGTCGGCCACACCTGAGATCCGACACTCCCGCGGCGAGGTCGGCGTAATGAAAGGAAGTGCATGGGCAAAGTCGTGAAGGTCTGTGACTTCGGGGACAATGAGCACACCGCCACGATGAAGCCTAAGACTGAGGCAGCCGACCAATGCGAATGTCAGAGCGAGGGTGTTCTTGGCCCCTTCCGTGAACCGGGTTTGACTCGTGAAGCCCACGTGACGCACAACAGCGCCTGGAAAAAGTGGTCCGGCGATTTCCAACTGTTTCGTTGTGAGCCGCTTCTTAGCGTCGATCAGTTTCGTCCATTGTGTTTGATGCTTGTAGCTCGTGCAGACTTTGAAGCGCACCGCGATAGGCTTCTCATCGATCTCGATCACCCGCTCGGTTTCCTTCTTTGCGAGCTTCCGAGTCTGCCCGTGCTGAAGGAAAGTCTTGAAGATGGCCTCGTGCAGTTCGGCGCGGACGGCGAAGGGAAGTTCGCCCCGCACTCGACCAGGCAAGTGGATCAACCCATTCTTGATTTGAAAGGCAAAGCCAAAGAGCTTCTCGAGGAATGGCCCTGCAGATTCTGGCTTGGGCCAAGAAAGCGTGATTCGGTCGTTGTCGACGGCCCACCCACCGTTTGGGCGCTCGGCCGCGGCTAGAGAGCTCTCGTCGAGAGCGTGTAGAGTCGCGGCCAGCCCCCCGAGGCCGGCCCGATGAATGGGGCTCATGCCTGGCGCAAAGAGATCAAGCGTCAGTGATTCCATCGGCCCCCCTTCAATGCGTCGTAGTTGAGCGCCTCGGCGGGTGGGACATAGGCATGAATGCGCTTGTCGTACCAATCTTCATAGTCTGGCCAGGCTGCGCGAGGCGGTTGGGGCATCGGCAGTCGGACCTTGACCGGATCAACTTTCCTTTTCCGGACCAAGGCTGCGTCTTCGGCGAGGATGACCGTCACACCGTAGGTTGCATCTCGGAGATGAAGCGGGCTTGTTTTGAAGCCACCATTTGTCCATGCGCTTTCGACTTCTTCGATCGGCATGGTGTCGCCTAGCGTCTCCCACGCACTGGCCAAGTCAGCTTGCGAGAGGTGCACTCCACCTAATTGGTCCAGCCAGAGCCTTGCGCGCTGAAGATCGTCTTTGCGGTAGGGCAGCGCATGTTCTGGTTCGAGGACGACAAACGGCAGTGGCTTCTTGCCGTCGCCAGGTCGTGCACGTCGGTTGAGGCGCCCAAGGCGTTGAATGAGCGATGGAACTGGTGCCAGATCTGTAATGAGCAGGTCTGCAGAGATATCCAGGGACATTTCGCAGACCTGTGTCGTTAGAGCGATGGACGGAATGCCCCTCGGGGCCTTGAATCGGTCGATCACAGCGCCGTGGCGGGCAACGCGGTCCATGTACCTGAAGCGGCTGTGATAGATGAGAGGGGTGGGTCCTTCGAGCGCCCATCCTTCAGCGATTTCGAGAACGGTTCGCACGCTGTTCGACACCCAGAGGATTCTGTTGCCGTTCTTCAGAGCTTCCGCGAGAAGCTCGTCAAGCTTCGTTTGTTCCTTTCTGTAGCGTGGGTGCTCCTCAAGCTCACGCGGCCCTCGCACGATTTGCAGCTCTTCGACGACAGTGCGAATGGCTTCGAGGCGTGCGCGAGGAAGGCTTGCGGTCATGAGAAGGCAATGCGCGCCGCAGCAAATTTCAAGGAAGCGCAGGAGGGCACCGAAGAGTCTTTTATCGTAGGCGTGGACCTCATCGAAGATGAAAGCGCTTGCAGCGAGCGAAGGCCAAGAGAACAGCGCTCGACGTTGGTTCTGGATGAGTCCAAGGACTGCATCGACGGTGCAGCACGTCACAGGCGTCGACCAAGCCTCTAGGGCGAAGACTGGGGCTTGCTGAGAAACGTTCTCATCAAACAGGTCGAAGATCTCGACGTCGACTGCGGAGCGGCCGTGTACGAGGCGTGCCTCGACATCCAGGCCATGAAGGTAGTCCCGAAAGCCCTCCGTTGTGGTCCCCGTCGTTGGGTAGCAGAAGTACAGGCGTCGATTTGGCGCGCAGCTCGCGGCCCAGTGGTATGCTGCGACCGTCTTCCCTGAGCCGCAACCGGCGAGGGCAAGGGTCACCCGAGCCGTGCTGCGTCCGAGCTTTTTTTGAAAGTCTCGGAGCTCATGGTCACCGAGCCGGGCTCTCACGACCTGCTCGATCTCGTTCTTTGTGGGAGTGCGATCAAAAGCAGCTCGGATCCAAGGCTTCAGCTTGACACCCTTCTGCCTCGGAAGTGCAGAGCCGCCGACGTCGGCAGCGATGACACATGCCTTGGTCGCCGCGAGGAGCCGACGACGCTCCAGTGAAAGGCCACGCCAGACCCTCTGCTCCTCGATGGCCCGCCGTCGGAACTCTACTTGTACGAGGCGCGCAGGGCGCAGCTCGCATCGCGAAACCGGTGGTATCACCAGGCCCAGCTTGGCCTCGCCTAGTTTGAGCACCTTTCGGAAGTCGGTGTGATCAGTCCAAAGCAAGAGGCGATGGCCGCTCCCAGGCGATGGTGCCTCGGGGGGGAACTTCCTGTGGTGGCCCGCCCCCGCCCAGAGGGCGAGAGTGAGGTCTTCGGGTGCGAAGCGCAAACGAAGCGGCTCGTTCAGCAGCGTGCGTGCGATGTAGTACGAGAGGGCTTCGTGCCGGATTGCTTGGCGTTTTCCGCGACGGCCACCCCGCACCAGATCTTGGAATTGATCATTCGCTTTGCCGAGGTCATGGAGCCAGCAGGCTAGAAGGACGATGCGTTTGAACGCGGTCATCCACGTTTCTGGCTCCAGGCCCAGAATCGAGAGTTGGTCGCGCCCAGTCCTTTCCAGGAGTACTTCTGCCGAGGCCATTACCGCCGCTGTGTGACCCACCAGAGTCTCTTCAGCCCGCGGGGTCTCAGGCTGCTTGGAGCTCTTGGCAAGGAGCCGCAGGGGCGGAACCGGTCTCGCCATCAACTTCCCTCTGTTGGCGAGCCGTGCGTGAACAAACCACAGCCAAAACGTCGCCGGCCACCGAGGCCAGACACTTGGAGCTCTAGCGAGTGCGCTGGCGACAGCCCCGAGGCTTGAAGGGCAAAGCCGACGATTTCTTTTCCTTTGATATTGAGCGTTCGACGGACCCAAGGCGTCGTTGATCCGGTTCCACCGTCAACTGAGCTTCGATCCAAGCGACGAATCACGAAACCAAGGTCGGCCTCGATTCCTGCAGCAGAGAGCTGTCTGCGCGCGGCTTCCAGGAAACCGACAGGTTCGAGAAATTTCTTGATAACCACCAGCCGCGCCTGAAGCCTCGAAACTGGTTCAAGGACACGGATGTGCGGAACGCCAAGCCTGAGGCGGTGCATCGAAAGTCTAAGCGACTGTCCGGCCAAGGGCAGTATCTCCGCGATCCGGTTGGAATCACATCGAAGGGTGACCGCGCTCCGTCGATCAAGTGCCAGGCGCCGGTCGCCATCAAGCCGCCCACGAATCGGGTGAATCCCAAGCCCTGCATTGGCATGAATTGCGGGAACCACTTGGCATATTGCCGAGAAGAGGACGTAGCCGTGATCTGCCGGGACGAAGGTGCCGTGAGCGGGAAAATGTAGGTCAATGACCGGCATGGTTCCCTCCCCGGCGAGTGCGAAAACACGAATTCTGAATCTTGCCGAATGTCCGACGATGCATCAAGGCAATTGAAAAGTCCCCCCACTCTGTTGGGTGACAGCAAGCAGATCTGTGCGCTGTCTGGCAAGGCAGGGTCAGCCAGCTCAACCTGCACGGCGATCGGCACAAGCAGGCCGGCCGCAGGGGGAAATGGCAACGACGACGTGCTTTGTCGTTGCCGGGAGCTATTCCATCTATTGTCCCACAAAACCGCTCTTCGAATGAACCCAGGGATGTTTCTCGTTTCTTCAACCCACGCAACCGCGGCTCCTGGACTCTTTCAAAGTTCGAAGAGACACGAGGTGCAGTCCAATGTCGGTCCCCCATCCTCTTGTGCGTGTAATGGCCTTGCACGCGCTTGTCTATTGCGAGCGCCTGTTCTACCTCGAAGAGGTTGAAGAACTCCGGGCAGCGGATGCCAATGTCTACGCCGGAAGGCGGCTTCACCAGGAGGAGCTGCCGGCGGTGGAAGACGGCGAGTTTCAGAGCCAGCAACTTGCGTCGGAGGCGATTGGCATTCGGGGTCGCCTCGACCTCTTGCGCAAGCGGTGCGGCGAGCTCGTTCCCTATGAATTGAAGAAGGGGCGATGCCGCCGCGTCGACGGCCAAGCCGGCGCATGGGAGTCCGATGAAGTTCAGGTCGGCGCCTACGCCCTCTTGGTGGAGTCTGAGACCGGGCGTCGCGTGAATGTGGGAATGATCCGCTATCGGGAGGACGCAGTCACCGTCAAGGTGCCCATCAACGACAGCGTGCGAGAGCGGGTTCGCATTGCTATCGAACGAGCGCGGGCTCTCCGGGAAACGACAGAAAGGCCGCCGGTGACCGAGGCGACGGGCCGTTGCTCTACGTGTGCCCTTGCGCCTGTCTGTCTTCCTGAAGAGGAGCGTTTTGCCAGCGACTCAAGCCGGCCGATCGCTCGTCTGTTTCCAGCCGATCCCGAGAAGACAGTCCTTCACATCGCCGAACATGGGGCCAAGGTTGGTCGATCGGGCGACAGCCTCGTCATCCGATCCAGAGACAAGAAGACGGTGCTTGCCAAGCAGACCGCCTTTCTGACGCAAAGCTTGGTCATTCACGGCTATCCACAAGTCACAACCCAGGCGCTACACCTCTGCGCTCGGCATGGCGTCCCCGTGCACTTTCTCGGTTCTGGTGGCGCATACATAGCGTGTCTCACGCCCGGTCGATCGGCTGTTCAGCGACGCGTACGTCAGTACCGTGCGCTTGCCGATGATTCTTTTTCCTTGGCGCTTGCCCGGCGACTTGCTCACGCCAAGATCCGTTCTCAGAGGCGCTTTGTCTTGCGTGCGAGCCGAGGGAAGGACCGTCTTAACTCAGGCCTCGCCCAGCATCTCAGAGAACTCGACGAGTCGGCGCGGATGGCAATCGAGGCTGCCGACAAAGAGTGCCTGCGGGGTTACGAGGGGCGTGCAGGGCGCGCATACTTTGCCAGCATACCAGCGCTCATTGGCGACGGTGTTCCCGAGTTGATGCACTTCGAACGGCGCAGCCGTCGCCCGCCCCGCGACCGATTCAATGCTCTGCTGAGTTTTGGTTACGCGCTCCTGTACCAAAGGGTCATCAACGCCATTGTCACTGTCGGTCTCGACCCGTCCTTTGGCTTCTTTCACACGCCGCGTTCGGCGGCCTATCCCCTTGCCCTCGATCTCGTCGAGCTGTTTCGTGTGTTTGTTGTCGATATTCCCGTGCTCGGATCCGTGAACAGACGTACCTGGGTTCCAGATCGGGACTTCACAGTAGTCGGCAAGCAGGTTTGGCTCTCCACCGTGGGAAAAAAGAAGTTTATTGAGATCTTCGAGAGGCGGCTTACGGAGCGATGGAAGCACCCGGTCCTGGACTATTCGCTCTCTTATGCCCGTCATCTTGAGCTTGAGGTTCGGCTCCTCGAGAAGGAGTGGATGGGAGCCCCCGATCTATTCGCACGAGTTCGATTGCGCTAGGCGGTCCTCGAAATGGGTCAAAGAAACTGGTACTTGTTGACTTATGATGTTCGGGAGGCCGGGCGCCTTCGCCTCACCTGCCGAGTCGTCAACAACTACGGGATTCGGGTTCAGTATTCGGTCTACCGCTGCCGACTCCTGGACATGGAGCTTGAGCGCCTGCGCTGGGAGTTGGCTAGGATCATGACGCCAGAGGATGACCTGATGATCGTGCGCCTTTGCCCGGGTTGTGTGCGTCGAATCCAAACCAAGGGACAGAAATTTGGATGGCCCGATCACTCACCGGCCTATCGTATCATCTAGACTTTGAGCCCATGCACGCATCGTGCTTTGTCGCGCGAAGTCCCTGGAGAATTCGACCATAATCGCTTTTTGTTATTCGATTTGTGGCCGATCTCCTGCCACGGAAGTGCTTGCATGGTTGAGTTGATTGACATTTCGCGCTTTGACGTGATGCGGGGCAGGTTCTCTGGCCGTGACCGGTCGTCCACGTTGGTCAATTGGCGAGGTGGTTGATGGAGACCCGCTTGAACGGAGGCAGAGAGCGGGGGAAGGCTGCCCGCCCTGCCTCGACCTCTGATGCCGCAAGGCGTTGAGCACGTGCATCATCTATATAGCAGGTTGTCGATTCCCTCTGCCTCGACCTCTGATGCCGCAAGGCGTTGAGCACACCGTGACGTCGACGGCCTTGGCTGCGCTGAACCCGTGCTCTGCCTCGACCTCTGATGCCGCAAGGCGTTGAGCACCGGGTGTATGCCAGTGTCGATCGGGCCCGACTCCGCAACTGCCTCGACCTCTGATGCCGCAAGGCGTTGAGCACAATCAATGCGTTGAAATGGCTGCCTACATTCTGCCTGCCTCGACCTCTGATGCCGCAAGGCGTTGAGCACTCTCTGACCTCGAATCCCCTGATCCAGGGGACCTACCTGCCTCGACCTCTGATGCCGCAAGGCGTTGAGCACGAGATGGACGACGCCTGCCCCGCCTGCCGGGGCGAACTGCCTCGACCTCTGATGCCGCAAGGCGTTGAGCACCCACGTACCTGGAGCGGATCTGGACTGACTTCCAGATCTGCCTCGACCTCTGATGCCGCAAGGCGTTGAGCACCTAGATAGAACAGGAGGGCAGAACATGATTGTTGCCCTGCCTCGACCTCTGATGCCGCAAGGCGTTGAGCACACCTATGAACACCACAATGCCGAGATGAATCGTGAGACTGCCTCGACCTCTGAAGCCGCAAGGAGTTGAGCACTAGTATCGTCCGTTTGGAGTTTAGTAGAGTATAGCGCCTGCCTCGACCTCTGATGCCGCAAGGCGTTGAGCACCATGTTGTCGCTGCTTGCATCCACCTACCATCTTCTGCCTCGACCTCTGATGCCGCAAGGCGTTGAGCACCGAGAGACGTCGCAGTGTCGCCTTGTCCGGCGCTGCTGCCTCGACCTCTGATGCCGCAAGGCGTTGAGCACGCATCGAATACGCGGCATTCACTACTGATGATTGGCTTCTGCCTCGACCTCTGATGCCGCAAGGCGTTGAGCACAATGCTGCGGTGCCAAGATACGCCCGGGCGTACTCTGCCTCGACCTCTGATGCCGCAAGGCGTTGAGCACTAAACATCGGCAAGGCGAT
>JAJDCP010000054.1 GCA_029260765.1 Planctomycetota bacterium
CCAATACTCGTCCCCCCAGGTATGGGGCTGTGGCGTTCTTGGTTGCGAGTCGCATCCCCGGTGAACTCAAAATCGCCAGTTCCCGTCAACACATCGGTAGGCACCTGCACGCCGAGTGCCGGAACAAATAGCATCTGGGGCACTTGATACGCGGATGCTCGACAGCGGTGCTTGGCCGCTACCAGAACCGATGCCCCAACTGTGCTGGTCCACTCGCCATCGATCTGCTTCAGCCCCACGCCGTAGCCTTCGATCTTGCCGCTTGCTAGGAGGGGTGCGAAGACTCGATCCATCTTGCACTTGATCGATGCCTCCTTTAGTGCCTGTTGTTCCCCCGCACGCAATCCCAGACCCCACGCAGCGCACTCATCCAGGCTGAACGCTGAGGCGCAGGGGATCCTTCCCTTCCCGACCCATCAGCACCATCCGGAAGGGAAGACGGGGGCTCCACCCCCGCTGGGGCTCTGCCCCAGACCCCGGACCAGGGGGCTGCGCCCCCTCGCCGCCTGCGGCGTGCTCACCCCCGCCCCCCCGGGTTCCACCTGACTGCTGGGATTATCTGCGCAGACCCAGGAATCCCGACAGCTCCAAGGCACCGTAGGCTTCGCTGCTGCGCCAGCTCGCGGCGAAGCTGACGTTGCCTACGTCGCTGGCCGAGGCGTCCCGGGGGGGCCCCGGGCGGTGGTCAAACCGCCCAGGATCCCTGGGTTTGCAGCAGTCAGCCAGCCAAGCAGAAGCCCTTTGCTGTCCGCGCGACAGCTCCATGGGTCTCGAGCTGGCGCAGGGCGCTCACCAGCCGTTGCATACGGACCCTGAGCTGGCTGCGCAGACGGTCCTGGGTCAGGGGCTGCTCAGAGCCTTGCAGTTCCGAGAGGAAGAGGCTCGCGGCCGGGTCCCTAGTACTGCCCCATCAATCGACCGCCTGGCACGTATCGCAACCCAGCACGCGCACCCGGTGCCCGTCGACCTCGCCGCTGAACAACTCCTGGCGGGCATACCGATAACGCAGCAACTTCCACAGCGCTGCGCTCTCGAACAACTCGATATCGTCCGACAGGAAGTGGAACAGGTTCTGTGAGGCGATCACCACGAGCTTCTTGCGCGGCCGGCTCATCGCGACATTCAGGCGGTTGCGTGAGAACAAGAAACTGGCCTCGGCTTCCAGCGCATGCGGCTCCGACGCGGTAGCCGAGAGGATGATGACGTCTCTCTCGCCCCCCTGATAGCGTTCGACCGTATCGACCGCCGAGACCTGCTTGAAGTCGGGAAAGCGCCGCTGCAGCGCGGCCCGCTGCGCACGGTGTGGCACCACCACGCCAACCCCATCCGCCGCACACAGGCCGAGGGGCCCCAGGCAACATTGCAGAATGCGCGCCGCCAACTCGACCTCAAGTAGATTGAGGTGCTGGCTCATGCCCTCTTCGTGCTCGATCAGAACTAGCGGGAAGTCGGGCAGCAGGGCCGCCCGTGCCAGCGCATCGCTGCCCTCGGCGAGCGGCGCGAGCACCTCGGTGCGCTGCGAGCTCAGGCGGGTATCGGCGCGGTAGATCGCCCGGTCGATAAAGCTCGCCAGCACGCGATGCAGTCGGAAGCTCTGGTCGAGCACCACGCGGCGGAAACCGCTATCGAGCAGCGTCTCGAAGACCGATGACGCCAGCCGGAAGTCGAGCGTCGAGCGCCGCTGATCGCGGGCCCACTCGTGCATGAAAATCGGCGCCATCTGGCGATGGTCGCCCACCAACAGCAGGCGCCCCTCACGCCGATAGAGAAAGGCGGTCGCCAACAACGCAGCCGGCACTGTCATCTGCGAAGACTCGTCCAGAATCGCCGCGTGGAACAGCTCGCGGTCCCAACGCACCGGCCAGCCACAAGCTGCCGCCAGGTTGTGCACTGCTGAAGGCGTGCCCGCCACCACGCATGCTGCGCCGCGGAACAGCTCGCGAACCCGATCACGTTCGTCATAGGGGTTGATGCACTCCACGCCCGGAGGCCCCGGCTTATGGGCACTGACCAGGCGCACCAGCCGCAGCTCTTCCAAGCGCTGCCGCAATTCGGGGGGAAGCTCGGGCCAGGCCAGCAACTCTTCGCGTCGACGGGCGATGCTGCTCAAGGCGATGTCGACAGACGTGTGCGTCACACCGCTGATCAACAGGCGCGTGCTGAAACCCATCGCGCAATGGTAGGCCAGGGCCGCCAGCCCCAGGCTGAAGCTCTTGCCTGTGCCCGGGGGCCCCTGAAGCAGGCTGAGGCGACTCCGCAACAGCAGCAACACTCCCTCACGCTGCCGTGCGGTCAGGCTCGGCACCCCCTGCAACAGGCGCTGCGCCCGTTGCAGCTGCTCAGGGCGGACGGGCAGGTCGAAACGGCTGGGATCGTCTTCCAGTGCGCGCTGCAGAAGGCTTCCCCGACTGCGCACACAGGCCTCTTGCTGTTTGTCAGCGAGCAGATCGTCGACCAGCTCATCGAGGCTGAAGAGCGCATCGACCACAGGCTGGACGTCGACGTGGCCGAAGCGGAATGCCGTGGCACGCTTGCCGAACCCCAGCAGCAGTCCCTCGACTGCCTGCAGACTGACTTGTTCGAGCCGAACGATCGCCCCCTTATGCACAGCGAGCTGTTGGTCGTGCTGACTGTTGGCAGGGTTGAGCAGGACCAGGTCGCCCTCTTTGAAGCGCAGCAGGTTGTGGCCGGCCAGCTGCGCGAGCTCGAGGCGGAAGCTCTTGCCGTCCACCTGCGTGCACCTGCCGAGCGCGCAATACCCCTCGGCGACGCGATCTGCAGGAGTGCGCCGGAATCGTTCGAGCAGCTTGACCTTGCGGGCACCAAATTCGAGCCGCAGGAACTCTCGTAGCGCCTCGGTACGGGTCGCCAAACGCCCTCCCCCGTAGCTGGGAAGAGGCGTGGGCGACTTCACCAAGTCCCGGTTGGGATGCAGCTGCTGGTCGACCAGAAAGACCAGCGCCTCCAGCCGCTGCCTGCTCAGCTCAAGCAGCTGCGCGCGGCTGACGGCGAAGGCCTCGAGCCCGGCCTGTTCCGGGAGCTCACCCCAGGCGCCATAGGCATAGGCGAGCGGAATGCCGGAATCGCTGCGCCAGGCGGCGGGCACCAGGCGCTTGTTTCCAGAGGCTTCGACGCGCCAGGCAGCCGTGTCGAAGCAGCCCGCGCGGAAGGTCGTCCGCAGCGAGCCCCAGAGAAAACGCAGACCGGCGCTGACGGTGTAGAGCGTCTCCATCGGCCAGCCGAGGTTGCGTTGTTCACGCACCTCCTCCATCAGCAGGGAGACGTTGGGCTCGTCCGCCCGCGAGATGCACGTCAACCAGTCGTACAGAAAGACCGCTCCGTCCACCTGCGGTAGATGCCGACGCAGGGCGTCACTCAAGACGCGTCGCACCGCCCGATCGCACAGATAGAGGTGCAAGGGGAGCCGCCGCCGACCTTGCGCCAGCTCTCCGAGCGCCGCGTGAAGTTGCTCGAGAAACCCGCGCAGCAGCTGTTCTTCGGCGGCATCGCTGCGCGGGGGCGCCTCACTCAGGCAACAGACCTGCCGGAGCTCTCCGGAACGGTCGAGACGCGCGGCCAGGAGGTAGACCCGGCCCTCGCGGTAGTCCTGCTGCGCATCGACCATGATGCGCACCAGGTCGGCAGGACCCCCGGGAAGCGAGCTGGCGCTGGTGCGCGGCAGATCTGCCTCGGGCGCGGCGCTCCGCAGTTTCAGGCGGCGCGCCACGGCCTGCGCTTGCAAGACCAGGCGAGGAAGCCGCTCCCCGAGCGGCCAGCCCGCCAATAGCCGCTCGGCCACCGGGCCGCACGGACGCAGCTCGCCGGATTCAGTCTCGAGCAAGCTGGCCATCTCGAGCAGCGTTCCCACTCCCGCGGCCTGCAACGCCTTGAGCTCGAGATCGCGCAACTCGCCGACCAGGGCCGGATGGCCTGCTCCAATCTGGCCGGCGACCACCGGACCAGCCACAGCACGCTGCAGGCAGAGCGCCGAAAACTCACAACCCGCGCATCTGGGGGCCAGGTTGAAGAACGGCTCGCTCTCCTCCAGCGCACGCGGCACATAGACACGTGCCAACACCTCAAGCCCCAGGTCGTAGAGACTCAGATCGAAGGGAGTCAGTTTCTCGGCATCAGGCTGCTCGCGGCACAGCACCGCCCCCTCGAGCCGGGGTGCAAGATCGGCAAGGCTCTGCGCAAGCATGCGCGCATAGAAGGCCACCTGCAAGCGATGCTCGACCTTCTCGTGCTGGCTGGCCTTGATGTCGACAACGCGCAGGCGCAGCCCCGCGTCCTCAGGCTGCACGAAGACCAGGTCGGCGATGCCATACGCGAGGCTTTCTCCGAGCTGCCCCTCGACGGCGACCTGCCAAAGCACGCACGGCTCCTGCAGCTCACGCAGAAGCTCGATCACCTGGAAGGGCTTCAGAGCCGATGTGTCACGCACATCGAAGCCCGCAGCCAGCAGAGCCTCACGAACGCCTTCTTCAAACGCGAGCCCACCCCGCGCGAGCACCGGATCGAGCCGGCCCCGCTCGACGTTGTAGGTTTCACAGAGCTCGGCACACCATTGCTTCCGCAGCCGCAGGGCCAGATAGCTGGGACAGGCCCCCGTGCGCAGGAACCCCGCCAGGTCTGTCGGGCTGACCTGCACACTGGACAGAGCTGTCGCCGTCATGCCACCCCCTCTGCGCTCGGGCGGGGTCAGCCGCTCGGGGCGCAGCCCCTTCCCCACGCACACATGGTGCGCCATGTCCAGCGTACAAAGCCCTGAGATAGCAGCCCGCGGGCCGCGACCTGAGCGACGACCAACCCGCCACGAGTCGACTCACTCTTGTGTAAGTACAGGGTCCCGGCGGCTGGGCCTGCGTGACTCGGTCTGGTTGTAGCGCAGCTCCAGCGAGTCATCGAGGAAGAAGTTGGTCTGCGTCTTCTCGCTCCACTCTTCGGGTACAGCCGTCACTTCAAAGTCGCTGGCCGAGGCCTCGGTGATCTTGAAGATGTACCCATCTTCTGTGCCATCAGCCAGGTCCATGAGCTTCTCTTTGCCTTCGACACGCTTGAGCTGCTGGAAATCGTCGGTGTACGTGTTCTGCGACTCTTTGTAGGAATCCTGGGCGTGCGCGATCTCGCGCATCCACTCTTCGATCTTCAGCTCGCTTCTGGTCAGAGGAGGTGCCGGCGGATTCTTGTACAGGATGAATGCAAACACCCCGGTCCAGACGAGCGCTGCCAGAGACACAACCAGCGCGAAACCTCCAAAGATCTTGTTCGCATCTTTGATCTGCATCGCCGCGATGATGATCGCCAGCAGGGCCAGAAACGCCTGGCAGGCGACGGCCATCGACCAATGCGGGAACGCCGCGACCATGAAGCACGAGCACGCGCTCAACAGGCTGAGAATGACCGACACGATCCCGAGTCCAAAGGACGACTCACGCAGCGAATCGGTCATCGTCGGTGCGTTGGGCATGCCCGTGGCCGTCGCACCGGGACGCGCCTGGTGCATCGGCGGAGCGGCGCCCCCGCCCAGGGGGTCATAGGGGGCGCCGGCATTCGGATCGTTGACGAAGCCCGGCGGCATGTTGTAGGCCGGTTGCTGACCGTAGCCCGGCATCACCCCCCCGGCCCCCGGCATCACGGGGCCCATGGGCTGTTGCGGCTGCGCATAGCCCGGCTGCTGCTGCGGGTAGCCACCATAGCCAGGCTGCTGCGGGTAGGCTGGCTGTCCCGGCTGTTGCTGCGGATAGCCGCCATAGCCGGGCTGCTGCTGCGGATAGCCGGGCTGCCCCGGTTGGGGATAGCCTGGCTGCCCGTAGGGCTGGCCTTGCGGGTAGCCCGGGGGGTAACCGGTCATGTCGTGTCCTCGCGTGCTTCCAGACCCATACCGCCATGATAGCCGCGATGCGAGCAGGCTTCAAACCGACACGCCCGGCGGGTTTGCTTGCGCGCCCGGACTGCAGAAGCGAGAATGCCCGGGGTCCGGGCCCTGCGGCCCCGAGGCTGGGAACGGGTCGTGAGCGACGAAATCGAGATCCAGTTGCTGGGAGCAGCCCGGCTTCGGCGCGGCGGGCAGGATGTCCGCATCGAAGGTCGCAGGCCACTCGCCCTGCTCGCAGTGCTCGCGCTCAGCCGCCAGGTCTGGGCGAGGGATGCGCTCGTCGCGCTGCTGTGGCCCGAGGCGAGTCAGGCTCGCGGCCGCAGCTCGCTGCGCAGCACGCTCTCCGGCCTGGGCCGTCACCTCGGCGCCGGTAGCCTGGAGACATCGCACGAAGAGGTCATGCTTCGACCCAGCAGCGATCATTGGCTTGACGTCGACGACTTCCGCGAAGGTCTCGCCGCGGCTGCCGCCCACCAACACGTTTCTCTACAGCGCTGCCCAGCCTGCCAGAGCCGACTTCACAAGGCTCTGGCGCTGTACAAGGGTCCGCTGCTGGACGGCTTCTGCCTGCCCGAAGCCCCTGACCTGGAGAGCTGGCTGGAGTTTCAGCGCCGTGAGTTGCAGGCCTGCGCCGATCGAGGTCTCGAATCTCTGGTGGCGACCTGCAGCGCCCATCCTGAGCTCGCTCTGGTCTATGCGCGCCAGCGCCTGGCCCTCGATCCGCTGCATGAGCCGGCCCAGCGGGCGGCCATGCGGCTGCTCGTGCGGCTCGGACGGCGCAAGGATGCCTGTAAACTCTACGCGCGCTGCCGCCAGCTGATGATGGAACGGCTGTCGATCTTCCCCAGTCAGGACACCGAGCTGCTGGTGCAGGCCATCCGCGCAGGAAGCGCCTTGCCGCCGGAGGGTCGACGCGCCCCCCGTGCAGCGCCGCAGCTGAGCGCCGCGACCTCAAGTCGCGGCCTCTCCATGCCCAGGGCATTGCCCCCCCAGGCGACTCCGTTCGTCGGCCGCCAGGAAGAGCTGCGTCTGCTGTCGGAGCGCTTCTCCGAACCGGGCTGCCGACTGGTCAGCCTGCTCGGTCCCGGAGGCATCGGCAAGACGCGCCTGGCTTTGCGGTTCGCGGCTTTGTTCGGTCCGCAACTCAGCCACGGTGCCTGCTTCGTGCCCCTGGCGAGCGTCGACGGCCCCGCAGAGCTGCTGCCCACCCTGGCCGCCACGCTGCGGCTCGGCTCCGATCCCCAGCGTCCCTTGCAGGCGCAGCTCGAGGCCTTCCTGCAAGCGCGCGAGATGCTGCTAGTGCTGGACAACTTCGAACAGCTGCAGGCGTCTGCCCCCTTGCTGCGCGAGCTTCTCGAGCGTTGCCCACGCCTGCGCCTGCTGGTCACATCACGAGTGGCCCTGCGCCTGCGGGAAGAATGGCGGGTCGAGCTGCAGGGATTGGACCGGGGCGGGTCTATGCAGAGCGCCGCAGTGCAGCTTTTTCTCAGCTGCGCCCGCCGCCAATCGGCGAGCTTCCAGGCCGACAGCATGGAGCTCGAGGCGGTAGCCGCGATCTGCCAGCGCCTGGAGGGCGTTCCTTTGGCGATCGAGTTGGCGGCTGGTTGGGCCCGTTTGATGGGATGCGCAGAGATTTTGTCCGAGCTCGAACGCGGCGAGGGCCTGCTGCAAGCTGAGCGCTCCGAGCTGCCCAGCCGTCATCGCAACCTCGATGCAGTCTTTGCTTCGAGCTGGCAGCAGCTCATGCCTGCCGACCGCGACGCACTTGCCGGGTTGGCACTCTTCCGTGGTGGCTTCAGCCGCGACGCGGCCGAGGCTGTGGCCGAATGCGGGCTGGGACGCCTGATGGCCTTGAGCGAGCGGATGCTCGTGCGACGGAGTCAGCCGGGCCGCTTCGAGCTGCAGGAGCTGCTTCGGCAGTTTGCCGTCCGCCAGCAACCAGACCTGCAACCGCCACGGCGGGCTCGTCACGCGCGCTGGTTCTGTGCCTGGCTGCGCGACCTGCAGGAGATGTTCTGGAACGAGCAGCAGACGGCTGTGCTCGAGCTTGTCGAACAGGAGCTGCCCAACCTTCGTCTGGCTTGGAACACCGCGCTGGAGTTGCGTGAGCCGGAGCTGCTCGCTCAGGCCTTGCCGGTGCTCGGACGTTTTCTCGAGCTACGGGGCCGCCACGAAGAGGGGCTGCAGCTGCTGTCTGCCGCCGAAGTATGCTGCCCGGCCGCGCCCCCAGAGGCCGCTGCCCGCATCCTGCGCTGGGCGGCGTGTTTCGCACGCCTGCGCTCGCAGCAGCCCCTGTGCAGGCATTGGCTGGCGCGGGCGGAGGCCCTGGCGCGGCAATCCGGTGCGGCCGGAGAGTTGGCTGGCTGCCTGGAAGAGGCGGGCCTTTTGGGCGCTGGCGACGGCCAGTCCATCGACCTGGAGCGACTGCAGGAGAGCTTGGAGCAGTTCCGCGCGTGTGGGGGGACTGCCGGCACCGCCCGCGTGCTGGGCGCGCTGGCCGCCAACCTGCAGGCTCGTGGAGAGCTGGCCGCCGCCCATTCCCACCTGCTCGAGGCACAGAGGATCGCTGCGGAGCTGGGCAACCCCTGGCTGCAGGCGGACCTGGAACAGCGGCTCGCCAGCGTGGCCGCGAGCCAGGGCGCGATGGAGCAGGCGCGCGCCCATGGGCGCGCTTGCCTGCTGCGCTTCCGCGCCCTGCAGGACGCAGCGGGAATCCTCCGGGCCAGCCAGAGCCTGGCGGGGCTGCAGACCGACAGCGCTGCGCGTCTGCCGCTGCTACGTGAGACTCTGCGCCAGGCGAGAGCCCTCGCCGATCCGCGCCGCGTCACGCGGGCCCTTTGCGACCTGGGTGCTTGCCTGCTTGAGCTGCGTGAGCTGCCCGAAGCGGCGTCCTGCTTCGACGAAGCGCTGGCCGAAGCCCGCGCCAGCCAGGCCCCGCTGCTCGAAGCTCGAGCGCTGGCTGGGCGTGCCGCCCTGGCACATGAGACTGATGCGGCGATCGCATTGCGTGACTTTGCCGCCTGCTTCCGCCTGCTCGCCGCGCACCGCAATGCGGCGCTCAGTTTCGAGATCCTGACTCGGTTTGCGGCGCTGCGACGCACCCTCGATCCTGCTGAGGCGGGCCACGTCTTGTGCTTTGTCGCCGCCCAGGAGGCCTGCCCGCAGTCGTTGCGGCAGCGTGCCCGTGCGTTGGCCGACGGATTGCCTGCAGAGACCTCCCCTGGTCTGGAGGAGTGCCAGGATTGGCGTGACTTGCTGGCGCAGTTGGCCGATCGGCTGCAACGTGGCTGAGCTGCGCTTGACGATGTTCGGCTGCCTGCGCATCGAGCGTGGGGGCGTCCCTCTCCGCGCCAAGACACGCAAGGCAGAGGCTCTGCTGGTCTATCTGGCGCTCAACGAGTCCGCGCTGCGCGACGACCTGGCCGCGCTGCTGGTGGATGGGGCCTCACTCTCACAGCGACGTGCCACTCTCCGACGCCATCTTGCCGCACTGCGCAAGGCCGTTGGCGCCGAGCAGCTGCTCGCTCAGGGCGACCGGCTCGCGGTGGCCGAGGTCCGCGTGGACGTGCTGGACTTTCAACGCCAGCTCGCGAGCCTGGGCGGTGAGCATGGGCAGCGCCTGCCCCGGGACCAGCGCCAGGCCGGGGAGCTTGCGGCGGCGCTGCCCCAGGACGGAGCCCGCTTCCTGCAGGGCTTCAGCCCTCGCCAGTGTTCGGGCTTTGAGCACTGGCGCAGTTCGATGGCTGCACAGCTGGCCACACAGGTGCAAGAGGCGCTCGAGGGCCTGGCTGCCTGGCACGCCCAACGTCACGACCTCTCCGAAGCCCTGGCATGGAACCGTCGGCTGCTGCGCACTGCTCCCCTCAGCGAGTCTGCCCACTGCCAAAGGATGGAGCTGCTGGCCAGGGCTGGCCGGCGCGCGGAGGCGCTGGCGCATTACGCGCTGTTGTCCGGCCGCCTGGACGCTGAGCTCGGGGCCCTGCCCAGCGCAGCGACTGTGGAACTGCGGGCTCGCATTCTCAGCGAGCGTAGCCTGGAGCCCGCGGTCGGACGGACAGCCCAGGCGCACCCGTGCGCATGCGCGGAGCGGTTTCCCCATCAGCGGCAGTTGCTCGGGAGGGATCGCCAGCTCGACGAAGCGGTGGCACGCCTGCGCGACCCAACCTGCCGTTGGCTGACAATCAAGGGACCGGGGGGGATCGGCAAGACGGCCTTTGCCGCCGCGCTGGGCAGACGGATGGGTGATGACTTCTCGGCCGGGGTTCATTGGCTCGACCCGGCCCAGAGAACCTCGGGCAGCCGCCCCTCGCAATGGCTGCGCGAGCACTTCCAGCTCGCAGACAACGACCGCTTGCGAGGGCTGCGGAAGAAGCAGCTGCTCGTCGTTGTCGACGAGCTCTGGGCGCAGACGGGCGAGGCGAGAGCGCTGTGGGCCTGCCTTGCCGACCTGCCGCAGGTCAAGGTCGTGGCGACTGCGCGAGAACGCCTGCGTTGCCAGGCAGAATGGACGCTCGAGCTGGCAGGTCTCGAGACAGCCGCCGCCACGTCCCTGTTCCAGCTGCATGCCTCGAGAAGCAGCGATCGAGCCCAACACGATCCCGCCCTGATCGAGGCTCTCTGCGCCCGATTGAGCGGCCATCCGCTGGCCCTGGAGCTGTGTGCCGGTTGGACGGACCAGCTGCCGATCGCAGACATCCTCGCGCAGCTCGAGTTGCCGGAGGATTTCCCGACCAGCCGCGACACCCAGCGTCCCGATCGGCACCGAAGCCTGCGCGCGGTCTTCGAAGAATCGTGGCGGCAGCTGTCTGTGCCCGACCAGGAATGCCTGCGTAAACTGGCTCAGCTCGACGGGGACTTTTCCGCCAGCGAGCTGCTCGACATAGACTCTGAACGGATCCTGGCGCTGCGTGATGCGTCCCTGTTGACCCGCGTAGCAGGGCGGCGCCTGTGCGTCGATCCGGGCGCGCGGCGTTTCCTGCGGCGACCCCGCCCATGAACAGCCAGCGAAGAAGCGCGCCGCAGCGGGTGCTGATCCTTGGCCCCTGTGGGTCTGGCAAGTCGACCCTCGCGCGCCAACTCGCTCCCAGGCTCGGCCTGCCCCTGATCCATCTCGACCAGGAATACTGGCAGCCGGGTTGGCGCGAACCCTGCCCGGAACGTTGGCTGCAGCGGGTGCGTGTGCTGGCGGCGGCGCCGGCCTGGCTGATGGATGGCAACTTCAACAACTCCCTTGAGTTGCGCCTGCAGCGGGCCGACACGGCCATCTTTCTCGATCTGCCGCGCCGGGTCTACTTCCCCCGCGTGCTCCTGCGCATCAGCCGAACCTTCGGGCAGGTTCGGGCGGACATGGCCCCGGGTTGCCCCGAGCACCTCGACCTGGCATTCCTCCGCTATGTCTGGTTGTATGCAAGAGATCACCGCCCCCGCCTGGTCGCTGGCCTGCGCCGGCATCGCGAGCGTATGCGGGTGGTCCAGCTGCGGCGTCCCCGCCAGCTGGCGCGGTTGCTTCATCACTCAGCTTGGAGGGACGAGCCATGTTGTGGCCCCTACCGCGCATCTACGACGGACTGATGCAGGTGACTGAGCGGGCATGTCTGCGCCACTGGCGCGCAGAGCTGCTCAAAGACGCCCGAGGCCGGGTTCTCGAGGTCGGTGCCGGGAGCGGGGCCAACCTGCCGTACTACCCGGCCGGGGTGGCTGAGCTGATTCTGGTCGAACCGGAGCGCATCTTGCGTGGCAAGCTGCGCAGCCGGCTGCCTGCCGCAGCCCCGTGGCGTGTGCGCGTCGAACGCCGGCCGCTCGAGAGACTGCAGCTCCGCGCCGGCGAGCTCGACACCGTCGTCATGACGCTGGTGCTCTGCTCCCTACCGCGTCCCCAGCAGGCCCTCGCGCAGCTCTTTCGGGCGCTGCGGCCTGGCGGACGGCTGATCTTCATCGAGCATGTGGCGGCCACCGGGCGTCCGCAGCGACTGCGCTGGCAGCAGCGGATCGAGCCCCTATGGAAGCGCGTGTTCGGCAACTGCCATCTGACCCGCGACAGCGAGGCGCTCATCGCCGCTGCAGGCTTCCGTTTCGACAGCCTGACCCGCACCTCGATGCGCAAGGCCTTTCCGCTGGTCCGGCCCAGCATCCGCGGAGTCGCCCGTAAACCGTTGGAGTGAGGGGGCTATTGCTGCAGCCGGCTGAGACAATATTCGGACAGCAGGGTGGGCGCATGCACGTCGCAGGCTTCCTTCAGACCGACATAGCTCGCGAACGGATTGACATCGTACACCAGCAGCCCATCGGGGGTGGGCGCGAGCTCGACGGTGGCATAATCGATATTGCACGCCTTGACCGCTTGCAGCGAGAGGCTGGTGATCTCGGGCGTCAGCGGGCAGACCGCATGGCGTCCTCCGACCCGCGGCGAGGTCTGCCACTTGCCTGGCAGAGCCACGCGCGCATACCCGCCCAACACCTCACCCCCGATGACCACAACCCGCAAGTCGCGGTCGAGGCCGGGAATGAACTGTTGCAGATAAAAAGGGAAGCCTTCCTGCCGGGCCAGCAGCTGCAGATTGGCCCTCAACGTCGCATCATCGGCCTTGAACAGCGAGAGCCCCTCGCCGGGCACATTGTGGCGAGGCTTGTACACCGCGGTTTCCACGTACTTGACGAACTCGATGGCATCATGGATCGAGCCGGCAAAACGCGTCTCGATGATCGGCAGACCTGCTCGCCCCAGCCGCACAGTGCGCCGGTAGCGGTCGACAGCGTTCTCGATGGCGCTGACCTTGGGAAAGACACGCGCTCCCGCAGACTCGAAGGAGCGCAGCATCTCGAGCATCAACGCGACTCCAGCCGAGCGGCCGTAGCCCATGTCTTTGATGACCCACGCATCGACTTCGGGCGCCGGCTTGCCGGCGATCATTGCCTTGTCCCCCGGAAAGGTCGAAGACCACTCCAGCGGCGGGATGAGGGTGACTTCGGCTCCCTGCTTGCGGAAAGCCTGCATCAGTTCTTCGGTGGACCAGTCGTTGCTGTTGCCAACTACCGCGACACTGGGCATCACTGTCTCTCCTTGGGCAATCGTTCCTCAACAATGATGGACGACAAGACAGGCAAAGTCAAAGGAATCCAACGGGCCCGCCAGGCAGTCAACGCAACTTGCGCACCTCGACGCTTGTGCTACCCTGAGGGAGGAATGAGGAGGTGCCATGACCACACACCATCGCCTTTTCAGCCCCCAGGAAGCGACACGTGCGTTGCCACTTGTGCGGGCCATCGTCGATGAGATCCTGACCAAACAACGCGAGCTCAGTGACCTTGTCGTCGTGCGTACGAGCCCGACCGCCGAGGAAAAGGAGACGGTCGCACGCCTCTCCGACGACGTCCGCGGCTGTGTCGACGAGTTGGAGCAGCTCGGCTGCTTTTACAAGGGCCTGGGTTTCGAGGAAGGGTTGGTCGACTTCCCCTCGACCATCGACGGCGAATTCGTGCTGTTGTGCTGGAAGACAGGCGAAGAGCAGGTCGAGTGGTTCCACGGTTATGACGAAGGCTTCGCGGGCCGCAAGCGCATACCCAAGCGCCTCCTCCAACCTGTCTGAGTGAGGTCGACTATGTCGGACGAACACGATACCACCCTGAAGCTCGAACCAGGGGAGGTCGCTGAGGTTCCAGGGGAGGAATCCCCTTCCCCGATTTATCCGCTGGGCCTGCCCAAGGGCAGCGTCCGGGCGATGACCGCCCTGTTGATCTTCCTGGTAACTTGTCTGTTGATCCTGACCGGACGTGAGGTACCGGTCGAGCTGCGTATGACGTTGATCCTTACCCTTTCCTACTATTTCGCCTCGCGACGCAGGATGACCGGAACCGCGGAAAAAGCTCGCAAAGAGGCCAGCCCACTATGGTTGCCTCGCGGATCCATGCGGCTGTTCTTCATCGTTGGCTTTGGTCTGTTGCTGTTCCTGGCCTTCCGCAAGTCGGGTCTCGACTTTGGCGAGCCGGTGTGGTCCAAGAACCTCTCCACCATCGCACTGATCGGGGCGTTCTTGTTTGGCAGCCTGTTGCGCCCGGTGCTCGACAGGTTGCTGAAAGTGATGGGCGAACAGGCCACTGCCGTCGTGCTCGGCGGTCACATCCGCGGCATGATCGCGCTCTTGACGGCCATCGGCTACTCCCTGGCTGTGTTGTTCAGCCAACTCGGAGAGCTGCCGGACGCAGCCGACAAGATCTTCCTGTTCGTGGTCGGGTTCTACTACGGGAACCGGAACTGACGGCCACTCAGCCGTTTGCGCGTGGCTCAAGCGTGCGGACCACGGACTCGTCAGGCAACTCCCGCAGCAGACGCTCGAAGGCGCCCTGCACTGCAGCCAGGTCCAAGCTCTCGGCGGTCACCATCACGCGATAGTCGGACTTGTGGTAGATCGGGTAGGAACCGATCGCGACTTTCTCTTCCTGCTCGATGGCCGCGAGCATGCCTGCCAGGTCTTCTTCTTCGAGCGTCGTATACACGCGAGCCTGGATCAGGGGCTGGGCCTGAAAACGCGCTCGGATGCTCTGCCACTTGCGTTTGAACAGCGTCGGCTCGCCCGGCAGACAGAGAACATTGCCCATCTGCACCACCGGTATCGGGAAGTTGGGATCGGGCACGATCTCGGCGCCCTCGGGAAGGCGTGCCATCTTCCGTACCCACTGATTGACCGGCTTGCCCTGCGCAGCGTAGTGGCTCTCGATCATCGCCACCAGCTGCGGGTGCTCGACCAGAGGCACGTCGAATGCCAGGGCCACACCTTCGGCCGTCATGTCGTCGTGCGTCGGTCCGACGCCGCCCGAAGTGACCACCCAGCGATAGCGCTGGCTGCATTCACGCACGTATTCGGCGATGCGCTCGATGTCGTCGGGAACGATGAGAACAGCACCCAGCCGACCCCCGATCCGGCACAGGTCGTCGATGGCGTGCAGGCAATTCAGGTCGCGGACCTTGCCGCTCAAGAGCTCATTGCCGATCAGGATCAGGGCGACGTCATCTGCCATGTTTCCTCACATTTCGCCCCTCTGACGAGCGCAGCCGGGCGCGGAACGCCGCAACGCTCGAGCAGGTCGGCCACCATGCAGACGGGCAATCCGATGACTGTGTCGAGCCTGCCCGACTGCAGCACCGCAGGAGCCAAGGCGTCCTGGATGCCGTAGGCACCTGCCTTGCCCTGCCACTGGCCACTGTCGAGGTACGCATCGTGCGGCCCTTCGCGCAAGATCAGGCGGCTGGTCTGCGACTCGACGAAACAAGCGCCCCCAGGATGGCGCACGGCCACGCCTGTGGTTACGAAATGCACCCGGGACTGCAACAGGGCGAGCATGGCGGCAGCATGAGCCCGGTCACGCGGCTTGCCCAGCAGGACACCTGCGCCGCTGACCACCACGGTGTCCGCGCCCAGAACGCAGGCATCGGGTCTTCGCCGCGCAACCTCCAGCACCTTTTGTAGAGCAAGGCGTGTGGTGAGTGCATGCGGGGCCTCGTAGCTCGCCGCAACTTCGGCGACCTGCGGCGCGTCCACGACGAACTCGAAACCTGCCTGTTCGAGCAGGCGCTTGCGCCGGGGCGAAGCAGAAGCGAGCACGAGCTGCATCAGCGATCCCTCGCAGCCGTCGCCTCATCACTGGAGGGCTCGGGCTCGTTTGGCAGTACTTGTCCGGGTTTGAGCTCAGGGGCGGTCTCGGCGGAACTCGCGTGTGCGCTGGACTCCAGACCACCCTTCTTCTTTCTGCGTGCGCGCAGCTTGGCGACAAAAGCGCGCTCGCGCTTGATGAAGCGCAGCGTCAGCGGGTAGGTCGGGATGGCCAGCAGGGCGCCGATGACGGCTCCTCCGAACAGGGTCGGCGCCGCGACCTCCCAGCCAAGATCGAGCAGGTTGGAGACGAACCGCATGAAGTAGTCGAACACGCCATCGGAGGTTTGGGGAATGACGGCCGAGAACTGTTGTTTGCTGATGGTCTTCATGCCCAGCAGGAATGCCCCGACGATGTAGTTCAGCCAATAGATCGGCAGCAGCGTCAACGGATTCGAGATGTAGACCATCACGATCCCCGCCAGGCGGTTGGCCTTGAAGATCGTGTTGATGATCCCGACCAGGATCATCTGGATACCGACGGTGGGGGTCCACGCGATGAACATTCCGAGGCTGGCGCCGCGTGCGATGCTCTCGGGAGTGTCTTCGAGTTGAAGCAGCTTCTTGAGGAAGACGCGGTAGAGGAATTTCTTGCGCATGCTGCCTCACGGAGACGCGGAACACTTCCAAGCTTAGCAGAAGGCCCGCGCAGGGCAAGACCTGGCAGAGTCCCCGCTCAGGGACAGCCGAGCAGCTCACGGAAATAGCGGACGGTCGTCTGCAGGCCCTCGTGGCGTCCCACCTTGGGCTCCCAAGCCAGAATACTCCGCGCGCGGCTGATATCTGGCTGACGCGTCTTGGGATCGTCCGTCGGCAGCTCTTTGTAGATCAACGGGCTGTCGGAACCGCACATCTGGTTGACCTCGTGCGCGAACTCGAGAATCGATACCTCGTCGGGATTGCCGATGTTGACCGGGCCCACCTCTTCGGAAAACAACAGGGAGTGAATGCCCTCGATCAAGTCCGAGACGTAACAGAAGCTGCGGGTCTGCGAGCCGTCGCCATAGACGGTCAGGGGCTCGCCCATCAACGCCTGACGCACGAAGTTGGGGAGCACACGCCCGTCATTGGGCCGCATGCGAGGCCCGTAGGTGTTGAAGATACGAACGATCCGTGTCTGCACGCCATGCACCCGGTGGTAGGCCATCGCGATCGCTTCGCCGAAGCGCTTGGCCTCGTCATACACGCCGCGCACGCCGATCGGGTTGACGTTGCCCCAATACTCCTCCGGCTGAGGATGGACCAGCGGATCCCCGTAGACCTCAGAGGTCGATGCCAGCAAGAAGCGCGCGTTCTTCGCCTTGGCGAGCCCCAGGGCATTGTGCGTGCCCAGGCTGCCAACCTTGAGCGTCTGGATGGGAAGCTCGAGGTAGTCGACGGGACTGGCCGGGGAGGCGAAGTGCAGGATCGCGTCCAGCGTGCCCGGCACATAGATGTAGTTGGTCACATCGTGGTGGATGAACTTGAATTCCTGATTGCCGATCAGGTGGGCGATGTTGTCCGCCGAGCCCGTGCACAGGTTGTCCATGCAGACAACATTGTGGCCCCGTTCAAGAAACAGCTCGCAGAGGTGCGAACCGATGAAACCGGCACCGCCGGTGACCAGGATTCTCGACACTCTCTCTCCTCTCAGCCGCTCAGCGGCAAGACGACAACCTCGATGCTCTGTGCACCCACCTGCACACGGTTCCCCGGTTGACGGTGCTCCAGACGCAGACACGCCAGATGGAGCGCCTCCGGGGCCAGGCTGGGAACCACGGCGCTTGCGAGCACACTGCCGACGGCTCGCCCTTCATGCTCGAGGGGGGTTCCCGGCTCGAGAGGCGGACCGCCGCTGAGCGCGCTCAACATCTTCTTGACGCCGCCTTTGTAATGGACCCGCGCCACCGTCTCCTGTCCCAGGTAGCAACCCTTGGTGAACGAGACCGCGCCTTCGAGGTCCGCTTCTTGGGGAAGCAGACCCCGGAACGCGCGGCTGCCCGGCCGGCCGTGTGTCAACGCGAGCCAGCGCAGCGCCTGCGCACCCACCGCGCGTGCCCCCGCCTCGAGCAATGCTGAGCGCAGCTCCTCCGCGCCCTCGGCCGGGACCAGCAGGTCGAAGCTCTCGGGTTGCAGCGCGACTCCCCGATGCGCCAGCCAAGCGCTGCGCAGGCACCAGCCTTGTTGGCCGGGAAGCGCGACACTGCCCCCGATCGCCAGGGGCCCTGCGATGCCCAGCGAAGCCAGGATCTCGGCTGCCTGAGGCCCCACCAGACCCCAACGCAGATAAGAACTGCCGCGAGCCTCGATCTGCGCGTTCTCTGCGATCAGAAAGCGGTCGAGGTGCTCGGCCAGCTCAGGGCCGAGGCCAGCCTCGGTGGAGAACAGCAGGGTCTCTGCGGCCAGCCTGCTGTATAGCACGTCGCAGAAGATCCTGCCCTTGAGCAGAACGGCGAGCGTGTAGCACCCCTGCCCCACGGGTTGACGAAGATCGTTCGTCAAGAAACCCTGTGCCCAGCTCAGGGCATCCGGGCCTTCGACAAACACGGCACCGTAGCCGCCAAGCTCCACCAGCCCCGCGCCAGAGCGCAGTATGGCAAACTCGGCCCGCGCCGCAGGCAGGTCGGATTCTGGCCGGGCATCCATCGCGGCTCTCCGGGGAAACGGCGCGGCAGAGGGGCCGCGAAAGGGGTCGATCAGCGTTCGCTCACCGGAACGTAGTCGCGCGCGGTCTTACCTGTGTAGACCTGACGGGGCCGGCCGATGCGCGAGTTGTCTTCCAGCATCTCTTTGTATTGCGAGATCCAACCTGGCAGGCGTCCCATGGCGAACAACACGGTGAACATGTTGGTCGGGATCCCCAGAGCCTTGTAGATGATGCCGCTGTAGAAGTCGACGTTGGGATACAGGCTACGGTCGACAAAGTAGGGATCGGCCAGCGCTACTTCTTCGAGACGTTTGGCGATCTCGAGCATCGGGTCGCTGACGCGCTTTTGCTTCGACAGCACGTTGTCACACAGCCGTTTGATGATCTTCGCGCGTGGATCGAAGTTCTTGTACACGCGGTGGCCGAAACCCATCAGCCGGAAGCTGCTGTCGGGGTCTTTGGCGAGCGCGACGAACTTGTTGACATCCCCCCCGTTCTTCGCGATCGAGCCCAACATCTCGAGCACTGCCTGGTTGGCGCCACCGTGCAGAGGGCCCCAGAGAGCGGAGATGCCGCTGGAGATGGCGGCGAACAGGTTCGCGCGGCTCGAGCCAACCAGGCGGACAGTCGAGGCGCTACAGTTTTGTTCATGATCGGCATGCAGGATCAGCAGAGTGTCGATGACATCCGCCAGCTCCTGGTCGAGCGCGAACGGGAAGGTCGGAACCGCAAACATCATGCGCAGGAAGTTCCCACCGTAGTTGAGCTCGTTGCTCGGATACACCAGCGGCTGGCCGATCGACTTCTTGTAAGAAAAGGCGGCCAGGGTCGGCAGCTTCGCCATCACGCGGATCGTTGACATGTCGAGGCACTCAGGATCGGTGTCGATCGAGTCCTGGTAGAAAGTCGACAGGGCAGCGACCATAGCCGACAGAATGGCCATCGGATGTGCGTCGCGAGGGAATCCCTGGAAGAAGTGCTTCATGTCCTCATGGATGAGGGTGTGGTTCGTGATCTTGTCCTGCCAGCTCGCGAGCTGCTCCGGGTTCGGAAGCTCTCCGTAGATCAGCAGGTAGGAGACCTCGATGAAAGAGGACTTCTCAGCCAACTGCTCGATCGGATAGCCACGATAGCGCAGTATGCCCTTTTCGCCATTGATGTACGTGATCGCGCTGCTGCAAGAACCAGTGTTCACGAAGCCGGGGTCGAGCGTGGTCAGGCCGGTGAGCTTGCGCAGCGCACCGATGTCGATCGCCCTCTCGTTCTCCGTTCCCACCATGATGGGAAGCTCGTATGTCTTGTCACCAATCTGCAGTTTCGCGCTGTCGGTCATTTCCCGTCCTTCGTTCCGTTTCTGGTTTGGAATGAAGCTAACCTGCCAGCCCCAGCTTTGCAAGACTGTATACAAAGCCAGTATGAACACTTACTTATGCACCAAAGCAAGCGAGTCGGCCCGCAACGGGCATCCACGCGGCGCCCGCTGGCTTCTCAGAGAAAGGCTGCCCCCCTGCGCCCGGGGGAATCCTGTTGCTTCGGCGCGAACCTTCGATTAAGGTCTTCCGGATCGGCTCCATGCGCAGGCAATCACATGACGGCAGGCGCCGCGGAGGTCGCCCGACCGTGGAACTGGGGGAAACCTTGGGCATCAAGACCGAATACGCGCGCCTGAAAGTTCTGGAGTACGCCGAAGAGGCCTCCTGGATTCTGGTGCTGCAAGAAACCTCCTCCGATGAAGAGAGCCTGGACGATCCCTTCTGGTACGGGGCCTTCCAGATTCCATTCACCGGCGAAGAGGGTGAAGAAGGTTCGGCCGAAGCCGGCGCAGCCGACGATCTCTCGCTGGTGCACGAAGACTCGGAGGAAGACGGCGACTTCAACGAGATCTGCGTGTACACCGAGGAAGGCGACTGGATGAACTTCTCGATCTCGATCGGGATGGAGCCGCGCTTCTTCCGCGACAACGCCCGGGAAGTCATCGAGATCATCTCGAGCTACGGACTGGGCGTCGAGGTCGACGATGAGGAAGATCCGGGTGACTGGCGTTTCGACATCAACTACCGCGTCTACCTCTGCGGTTTCAACTACGAGGTCTTCCACTTCATCGTCGACAACCTGCTCTCTTGCGCTGAAGAGCTGATGGACTTCCAAGAGCGCCGCAACCAACCGAGCCGTTGCTGAGAACCAGCGCAGATAGGTGCCGCAGCTTGCTCTTGCTGGCGGTGCTCGCCCTCAGCGGATGCGTCACCTGGGTCTCGGAGTCGCCCCTTCCCGAGCCGCTCGAAGATTGGCAGCCCATTCCCAAGCTGCAAGTGGTGCTCGCCAGCCACTTCAACCAAAAGCTGCCCGCATCGGTGATCCCCGAGCTACGCCAGGCCCTGCTCGGGCATGTGGCTCGCAAGGTCTCAGTCGAGCAGCGCTACTTTGCGCAACGCGGAGAGGCCCTTGAGGCCGTTGGTCTTGGGTTGCTGGGGCTGGTCGAGGACCCTGCGCAGTACGACCTCTACCGCGGCGGGCCGATGGTCGTGATCGAGCGCGCCCGCCTGATTCCCCCGGGATGGGGAGGTCTGCTGATTTCGATCTGCACCCTTACGCTCTTTCCGATCATCGACCACGATAGCGGCAGCCAACTCTGGCAGGTGACCGTCTACACAGACAACGAAGATCCCAGCTCGAGCTACAGCCTGGTCTGGGCGCCACAGCAATTCCGCTTCTTGCTGCTGCTCCCCGCATGGCCTTTCGGGCTTATCGAGTTGGCCGTGCGCGAGTCTCCCCACGCGTTTCTCGCGCGGGCACTGCGGAGCACCCTACCGCATCACTTGCGCCCTTGAGGGCTGGGCAGCAGGGTGTCTGCCCGCAGCAGGGCTGCCAGGTCGATTCCACGCCGACGCAGTGTACGCTTGCGTAGCGCGAACCAGCCACAACCTGACAACAGAAACGTGGCAAAGAAACCGACCTTGAGCCAAGAGCCCAGCTCGGCCAGGATCGCGAAGCTGAAGACCACGACCATAAGCAACCCCGTGCCGCAGCAGAGCCACAGCAGGGGCTTGCCCAACCTGAAGCGCGAATTGCGCCAGGCCTCGGGGAAGCGGGAAGGGAGCCTCAGGGCTGCCAGCAGCACCGGTCCGAACAGCAACATCCCTCCGAGCGTGGCATACGCAGCGAAGGTCTCCAGGGAGAAACCGGTCACTACGCCGAGCGACGAGAGCGCCCAGATGCCTGTCTGGATGCGGTAGGGGGTGCCGAGCCGTGGGTGACGGCCGGCCCACCAGGCCGGCAGAAGCTGATCGGCCGTGATCGCGAGCACCGAACGGGTCCCGACCACGTACAGGCCATGGATGGTCGTGGTCAGGGCCAGCATCGCTCCACACAGGACGAAGAACGCCAGGCCGCCGTCCCCCATCGTCGCCCGGGCCACGGCGAGCAGCGGAATCTCGCTGCCTGCCAGCTCCTTCGCCGGCAGCGCTCCCACAGTGACCACGGCGACCACGAGGTATAGACCGGTGACCACGGCAAAGGCGACGCTGATCGCCCACGGCACCACGCGACCGGGCTCGCGGATGTCGCTACCCAGCTCGAGGATGCCATTGGCGCCGAAATAGGTGAAGCTCAGCATCGCCACCCCTTGCAGCAACGCAGCCGGTTGAGGGTTGAACATGCCAGCCAGGCGTGAAGGCTCGAAGGTCCACAAGCCGGCTCCGGCATAGTGCAAGAGTGCGACAAGCAGGAGGGCCACCATCAAGCCCTGCAGCTGCAGGGCCAGTCGGATTCCGAGTAGATTGACGACGAAGAAGCCGCCCAGCACGGCCAGAGCGGTGAGCTCCGGTGGTAGCCAGGGGATCAGGAGGCGCGCGTAACGACCGCATTCGAGGGCATAGAGGGGAAACTGGCCGAAAAACACTGCCAGGGCGTACACCCAGACGCCCACGAAGGCCAGCCCTGGCGAGACCATGCGGCTCGGATAACGGTAGTTCCCGCCCAGGGTCGGCAGTGTTGCCCCCAGCATGGCAAGCGGCAACAGGCTGAGGAATACCGGCACGGCCGCGAGCAGGTAGGCCAGAGGCAGGGCGGGCCCGACCTTCTTTGCCACCAGGCCGGAGAAGACGAACACACCGCCCCCCACCATCAACCCGACGGCCAGGGCGCAGACCTGCCAGAATCCCAACCGACGCGTGTGCATGCTCCCCATCATACGCGCTCAGGCGTTGTTGGCAGTCGCCTCAGGCCGAAGGATGGCCTGGAGAGCCGCTTCGAGCTTCGTGTGAACGAAGCTGTAGCCGCTGGCCAGCACGCGCGTGGGATCGGTCCGTTGCGAGCCGAGCAGCACCTCGCCGAATTGGCCGAAGGCGAGCTTCAGCGCGAAGCCCGGAACCGGAAAGACGGTGGGCCGATGCAAGACCCGCCCGAGGGTCTTGGTGAACTCCAGATTGGTGACGGGCTCGGGCGAGGTGTTCAGGGGGCCCGAGAGCTGTGCATCGCTCGCGGCGTGAAGGAGCAGCCCGACAACGTCATCTACATGCACCCAGGGCATATACTGTTTGCCGCTCCCCAGGCGTCCACCCACCCCCATCTTGAAGGGCGTCAGCATCTTTGCGAGGGCACCACCGCCTGCCCCAAGCACGATGCCTATGCGCAGACAGACGACGCGCATATCCAGCTCGCGTGCCACGAACGCTTCACGCTCCCACGCCTGGCAGACTTCTGCGAGAAAGTCCGTGCCTGCAGGTTCGTCCTCGTTGAGCAGCCGATCTCCACAGTCGCCATAGAAGCCCACCGCCGACGCAGACACCAGCACAGCGGGACGCTGAGGAAGATCGCGCAGCGCCTGCACCAGGTTGCGCGTGCCGAGCTCGCGGCTGGCGAGGATGCGCTGCTTGCGGGCCTTGCTCCAGCGTCCATCGGCGACGGGCTCGCCTGCCAGATGGAACACAGTGTCCACGCCGTCGAAAGCGTCGGCTGGCGGCGGAGCCTCGCTGGGCTGCTCCCAGGCAAAAGCTTGGACCTCGCCGAGTTTTTCGCGCGCCCCCTGGGGGTTGCGAGTAAGGATATGGGGCTGTTCGAGCTTCGCGGCGAGCTGGCGCCCGACGAAGCCCGTGGCGCCGGTGATGAGGGCCTTCATGGTGTTGGTTCTCCGCGGGGCCGGGTCGATGACTGACCCGGCATTCTGGCTGGAGGATACCAGCTGACGTCCACACGCGCAGCAACAAACGACACACTATCTACACAAAAACTACACACCCCAACCAAAGCGGATGCCTGGCGCGTCCCAAACGAGCGACCATTGGTGAGATCCTGCCTGCACACATGGATGTAGGGCTGAGAATGAGTGGAGAGACTTCAGCGCTCGTGCGATATCGAGCAACAAAATGGCACAGGCCACGACCGCGGTCGTGACCTGTTCCGTGTCGGGCGGTGGGTGCTTGGACCCTGGTTGCCCTTCAAGGCTTGAGTTGTTTCGTCGACCGGCCGGACTCCGAAGAGTCCCGCTCAGAGAAGCAAGCTTCCATGAGCGTTGCCGAGGCCCTCATGAGGTTTAGCGTCTTGCAGAGTATTCGAAAAAGCGCCTGGGACCCGTATGGCTTAGATCCGCCCGGCATGTCGTTCAGCGACTACCCGGTCTGCAGCACTCTCCCTTTTGTGCAACTTTCGAGAAAGAAACACATCCTCTCGTAGACTTACCCGCCCCTTCAGGGCATTCGCCGTCGAATCTCCCGTGTTCTCCACCTTGGGCAGCAAGCCGCCCCGGTCTGGTGACCACAACCTTCTTGAGCGTTCTCTTTCTCTCCAGCGCGTACAACCATGAAAGCTCTTCGCGGTGAGACTTGCTAGCTCTCACCAAAACCCGCTCGTAACGTTTCTACGTTTTCAGCGAGTCGGCACAAGGCCACATTCACGGCCTGCCGGGTCTATTTCGCCCCGGCAACACTCCTGAGCTTCTACCTTCAGGGCTTTGATCCCTACAGCAGTCCGGACCTGTCTCCAGTCCCGATCCTCCCATGCCGTTCTCTGTTCTCAAGCAAGCTCAATCACAGACGACTTCGAAGGTTTACTCCTGCTGCAGAGCCGGCTCATCAACCAACCTGTTTCCAGGTGAATGAAGGAACCATGCCCTCCTGGCTTTACTCCTCTGAGGTTCTCCCTTTCTCCACCGTGGATTCCGGCTTCCCGGATTCCTCCTCCTACAAGCTTCACCAAAAGACCAAAACCGCAGCTTCGACTTCTGTGTGGGCTCCATGGAGTATCAACAGTGAAGAACCGGTTTCACAAATCTGCCGAAACAGACTCGGCACCGACCCCTCTGAAGTTCTACACCTTTTCCTCAAAAACTCTCGAGTTGCCCCAACCGAGGCTAGGACGACTTTCGAGCAGAAGAGGTAGCGGTGAGAGCCAAAACACTCAACCATTCCCAACGAGAACGAGATTACATCGTCCTCTCGCAAGTTGCCAGCACAAAAAGCCACAAAGTTCTTTCTGGCACGGCAGGCTTCTTACATCAATTTGCACCACAAGAGCTTAGAGGCTGTGACTTTTTTTGACTTCTCTTCTCGCGGACTTCTGCCAGAGAGCCTCGAAACTACCCAGAACGCGTGGACAATGTGTGGATATCCTGCGAGTTGTTACGCCAAACTCCCACGCGATGGCCGGAAAATTTCGTAATCCGGTGGAAAACCCGTGGAATATGTGTTGAAAGCGGGGGAAAACTGGAGGTGACGCTTTCCGGCCTGCCCCTCGCCGGAAGTGTCTTTGTGAGCCTTATGGAAAGACATTTAACGCAAAGACGCAGAGGCGCAGAGGCGCAGAGGCGCAGAGAGGAGCTTGAGACTGAGAGAGCCGCGCCTGGTCACCAGAATCTGACATCCCACGCACCAAAATCTGACCGATGCCCGCTGCAGCCTGCCGAGTCCATGGCCCGCAAAGCCCCAGCGAGGCTTGCGGCAGCGATGAGGCGGTGAATGGCACGCCCCTTGCATAGCCCCCCAACAGCCCCGACGCTCAACGAACCGCCTGGAGGGAGCAACGAATGGTTCCACGTCTATCCATCATCGCTCTCTGCCTGAGCTTGGTGGGGTGTCGATCTGCCCGGGAAGAGAGCGCCTGGCAGGAGCTTCGCGAGGTCGAGCAGGCCATCCGCGCTTCGTCCAGGGTCTCACAGCCCGCGCCGCTGCCTGTGGACGCAGACCTCGACGCCTACCTGGCGCTGGCACTGCAACACAGCCCTGATCTGAAGCGTGCCTACGAAGAGTGGCAGGCGGCCCTGCTGCAGGCGCCCCAGGTCTTCAGCCTGCCGGACCCGACCATCAGTTTCGGGGTGTATGCCCAGGAAGTCGAGACCCGTGTCGGAGCGCAGCGCTTCCGCCTGGGGATACGCCAGAAGATCCCCTGGCTGCCTCGGCTAGTGGAGGCGCGCGACCTGGCGTTGGCCGCAGCTGAGGTCGCTGAAGCCCGTTTCACCGCCAGGAAGTTCCGCCTGTTCGAGAAGGTCAGCCACGCCTACGCCCGTTACGCCTACAACGGCAGGGCCCTGGACCGTACCCGTGAGATCCTCGAGCTGTTGATTCAGCTCGAGGCGGTCGCCCAGGCACGCCTGCACACACAGGCGGGTCAGGCTGATCTGATCCGAGTCCAGGTGGAGATCGGTAAGGTCGAAGACCACGTGGCAAGCTTCGAAGATCGGCGCTCGGCCCTCTCCACAGGTTTGCGGGCAGCTATCGGCCTGGCAGGCGTCGGCACACTTCTGCCCGAGCCTCGTCAGATACCCGCGCTCGTTCCCCCGCACGACAGCCTTGTGGCGCTGGCGTCCAGGCTGGCCGAGAACAACCCCGAGCTGGCACTGGTCTCGCAGAAGATCGCCAAGGCTGCCCAAGCTGAAGAGTTGGCTACCGAGGGCTGGTATCCCGACCTGACTGTCGGGGTCGATTGGATCGAGACCGACGGCGCACGCAACCACGGAGTCGACGACAGCGGCAAAGATCCGGTGATGTTCAGCCTGGGCTTGAACCTGCCGATCTTCACGGGCCGGACCCAGGCCCGCATCGACCAGGCCCGCGCCGAACAGCGTGCCGCCAGCTGGGAGCTGGCCGATACTCGTTTGCTGCTGGAAGCTGAGCTCAGTCAGGCGGTCTTCGAGTGGCGCGATGCCCAGCGGCGCCTGTCATTGTACGGCGACACGCTGATTCCCAAACAGAGCCAGTCCTTGATTGTCACGCAGACCGCCTACGAGTCGGGCGATCTGGAGTTCCTCTCGGTCATCGAGGCTGAGCGCACGCTGCTCGAATTCCAGCTGCAGCTCGAGCGCAGCCGTGCCGACACCCTGCGGGCGCTGGCCACCCTCGAGCGCTTGCTGGGCGAGCGCTTCACACTGGCGGAGAAACCATGAGCGGCGCAGCAGATTCCCCTCTGGTCGACCAAGAAGCGACGTCTGGGCAACAACATTCCGGCTGGGCGCAGCTCGGGTTTGTACTCCAGGGCCTCTTGATCGTAGGGCTCGCTGTCGTCTGCTTGTTACTCGGGCTGAACTTCAGCCAGCAAGACGCGGACACAGGCACCATTCAGGGTGCGGCACAGGTCACCTACTACTGCTCTATGCATCCCCAGATCCAGAGCGGCCAACCCGGCCTCTGTCCGATCTGCGGCATGACGCTGGTGATCATGCCCGACGTCGCCGACATTCCCGCCACGGTGCCCGTGAAGACCTCGCTCGCGGCCAAGCTCGACGAGCTTCAAACCGTGCGCGTCGCGCGTGGCGCACTCAGCAACGACCTTGAGCTCGTCGGCAAGGTCGAAGTCGCAGAGACGCGCCTCTCGACCGTGACTGCATGGACGGCAGGACGCCTCGACACACTGTTCGTCAACTACACCGGCATCCCCGTCAAGACCGGCGAGCACATGGTCTCGCTGTACAGCCCCGAGCTGCTGACCGCGCAGACCCAGTTGAGCGAGGGCATCCGGGCCCTTGCTGCGCTGGGCGATGCTGCTTCAGAGCGCGTGCGGCAATCGACCCGGAAGAGCCTCGCAAGCTCCCGCGAGAACCTGCGCCTGCTCGGCCTGACGGAGCAGCAGATCGCGCACATCGAAGCTGGTGGGCCGCGCATGACCAACCTCGAGATCGTATCGCCGGCCCAGGGCATAGTCTCGGCCATGCACCGACGCGCCGGAGATTGGGTGCAACTGGGCACAGTCATCTATGAGATCGCCGATCTGAGCCGGGTCTGGATCCACCTCGATGTCCACGAGTCCCAGCTGAGCTGGGTGCGCGTCGGCCAAACCCTCGAGATCGTGACGGAGGCCTACGACGACGGGGCGTTCTCGGGCGTGGTGACATTCATCTATCCCGAAGTCGAACCAAAGACCAGCTCGGTGCGTATCCGCGTTGAGGTCGAGAACAAGAGCGGACGGCTCAAGCCGGGCATGTTCGTGCGTGCCCGCGGCCAGAGCACGGCGCGCGCTGCCTCGGGAGACAGTCTGGTCGTGATCGTGCCCGGCACGGCGGTGCTCTACACAGGCACCCGCCATGTCGCCTTCGTCGTGCGCGACGCGCGGCAGGGACCGGGCACTGAGTTCTTTGGCAGGACTGTGCGGCTCGGGCGGCGCGCGGGCGACGCTGTCGAAGTGGTCTCCGGGCTCGAGGAAGGCGAGCTGGTCGTGCGCTACGCCAACTTCCGCATTGATAGCGCCGTCGCCGTGGAGGCCCATGCTCAGCTAAGCGGCCGCGCGCTGCGCGCGCAATTGGAGCCGGTCTATGGCGCCTACTTCGAGCTGGTCCGCGCTCTGGCAGCCGATGACCCCGAGGCGGCCCGCGAGGCGTTCGGGAACGTCAGCGCTGCGCTCATACACTTCCCACATGCCGAGGTGCCCGAAGCGGGACGCAGGCTGTGGCAGGATCTGAGCGAGCCGCTGCGGGAGTTCGTGGCTGAGACCGAGGATGTGGCGGCCCTCAGAAACAGCCTGTTCCGTCTCAGCGCTCTGTTGGGTCCCGTGCTCGACACTTTCGGGCGGGAAACGGGAGGGGTGTGGCTGATGGAATGCCCGATGGCCCGCCGTTTCCGCAGCGGCGAGGTGCCGGAACTGGTGGGGCTCCCGGCTCCAACGGTGGAAGGCGCGCATTGGTTTCAGGACCATGCCGAGCTGAAGAACCCGTATTTCGGCGCCATGATGCTCGACTGCGGCACTATTCTCGGCCGCTTTCCGTCCTACATCCCAACTGCAGAGCATACCGAGGAGCCCGATCCCGGGCCTGCCTCCCCACAGCAGACCGACCACAGCCCACATGATCACGGGGAGGAGATGCGATGAGCGAGGGCGCTCCGCTCGAGCCGCAGAGGCGCGGCCTGGTCAACAACGTGATCTACTTCTGTCTGCACAACAAGCTCGTCACCCTGCTGCTGGTGGTCTTCGCCATCCTCTGGGGAATGCGCACGGCGCCTTTTGATTGGGACCTGGGCGGCATGCCCCGCGACCCGGTGCCCGTCGATGCGATCCCGGACATCGGCGAGAACCAGCAGATCGTCTTCACCCCCTGGCCGGGCCGCTCGCCGCAGGATGTCGACGACCAGGTGTCCTACCCGTTGACTGTTGCGCTGCTGGGCCTGCCCAGCGTCAAGACCGTGCGCAGCTACAGCTTCTTCGGCTTCTCGAGCATCTACGTCATATTCAAGGACGATGTGGAGTTCTATTGGTCGCGCTCCCGCGTGCTCGAGAAACTGAACAGCCTGCCGGCCGGGACTCTTCCGCCAGAAGTGCAGCCCACGCTCGGACCCGACGCGACAGCGCTGGGTCAGATCTACTGGTACACCCTCGAAGGCCGCGATCCAGAGGGACAGCCGACCGGAGGCTGGAACCTCGAAGAGCTGCGCAGCATTCAGGATTGGACCGTGCGCTACGGTCTGCTCTCGGCCGAGGGCGTCTCTGAGGTCGCCTCGGTGGGCGGCTACGAGCGCGAGTACCAGGTCGATGTCGACCCCGACGCGATGCGCGCCAAGCACGTCACGCTGCGCGACGTCTTCGACGCGGTCAAGCGCAGCAACCTCGACGTCGGTGCGCGGACCATCGAGATCAACCGCGTCGAATACGTGATCCGCGGCGTCGGCTTCCTGACCAGTGTCGACGACCTCGAGACCAACGTCGTCAAGATTCACGACGACGTGCCTGTCTACATAAAGGATGTCGCGACGGTCAGCCAGGGTCCAGCCCTACGTCGCGGCGCCCTGGACAAAGAGGGCAGCGAGGCCGTCGGGGGCGTCGTGGTGGTGCGTTATGGCGAAAACCCGCTGCAGGTGATCAAGAACCTCAAGCAGAAGATCGCAGAGATCGCTCCCAGCCTGCCGAGCAAGACGCTGCCGGACGGCACGGTGAGCAAGTTGACCATCGTGCCCTTCTACGACCGCACCGAGCTGATCGACGAAACCCTGGGCACCCTGAACACCGCCATCCGCCAGCAGATCCTGATCACGGTGGTGGTCGTCCTGCTGATGGTTCTCAATCTGCGCAGCTCGATCCTGATCTCGGGCATTCTTCCCCTGGCCGTCCTGCTGTGCTTCGTGGGTATGCGCTACCTGGGAGTCGACGCCAACATCATGGCCCTGTCAGGCATCGCCATCGCCATCGGCACCATCGTCGATATGGGCATCGTTCTGTGCGAGAACATGTTGCGACACCTACAAGAGAAGAAGCCCGGAGAGTCGGATCTGAAGCTGATCTACCGTGCTTCCGCAGAGGTGGGCAGCGCGCTGGTCACGGCGGTCTCGACCACGATCGTGAGCTTTTTGCCCGTCTTCACCCTGGATGGCGCCGAGGGCAAGCTGTTCAAGCCTCTGGCCTACACCAAGACGCTGGCCCTGCTGGCTTCGATCATCGTGGCGATGACGATCATCCCGCCCTTTGCGCATGTGCTGTTCTGCTGGAAGATCAGCAAGAAGGGCCTGCGCCGCTTCTTCTTCATCGTTTTGCTGGCCTGCTCGATTCCGCTGGGCATCTATACCTGGTGGTGGGCAGGCGCCGCGCTCGCGGTCTTCTGCCTGTGGAGTCTGCTGAGCGATTGGTTGCCCCGCCCTGTCGAACGCTGGGCCGGCTACCTCGCCAGTCTGGCAGCGGCCGTGGGGACCGTCCTGTACCTGACCACCGACTGGTTGCCCCTGGGGCCCGGACGAAGTGTGGTCGAGAACCTGATCTTCGTCGCGGGCACCATCGGTGGGCTGCTGGCCATGTTCCAGCTGTTCATCCTGGCCTACCCCGCCATCCTTGGCTGGTGTCTGCGTCACAAGCTGGCGTTTTTGTGCGTTCCTACCTTGCTGCTGGCCTTTGGCGGCTACGTGTGGCTCGGTCCGGGCGTTGTCTTTGGAGACATGCCCGCGGCGCTGGCGCGCTATGACGGCGTAGACTGGCAGAACGTGCCGAATCAGGATCTCAAGACCCGTGTCTTGTGGACCCTGGCGCAAGACTGGGACGGGCGAGGCAAGGAGTTCATGCCCCCGCTCGACGAAGGCTCCTACCTGTTCATGCCGACGACCATGCCTCATGCCTCGATCGGCGAGTGCATCGAGATGGTGGCTCTGCAGGACCGGGCGATCCGTGAGATCCCTGAAGTCGCCTCGGTAGTAGGCAAAATAGGGCGGGTCGAGAGCTCGCTCGACCCCGCACCGATCTCGATGGTCGAGACGGTGATCAACTACCTGCCCGAGTTCAAGACCGACGCTGCCGGCACGCGCTTGCGCTTCCGTGTCGATGACGAGGGGACATTCGCCCGCGACGCTGAGGGGGCCCTGGTGCCCGACCCGGACGGCAACTTCTTCAGACAGTGGCGGGACGAGATCCGTACCGCTGACGACATCTGGGATGAGATCGTCAAAGCGGCCCAGTTCCCAGGCGTGACGTCCGCTCCGCAGCTGCAGCCGATCGCCGCCCGCATCGTGATGCTCCAGAGCGGGATGCGGGCACCGATGGGCGTCAAGGTCAAGGGTCCAGACCTCGAGACCATCGATCGGGTGGGACTCTCCATCGAGCGTTTCTTGAAAGAGGTGCCCAGCGTCAAGTCCTCAGCGGTGATCGCAGACCGCATCGTCGGCAAACCCTACCTCGAGATCCATATCGACCGCGAGGCGATCGCACGCTACGGCATCCTCATCATGGATGTCCAAGACGTCATCGAGATCGCCATCGGTGGGAAACGCTTGACTACGACCGTAGAGGGCCGCGAGCGCTACAGTGTGCGTGTCCGCTACGCACGTGAGCTCAGGGACACCATCGACGCCCTGGAGCGGATCCTGGTGCCCGGCAGGCAGGGGGCGCAGATCCCGTTGAGCCAGCTCTCGGACATCCGCTACCTGCGCGGGCCGCAGGCCATCAAGAGCGAGGACACCTTCTTGATCGGCTACGTGTTGCTCGACAAACGAGAAGGCCATGCGGAGGTGGCCGTGGTCGAAGAGGCCCAGGCCTATCTCAAGCAGCAGGAGCAGGTGTTCGAGCTTGCTCTGGAGAATGCCCAGAACCTGGCCCGCGCCGAAGGACGTGAGCTGAGCTCAGCCGAGATCGACAACCTGCCGGGCCTGAATCGGCGGGGCTGCACCTATGTATTCGCCGGTTCCTACGAGAATCAGGTGCGCTCCGAGAAGAAACTGATGATCGTTCTGCCCCTGGCGCTGTTCGTGATCTTCATCATCCTCTACCTGCAGTTCCGGACAGTCGCCACGACCGCCTTCATCTTCTCGGGCATCGCGATAGCCTGGGCCGGCGGCTTCCTGATGGTCTGGCTCTACGCCCAGCCGTGGTTCCTGAACTTCAGCGCCTTTGGGGTCAACCTGCAGGAGACCTTCCAGGTCGCTCCCTTCAACCTGTCGGTGGCCGTCTGGGTCGGCTTCATCGCGCTGTTTGGCATCGCCACCGACGATGGGGTCGTGATCGCAACCTACCTGCAGCAAGTATTCAAACGCGAGAAGATCGACTCGATCGCGGCCATCCGGCGCGCGACCATGATCGCCGGCAAACGCCGTGTCCGGCCGTGTTTGATGACCACCGCGACGACCATTCTGGCGCTGCTGCCCGTGCTGACGTCTACGGGACGCGGCGCCGACGTCATGGTGCCGATGGCGGTCCCATCCTTCGGCGGCATGACCATCGAGTTGATCACGCTGTTGGTCGTGCCCGTGCTCTATTGCCTGGCGATGGAGATCAAGTTCAAGCTGGGCATGGCCGATCCCTGCTTCGATCGGGACGAGCCCCAGACCTCGGCGGCGGATGGGGCGACAGGCGAAGCGCGAGAGCTGGAATCGAGCGGCGACCCGGTCAGCGACCTGGGAGGCGATGCTGACGACGGCAAGCCGGACGCCAGCGCAGACGTTGAACCACGGGAGGAAGCCCCATGAGAAGCCTGCTCAGTGGACTCTGGAAGCTGCTTTGCGTCCTATGGAGCTGGCTCTGGGGTGTGGCCGTGCTCTCGTTGTTGGTCGCAGCTTTCTGGCTGGGAGTCCGCTGGAATGGGGGTTGGGCCTTCCTGCAGGAGACTGAGGTCTCGAAGCCGCCTGCGGCCGACGACGCCCCCAAGTCTCCCCAGCCCGAGTTGTCCCTGCCTGCCGCGGCCGTCTCCAGGGCGGCCATCCGCACGGCCTTCGTCGAGCGCAGTCCAGCCGCGCGGACGGTGCCGATGGTCGGGATGCTCGAGATCGACGAGACGCGCCTGGAGCATACGACTGCCTGGACCAACGGCCGCGTCGAGAGGCAAACCGTCAGCATCACTGGCGAAACAGTCGTGCAGGGACAGATCCTGCTTGAGCTCTACAGCCCCGAGTTGCTGCGGGCGCATCAAGAGCTGCTCGAAGGCGCACACGCGGTCGCGCTGCTCGATGCCGAGGCATCGGAGTTCATGGCAGGCCGCGCCCGGGCCAAGCTCGAGAGCGGACGCGAGAAACTCCGTCAGCTCGGCGTAGCCGAAGACGAAATCCGCGCCCTCGAGAGCGAGTCCAGCGCACGAGAGCTGTTCGCGATCGGCTCGCGCCAGGGCGGCACCGTCATGCAGGTGCTGGTGCGCAGCGGGGACCACGTCAAGACCGGGCAGCTCCTGTACATGGTGGCCGACCTGCACGAGCTGTGGCTTCAGCTGACTGCCTACGAGTCGGATCTGCCCTGGTTGCGTTACGGCCAGACCGTACACTTCGAGGTCGAATCCTTCCCGGGACGCACCTTCACCGGCACGATCGCGTTCATCCATCCGATGCTCGACGAGCAGAGCCGCAGCGTGGCCGTACGCGTCAACGTCAAGAACCCCGACCTGGAGCTGTATCCGGGCATGTTCGCCCGTGCGGTCGCGCGGGCCCAGATCGACGCGGAAGGCCAGGTGATCGCCCCCGACTTCGCAGGCAAGTGGATCTGCCCGATGCATCCCGAGATCGTCGCAGACACCCCGAGCAGCTGCCCGCGCTGCAGCATGACCCTGGTGTCCGCGGAGGACCTGGGCTACAGCAGCTCCCACGACAGCCTGCCTCCCCTGCTCGTGCCGGCGGGCGCGGTACTCACCGAGCGAGACCAGGGCGTGGTCTACCTGGTCTCGTCCGACTCGTTGATGACCACCTTCCGCGGGCGCCGTTTGCTGCTGGGCCCACGGGTCGGCGAGCACTATGTCATCTACACAGGCCTGGAGGCTGGTGATGAGGTGGTTGTCGAAGGCGCGTTCAAGATCGACAGCGAGCTGCAGATCAGAGGCCAACCCAGCTTGATGAACCTGTCCTATCCGGCTGTTCCGCGTCGCTTCCCGATCGACAGCGCGTTCCTCGCTGGGCTGCGCCCCCTGTTCAGCGCCTACCTCGAGCTACAGCAAGCTCTGGCCCAGGACGACCTCGATGCTGCGCGCAGTGCGTTCTCGAACCTGGCAGAGGCCGACCTGCCCGAGGCGGCGGAGTTGACCGGCGACGCCGCCGCGAGCTGGCAGCAGCTGCGCGCAGCTCTGCTGAGCGGTGCCCAAGAGGGGATGGCGGTGCCTGACCTCAATGGTGGCCGTGAGGTCTTTGCGCGGGTATCTGCAGCCATGATCGAGTTGGAAGCGCGCTTCGGCCATCCCGAGCCCTGGGTGTTGCATCAGATCTACTGCACGATGGTCGGAGAGTCCTGGCTGCAGGCGACCCCGGCCGTGCAGAATCCCTACCTGGGCATGGCGATGCCGCGCTGCGGAGACCCCGCGGGGGAGTATTCCCCCCGGCTTCCGCCGGCGGCAGCGCAGGTCCTGCCGGAGGCGCTGCGGCGATCCGTAGGGGCGCTTCTCGAGCGCTACCTGAAGATCTCCAAGGCCCTGGCTCTCGACCAGCCCGAGGCCGCGCGCGCCGCTGGACAAGAGCTGGCCGAAGCCTGGCACGCGCTCGAGGATGTGAGGCTCGAGCCTTCATTGCAGGCCCGTTGGCAGGGTCTGGTGCGCTGGAACTTGCACGCGGCCCGTGAGCTCGCAGATGCCGAAGGCGTGCAGACAGCCCGGCAATGGTTGGTCGTGTTGACACGGGCCATGCTGTCGGCCACCGAGCTGGGCTTTGTGTCGGAGCAAGAGCTCGGCATCTACAAGTGTCCGATGGCGTTCAAGAACCGCGGCGGAATCTGGATCCAACCCAAGGGCCCCGTCGAGAACCCCTATTTCGGGGCGGTCATGTTCGACTGCGGCTCCTTCAGCGACGACCTGCGGCCGCGCTAGGCCGTTGGGGTCAGTAGAGTTGGCAAAGGCTCCAGCAGCACCCGCCAGAATCTGGCGGATCTACTCACCAGAATCTGGCGATACTGCTGCCCACGCACGGCCTGGAACAACGGTCGCGGCTGGCCTGCGGTTTGCTATTCCTCGTGCGTTCTCCCACCTCACGTGGGCCCTCAAGACCAGTCAAGGAGACCTGCCATGAAAATCAGTTTTGGCCTGTTGTTCCTCTGTCTCGCTTTTCTTCTGCCTTCTGCCTTCGCGCAGTGCGGATGTTGCGGCCCGCAGGCAGCAGACGGTGATGCAACCTATCCTCTAGACACCTGCGTGGTGTCTGGCGAAGAGCTGGGGTCCATGGGCGACCCTGTGATTCTGGACTACGAAGGACAGGAAGTCCGTCTGTGCTGCAAGGCTTGTGTCGAGAAGTTCAACGCGGACCCCGAGCGCTACCTGGCCATCCTCGCCCAGGCGCAGAACCCGTATCCTCTGGCGACCTGCGTGGTGTCTGGAGAAGAGCTGGGATCTATGGGTGACCCTGTGATCCTGGACTACGAAGGCCAGGAAGTCCGTCTGTGTTGCAAGGGTTGCGTCAAGAAGTTCCATGCGGACCCCGAGCAGTACCTGGCCATCCTCGCCGAAGCGCGCAACCCGTATCCTCTGACGACCTGCGTGGTGTCTGGAGAGGAGCTGGGAGCGATGGGCGACCCTGTGATCCTGAACTACGAAGGACAAGAGGTGCGCCTCTGCTGCAAAGGTTGCGTGAAGAAGTTCAATGCGGATCCCGAACAATACCTGGCCCTTCTCGAGCAGGCACGGGACACCTATCCCCTGGATACTTGCGTGGTGTCAGGGAAAGAGCTGGGGTCCATGGGCGATCCTGTTATCTTGGATTATGAAGGGCAGGAAGTCCGGCTGTGCTGCGGCGGTTGCGTGGCGAAGTTCAACGCGCATCCCGAAAAGTTCCTGTCCAAGCTGACAGCTGAAGACTGAGTGCACACTCTGCAAGGATCTATTGCATGCGCCCATCGTTCTTGATGCTTCTGGGTCTGCTCGCGGCCGCTGCGTTTGGACAAGATCGGCCGCGACGTGTATTCGCCGACAACTGCATGAACTGCCACCTGCCTCCGGACCCGGCGTTCCCCACCGACTCGGCCTGGCTGGGCGAGATCAAGGGCACAGCCTGAAGCAGCACCCCTGCCAGGGCCCGTGAGGCCCTGATCGAATACTTGCAAGGCACACCCTTTGACCTGCCCGAGCGCCTTGAGGCGCTCGCGCCGAGTGTCGCCGGACAGGGTTTCCTGCTGCCCGACTTCGACAGCGGTTCAGTGTTTCTTCGCGACGCAGAAGGCAAGCTCCTGCGTCCGACCTGGAACACGACCGAGCTGTCTCGCGGCGAAGACCCGCGACGCGCCCTACCCCCCGGGCGATACACCGTGGTCGGCTACCGGATCGTGGCTCCGGATGCGGACGGCAACGACTGGTTTCTTGCCACGGCCACCCGAGACATAGCTCCCATCGAGATCCACCCCGGGCAGGAAACGCGCCTGGAGTTGGGATCGACCGTCGTCTTGAAGTTCGCCGCGGGCAAGAAGCCCAAGGGGCGTTGGGTGCGGCTGGGTGTTCTTGATGCGCACGGCGGCGGTGTCAGCCTCTACAAGAACGGCGCGAAGATCCGCTTCGGCTACGCTCTGTTCGCCGGCGATGGGACTGAGCTGCAAAGTGGGGCGATCGACTATGGCTGAGGCGGCGGAGGTATGGCTTGGTGCAAGCCTATCGACAGCAAGATCGCCCACGCCCGCCTGACCTTCGAGCGGCCGCCCTTCCCGATCGAGGGAGCGCTGGAAGCGGCCTTCGAGTGAGCCCGGCGCGCCGCTCATCTCTGCCATTCTCGCAATCCACAGGACAACGCTAGAGTCTGCGCGGTCTGCCCAGGTTCAGGTGCCTGGGCACGACGGTCACGCGCGTGTCCCGAGGGCGATTCGCTATGTTTCGGAGCGGTCTCAGGGATCGGCTCGCGGGCCCCGCGTTTCAGCGGACCAGACAGCTCCCTCAGCGATCCAGCGCTCGATGCGTTCGATCGCGTCCGGATCCAGGGGACCGTCGGGCGGCATCGGATAGATGTCTCGTGCAAAGTCGTCGGTCTGAGCGCGCAGCATCCAGACTAGGCGGCTGGCAGAAGGCTCCCCGGGAACAATCGCAGACTGCCCGGCCGCCTTAGAGATCGCTCCGCCGAGTAGCGCAGCCTCCCGCACGTCGAGGCGGAATCCACTCCTCTGTTTGGTCGGACCGTGGCACTTCAGGCAGTTGTCAGCGAACAGGCTCGCTATGTCCCGATCAAAGTCGACCGCGGCTTCCGCCGGTTCATGCCCCGGCACCGCGGGCTCGAGAGCCGGAGTGGGATCCGCTGGGGTTTCCATACGCGCATGGGTCATGACAGCGAGGGAGTCGACCCAGTGGGCCGGATCCTGCCGCAGGTCCTCGATCTTTCCCATCCAGTACACGGGATCTTTATCGAAGTCTTTGATGCAGCCTCGGCAACATAGATAGATCTGCTGCCCTTGGTGCTCGATGATGACAGCAGTTCCGAACTCGAGGATGGCGTCCCCAGAGACAGCGCAGGTGGTCGTGCCGAAACTCGCGGGAATCTCTACAACAGCCTGGCCGTGGGCGCTGCCATGGTTGTGCCCCCCCCCGCCGACAGGAACGGGAGCCGCCACACCGTCAGCAAGAACCGTCCGCGGCGGAGAGACACGCACACCATCGGCAGTGTCCGGCGAGCCGCCATGCATGAAGACGCGCGGCGAAGGCTGGCTGCAGGCTGTCAGCAGCAGTAGCGGAAGCAGTTGAGACCAGCCAGGTCCGGTATGATTGCGTGGCATCATTCACTCTCCAATATGAGCCCGTCGGGCCAGGGGGCGCCCGCCGCGATCCAGGCCCGCAAGGCCTGGAGCTGTTCTGTTGTCAAGCGTTGGTCTGCAGCAGGGGGCATGGGATAGATGTCCCTGTCGAAGTCATCGTCCTGGGCACGGACCATCCACATCAGACGGCTGGCGTCACTGTCTCCAGGGACGATGGCCCGCTCGCCCCGGCTGCTCGAGATCTCCCCGCCAGCAAAGGCCTGCTGACGTCCGTCCAGCCGATAGCCGCTCTTCTGTCTGGTAGGGCCATGGCACGACAGGCAGGCGCCGACCAGTAGAGGCTGGATCGTCTGTTCGAAGTCGACGGCTACTGCGCCCGAGTCGTCGTCCGCCCGGTCCGGGTCTTTGGGGTTTGCGCCAACGTCTTGTGCAGCCTCGTTGCCGGCGAACACGTTGCCGAGCGCATCGGTCAGTAGATCGCCATGGGTGAGGGTTCCTCCCCAGTGCCCGACAGCTCCTGCCAACAGGGCCGCTGCGAAGACGCCAGCCTTCCACCCGCGGGAAGAGGTACCACGCCGCCTCGAGACCCATGCCCAGGCTGCCAGGGCGCCGATCAACAGGCAGAGGCTCGTGCCTCCCCAGCGGTGAAGAAAAAGTACGCTCCGGCTCCCTGTGCCCAGCGAGAAAGCCCCGGCGTATCCCAGTTGGGGCGCGAGCAGCCAGCCCATCACAACCGCTGCGGCGGCCCCGAGGGCGGCGACGACCAGGCAGAAAAAGGCGATGTCGTCGAAGGCACGCTTGAACTTCCACCCGAGGGTGAGCGCGAGAGCGGCCATCGTGATCGCTGCGACCGGGAAGTGCACGATGGCGGGATGCAGGGCTCCAACAAGGTTCCCCAGGCGCTCCAGAAATGTGGCTCCATCCTGAGCTGCGATCTGTGCGAAATGAACGATAATCATGGCTTGACTCGCGTAGCGTCGTAGAGACGCCTACGGCAACCACAGTGCCAAGATTCTACCCCGGAACCATCCGAGGCCTCAGCCCTGGTCTGCACTGGGTCCGCCAGAAACTGGTGCATCGGTCGCCAGTTTCTGGTGAGCTGGCTTCACGAGGGTCAAGCCAGGCCGCCAGCCAGTGCCTCGCACACACGGCATTCGATTTGCCACACGCTGTGCACACAAAGACAGGATGGCTACGGCTGGAGGTATCATGCGCGCACTCTCGATTTCTCTTTTCATCTCACTACTTGCTCTGGCCGGATGCCAGACGAGTACACATGACGACATGCACCACGACGAAGGGCACCACGACGTAGGGCATCACGAAGACGGGCACAGTGATGCAGATACCGGTGTCGTTCCTGACAAGCCGGACGAACACGCGGGCGACGAACCCCGGGGCCACGCCCACCCTGAGGGGACGCCGGAGGATCATGGCCACGATGATGGCGTCGCCCTGCTCTACCGCTGTGAGGAACATCGGGATGTCATCAAGGCCCAGCCTGGTCGCTGTCCGCATTGCCAGAAGCACCTGAAGCCGGAGCGCGCCGAGGAATGAGCCCTCGCGCTCGCCTCGCGGGCCTCGTGTGGGTCCTGGCCAGCACGATGGCTGGCTGCGTCGTGCCCACCAAAGGCGGTTTTCCAGAGGTCGCAGACATCGTCGCAAAACGCTTCGGCCCAACGATCCACTGGTACCAGGGCGGTTCGGCAGACACACAGGCTTTGGGCACGGTTGGGCGCATTCTGGCAGAAGACCTGACCCTGGAATCGGCCATCCAGCTCGCCTTGCTCAACAACCGTTCGTTGCAGGCTCGCTTTGAAGACCTGGGAATCGGCCAGGCAGATCTGGTCCAGGCCGGCCTGCTGAAAAACCCCAGCATCGGCGGGCTGGTCCGATTTCCCGGCAACGTTGAGCTCGGCTGGGTGCAAGATCTGGTCGATCTTCTGATGCTCCCTGCCAGAAAACGCCTCGCTGCGCTGGAGTTCGAAGAGACCAAGCTGCGCGTAACTCACGAGGTCCTGGACCTGATCGCCGATGTAAAGGTGGGGTTCTTCACGCTGCAGGGGCAGCTTCTGCAAACAGAGATCCTCGAAACCACAGCCCAGGCCGGACGCGTGGCGCTCGCTTTCGCTGAGAGTCAATTCGCCGCAGGCACCATCAACGAGCTCGACCTCTTGATGCGGCAGGCGAGTTACGAAGAGGCCAAGCTGCAACTGTTTCACAGCCAGAGCGCGGTGTTGCAGATGCGGGAGCAGCTGACCCGAGCGCTCGGCGTTTGGGGCGAGGATGCTGCCTGGACCCTGGCGGGTAGGCTGCCTGCCGTGCCAGAGACCTCTACACGAATCATGGGGCTCGAATCCTTGGCGCTGTCCACGCGCCTGGATCTGGCCGCGGCCCGCTTGGAAAGCCAGACCATTGCCGAGGCTCTGGACATCAAGCAGCTGTGGCGCTGGATTCCCCTCGCAGAAGCAGGCGTCAGCGCCGAGCGGGAGTCAGAAGGCACCTGGCTGACAGGCCCCAGCCTGAGCCTTGAGTTGCCGCTATTCGACCAGGGACAGGCAGAGGTAGCGAGTCTCGTGTCTTCACTGCGTCGCAGCCAGAGGCAGGAAGAGGCTCTCGCAGTCCACATCAGGTCAGAGGTGCACGAGCAACGAAACCTGCTGGTTGCGCACCGCAAACAGGCCGAGCACTACCTGCAAACCGTGATCCCCTTGCACGAGCAGATCGTGCTCAAGACGCAGGAACACTACAACTTCATGCTCGTCGGCCTGTATCAGCTATTGGAAGCCAAGTCTGCGGAGCTGTCTGCGTACATGCACTACATCGAGGCTCTTCGTGGCTATTGGGTCAGCCGTGCGGAGTTGGCGAGAGCTGTGGGCGGGCCCCTGCCCTGATCGCAGCGGAGGAGTCGAGATGAAAGCGATGACAAGGCGCCTGATCGCGGGCGTCGTATTGGTAGCCGCGGGCGTCCTCATCCACTTCTCGGCCTTCGCCGACGATGCCGAGCCATTCACACCCGTTGTCACCCCGAATGGGGCGACGTTGGAGTGGACGTTGGCTGAGGACGGGTACAAGGTCTTCGATCTGACGGTCGAAGTGATCGAATGGGAGATTGCTCCAGGAATGGTCATCCACGCCTGGGGCTACAATGGCAGGACTCCGGGACCGACCATCGAGGTGGTCCAGGGCGACCGGGTCCGCATCTATGTCACCAACCTGCTTCCCGAGCAGACGGCCGTCCACTGGCACGGGCTGCTGCTGCCGGCGGGTATGGATGGGGTCTCGGGGCTGACCCAGCGCGGCATTCCTCCGGGCGATACATTTATGTACGAGTTCACCGTGAACCAGCCGCCAGGGACGCAGATGTACCACTCCCATGGCGATGAGATGGTGCAGATCGGCCTCGGGACGATGGGCTTCTTCATCATCCACCCACGCGATCCTGAGTTCCGTCGGGTCGACCGTGACTTCGCGATCTTCCTCAGCGAATGGTCGGTGGAGCCCGGGTCCTCTATGCCGGATCCGAGCGTGATGACCGACTTCAACATCTTCACTTTCAACGGCCGGGCCTTCCCGGGCACTGAGCCGCTGGTCGTCAAGACCGGCGAACGCGTGCGCATCCGGATCGGCAATGTCGCTCAGGACGCGCATCCGATCCATCTGCACGGCTACCAGTTCCGGGTCACAGGCACCGACGGTGGACCGATCCCTGAATCCGCGCAATGGCCCGAGACCACGGTGCTCGTAGCCCCGGGCCAGACACGTGACTTTGAGTTCGTCGCCAATGTTCCGGGCGATTGGGCTATGCACTGCCACAAGCGGCATCATCCGATGAACGCTATGGGCCATGCGATTCCCAATACGCTGGGCGTTGACCAGTCGCCATTGACGGGCCAGATCAGAGCACTGTTGCCGGGTTACATGCCGATGGGCGAAAAGGGCATGCACGAAATGACTGAGATGAACATGCCGGGTCCGCCCAACACCCTCCCGATGATGGGCGGCGAAGGCCCCTTCGGGTCCGTCGGGATGGGAGGTATGTTTACAGTCCTCAAAGTACGCGATGATCTGGTGAGCTACGAAGATCCAGGTTGGTACGACCACCCGCCCAACGAGCTGGCCGAGTCGATCCATACCCGATTTGCGTGCCCTGTGCATCCGCGCCTGATCCGCATGGTACCGGGCCGCTGCCCCAGAGCTGACTGTGGAAAGCACTTGATGCAGATGGAGTGAGTCTTGCAGACGCAAGGGAAAGGCAGAGCTACGGGTGCCTGAGCTTGTGCCTTCGGGTCACGCCCCCTCCATGACGTTTCCACCATGTTCGTGCCCGATGTTGGGGCCATGGATAGGCTTGCTGCAGCTGGTCCAACCCGCGAGCGAGCTGTTCCGCTGACGAGGGCCGTGCTACGGGCGCCTTTTCCAGGCAGCTCAAGATCAGCTCTTCGAATTCCGCAGGAATGCTGTAGGGAGAGACCGCGGACGGCGGTGTTGGCCGCTTGTGGACATGATCGACCATCATGTGGAACGCGGTCTTGTGCTCAAAGACCAGGTGCCCTGTGAGCAACCAATAGGCGACACAACCAAGGGCATAGATGTCTGCTCGGTTGTCCACAGACGGCAAACCCTCAACCTGCTCAGGCGCCATGAAGGCTGGCGTGCCCACGCTCTCTCCGACCCCTGTCAAGCGCGTATCCGTACCTTCGTGCTGCACATGACGCACCAGTCCGAAGTCCATCACCTTGACGAAGTCGTATTGGTCGCCGATGCGGCAGACGTACAGATTTGCAGGCTTGATGTCGCGATGCACCAGCCCGGCCTTGTGGGCTTCGGCAAGGGAGCGGCAGACTTGTCGCAGAAGAAAGATCGCGCGCGCCACCGGAACAGGGCCGTGACGTCCAACGAGATGGTCCATGTCGAGCCCGTGTAGCAGCTCCATCGCGTAGTAGACGATGCCATCGTCGCTGATGCCGAAGTCGTAGAGGTCGATGGTGTGCGGCGATTGGAGAGAGGCGGTGATGCGTGCCTCTCTCTCGAAGCGGGTAAGAAACTCCTGATGCCCGGCCGGCGAGCTGAGTAGATCTGCTTGGATGAGCTTGATCGCTGCCGGTCGCGCCAACATGCGATGCTTTGCCTCCCAGACCTCCCCCATCCCCCCCTCTCCGAGCTTGCGCACGAGCTGGTAGCTGCCGAGCTCCATGATCCTGCGGTGCGCTGCGGCGACTTCGGTCTTCATGCTGTGCACGAGCACTCCCGAGCCGACGGCCAGGCCCGCGCAGAGGTAGTTGGGCGCAAACGTGGTGAGCCACATTCCCAGACGCGGGGCACTCTGCTCTTCGACTAGCAGCCAACACGTGAAGATCAAGGGCGCCAGCGTCGCCGACGCCAGGGCGATCAAGACACAACGACGGGGTTGGACGGGGACGAGGATGGGAAAGACGATGATCCAGGGCGCGAGCCAGGTCAGGCGGTCCATCCGTGCCTGCAGCATCATGTTGCAGTAGTACCCGGGCAGGCAGATCACAAACGCACCGAGGATTTGATAGACCAAGCCGATGGAGAGCAGCTTCTCCGAAGGCATGCCGCTTCGAGAGAGCGCGAAGAGTCCTATCGACAGTGCCATCAGCAGGAAGTGCATCACACGCATCAGAAAGAGGCGCTGCGGAGGGTTGTGCCAGCCGAGGCTCTCAGGCGCGAACAGAGAGAGCAGGAATGCCAGCCCCGTCAAGACGGCGAAGACTGCGGCCACCACGCCCAGCCGGCGCGCAGTGTCCTGGGGTGACAGCAGAAGGGTCGCGCCGGGGGACCGCCCGCCGGTTCCTTGTTTTCTGATCCTCTTTGCGACTTGTGGTCCGGACATGCGTGGTGACAGCTCCTTGGGGTACACCAGGCACGCATGGAAAATCCGTACCAAACTTGTCGGAAATCGCTGATCCCTATGGAGGGGTGGGCCCCGGGCAGCTCAGAGACAAGCCAGCGGCCCCAGCCGCCAGAATCTGACTGCAGTGCCGCCAGAATCTGGCGCGTCCCGCGAGCTCAACGCGTTGGGCCGCGGATGGGCGGAGCCGAGAGTCGGCACGGCGATTGCCAGACTTCTGACAGACGACGCAGGTGGCCCGGATGGCCGTCGAGGAAGGGGCCCGCCGCCGTAGTGCTCTGTGAAGCCCCCGCGAAGCGCGGTACTCCGACAGGCTCCTAGGCAGTGTTTCATAACCTCCGGGGTTGCAGTTTTCCTCGTGTAGGGTGCGGGGTTTATCCCCGCCCGACGGCGGGAGGGGGTGAACCCCTCCCCTACGGAAAATGGCTGGTTCTTGAGGTTATGAAACAGGCACTAGTTCCCCCCTGGAAGCCCCTTGCGAGCCAGGTCCTCAGCGAACAACGCCACCTCCCCGATTTTGGCCTTGCTGTACCCGCGGTGGAAGAGCTGTTTGGCGAGCCCGCGCAGAGCAGCGAAGGCGCCACGGGCGACGTCCTGGCCGAGGTCGCCGGCGTTGAACCTTTGCGAGATGGCTTGCAGTGCCCGTGTGAATGGCCGCTCGAGACGGTGCAGATCCGTCTCACCGAAATGTTCTTCTACGGCAGCGAGGATACGGTCCTTTTCTTCGATCAGGGCCTGGTTGAAATGGTCGTAGGTGTCTGACTGCAGCTGACCTTTGTCGTAGCCTATGGCACCGAGAGTCAAAGCCAGGTCGTGAATGATGTGGGCGCACATCGACAGCAGCAGGATTTCGCTCACAGAGAACTGGGAGAAGTCCTTCGCCTGGGCAATGCGTCCGGCGTCAAAGGCGGTCCGCCAGACCTCATCCACCTCTCGCATGCGTCCGGCGGCATAGGCGTCATAGGCGGCGAAGTACCTGCGGGCGAAATTGCAGATGAGGCGGCCATCAAATTGTGCGGATTCTGGCTTCCCAGCCTGTTTGTAGCTGTCAAACTCGGCGATCGCCCGCACGGTGATCACACGGTAGGCCGCGGCAAAGACCGTGCGATGGTCTTTGGTAGCACCGAGGTCACGCGTCATTCCGACGAGGCGCTCGTGGTTTGCGACGGCCTTCTTACGAAGCGTTGCCAGGCTATCGGCGTGCGTCATATCGGGCGGGAGGGTGTATTCTCGAGGGGATGCTTGCCCCAAATAGAAGCGGAAGTGCTTGTTTTCAGAACCGACACAGAGCAGCCTGTGGCCTTTGGGATACGAGTCGTAGAATGTGCAGGCGCGGAGATCCTCATAGGTCGACAGATCCTTGCCTGTTATGCTCTTGGTGTCAATCTCATAGAAAAAGTACTTGTCGTCGCGCTTGACTACTGCGACGTCAGGATCGTCGACGAATCTGGAAAACTGTAGAGCCGCATCGAGGGCCGAGCGTTCGTCGGCATACCCGTGTCTTCTTCCAGCGATCTTTCCGAATAGAAGTTGTTTTCCTGCAGCGTTGACTCCCAGTTTCTTGCCAGTGAGTGTGTCTGTCTTGAAAATGAGGCGGAAGACCCGACCAGTACGTAGGACAATTCGATCTCGAAGGCTCTCAAGCTTGTGAACGACTTCGTCTGACATCGAGGTTGCACACTCCTGAAACCAGTTCAGCACCCATGATACACTCCTCGCTGTCGCAAATATCAAGCCGCGGTCGATGTGCAGTTGGACAGAGTGCACGTGAGAGGCTCGCCGGGGCCCGTCAGCCTGGCTGCTCCCGATGGTGAACGGGCCCACGCCGCAACGCAGGTACAGAGGTCATGAAACAGGCACGAGGATCGCGCAACAGTGGCGCCAGAGTCACGCCGCGTCTGTCCGGCACGATAGCAAAGAATCGACCAGTTTCTGGCCAGTCGCCCGTCAGTTTCTGACGATTCAAGTCGCCTGCAATCGCGTCACCTGCTAGCGCTGATCAATAACTCTCGCAGTGCATCAGACGAGCACCACAGGCCGTGCAGGTGTGCCGCCATACACCGGTCCGAAATTCTGCACAGCAGACGCGCAGTCAGCACACTCGTTCGTGGCGACCGGCCCCTCCTCGATCGGTGACGCCTCCCAAGGCTGCTCAAAACGCCAGATGTCGGCGCCGGGGTTTGGGGAGCCCACCCAGATCGTCTGGCATGCATCGCAGGCGACGACAGGCGGGCGCTCAGGCTCGCGGTACTGTGGCTGGGGAACAAGACAGCCGGCTGCCAGCAGCAAGCTGGCGACAAGCAAGGGGATGGGCTTGGACATGGGGATCCTCCTGGTAGCTTGCGATCGATGATGCGGTGGGGCTGCCCCTCCGATGCTGCACGTCGGCACAGGACTTGCTCTCCAAGCGGCAGCCACATACAAGAAGGCTCCTGCATGAGAATCCCCCACGTTCTGCTCCTGACATCCTTCGCTTGCGCGAACCTGTGGGCGCAGGGCCCGGCCTCGAAAGTCTTGAAACAGGCCCTGCGGAACACACTCGAAACGGGTAGCTGGGCGCTGCAGGCTGAGGTTGTCTGTGCCTACGCCACAGGACCCAAGCATCGTGCAGGAACAACCTGGTTCACAAGGCGCTACAGCGCCGAGACCATCGGCCATCTCACCCACATCAGCTCACCGATCGAAGCCTACCGTGAATACGGAGGCGTGCCCGGGGCCGTCCGCAGACAGGGGACATGGGTGCCGCTCAAGAGGCTCCAAGCGGGTAAAGAAACCGATGCGTTGCTGCTGCCGCTGGTCGGCATTTTGTCGTGCGCCTATGACCACCGAGAGGTTGTCCAATGGGTCGACGACGAGCGGTTCGACAAACCCCTGCTGCGCGCCGTCTGTCCCAGCAGGATGGCCGGCAATCTGTTCAACGATGTCGTGCGTTCCGGGATCTTCGAGGAAGGTCTCCAGGAGGACGGAGGCAGGCGTTACGACGATGGGAGCGGCAGCGGGGAGTGGATCGCCGCCGAGATCCTCGAGCGCGTCGACCGCAGCCGTGGAAAGCTGGTCCTCGATCTGAGACTTGGGCACAACGATGTCGTTGATGAGATCTTCCTCAAGGTCGTTCTGGCCGCCAGGCCTCAGGACGGTGGGAAAACTCCACGCGACTGGGAGGCTCAGGAGCACATCGTCGTGTCTTTCCATTACAGTTTCTCCAGCCACGGAGAGCTCGACCCGTTCCCGATTCCGGCCGAGGCACTGTCGATTGTCCGCCCGGGCCGCTAGGAGGCCGTGTCGCATAGCCCGAAACCGCGTCCACGTCCACGTCCACGTCCACGTCACTTGACGGCGCACACCATGCATGGCAAACCACCGGAATCCCATGAAGAAGCCTGGCGGCCCCCAATCGGTGTTTTGAGCGCGCCCAATGGCTTGGAGGGGCCTGCCAGGGTCCGAAAAAGTGCTTCTACGCCAGCCGGAAGTCTGATCGGAACAGCTTGAGCACGTT
>JAJDCP010000055.1 GCA_029260765.1 Planctomycetota bacterium
TCCAATCTATGCGTTCCGCGCAATCACGGCGTAGCAGCTCGTGAAGGGCGCAGGGTGGTTTTTCCACATCAGGGGGGAGAGGAGCTATAGGGGAGGCTCCACCCCCTGCCATGGAAAACCCACAGCCCTGGTATAAAACGATGGGTGATCCCGAGCTCGTGGAGCGTCTGTCCGGAGACACTCCGGTCGCTGATCAGGACCTGCCGCGTCCCGAAGGGGATCTGCTCGAGGTTGGCGTCCTCGACCTCGCGGCCGACGAGCCGCGTCGCCTTGATCTGGCTCTGCCGGTACCCGACGACGAGCAGGTGGTCGCCCTTCGCGATGGGCGTGTCCGGTCCGACCTCGACCGGTTCCTCGCCCCGACGCATCTGGGAGACGACGGCGCCCGTGGCTTCGAGGAATCGGAGCTCGCGCAGGGTCTTCCCGATGGCCCCTTCGCGGGTCGCCTCGTAGACGCGCGAGGAGGGCATGCCCTGGGCGCCCAGCCCGAGCTCATCGTCCTGGTCTTTGCGATCGCCCTGCATGGTGCGCTCGATCTCCTTCGAGTCCTTGGCGAGGTCTACGCGCAGGAGCTTCGGAAGGATCTGCAGTGAGAGGATCAAACCGACGAGGCCAAAGATGTAGGTGACTGCGTAGCCGACGGCGATGTTCGCTTCGACTTCGGCGGGCGTGTACCCTTCGGGGATCGTCGCCAACCCGGACCGGACCGCGTCCTGGGCGGCGGCCAGGGTGGGGGTGCTGGTGAGACCGCCGGCGAGGACGCCGGCGACGTAACCCGGCTCGAGCCCCAGGGCCCAACCGGCGAGTAGGGCCGTCGCCACCGCCACGAAGGCGATCACGAGGCCGACCTGCACGTAGCGAAGACCGTCGCGGCGAAACGAGTCGAAGAAGCGCGGCCCCGACTCGTACCCCACTGAGTAGATGAAGAAGATGAACCCGACCGTGCCGACGAGGGGGTGGAGCTCGAAGCCGAGGTGGCCGAAGAACAGGGCGCACAACAGCACGCCGATCGTGGCCCCAAGCTTGATCCCGAAGGCTCCGATCCTGCCCACCAGGTAGCCGAGGCCGATGATGCAGAAGAGCAGCATCTCCGGGTGCTCGCGGAGGAGCCGCATGATGTCAAGCTCCATCGGATGCGGAAGCGACTTCCCGTCCGCTCTCCCAGCCACCGTTCAGGACAGAGGCCCGGAAGCCTGATTGCGCGAGAATGCGCGCGGCGACGTAAGCCCTCTTTCCGCTCGCGCAGACGATCTGGATCGGCCGATCGTGCGGAAGCTGGTCGAGATTGCCGCGCAGGGCCTCGAGGCGGATGACCCGGGCTCCGGCCGGTCCACCGTTTTTCCCGATCTCAGCCTCACCCCGGACGTCGAGAACGAGGGCCCCATCCTTGCCGAGCTCAGACCAAGGCTGGAAGTCGACCAGACCTCGCCGCGAGTTGGCGGCGAGCATCCCGGCGAGGTTGACCGGGTCTTTGGCCGAGCCGAATTGCGGGGCGTAGCAGAGCTCGGCTTCCTCGAGGTCTTCGACCGTCCCGCCCAGCTGGATGGCCATCGAGATCACGTCGATCCGCTTGACGGCGCCCTCCTCGCCGACCGCCTGGGCCCCGAGGATCTGGCCGCTTGCCTCGTCGAAGAGGAGCTTGAGGTGAATCGGGTGGGCCCCGGGATAGTATTCGGCGTGCTGGGGCGGGTGGAGCGCGACCGCCCGGTATCCGCTTCGCCCAGCCCGGATGAGAGCCTTCTCCGAGGCGCCGGTCAGGGCGGCCGTCAACCCGAAGGCCCCGAGAACGGCCGAACCCTGGACGCCGCGGAAGAGGCGCGGCCGGCCAGCAATACTGTCGGCGGCGATACGTCCCTGGCGGTTGGCCGGTCCGGCCAAGGGAACCTGGATTCTCTCGCCACTGGGGAAGGAGGTGGTCTCGACGACGTCGCCGACGGCGTAGATGTCGAGATCGCTCGTCCGCATTTCCGCGTCGACGACGATGCCCCCCCGTTCGCCGATCGCCAGCCCGGCTCGGGCGGCGAGACCCGACTCGGGGCGGACTCCGAGGGCCAAGATCACAAGGTCGGCCGGAATCCGCTCACCGGCCCTCGTCAGGGCAACGAGCGAGCCATCCAGCCCCTTGGTCTGCCGGGAGTTCGCCACTTCGATGGCCGCCAGGGCTTCACCAAGGCGGATGCGGACACCATTCTCCTCGAAACGACGACCAACAAGGCCGGCCATTTCCGGGTCCATCGGGGGGAGAACCTGGTCGGCCAGCTCGAGAATCTCGACCGAGAGACCGCGATGGACGAGATTCTCCGTCATCTCCAGGCCGATGAATCCTCCGCCCACGACGAGAGCCGAGAGCTCGCTGCCCGGCGAGCTCTTAGCGGCGACGAAGGCGCGGACGGCTTCGCTGTCGGGAATCGAGCGGATGGTGAAGACGCCCGGGAGGTCGATTCCGGGCATGGCTGGGCGGATCGGCGAGGCCCCGGGCGCGAGGATGAGCTTGTCGTAGGGCTCGCGGTAGACACGGCCGGTCGCCAGCTCGCGGACTTCGATCTCATGATGTTCGCGGTCGAGCGAAATGACTTCGTGAAGGACGCGGGCTTCGATACGGAAGCGCTTGGCGAAGAGCTCGGGGTCGGCGACCAGCAGGTCGTCGACCCCGCCTATGCGGCCGCCGACGAAGTAGGGGAGGCCGCAATTGGCGAAGGAGACATGAGGGCCTCTCTCGATGATCGTGATCGAGGCCGCCTCATCGAGGCGGCGGAATCGCGCCGCTGCCGAGGCCCCTCCGGCGACTCCACCGACAATGACGATCCGCTTCGACATGTTCCACCTCCTGAAAAGCTTTCGGAATTATGCGTAGCGCCTCTTTGTCGATCCTAGCGATCGACCCACTGGCGTGCACCGGATTTGGGGCCTTCAGACCGAGTTTCTAGCAATCGCTGATGACTTTCAGTGCTCTTGTCCAGGCCGCGTCCTCGAAGGTCTCGTAGGCGTCGAGAATGCGATCTAGCTTGAAATGGTGCGTGACGAGGAGCTTGGGGTTGATCTCCGAGCACGAACAGTCGGGTCGCCCGGCCCAGAACGGAGAGTCGTCACCTCCAAGCCGTCAAAGCGCACATCTGGGTTGCGCTGGCTTGACTGCGGGCCATACGCAAATCCGGCTCCGGCGGGCTCGAATTGCTCGTGCCCCTTGAGAGCGGTTGCAAGCTGGGCGGATGTCCCGGTGCTCGGCGACCGGCAGTGCGGACTTTTGATGAGCGGACGCAGATTATTCGACCCGCGCAGTCTAAGGCCGAGCACCTGGAGGCGGCCCCGGCTACGAGGACCAGCCGCTGACTTCCCAGAGGATCGGAATCGTCCGTTTGCCTGTCCCACAGGCGGTGTCATCTGGAATCGGGCTCTGCAAGGAGGAATGATCCCAACTCGCCGTCTGCGGATGCAACGCGAAGTGCCCTTCCGCCGCACGCGCCACAGTGCGTTGGAGCACGGCATCGGACGCCTCTGGAGGTCGGGGTCCAGCGGGATGCCATGGACCTGTATTTGCGTCTGTTGGAAGTTGCGTGGCTCAAGACGAAGCGTGGAGATGACGAGTCGACTCGCCCAAGGAGCCACAAGGTGACAAGGTGGCCGATGCAAACGAAAGCTGACACCCTGCAATCGACGGCCGAAGCAGCCGTTCCGTGGCATGCTCGCCTCGACACCGACGCGTTGTCCGCCCTGGGCAGCTCCCTCGAGGGCCTCTCGCAGCAGGCCGCCGTCGAGCGGCTGGCAGCCGACGGACCGAATACCATCGAGCGTCGTCGCGCCGCCGGCCCTTGGCGGCTGCTGTTGTCGCAGATCAACAACCCGCTCATCTGGGTTCTGCTCGGCTCGGGCGGGCTGGCTATGGCGTTCGGCAAGTTGACCGATGGAGCCGTGGTGCTCGGTGTCGTCGTGCTCAACTCGATCATTGGCTTCGTGCAGGAGTATCGAGCGGGTCGCGCCATCGAGGCGCTGGCCGAGATGGTGCCTGTCAAGGCCGTGGTGCTCCGCGAAGGCGAGCAGCGCACCTTGCCAGCAGCCCAGCTCGTGGCCGGCGATGTCGTGCTGCTCGCCGCGGGCGATCGAGTACCGGCCGATGGGCGGCTGCTGGCGGCTCGGCAGCTTCGAATCGAAGAGGCTGCGCTGACAGGCGAGTCGATGTCCGCGACGAAGCAGCTCAAGCCCGTCGAGGTCGCCGCGGGCATCGGCGACCGGCCCAACATGGTGTTCGGCGGCACGCTCGTCACCCACGGCACGGGCACGGCCGTGCTCGTGGCCACGGGTGCCCGGACCGAGCTCGGTCGCATCTCGGGCATGCTCAAGGAGGTCACCAAGCTCAAAACCCGCATGAGCTGCGCTCTCGCGGCGATCGCCAAGGTGTTGACCATCGCAATCCTGGGCGTGGCGGCTTTGCTGTTCGGGGTAGGCCTGTTGCGAGGCTACGCCCTCGGCGATGCGGCACTCGCTGCCATCGCGTTGGCCGTAGGCGCCATACCGGAGGGGCTGCCGGCGATCGTGACCATCGCGTTGGCCGTAGGCGTGCGCCGTATGGCCGCGCGCAATGCTATCGTGCGCAAGCTGCCGGCGGTGGAGACGCTTGGCAGCACCACCGTCATCTGCACGGACAAGACGGGCACGCTGACGCGCAACGAGATGACCGTCCAGGCGTTGTGGTCCGCCTCGGGCCGCTACAGCGTCACCGGGGTGGGCTATGAGCCGACCGGCCAGCTGGAGCGCGACGGCACAGAGACCCCGGTCGCGCCGGCCGATGTGATCGACCTCGTCGAGTCCGCCGCTCTGTGCGGCGATGCGACGTTGCGGCGTTCCGACAAGCGGTGGCAGGTCAGCGGCGATCCCACAGAGGGAGCGCTCGTGGTCGTGGCCGAGAAGCTGGGCATCGACGTTCAGGCACGCCGCGACGAAGCGCACCGGATCGACGTCGTTCCGTTCGATGCAGTGCAGCAGTTCATGGCGACGCTCCATGTGGAGGGCGATCACAGCCGGGTGCTACTCAAGGGGTCTCCCGAGGCCGTGATGCAGCGCAGCGTGTTGCCGGATGGGTGCCAGCGTTCCGACGCGCTGGCTGAGGTCGAGCGGCTCGCCGGCCAGGGGATGCGCGTGCTGGCAGTGGCGGCCAAGGAAGCTGGCTCGGGCCAGAAGACCCTTACTGAAGATGACGTAACCGACGGCTTCGCAATGCTCGGTCTGGTGGCGATGATCGATCCGCCCCGGCCCGAGGCGATCACGGCCCTAGCGACCTGCCATCGCGCCGGGATCGCGGTCAAGATGATCACCGGCGACCATCGCGCCACTGCCGCGGCCATCGGCAAGCAACTGGGCATGGAGGCACCGGGGGAGGCCCGCACCGGCGCCGAGCTCGGAGCCATGAGTCCCGAGCAGCTGGCTGAGGCGGCCGACCAGTCCGCAGTGTTCGCCCGGGTCGCACCGGAGCACAAGCTCGCGCTCGTGACCGCGCTGCAGGCACGGGGAGAGGTGGTGGCCATGACCGGCGACGGCGTCAACGACGCCCCCGCAATCAAACAGGCCAACATCGGGGTGGCGATGGGGATCACCGGCACGGCCGCGGCCAGGGAGGCGGCCGACATGGTGCTGGCCGACGACAACTTCGCGACCATTGCCGCGGCGGTGGAGGAGGGTCGCCGGGTGTACGACAACCTCATCAAGTCGCTCGTCTTCGTGCTGCCGACCAACATCGGCCTGGCGCTCATCCTCATGATCTCGGTCCTCTTCCTCCCGGTCCAGGAGATTGCCGGCGGCGTGCTGCCGGCGCATCCCCTGCAACCCACCCAGCTGCTGTGGATCAACCTGATCGCGGCCGTCGCCCTGGCCCTGCCGCTCGCCTTCGAGGCGAGCGAGCGCGACGTGATGAGCCGGCCGCCGCGTTCGCCCGACCAATCCGTGCTGAGCCCCTTCGTGCTGCAGCGCACGGCGGTCATCGCCGTGTTGATGACAGCTGGGGCGGTTGGGGTGTTCTTCTGGAGTTACGGCAACGGGAGTCCCACCCTGGGACACGAGTTGGCTCTCGCGCGAGCGCAGACCATGGTCGTAGGCACGGTCGTCGCCTTCCAGATCTTCTATCTCTTCAACTGCCGATCGCTGCGCGGCAGCATCCTGGAGGTCGGCCTGCTGAGCAATCCGGCCTTGTTCGTCGGCATCGGCGTGGTCATGTTCTTGCAGGTAGGGTTCATGTTTGCGCCACCGCTACAACGCTTGTTCGGCTCTACGGCTCTATCGCCAGGCGAGATCGCCATGACCATTGGTGCCGGTGCGTGCGTGTTGCCCGGCGTCTTTGTTGAGAAGAGGATCCGGCGCGCGTTGGCGCGACGCGCTGCCCGCAACCCCGATGACTGATGCACGACCTCGTCCGTAGATGCGCGTACCCACGGCACATTCACGCGCCCGTCCGGGCGCTCCAGCATGGCGGTAGGCGCGTTCAACGGCTGCCGTGGAACGCGTGTTCGGAGCCGCCCGGCGCTGCCCACCTGGGCCTGCAGCCCGGCGAGCTCGGTTTCCCCCACACCACAGCGGCACGGCAAGGCCAGGCCGCTGGCTGCTCCGGCTGGTCTGCCCCGCGCCGCTCGGAATTTCGGGGGCGGCCGCAGGGGACAGGGATGGGGCTCAGGCCAGCGGCGCCCCCGTCTCATAGCGTGCGAGCCAGACCCTGACCTGGTCGGCAGCGGAGGGATCCAATTTCTCCCAACCGTCCCGCATAGCCTTCTGCAGGGCGCCCAGGGCGTGCTCGAGCTGGCGCTGCTCCTCGCTGGGTTGCCTGGCGTCACGGGTCGCCTGCACACTCGTTTGGGCCTGCAAGACCTCGAGGCGATCAGCCATGCGGCCGTGCGCGTGGGCGATCCTGCTCTTGAGCTCCGCCAAGGTCTCGTTGTGGTTGCCGTTTGTGGGGATCATGACCTCTCCTTTGCTGCCGTTTAGCTCTTCTGTTGCGGGCGCGCTGGCGCCCGGCCTGGTCAGCAGTTGACCGAGGGCGCAACCACGAGCCGACGAGCCCTGTCTCTTTCCAAGCCGTGCAAATGCTGGTCCCTGGCATCGCGCCGCGATCCGGGCCGCCGAGGCTGGCGGGCCCGAACCCGCTCCGGCCGTTTCCGAGCCAGACACGCGGCAGCTTGGCTGTGCGACCTCGACCTGCCGCATGCAGCGCATCACAAAAAACCACGGCCGTTGTCCAAAAGTCGTTGGCACGTTCCGTCGTCGAATCCTCCGGACGCTTCGGATCCACGGCCAGAGGCGTATCCTGGGCAGGTTGGGACCGCGGCACACAAGTTGCGCGCATGCTTCAGGTTGTCGGGTACGCCGAATTCGAGATGACGTGCCGAAACTCCATGCGGAGACAGAGGAATCCTTCACACAAAGGAACAGGAGAGACCGTCGATGATCATCTTCAAAGAGACGGGCGGAACGCACATGGTCCTGGATGTCACAGGCCGCTTGAGCCGAGAGGATTACGAGAAGCTCGTTCCCAGGCTCGAGAAGGCGATGGAGGAGCACGGCCATCGCCGCTGCCTCATCGCCTTGCACGACTTCGAAGGCTGGACCATGGGGGGTCTATGGCAGGAGCTGCGCTTCGACCTCCGCCATCGGAAAGACTTCGACCGCGTCGCCGTCGTCGGCGAGTCCAAACTCGCGGAATACGCGACCAGGCTGACGGCCCCCTTCTTCGGCGGCCAGGTCCGCTTCTTCCCGCAGGAGCGCGCCGCGGAGGCTACGCAATGGCTCCAGGTCGGCTGAGCCGGACTCCGTGCGGTCGAAGCCAGCAGGTTCCCGGCCGTCTTGCCGCCCAGCTCGGGTGCAGGCCGCGAAGCCTGCCAGCTCAGCTGCCCTTGTCCATCCACGGGCGGACCCGGCGCAAGCCAGGTACGCCGCTTCGCTTGCGGTAGGGCTTAAACCACTCCCTTACAAGAAGAAACGTCAGCCTTGGCTGCCGAGTTGTAGAAGCCTGGGATTGTCTTCTGGAATCAAACCCGTGCCTTGGGCCGTTCCGAGAGACAGTCTCTCATAGACCGACGCTACAGGCGGTTCTCAGCAGCCGGCGGCCGCGCGCTCAGCGCGCCGCCCCGCGCTTGCGCTGGACGGCCGCCACCACGACGCTGATCAGGGCAGCGCCTATGATGGCCCAGAGAATCGGGATCGTCCGCCCGCCCACGGTGACAGGGAAGGGCTCCGGCGCGTCGATCGAGTGGGCGATGTAGGCCCCGAGGATCGCTCCGATGAGCCCGACCACGGTAGTGACCAGAAAGCCGCCAATCGAGCGCCCCGCGAGCATCTGGCCGACGAGACCGCACAAGAGGGCGATGACGAGATAGACAATGATCTGGCCGAGACTCATGACCCGCTCCAATTCTGTTGTGCCGCGCGCAGCGTCGCGGATGGGTTTCCAACTCAAGGGTTTTGGCTCAAAGCCGCTCGGCGTTGCTCGCTGAGGGCTTTCTGGTATCCACGTGAGCCTCGGCAGATACAGAGCAATTCCGGGTCCGCGCAGTCCCCCGCTCTGCTGGCCCTCCGGCTCGGTAGATCGGGCACCAGGTTGCGGACTTTTGGCAGCGCCGACAATAATTCCGCACATCGGGCCCCGAACAACACCAAACGGCTCAGAGAAATGGGAGGATGACGTGGACGCCGGGCTTGGGCTACACGGGCTGCGGGTCCTGAACGTCGACCCTCGGCAGACTGTTGTGCTGCATTTCATCCTCGAGCAGATCGGTCAAACGCAAGCCCAGACGGTACAGAAGTCGGCGCCCGAGCCAGGTGCGGCTGCGGACCAGGTTGCGGAAGTTCTGTCCGGACAGCTCGAGTCCCAGCACCTGGGTCTGCGCGGTGATGCTACACGTCGCGCGCTGATCTTTGAGCAGGCTCCGCTCGCCTACAACCGCTGGAGACTCGAGGATGTGGTTGCCACGGGTGGGATCTTCGATGGCGAGCTCCCCTTTGAGCAGCAGGAAGAGTCCTGAGAGCACGCCTCCTTGCGAGACCAGGACGTCTCCGGGCTGATGCTGAACGGCGATGCAGCTGCTGAGGACCATGGAGATGCGCGCGAATTCCAGGTCCGCGAACAGGAAGGTCGAGCGTAGAGCTTCTATGCGGGCGGATTCGTCGAACAGATCCACCGAATGCTGTTCGGCCTCTGCCGGCTCAACGGTGACAACGACGACGGTGATGTTGTCCTGGCCACCACTCTCGACGGCATCCTTGACCAGCCCGGTCGCGACCCCCCCGAGCTCACCCTGCAACTTGTTGGCGAGCAGCGCAGCGTCGATGACGGTCCGTTTGAGACCATCGGTGCACAACAGCAGGCGATCGCCGGGCAGTACCTTGAAGGTCTCGACGTCGGGGTGGACGGAGGACTGGTTGCCGACAACCCGGCTCAAGACATGGGAATAGGGATGGGTCTTGACCTTCTCCTTGGTGATGGCACCCATGAGGTGGAGGTCCATGGCCATCGTATGGTCCATGCTCAGCTGGTGCAGCTCGCCCTGCCGGAGCAGGTACAGCAGGGAATCCCCCACGTGGGCCATGATCACCCGGGTCCCGACGCATAGCAGACAGGTGAGGGTGCTTCCCATGCCCTTGAGCCGGCTGTCTCCACCAGCCTGCTCGAAGACGGCTTTGCTGGCGTTCCTGACAGCATCCCCGAGCAAATAGCCGAGGGTCTCGGGGCCGGCGCGGCCCTCTTTGACCGCGTCGATCTCCTGCTTGCGCTGCGAGACGGTCCGGAAGACGGCCTCTACCGCGATCTGGGAGGCCACCTCACCGTGTGCGGCGCCTCCCATCCCATCGGCGACGACGTAGAGACCCAGGTCGTCATCCAGGTTGTAGGCGTCCTCATTGTCCTTGCGCGTGCATCCGATATCGGTGCTCGCGGCTCCACGAAAACTGTACGACTTCATGTGTGCTATCTCCCAGCATGCCCAGCGGATCCGTTCCACCCCTGCGAGCCGCGGCCTGTGTGGTCGCGTGGCACGCACGTTCCCAGGAACCTCGTGCGCCCCGGCCCGAGGCCGAGGGGCCGGGTGGTGCAAGCTTCCGCTGCAAATGCAGATCCGTGGGGGGGATCCTTCGGCGCCCAGCCAGGGGTCACCTCGCGAGCCGGATCAGGGTCCACTCCGGGCGGCCAGGCGTGCGTACTTTTCAAGCGCAGGTGTCGATTTTCAGGTCCTGCATGCGGTAGAAGCCCGCCGCCGTGGGGCCCGTCGGCGGCGCACGGCATTTGCGGTCCGCAACCGGGGGGTGCGCTGGCGCCCATGCTGACCGTGCGCTCGAGCAGGGAACCGCGATGAGCATCGACCATTCGGCCTTCACCGTCGCGCTCGCCCTCGGCGCGGGCATGAGCTGTCAGACACTGGCCCACCACCTGCGGGTTCCGGGCATCGTGCTGCTCTTGCTGGCCGGCGTGCTGCTGGGACCCGAGGGTCTGGCCCTGCTCGATCCCGGACTGCTCGGGAGCGGACTCCATACGATGGTCGGGCTGTCGGTGGCGGTCATCCTTTTCGAGGGCGGGCTCAGCCTCAACTTGCGTCAGCTACAGCGCAGCGCCGCGGTCATCCGCCGCCTGATCACCTACGGCGCACTGCTGACCGCGGGCGGAGCCTGCCTGGTGGCACGCTTCAGTCTGGGCTGGGACTGGCGGGTCTGCGCACTGTTCGGAACGCTGGTGATCGTCACCGGCCCGACCGTTGTCACACCGCTCCTGCGTCGTTTTCGCTTGAACCGGGCGGTGTCGACGGTCCTTGAGGCCGAGGGGGTCTTGATCGATCCCGTCGGAGCGATCTGCGCCGTTGTCGCGCTCGAGCTGGTTCTGAGCTCGGCGACCAGCTCGAATCTCGGCGCGGGCCTGCTCGATGTGTTGGGGCGCATGGGGTTTGGCTTCGTGATGGGTCTGGCTGGCGGTTTGCTGCTTGGATTGTTGTTGCGCGGCGACAAGCTGGTGCCCCCTGCTTTGAGAAACGTGTTCACGCTCTCCCTCGTCCTGACCCTGTTCGAGCTGTGCAACGCCGTGCGTCCCGAGAGCGGTATCATGGGCGTGACCGTCGCAGGTCTGGTGGTGGGGAACATGAAGACCCACCTCGAGCGCGAGCTGAGGGAATTCAAGGAGCAGCTGACGGTCATGCTGATCGGCATGCTCTTCATCCTGCTCGCCGCCGATGTCCGCCTCGAAGACGTCATCAACCTGGGCTACGGCGGGGCGCTGTGCGTGGCTCTGCTGATGTTCGCCGTGCGCCCGCTGTCCGTGGGGTTCTGCACGTTGGGCTCGAAGCTCACGGGTCGCGAGCGCTTGTTCATGTGTTGGCTGGCTCCTCGCGGCGTCGTGGCAGCCGCCGTCGCTGCGCTCTTCGCCCAGCGTTTGGCTGCGGCGGGCTTTGTGGAAGGCACGGCCCTGAGCGCGCTGGTGTTTCTGGTCATCGCGCTGACAGTCTCGATCCAGGGTTTGTCCGGTGCGTGGGTGGCGGGCCGGCTCGGCGTACGCCGGCCGCAGAACTCCGGTTGGATGCTGCTGGGCGCCAATCCTGTCGCGCGCGCGCTGGCCACGCTGCTGCAAGAAGCCGGGGAGGATGTGGTGCTGGTGGACGTGACCGCCGCCGATTGCCACGCCGCCGAAGAGGAGGGGCTGCCGGTGGTCTTCGGCAACGCTCACGATGAGCGCATCCAGAGCCAGGCTGACCTGGGCGGTCGCAAGGGCTTCCTGGCTGTGACCGGCAACGAAGGGATCAACCTGCTGCATGCCCAGTTTGTGCGCGATCACTTCAAGAAATCCGAGCTCTACGTCACCCTGCAACGCGGCACGGTCGGCGTGGGTCCCGACCAGGTCCACGCCGCTGGCGCGCGTGTGCTTTTCGGCGGCCCCGCCGACATCGCGCTCTGGTCCCACCACCTGAGCCAGAAAGCCGCCGCCATGGAGTGTTGGAGCTTCCCCAGCGCTGGGGCAGAGACATTTGTCGGCGACTCCGAGACCGCTTCAGGCATGCTGCCGCTGATTCTGGTACGGGCCGGCCTGACGCTCCCGTATGCCGACGGGCTGACTCTTCAGGAGGACGACCGGGTCGTGTTCGCCGTGGAGGTCGCGCGCGCCAGCGAGGTCCGGCACGTCCTGCAGGCTGCGGGTTGGAGCCCTGTTTCTGCCGAGCAGGCCTGAGGCGACAGGCCGCGCTCGAAGCGTGCAGAGTTTTCTCGTGCGGTCACGGAAAAAACTGCACCCGTGCGCTGCGCCGTGGCCCCCACGGCCTGCCAGCGCTCCGGTCCTCGAATTGCGTGCAGTCCGCCAGGTCCCTGGAAGGGAGCGCCGAGAGGGCGCTTGGCGGAGTCAGCAGGGATGGACCATCTCGAGCGGAGTACACAACCCATTCGGACAGAGCCCAGCGGGCTCAAACACGAGAGACAATGCCATGAAAAAGCCTTCCGCAGACAAGCAGGTTCTCGATCAGGGCGCTAGCGCCGGGCATGTCCTGGCGCAAGACATTCCAGGACCGGTCGAGGTCGAACGGACTACCGAGGACGAGCCGTGCGAGCTCGGCGTCCTCAGGTTGTCCGTCGACTCCGTCTGCAAGGTCCAACAGGCGCTCCAAGCGCGCAGTCACACGATCCAGCCACGTGATGGCACCGTCAACGAGGCGACACGCAGGGCGATCAAGGGCGTTCAAAGGGAAGTCAGATCCAGGCAGACCGGCGAGCTCGACATCACCGTGCTCCACGCGCTCGGCTTCGAGGTGGCGGTCGGAATCTCGGATGTCGTCCAGGGCGGCGATCTGGCGCGGAGCCGGATGCTGCGCGAGGACAGCGGCGCGCCCTTCGAAGTTGCACGCAGCATCGATGTCGAGATCGCCAAGGGCAAGTTCTTGCGCCAGAGCCTATCGCTCGAAATGCCGCGTGGCACCAAGCTGATCACCCGGCACGAGCATGAGCCGCTCGGCTGCATCGTGCTCGGCCCTGAAGAGCTGCAGGCGGTGCAAGCCCACCTGAAGAGAGGAAAGTTCTTCGCTGGCGACACGAACGGGGCGGTCTCGGCCGAGCTCATCGAGGCGATCCGCGCCTTCCAGACGGCGAAGGGCCTCCCCGCGACGGGCATGATCGATGCTCCGACACTCACATGGATTCCGCAGATCAGGATCAGGGTGGAGGTCGCCCCGAAGCATGCCTGAACAAGGAAGCACGCAGGAATCGAAGCCGTCTTGACGGCGTGTCCGGTGTCGTGGACTGCCCGTGCCAGCAGCTGCCGGGGAGTACCGACCAGCCAGGCGCCGAGCTACGCCGGCTGGGTTTTGGCAGCCTCGGGCAGGTTGGGAGCTGCAGCTGATGTCCGCAGCTCGCGATCTGCCAGACGCCAGTGCTCGAGCCAGCCGGCATCATCCTTCCCCGTTCGCTCGTAGATCTGGTAAGCGCGGAGGGCAAGGTCCTCGAGTTTCGGGCCCGTCCATGACGCGTGTCGAGGTTGCGCGGAGGAGTGTGTTTTCCCCGGCAGAGACCCGAGCGGAACGACCTTTTCGAGATGGTCTAGCATCGGGTCTGCCTCCTATTCCTGGGACGTGCGGCCCCAGGCATGATCGACCGCTTCGGCCTTGCTGCACGCATCCCTCACGCAAATTCGGTGCCACCGGATCCGTACTCTCGAGCCCCGGCGTTGGCCTGGTTGCGAGCAGGGCTACGCACTCTCGGCGGACGGAAGTGCGGATTCTCGAGCAGCAGGCGCGGTTTTTTCGAGCCCCTGGGTCAGCTCGATCGACGGACAACGCTTGCCTTCCGCCGTGCCGCCCTGGACCAACACGCAAGAGCCGATGGTGCCCCACGCGGGGATTCCCGACAGCCGCCTGGAGGCAGCGGGGTTGCCCCTTGCTCCAGTCAAAACGCAAGACCCTTGTGCGGGAGCCGTAAGTCGTTGGCAAAGCAGTGCTCAAGGCTCGATGATGACCTTGAGCGCTTTTGTCTCGGCGGCATTTTCGAACGTGTCGTAGGCGTCGAGAATGCGATCGAGCTTGAAGCGGTGGGTAATCATGAGTTTGGGATCGATCATGGCAGACGCGACCGTCTTGAACAGCATCGGTATGGTGACCGTGTCGACCAAGCGCGTGGTAACGGAGATATTGCGGTCCCACAGCTTTTCCAGATGCAGGTCGACCTTCGTTCCATGCACCCCGATATTGGCGATCGTGCCGCCTGCCGCGACGATTTCCTGGCAGAGCTCGAAAGTGGCCGGAATGCCCACCGCCTCGATGGCTGTGTCGACGCCACTGCCCCCAGTCATTGCCAGGACCGTCTCTGCGGCCTTGCCGTCGGCGCTGTTGAGGATCGTCGTGGCGCCGAAGCGCTGAGCCACCTCAAGGCGGTTGTCGTCAAGATCGATCATGATGATCTCTGCCGGCGAATAGAACTGAGCCGTGAGCAAGGCTGCAAGACCGATCGGTCCCGAGCCGACAATGGCGACCGTGCTGCCCGGCTGAACCTTGCCGTTGAGCACGCCACACTCGAACCCGGTCGGCAGAATGTCGCTGAGCATCACCAGCGCCTCTTCGTCGGCACCATCTGGGATCGGATAGAGGCTGGTGTCCGCGTACGGGATACGGACGAACTCGGCCTGCGTCCCGTCGATGGTGTTGCCGAGGATCCAGCCGCCGGTCGTGCAATGGGAATACATCTGCTTGCGACAATAGTAGCATTTGCTGCAGGAGCTTACGCAGGAGATCAGAACATGATCTCCAGGCTCGAACACTGTCACGGCCGACCCGACCTGCTCGACAATGCCCACACCCTCATGGCCCAGAATGCGGCCGGGCTGACAACTTGGGAGATCCCCCTTGAGGATGTGCAGGTCGGTGCCGCAAATCGTCGTCTTCGTGATCCTGACGATCGCGTCGCTGGTCACCTTGATTTCCGGTCTTGGACGTTGTTTGAGGGCTCTCTTGCCCAGGGCTTCAAATACCAAAGCGTTCATCGTTGACGCCCGTACCATCGTTTTCATCAGAGACCTCGTCTGCACTGCCGTCGGCGCGGAAGTGAGTTTGATGTCCGTCACAGTCAGCCATTCAATCTCTTGAACGGTCGTCCCGGAGCGCCGCCTTGTTCTCGGTCCGCAAGAGGCTCGCGAAATGACGGTAGTTTGGAACCGTTTGAGATTGATGCAAAATCGAGACCATCGAGATCCAGGGCTCAGGGGCCCGATAGCGCACGACTCCTGTGCAGAATTTTCGCCGCTGCATCGGAAAAACCGACAACCGCTCAAAGGGGCGGTCGATGGCGCGCTGCGGAGTTTTCTCACACCGCCCACCGAAATCCCGCACGCAAGCTCTGTCCGACCGTCATTCAGACCGATCCCAGGCCGTTGAGCTGTCTTTTCGCCGCGGACCGGGAATTGCACGAGGCATTTGCAGATCTCAAGACTTCCCTCGACCGAAGCCATCAAAGAGGAAAATTCCATGCTCGAGCAAGTTCGCGAGGCCGGGACGTGGTTGCAAGGTCTCCCTGTACGTGCCGCTGTGTCTCACCGCCTGCTTGCCGACCTTGGCGTGATCGTCGTCGAGGTCCACCGAGTCTTGCGCGTCCAGGACTTCGATGCACTGGGCCTCACGGCGGACGCCAGGATCAAAGCGCACGGTCAGCTCCACGGCCTGGTGATCCACGCGTGCGCATTTCCCGGCTGGGATGATTTTGGTAGCTTCTTGTGGCAGATTCGATTCGTACGCGACCACCATCGCAAGATCGAAGGGGTTGCGCTCGCCGCAGATAGCCAGTTCATGAGCCTTGCCCCTCGCCTCAGCGAGCACCTCGTGAAGGCGGAGGTGAAGAGCTTTGGATTCGAAGACCTGGAGGCCGCGGTGGCATGGACGGGAGAGGGGGCTGGTCGGAGCTCGGCGTCCATTCTCATGCACGATACGCCTGCGGAAAGCACGGCGTGACGGCACGAACGACCCCCAATCAGCTCGCCCAACGCGCAGACATTCGACGGGACGATCTATGCAAGCGCCCGTCCCAAAACAAGCATCGAGCTGCAGAGATGACCCTGAGAGCGCAGCAGACGCGACACTTGAGGACTCGAGTATGCTAGCGAACCCCGGTACGGTCGTCTCAGTGCGCGGCAGTGTCGTGGACGTCCAGTTCGAGGCGCGGCTGCCCCCGATCTACAGCTTGCTGCACGCGAAACAGGGCGGCCTCGCCATCGAGGTCCTGGCTCAACTCGACGCTCGGCACGTGCGCGGCATCGCGTTGACTCCCACTCAGGGCCTGGCGCGGGGCGCCCCTGTCGAGGACAGCGGCGGGCCTTTGAAAGCCCCGGTCGGCAAGGGAACTCTCGCGCGTATGTTCGATGTGTTCGGGAATACCATCGACCGAGGAGGCGCGCTGACAGATATCCAATGGCGTTCGGTGCACCAGGCGCCGCCGCCGCTGGCGCGTCGATCCTCGAGGTCCGAGATCTTCGAGACGGGCATCAAGCTCATCGATGTGCTGGTCCCGCTGGAACGGGGCGGCAAGGCGGGGCTCTTCGGGGGCGCGGGCGTCGGCAAGACGGTGCTGCTCACCGAGATGATCCACAACATGATCGGACACCAGGAGGGCGTCAGCATCTTCTGCGGCATCGGCGAGCGCTGCCGGGAAGGGGAGGAGCTCTACCGGGAGATGAAAGAGGCAGGCGTCCTGCCGAACATGGTGATGGTGTTCGGACAGATGAACGAGCCGCCGGGCTGCCGGTTCCGCGTCGGCCACGCAGCCCTGACGATGGCTGAGTACTTCCGGGACGACGAGCACCGCGACGTCTTGCTGCTCATCGACAACATCTTCCGGTTCATCCAGGCCGGCTCAGAAGTGTCGGGGCTGCTCGGGCAGATGCCATCGCGTCTGGGCTATCAACCCACGATGGGCACCGAGCTGTCCGCTCTGGAGGAACGCATTGCCACCACCGACACCGGCGCCATCACCTCCATCCAGGCGGTGTATGTGCCGGCGGATGACTTCACCGATCCCGCCGCAGTACACACCTTCTCGCATCTCTCGGCGTCGATCGTGCTCTCGCGCAAGCGGGCGAGTGAAGGCCTCTTCCCCGCCGTCGACCCGCTGCAGTCCAGCTCCAGGATGGCGACGCCGGGCATCGTCGGAGAGCGGCACTACCGCCTGGCACAGGAAATCCGCCGGACCCTGGCGCAATACACCGAGCTCAAGGATATCATCGCCATGCTGGGCCTCGAGCAGCTCTCGCCCGAAGACCGCAACGTGGTCGCCCGCGCCCGCCGTCTGGAGCGCTTCCTCACCCAACCCTTTTTCACCACCGAGCAATTCAGCGGCACCAAGGGGGTGCTCGTCAGCCGCGCAGACGCGCTGGACGGCTGTGAGCGCATCCTCAACGACGAGTTCAAAGACTACCCCGAGAGCGCGCTGTACATGATCGGAAGCATCGATGAAGCCAAGGGGAAGCTCCGGGGCCACAAACCTCCAGCCAAGGCCAGCCCTGACGGGGCTGTGTCGGCGCAGCCCAACCCCCGCCAGGCTCCCAGCCCGGCGTCCCGCCCCCAGGGGAGAGCCGACCATGCCTGAGGCACGCATGACGCTCAAGATCCTTCTGCCGAGCCGGGTGTTCGCCGAAAAGACCGGCGTCTCGCGGATCGTGGCGGAAACACGCCAGGGCTCCTTCGGGCTCCTGCCGCGACGGCTCGACTGCGTGGCGGCACTGGTACCCGGCATTCTGTGCTACCAAAACGACGTGGACGGCGAGACTTTCGTCGCTGTCGATCAGGGGGGGTTGGTCAAGACCGGCTCGCAGGTGCTGGTTTCGGTACGCAGAGCGATCGCTGGGAGGGATCTGGAACAACTGATGTATGCGGTGTCGCGCGAGTTTCTCAGCCTCAACGAACAGGAACAGCACGTCCGCTCCGTGATGGCCCGATTGGAGAGCGGCTTCATCCGCAGTCTGGCGGAGTTTCATCATGACTGAAGTGCCCAGGGAAGGGGAGAAGGACCCGACGGAGTTCAGCGACGAGGTCGCTGCGAAGGCGGCGCGCAAGCTCTCGGCCCGACGCCACCCGGGGAGGGGCGTCTGGTTTGGCCTGGGGATGATGGGACTGATCGGCTGGTCGGTGGTGGTGCCGACGCTGCTCGGAGCGGGACTCGGTATCTGGCTGGACAGCCACTATCCGGGCAGACATTCCTGGACGCTGATGTTGCTGGTGATCGGCCTGGTCCTCGGCTGTGCCCAAGCCTGGCATTGGGTCAGCAAGGAGGAGAAGGCCATGCGCAAGGCAGAGGAGGATCCTGATGGGTGAGCTGTGGACGCTCGTGTTGCCGTTGCTGACAGGCATCCTGATTGGTGCGATGTTCTTCGGCGGGCTCTGGTGGACGATTCAGAAGGGGTCTGTGTCCTCACGTCCAGCCCTTTGGTTTGTGGGCAGCTTTCTGCTGCGCACCGGCCTCGCCGTCACGGGGCTCTATCTTGTTGCAGGCGGCCATGCGGATCGGCTCGTGGCGTGCCTGCTGGGGTTTCTCGGCGCCCGCGTCATCGTGACCCGGCTGTTGGGCCGGCCCCGCGCCACATCCGAGCAGGAGACCGCACATGCGTCTCAGTCCTGACGCGCTGATCTTCTGGCAGTATGGGTTTTTCAAGCTCAACGCGACCCTGGTGTTCACGTGGGGGGTGATGCTCGCGCTGGTCGTCGGTTCGAGGCTGATCACGCGAAGACTCTCCACAGACCTCGAGCGTTCCCGATGGCAGAACCTGCTCGAGATCATCGTCACCGCCATCGAGACGCAGATCAAAGAGGTCGGCCTGCCCCAGCCGAGGAAGTACCTCAGCTTTCTCGGCACGCTCTTCCTGTTTGTCGCCGTGTCCGCGCTGTTCACGGTGATCCCCGGCTACGAGCCCCCGACCGGATCGCTCTCGACCACGGCAGCCCTCGCGCTGTGCGTGTTTGTGGCGGTGCCGTATTTTGGCATCGAACAGACCGGACTGGGGGGCTACCTTAAGTCGTATCTGGAGCCGACGTTCATCATGCTGCCGTTCAACATCATCAGTGAGATCTCGCGCACTCTGGCGCTGGCCATCCGCCTGTTCGGCAACATGATGAGTGGTGCGATGATCCTCGGGGTCCTGCTCACGGTCGTGCCCTACATCTTTCCGATCATCATGACTGCACTCGGCCTGCTCACAGGCATGGTGCAGGCATACATCTTCAGCATCCTGGCAGCGGTCTACATCGCAGCCGCCACGCGTGTCCGCAAGCCACCCAAATCACCCGCAACAGAGTCCAACCGATGACAAGTGCGCATCGCCCTGAGGAGACATCATGGACAGCCTGACGACTATAGCCGTGGCATCGATTGTCATGGCCGCTCTCACTACGGGTTTCGGCACCATGGCCCCGGCGCTCGGCGAAGGAAAGGCGGTCGCCACCGCACTGACCGCGCTGGCCCAGCAGCCCGACGCATCGGCGACCATCACCCGAACCCTGTTCGTAGGTTTGGCGATGATCGAATCCACAGCCATCTATTGCTTTGTGATTTCGATGATCCTGATCTTCGCGAACCCCTTCTGGAACCACGCCATAGCCCAGGCCGCGGGAAAGTGACATGCTGATTGACTGGTTCACCGTCGCTGCGCAAGCCCTCAACTTCATCATCCTGGTGTGGTTGATGAAGCGTTTTCTCTACAAACCCGTGCTGAACGCCATCGATGCCCGCGAGAAGCGCATCGCTCAAGAGCTCGCGAATGCCGACAGGCAGATGGCTGAAGCTCGCACAGAACGCGACGCATTTCGGTACAAGATCGCTGAGCTCGAGCAACATCGTGCTGGGCTCATGACCCAAGCCACAGACGAGGCACAGGCAACACGCGTGCGGCTGCTCGATGAGGCGCGGCAGGCGGCCGACGCCCTGGCCGCGAAACGCCAGCAGGCGTTACGCAGGGAGGCTCACAACCTCAACCAGGCCATCAGACTTCGGACCCAGCACGAGGTGTTTGCCATCGCGCGCAAGGCTCTGACGGATCTAGCCACAACGAGCCTGGAAGAGCGGATGTGTGAGGTGTTCACGCGCCGTTTGCGCGCGCTGGACGGTCAGGCCAAAGCGGACCTCGGCCAGGCTCTCGGTAGCGCCTCAGACCCCGCCCTGGTGCGCAGCGCGTTCGAGCTCCCGAAGACGCTTCGTGCAGGTGTCTCCCATGCGCTCAACGAGACCTTCTCTGCTGACGTGCGGGTCCGGTTCGAGACCGCTCCCGACCTGGTGGGTGGGATCGAGCTGTCCACCAACGGGCTGAGGATCGCGTGGAGCATCGACGATTATCTCGAATCGTTGGAAGAGGGCGTCAGCGAGCTGCTGGGGGAGAAGGAAGCACGCGCAACCCGGGCTGTTGGCGAGAGTGCAGAGAACCGGGAAACGGAAGAGAGTGTCGTCGGCAATGGAGCATGAAAACCTGCAGGCTGTATTTGACAGCGCCTTTGCGGCCCTGGCCCAGGCGCGGGAAGCATCGTCGCCCAGGCTGACGCCGCGGGAGGTCGGGTTCATCACCAGTCTCTCGACCGGCATCGCCAAGGTGTCGGGACTTCCCAACGTGGGGTTCGATGAGTTGGTGGCGTTTCGCGGCGATGTGCGGGGTATAGCTTTCAACCTGGACCGGGACGAGCTCGGGGTCGTCCTGCTGGGCGACTACTCGCAGCTTCAGGCGGGCGATGAGGTCCATCGCACAGGCCAGGTCATGGACGTGGCCGTCGGCGAAGGGTTGTTGGGGCGTGTCGTCAACCCTCTGGGGCGGCCTCTCGATGGAAAAGGGCCCGTGGTCTCCAGCGAACGCCTGCCCATCGAACGCCCGGCCGCGCCCATCATGGACCGCGCGCCGGTGACAGTCCCCCTTCAGACGGGCGTCAAGGTCATCGATGCGCTGATTCCTGTGGGGCGTGGCCAGCGCGAGTTGATTCTCGGCGACCGGCAGACCGGCAAGACCTCCCTCGCCATCGACACCATCCTCAACCAGCGCGGCAGAGATGTGCTGTGCGTCTATTGCGCCATTGGTCAGCGAGCATCGGCGGTGGCGAAGGCCGTGGCAACCCTGCAGGCACAAGGTGCGATGGAGTACACCGTGCTGGTCGTGACCGAGGGCAACGACCCGCCCGGTCTCATCTACATCGCTCCCTACGCGGCGACCAGCATCGCGGAGCACTTCATGGAAGCGGGCCGCGACGTACTGATCGTGTACGACGACCTGACCCACCATGCCCGCTCCTACCGCGAGTTGTCCTTGTTGCTGCGCCGTCCACCCGGGCGTGAGGCGTTTCCTGGCGACATCTTCTATATCCACTCGCGCTTGCTCGAACGTGCGACCCACCTGCGTGAAGAGCTGGGCGGCGGCTCGCTGACAGCGCTGCCCATCATCGAGACCGAAGCGCAGGACATTTCAGCGTATATTCCCACAAACCTGATCTCCATCACCGATGGACAGATCTATGTGTCGCCGTCACTTTTCGAGCTGGGCGTGCTGCCCGCGGTCGACGTCGGAAAGTCGGTCTCCCGTGTGGGTGGAAAGGCACAACGTGCGGCCTACCGCGCCGTAGCAGGCAACCTCAAGCTCGCCTACGCACAGTTCGAAGAGCTCGAGGCCTTTTCCCGCTTCGGTGCCCATCTGGACAAAGAGACGCGCAAGACCATCGAACACGGACGTCGGATCCGCGCCTGCCTCAATCAACCGGAAGGCTCCCCGGTGCCCATGGCCGCGCAGATCGCCGTGCTCCTGGCACTGACCGAGAGGCTCTTCGACCCTGTCCCGCTCGGCCAGATGGCAGGCGCCGAGCAGGCCGTGCGCGAGGCCGCGGCAGAGATCCCCGCCGATGTGCGCGAACGGTTGGAAACCGCCAAGACCCTGAGCGCTGAAGACCGTGCCGCGATCATCGAGATCGCCCGCACCTGCGTCACACCTTTCCAGGTCGAGCCTGAGCTCGGGGGAAGCCCGGAGGATGAGGCAGAAGACGGGCCTGGACCCAAGCATGAGCCTGGGCCAGAAGGCACGCCATGAGTGACTCTCCGGCAAGCCTGCGCCGCAAGATTGACGGAGCCGCCGAGCTCCAATCTGTGGTCCGCACGATGAAGGCCATGGCCGCTTCGAAGATCGGGCACTACGAAGCATCGGTGCGCGCGTTGGCCGACTATGCGCGCACGGTCGAGCTGGGATTGGGGGTCTGCTTGAGGAACAGACAGCCGCTGCGCGAGCGGGCAACCGGGCAAAGGCCGGCGGCCAGGCCTGTCGTCGGCGCCGTCGTGTTCGGTTCGGACCAGGGACTGGTGGGGCGGTTCAACGAGGTCGTGGCCGACTTTGCGACGACGACCCTCAAGGCGCTGTCCGACAGCATCCAGGTCTGGGCGGTCGGTGGGCGCGTTCACTCCCACCTTGTGCAAGCAGGCCTGCCCGTCGTGCGTGTGTTCAGGGTGCCGGCTGCCGTCAAAGCGATCACTCCCCTGGTCGGGAAGATCCTCATCGAGACCGAAGCGCGCTACAGCCAGGGGGGCATCAACGAGCTGTTCCTGGTCTTCAACCGCCCGACGTCCGGGCCTGTTTTCGCGCCGGTCAGCCAGCGGCTGTTGCCGATGGATGCGAGCTGGCGCGAGACGCTGGCTGCGCTCCCCTGGCCGACGCAGGCATTGCCCGAGGTGTTGGGGGATGGCGCGGGAGTCCTGAGCGCGCTGGTCCACGAGTACCTCTTCGTATCGCTCTTCCGAGCCTGCGCCGAGTCGCTGGCCAGTGAGAACGCCAGCCGCTTGGCGGCGATGCAGCGCGCCGACAAGAACATCGAGGAGATGCTGGACAACCTCAAGCGGAACTACCATCGATGGCGTCAGCGCAGCATCGACGAGGAGCTGTTCGATGTGATCGCCGGCTTCGAGGCGTTGTCGAGCGAAGGTCGCAAGAGATGAGCGACCAAGCGTAGGTGAGGGAACGCGACGACGCCGTCGTCCAACCCGCTCCGATCCGTGCCGAGCCAGAACGTTAGCGCAGCCCTTCTGCGATCTCGGCCGCCAGGTCTCCTACCAGCTCGCCGAGGCTGCGCACCAGCCCATCCAAGTCCGAGCCTGCCACCCGGCGCTGGCTGAAGGAGCCCCGGGACAGAGGTTGGCGGTCGCCGAGGATGACCCATTGGGCGCTCAGGGTCACCGGCTTCCCCGCATTGCCGTCGAGCCGTAGGATATCGACATGAACTGTCCGGTCTATCGGGTAGAGGGACTGCGGCAGGAGGACGACGTTCGGATTGTCCAGGAGCCGCGAGATGTGCGCCAGCAGCGCCAGCTGTAGACCCTCGCGCAGAGCGCCCGCCCACTGCTCGAGCGGCAGGATCTCATAGCGCACTGGCGTCACCGCGACGACCATCGACATCCGGTCGAGGTATGCCGGCAGGCGGACAGGGTGGATCCCGATCAGCGGCTGGCTCCGGTTGGCGTCGCTGGCCGCGATGGGCTCGGGGTGGTCAATCTGGAAGAACCGGGTCGTCTCCGAAGGAGTGAACAGCGTACACCCTACACCAGACAGCGAGCAGCCGACCGCCCAGAACAGCAAGGCGAGCGACCTGGCCCGCCGTGCGATCGTGGGACTCCCGAGTGATGCGGTTGTGGGGATCATGGGTGCTCCTCAGCGTTGCTTGCCAGTGAGAATCGACTCCGGGTTGCGCTGCAGGGTCTCGGCGAGCTGCCGGATCTGCTGCGCCGTCGATTCGAACGTGTTGAGCGTCTGCAGAAGCTCCTGCTGGACAGGCGAGTCCGGCAGGGCCAGGGCCTCGTAGGCTTTCAGGGTCCGCTTTGTGACGGCCACGACCTCGTCCAGCGAGACGCGCGTCCTGTCGAGCCCTGACGCCAATTCGGTCAGGCCCGCCATCAGCGAGTCTGCTCCTGGCGCCAAGCCGGTCAGGCTCGCCATCAGCGAGTCTGCTCCAGCCGCCGCTCCGGCCAGGCCTTCGAGGGAGACGTTGACGCGGTCGGTGATCCCCTCCTTCTGGGCGTCGAGGTACTCGAGCAGGCTCGCGAGGTGGGTCGCCGATGCGCTGCTGCCGGTCAGGATCGCCTGCAACTCGGGGGACTCGAGGTTGCGCTCGAGGGCCGCGAGGCTCTTCTGCAGCGAGCCCACCATGTCTTCGATCGGTGCACCCTGGAGCGAGTCGAGGATGCGCTCGAGCTTGGTGGCCGCCCGCTCTAGAGTGCCCGGGATGGTGGGGATGTGGATCCCGGGGTAGCGTTCGGGGTTGGCGACGACAAAGCCCGTCTTCTCAGGCTTGAGCTCGAGCTGGATCTGGAGCATTCCGGTCACGAAACTCATCGAGACCAGGCGAGCCTTGAGTCCGTTCTTGATCAGACCTATCAAGAACTTGGCGCTTCCGCCTTCGACCCTGGTGAAGGCCTTCTCTTCGGGGTCGATCTTGGCTGTGACCGACACCGCCAGGCGGTGGTCGGGCTCGAGGTCGATCGACACACTGGTGACCGAGCCGACCTCGACTCCCTGAAAGGTCACCTTCGAGCCGCGGGTGAGGCCTGTGACTGCGCCCTCAAAGGTCATCATGATGACCGTCGAGCCCCGGAACCAACGGCCCGCACCGAGGATGGTCAGGCCCACCACGACCAGCGCTCCCGCCCCGAGGACGAAGAGTCCGATTGTCCGCTCTTGTTTCATACCTTGGGCTCCTTAGTCTTCGCCACGCCTCAGGAAGCTCCGCACCGTGGGGATCTCACAGTGCTCGAGCAGCTCTTTGGGGTCGCCGCTGGTCAGCATGGTTTTGGTCTCGGCGTCGAGGAAGACCGAGTTGTTGGCGATCGCGAAAATGCTCGGCAGCTCGTGCGAGACGATCACGATGGTGGCCCCCAGGCTGTCGCGCAGCAGCAGGATCAGATCGTCCACACGCTTCGCGGTGATCGGGTCGAGGCCCGCCGAGGGCTCATCGAAGAAGAGCAGCTTCGGATCGGCCGCCATGGCGCGTGCCAGCGCGGCTCGCCGCTTCATTCCTCCGCTGATCTCTGAGGGCAGGTAGTCTTCGAAGCCCGCCAGGCCCACCAGGGCGAGCCGCACGGCGACGATCTCGCCGATCTCTTCCCGGGACAGCTCGGTGGCGAGCTCGAGCGGCATGGCAACGTTCTCGGCCAACGTCATGCTGCTGATCAGGGCGCCGCTCTGGTAGCTGATGCCAAAAGTCTGCATAAGGGCGCGGCGCTCGTTTTCTGCCAGGCCCCAGAGATCTTTGCCCTCGAAACAGATCGTGCCCTCCGCCGGTCGGAATAGCCCGATGAGGTGTTTCATCAAGGTCGACTTGCCACAGCCGCTGCCTCCCATGATGAAGAAGATGTCATGACGTTGGATATCGAAGCTGAGCTTCTCTTGGATGATCCTCTCTCCAAAGACCATCTTGAGGCCGCTGACTCGTATGTGGGGATCATCGGGCACGTCAGACTCCCATCAGGGTCGTGATCAGCGCAAAGCCGCAATCGGTGACGACGATCAGCACAATGGCGAGGACGACGGCGTGGGTCGTCGCTTGCCCGACGGCCATGGTGCTCCGCCCGCAGCGCATTCCCATCGCACAGCCGCAGAGCGCGATCAGGACGCCAAAGATGAGGCTCTTCAGCAGACCCATGCCGAAGTAGTACAGGGGCACGCTCTCGGCGATCCTCTGCAGGAACAGGGTCGCGGACAGGTCGAGCACCGTCGTGCAGACGAGTAGGCCCCCGAGCACGCCCAGGGCCAGCGAATACAGTGTCAGCAGCGGCATCATCAGGACCTGAGCCAGCAGGCGCGGCATGACCAGGTAGTTGTAGGGCTTGATGCCGAGAGTCGTCAGCGCATCGATCTCTTCGTTCGCCTGCATGCTGCCGAGCTGCGCGGCATAGGCAGCCCCCGTCTGCCCAGCCATCAGGATGCCGGTCATCATCGAGGCCATCTCGCGCGCGAGAGACACTCCGACGAGGTCGGCGACGTAGATCTCGGCCCCGAATTCCTTGAGCTGCATCGCGCCGACGAAGGCCAGGATGGCGCCGATCATGAGGCTGATCAGGCCAACGATTCCCAGAGAGCGCGGCCCGCAGTCGGCCAGACACTGCACAAAGTCTTTGCTGCGGAAATGGCAGCGGCCGCGCACGAGGTCGCCCAGGGACACGACGGTCTCGCCGACGAAGTCCGCGGCAGAGACGAAACCCCTACCGAACCCCGTCGCCCAAACGCCCACCCGATCGAGGAAGGGCTTCGTCGCCTTGTCCTTGGCGGCATCCCGCTGCTGGGGTGTATTCAGGGCCAGCGCGATCAAGTTGCCGATTTCTGCTGGCAAAGACTCGATGTCAAAGCGCAGCTCTTCCCCCTCGGCCCAGCGCTGCACAGCCCAGACGAAGGCGAGCAGCGAGCTGTCCCACGTGCCCAGATCGTCAGCCTCGAAGCGGACGGCCGCCTGCGCGCCGCTCTTCCCCGTGGGAGGGTCAAAACCTATCAGACTCTGTTTGACACTCCAGTCGCCGCGGAGGGCTATGACGAAAGTTTCCCCGGTTTGCGTGGTGGTGTAGTCCATGGAAGGTTTCCTGCTCATGGCCCAGAGCTGCTTCGATCATCGCGGCAGCGCTGGATGTGGGTACGCCGAGCGCGCGCAGGGCGCCAAATCGTCGAGGAGCAGCGGCGGCGACAATGGCTTGAAGTCGGTCTTCCTGCGGTCGCGGGCTGTGTCAGGGAGCCAGGGCGCGGGAATCCTCAAGCTAGTGTCTCAGCGCACTGGACGACTTCTTGAGCGATCCGCTCGTGGCTCAGACAGCTGGGCAAAAGGGCCAGAAAGCCGCAGAGCGGCCGACTTCGAAGGGCTACTTCTTCTTATTGACGGCATCGCGGATGCCGCTGACGAGCTTGCCGAGCTGCTCGCTGACCACTTCCTTGGTGTGGCCGTACCTCTCTTGAATGCGTCCGGCCAGCTTGTCGATGTCTCCCTCGGCGACTTTCCAGTCGTCATCGGTGAGCTTGCCCCACCGGATCTTCGCCTCGCCCTGGATCTGTTTCCAGCGACCCTTGATCTGTGTTTTGTCCATGCCTGTATCTCCGACATCTGCAATGAGAAGGAATCCGGATGTTGGCAGCCCGACGGGGGCGTGCTGCAGCCGGACCTGCAACAGCGGTCGAGTCTCAGCAAATGCGGTTCCGTGGATCGATGAGAGTCGGGTGCGTGCCTGGCCACCCTCGGGATGGGGCTGGTCGGAAGCCTGCAGGCGGCCGGTCGGCGCCGCGACAGATACTTCACAGCAGAGAGTCCGAGGGCTTACGGACCGGTCCGGGGGTCCCAGCTCCGTCGAAAAGTCCTCATCCGCCCCTTCAAAAGTCCGCAGCCATACCCTGATCCGGCAGCCCCATTAGGGGCGCCTCCTCGCCAAGTGCAGGTCCTGTGCGCGAGTTAGACGGTACGTGTCGCCAGAGATCACGTGTGCTCGTGTGCGCGTGTCCAAAGACCAGGTGCTATCCCTTGTAGGGGAGGGGTTTACACCTCGAAGACTCGGACGCTTCGCTCCTCCCGAGCGAACGGGCGGGGGTAAACCCCGCCCCTACTTTGATGTAGCTGGACCCGCTGTTCATATCGACTCTCTCGCACCGCTGTCTAACTCACGCTGTGGGAATGTACGATCCGCGGATCCTCATTTGCTTGCTCTCCTTCTGTCCGGGACACGGGCGCCGATGAGAGTTCTCTGCCGGTGCGGGCTTGACGCCCCTCAATAGCTCGGCGGAGCAAGCCAGCTCTTGCGGGTTGCATCCTCCCAGCTGGTGCATCGGCGGAGTTTCGACAATCGTTGGGGGTGACTCATGGGTCTGATCTTGCTCATTGTTCTGATTCTGCTGCTAACAGGTGCCTTTCCGCGTTGGGGCTACAATCGGCATTGGGGCTATGGCCCCAGCGGCGGGCTGGGGTTGATTCTCATGATTGTTGTGATCCTCATTCTCCTGGGGCACATTCCCCATCGCTTCTGAGCGGAGGAAAGATGCCTGTGTCGGTCGAGTCATTTTTTGAAACCATCGCCTGGGAAGCTCCCTGGCGAGTAATGCAGGGAGAAGCAAAGACATGCTGTGGACTATCGCTATCATTCTCGCGGTCTTGTGGGTATTCGGATTTGTCAGCTCCTATACCCTGGGCGGCTTCATTCACTTGTTGCTTATCGTCGCCATCGCCATGATTGTCATCCAGCTCGTTCAGGGCCGCAAGATCGGCTAGCGGGATTGCTAGATTTCTCCAAGCGCTCAACAAGGCCAGCCTGAAGGCCTATGACAACATGTGGCGATGGTCACTGCGGATGGGTGTGCCCGTGACTTTCGGACTCTCGTTAGGGACACCCGGGTGATGGCGCTGAGCGGTCCCGGCGGACAGATGCGTTGCCGGCGCATTCTCGAATCGAGCGAGGGAGGGAGGCGTGGCTCAGCGTCGATCAACGACCCCGCGGTCTGCCGCTGTGTCCCCCTCGGCGCCCACCGCGACGCGGTTCTTGCCACTTCTCTTCGCTCGATACAGGGCGGTGTCGGCCTTTTCTACCAGATCTCGATAGCTCGCGGTGTCCTTCCCACACGAGGCAACGCCCACGCTGACGGTCACGGTCTCACCATCGGGCAAGTGCTCCTGCAGCTCTATTCTCAGCCTGTCGGCAAGCGTAACGGCTTTCTGGGTATCCGTCATGGGCAGGATGACGACGAACTCTTCTCCGCCGTAGCGGCAGCAGATGTCGGAGTCCCTCGCGGCTCGCACCAGCGTGTCTCCCATCGCGGCCAGGATCCTGTCGCCTTCCCGGTGGCCGTACGTGTCATTGACTGCTTTGAAGTCATCGACGTCGATCAACGCCAGCGATAGGTTGCCACCATAGCGCCGATGGCGCCGCACCTCCAAGTCGACTTGTTGGTAGAAGTAGGTGTGGTTGAAGAGGCCCGTCAATCCGTCGCGAAAGGACAGTCCCACGATCTCTTCGATATATGCCTCGCCCGCCAGCGTAGCGGAACCCATCTTGTCGGTAATGTTCGAGAGGTAGTCCAGTGCGGCAACCGCAACTCCGACGTTTCTCCCCAACATGCCGGAGAGGCTGTGTTTGTGTTGGATGATCTTATCCCACAGGCTCTCGGCACGTTCCGGGGAAAAGTACAGGTGCGTCATCGAATAGAGAAGGTCGGAAAAGAACCTCCCGCCGCGGATCTTCTTGGCGTCTTCGAGACGTTGCTTCTCGCCTGGATCAAGTGCCCGGTCTCCGGCAAACGCCGACACCAGGTCCAATGAAAGGCCGCCATCGCTTACGATCCTCCGCCGGCGATCGGCATCTGTCTCCTCGACGCACGTCGCAGGGTTCGGGTCGGTCATGGGCGCAACTTCAGCCGCCGCAGGCGCAGCGCGTTGCCGATCACCGAGACCGAGCTGAAGCTCATCGCCGCGGCGGCGATCATCGGACTGAGCAGCAGGCCGGCCAGGGGATACAGCACACCGGCCGCGATCGGCACGCCGAGGCCGTTGTAGACCAGGGCGAAGAACAAGTTCTGCCGGATGTTGCGCATCGTGGCGCGGCTGAGTCGAATCGAGCCTGCAATCGCGCGCAGGTCGCCGCCCACCAGCGTGATGCCGGCGCTCTCCATCGCGACGTCGGTACCCGACCCCATAGCTATGCCCACGTCGGCGGCGGCCAGGGCGGGGGCGTCGTTGATGCCATCGCCAGCCATCGCCACGCAGCGGCCTTCTGCTCGATAGCGCGCGACTTCGTTGCGCTTACCTTCGGGGTCGATGCCCGCGGTAAACGATGTGATATCGAGCTCTTTGGCCACAACGCGCGCCGTGCCCTCGTTGTCGCCGGTCAGCATCACGATCTGCAGGTCGAGTGCACGCAGGGAAGCCAGCGCCGGAGCTGTGGTTTCCTTGATCGGATCGCTCACCCCGATCAGGCCGGCGAGGCACTTGTCTATGGCGACGTGGATGACGGTCTTGCCAGCAGCTTCCCACTGCTGTGCCGGTTCCTTGAGAGCTCCGCGCTCGGCGACCTCGTGTTGGGTCATGAAGTCGGGCTTCCCGATGAGAATCTGCTTGCCAGCGACCGTGCCGACGATGCCAGCACCGGTCGTGGAGTCGAAATCTGCGACGTCGACCAGTTCCAGCTCGCGCTCTTCGGCTGCGGCCACGATCGCCGCGCCGATGTGGTGCTCACTCAAGCGCTCCACCGAGGCGACGAGCCGCAGAAACTCGTCTTCGTCGAGGCCCGAGGTCGTCGCCAGATCGGTGACCCTGGGCTCGCCACGGGTGAGCGTGCCGGTCTTGTCGACGATCAAGGTGTCGACCCGCTCCAGGTTCTCGAGCGACTCGGCATCGCGGATGAGTATGCCCTGCGTCGCCCCGCGGCCGACGCCGACCATGATCGAAATCGGCGTGGCCAGTCCCAGGGCACACGGACAGGCTATGATCAAGACGGCTACCGCATTGATCAGGGCGTAGGCGAAGCGCGGCTCCGGGCCCCAGATCGCCCAGGCGACGAACGAGAGAACCGCCACGGCCACGACCACCGGCACGAAGTACCCGGCCACCCTGTCGGCGACTCCCTGAATCGGCGCGCGGCTGCGCTGCGCCGAGGCGACCATTTCGATGATGCGGGCGAGCATGGTGTCTTCGCCGATCTGTTCGGCCCGCATGGCAAAAGCGCCGGTCTTGTTGATGGTGCCGCCGGTGACCTTGTCGCCTGCCTGTTTGTCGACCGGTTCCGCCTCGCCGGTGATCATCGAGGCATCGACGCTCGAACGGCCTTCGGTCACGACGCCGTCCACCGGCACCTTCTCGCCGGGCCGCACGCGCAGCCGATCGCCCACCTGCACGTCTTCGACGGGAATCTCCTCTTCGGAGCCGTCAGCGGCGATCCGCCTGGCGACATGGGCGCCCTGGTCCATCAGGCGTTCGATGGCCTCGCCGGTCTTCCCGTGAGCTCGGGCCTCGAGCACCTGACCGAGCAGAACCAGGGTGATGATCACGGCCGCCGATTCGAAATAGACCGCGACGCTGCCACCCTCTTTGAAGGAGTCGGGGAAGCTGTCGCCCGCGAGCAGCGCCACGATGCTGAACAGGTAGGCGGCGCCCGTGCCCAGTCCGATCAGCGTCCACATATTGGGATGCAGGTGCCGGAGCGACGCCGCGAAGCGCTTGAAAACGAAGGCGCCGCACCACACGAGCACCGGAGTCGTCAGAACCAGTTGCAGCCATCTATTGACGCCGCGAGGCAGCCAGAGATAGGGATCGACACCTGGGATCATGCCGGCCATCGCGAGCACGAAGACGGGCACAGTCAGGACCAGGGCGACCTGGAGACGGCGCAGCATGATTCGGTACTCGGGGTTGTCGTCCCCGGCCGCAGGGCGTTGCAGCTCGAGGTTCATTCCGCACTGGGGGCAGATCCCGCGCTGGTCCTGCTGCACCTCCGGATGCATGGGGCAGGTCCACACGCGGCGGCGGGTGCGGGCGGCGGGGTTTTTCTCCAGTGCCATGCCGCATTGGGGGCAGTCGCCGGGCTTGTCGCCCGTGACGCCGTGGCACATCGGGCAGAAGTACCGGGCGGTGGGTGCCTTGCCGTCGTGCGCAGGCTCGCTGGCTCGCGGGCCGCGACCGGCGTGGCAAGCGTCGTGGCCGTGCTCGTCAGAACCCCCGGTCTCGTCCTGCGACCGGCCGTGGCACGCCCCTTCCCCGGCAACGGCTGGGTGTGACTCCGTCATCGCTGCTCGCTCCTCTGCTGGTCTGCTCTCCGCCCAAGCCGGCGGAGACGATCCGGTTGACGCACGCCCTCCGCATCTC
>JAJDCP010000056.1 GCA_029260765.1 Planctomycetota bacterium
CCCCCATCAAAGGTCTTCGGCGGCCCGCAACAGAGCGATCGTCCCCGATTCCCAAACCAACCCAAGGTAGGTCTGCCAACAAAGAAGACACCGACGCCACAGACAGCAAACGAAAGATGTCGACGCAACCAGGCAAACCCCACTGGCAGGCGTTACACCGCACTGTCGCCTACCGATCTGCTCCGCAGAGAACCAGACCCCGGCCGAGCGTGCGCCAAGCCCGCCGCGGCCCGCGACGCCTAGCGCCGCGGCCGGTGCAACGCCTGGTCGCACAGGATCAGCGCCAGCGCCAGCATCAACAACCAGCTCCGCGCGGAGCTGTCCGCGTCGCCGGGCGCCTCCGGAGGGCTCGCTGGCGGCGCACGACGGAAGCTGCCGAGCGCGGACTCCTGCCGATCGAGCACCCCGCAGCCGAGCCAGCCGCCAGCGGGAAGCGGATAGAGCCCCGGCGCACGACGGGCCTCCGCACAGGACCGCGCCACGAAGCTCCCCGCCCGCCAGGCGGGGATGCCGCCGCGCCTCTGCCGCAGGCTGTCGAGCAGCTCGGCAAAGAAGATCGGAAAGGCAGCGGTCTTGGGAAAACTGCTGTCACGGGGAAGAAAGCCGACCTCGACGTTGCCAGCTCGTTCACCGATCCACACCCGGCCCGCGGCGTCGACCAGCAGTGCGGCCGTCGACTCAGCGGGCAGCGGACTCCCGCGCCAGACCTCGAGCGGATCAGCGGGCAGGCTGGGCCAGACCGGGTGCGGCACCCAGCTGAGCGCCCCGCGCGGCGCCTCGCCCGCCTGGTTACGAAACAACACCCGCACTCCGCGGACCGGTGCGGCGGGATCGGTGGTGAAGCGGACCCACGCGCTGTCGGGCTCGCTGCGCCGGACGGCCGGCAGCAGGGCGAGCACTCTCTCGACCTCGGGAAGCCCCGCATCGACGGCGACCGTCAGTGTTTCCGCAGATTGGCGCCCGGCAAACACCAGGTCATCGACCGCCAGGGCGTCGCTGCCCTGCAGCCGGGCCTCGAGGCCGACGAAGGGCCCGAGATCGAGCTGCAGCACTTCGGCGCTCGCGCCCGTCACCTGCAACCGGGCGAGCCGCGTGCTCGTTCCGTCAGCCCGCACCCCCCTGAGCTCCAAAGCGCGCGCCGGCTGGACGGGCGGCCCATCGACACGCACAAAGACGCGCAGCCCGGCGGCCTCCAAGGCGGTGATGGCGAGATTGCTCGGGGTTTCCAGCCCGACCCCCACCGGAACCAGCTCCGCCGGAATCTCCCCGCCCCGGTCACTGATCGCCAATGCCAGGTCTGCCTGCCGGGCCTCGGCCAGCCAGGGCCCGTACAGCGCGCTTCGCTCGAGCCCGGCGACCCAGGGAGGGGCACCACCGGTCAGCTCGACCCACTCCAGCTGCCAGCCCGACCAGCCAGCGACCGTCTGCTGCAGAATCTGGCGCGCTTCTTCGGCCCGCGTGCGCCCTTCCGCATCGACGGCAGCCATCGCCGCGCCACTCTCGAGCAGGCAGAGGACCCGCAGCGGCCGCCCCAGGGCCCCGTGGACGCGCAGCTGGCACAATCCCAGGCTGACACAGACCAGGGCCGCCGCTTGCAGCCAGAAGTGCCGACTGGGCCATCCGCGTCTCCGCACAGGAGCTGAAGAAGGGCCCGCGGGCAGGCTCTGGAGGAGCATCAGGCTCGGCAGAACCCGCCGCTGGGGACGCCGCTGCCAGAGATCGAGCAGGTACAGCACCGGCAAGCCGGCCAGGAGCCAGAGCGGCCAGAGCAGTCCCAGCCGCAACAAGTGCTCAGGTCTCGCGTTCGACGATGAAATCCGCCACTTGGAGCAGGCGCTTGGCCGCGCTGCCCTGGGTCGCCAAGGCCAACTTTGCCTGCCGCACCGCGTTGCGCGCCATCTTGCGCGCCTCATCGAGGCCATAGAGCGCGGGGTAGGTCCGCTTGTTCCGTGCGAGATCCGAGCCTGCAGGCTTGCCCAGGACCTCGGTCGAAGCGGTCACATCGAGAATATCATCGGCGATCTGGAAGGCGAGCCCGATCTGCGCACCGTAGCGCGACAACGCGGCCAGCGTGCGGCTATCCGCCCCACAAGCACGGGCGCCACACATCACCGCCGCGCGGATCAGGGCACCCGTCTTGAGCTTGTGGATGCTCTGCAACTCGATGTCCGTCTCGGCGCCCCCCTCGGCCTGCATGTCCAGGTCCTGGCCCGCGATCATGCCGCGGTATCCCGCCGATGCCGCCAATTGGGCCGCGATCGGCGCGGCCCGCTCGGGCGGTAGTTGGGTGCAGACCAACTCGAAGGCATGGGTCAGCAGCCCATCGCCTGCCAGCAAGGCCACCGCCTCACCGTAGACCTTGTGGTTGGTCGGACGCCCCCTTCGCAGGTCATCATCGTCCATACAAGGCAGGTCGTCGTGCACCAATGAGTAGACATGGATGCACTCGACGGCCATTGCTGCAGGGAGCGCGTGCGCGTAGTTCCCATCACCGAGTTGGCTGGCCAGCAACGCGAGAATGGGCCGCAAGCGCTTGCCACCCTTCAAGCTGTAGCGCATCGCCTCGGCGACACGTGCGTGCGGCACGTCAGCCAGGGGAACAAACACGTCCAGGGCATGATCGATGGCGGGGCGCCAGCGCGAGAACAAATCCTGGAGGCTGGTGTCTGCGTCGACCACGAAGGGGCGGCACAGCTCTTCCATCTCTTCCTTGCGGGCCTGGGTGAACGGGGTCAACGCAGCTCTCCTGTGTCCACATCGTGCTCGGGCAGGGGAGCCCGTTCGAGCGATCCGTCGGGTCCCCGGCTCAACAGCTCAATTTTGGCCTCGGCCTGATCGAGCATTTGCTGGCAGAGCTTCAGCGCACGGATGCCTTCTTCGTAACGAGCCAGGGAGGCAGCCAACGGGATCTGGCCGGTCTCGAGCTCACGAACCACGTCTTCAACCCGCTCGAGGCTGGCTTCGAAACTGGGTTCTGTTGTGTCTGGCGCATCGGGCGTGGGCGGCTCGGGTGGCACGGGCGAGCTCCGATTTTTTCGTGATCATACGATATCCAGCCGGCGATGTCACCGGGTGGAACCGCGCCTTGAAGTCGCCCAGGCGAAAGCGTCAAGCCCCTTGGGCAGGCGGGTTGCAGACCGGACAAGGAGACTTCATGCGGACCCCCGGGGCCGAACGCCTGCGCAGGCCATCGCATTTCCGGCAGACCGAGAACTCTTTCATGATCTGCCGCTGCACCTTTGAGATCTGTGGGCCCTTGAGATCGGCCAGTTGGGCGAATGTACGCCAATCAACCTTCTTGCTGATGGCATTGCAGGTCTCAAAGATGTCCGAGACCGCCTGCCCCTGCACAAAGCCGAGCCGCACACAGACTTCGGTGAAAACGGCGATCAACTCGGGGGTACCCCCACCCGCCGGTGTTTCCTGGCTTTCGGTCACAATGCAGCCTTTCTGTGCTGAGCTTCGTGTGTGAGGACATCCCTTTAGATATCGATCATACCGGCTTCACCTGCAAGATGCCGCACATGATAGAGATCGGTCCGTCGGTCCTTCCAGTTTTGCACGACACCGGTTTGGCGGTGGCGCCGGACCAACTCGAGATCGATATCATGAATCAACAGGCTCTCGACATTGGCCGTCGACTCTGAGGCCACGCCATCCCGCGGAAAGGCGAAGTCCACCGGGGTCAGAATGGCCGACTGTGCAAAATGGATGCCTGCGTTGTCAACGAACGGCAGGTTGCCCGTGCAGCCGGAGACTACCGTATAGACATGGTTCTCGATACAGCGCGCGAGCGCGCACTGACGTACGCGCATGTAGCCCTGGCGGGTGTCTGTATTCGACGGCACGAAAATGATGCGTGCGCCCTTCGCCGTCGAGATCCGGGCCAACTCGGGGAACTCGATGTCGTAACAGATCTGGATGCTGATCTTGCCGCAATCGGTGTCGAAGACCTCCAGGTGCGTGCCTGGATTTACCCCCCACCAGCGGCGTTCGTTGGGCGTGCAGTGCAGCTTGTACTGTTTTCCGATCGTGCCGTCCCGCCGGAACAGATAGGAGATGTTGTACAAGTGCTCATCCTCGACGGTCAGGTGAGAACCGCCGATCAGGTTGATGTTGTACTCGACAGCCAGCCCGCGGAAGGTGTCGAGGTACTCCGGTGTGAAGCGCGACAGGGCCCGGGCCGCCATCCCCATGCGGCACGGTTCGACGAGAGACAGCAACTGGGTGGTGAACAGCTCGGGAAACAACAAGAAGTCGCACTTGTAGTCTGAGCCCTCATCGACGAAGAACTCGCACTGGCGGCGGAATTCCTCAAAAGTGCTGATGCGCCGCATCTGGTATTGCACAACGCCAATCCGCACCGGTGTCTCGTTGCGCAGGCGACGCCGGCGTGGACCTCGGTGCTCGAGGTTCGTCCATTCGAGATAGGTCGCGTAGCCACAAGATTCCGTGTCGTCGGGCAGGTAGTCGGGAATCAGACCCTTCATCACGAAGCCATTGGCGATCTGGGCCGTCAAGACCGGATCGAAGATGGCCTTCTCCATCACCTTCTCGACGTACTCACGGGGGCTGAGCGTGTCCGCGTGTTTGTGGAATCCAGGGATGCGCCCTCCGACCAGGATGCGGCTCAGATTCAAGCGACGCACCAGGTCTTTGCGGGCGTTGTAGAGGCGACGGGAGAACTTGTGCCCGCGGAAGTCGGGGTGCACCATGATCTCGATGCCGTACAGCGTGTCGCCTTCGGAGTCATGGTTCCGGATGAAGCCGTTGTCGGCGACTTTCTTCCAGTCCTGCCACTCGGAGTAATCGTCAAAGTCTACAATCAGACTGCTCGAACTGGCAGCGAGCCGACCTTCGACCTCGATACACATCTGCCCTTCGGGAAAGATCTCGATCTGGCTGGTGATGTGCTCGGCTCCCGAGGGTTCCATCCCGGGAAAGCAGAGCTGCGACAGCGCAAGCAACTGCGGCACGTCCTCGACGGTCAGGGGACGCAGATGCATCTTGCGTTCGAAATCACTCAGGTCTAAAGCCATGGCCGTTCCTCCATGAGGGACGGCCATAGTTCAGCAGGATAGGAGGAAAGTCAAGGGACTGAGATCAGGCGTCGAAGCCGCCGCCCTTCAAGGTCAGGATCAGCTGATCAACGGTGAGCTCGACAACCTGCTGTTTGTCGACCTGGCCTGCGAACAGGCCCTCGGCGGTGAGTTTGGTCTTGCCTGGTTTGACGGCCTTGAGTTGGATCGGGCCCGGCTGGGTGACCTCTTTCTTGGCGACCGTGAAGATCCCCTCGGGCTCGAATCTCAGCCGCACTTTTTCGTAGTTGCTGAACTTCAGGTCGACATTCATCGCCTGGTCGAGCAGACACTGCTTCTTATTGGCAACAAGTGTGAGCTCGGTCTTGCGCTCTTCGACCTGGACCTTGCCGTTGAACTCGATATACCACGGAGCGTTTTTGTCTTCTTTCTGATTCTTCTCGATGCCCGCGATCTCGAGCAAGGCACGCTTGAGCGCCTCGCGTGCGACCACTTCGCCGCTCTTGCCGCCCAGAAATTCTTTCTCTTTGCGGAACACGACCTTGAGCTCGGGAATCGTGACGGCGCCGACCTTTTTGGCGGCCAGCCATTCGCCGACTTTGGCTTCCTTGCCATCGAGCTTGATGGTGTCGTTGAGCATCTTGTTCCAGGTCTGCTCGATCTGCGTAACAGCCGCCTGCCACTTTCCGTCGGAAGCCGCCGCTTGCTGAAGGATCTTGTCAGGCTGGACTTTGGCGGGACGGGCCGTCGCCATTTCTTTAATGGCTCCTCCCGCTGGAGCGGGCGCGGGAGCGGGGGCGACTTGCTTGGCTGCTGCTTGCTTGGCTAGGGCCATCGTGCATCTCCTGAAAGGAAGTTCTCCTATGCTCGCTATTATAGTGAACGCACGGGCAATTTGTTGGAGGTCGCCCCGGCGCGCGCTACAATTAATTTTGCAACCCTTTGTGGAAGCTGTTCCCAAGCCAATCAGGAGCCCCCCTCATGCCTCCGATCGCCGTGCACACTCCCCAGACCGACACTCTCTTTCTGCGCCTTGAGGCCCAGACAATTCGCGTCGACGCCGGTCAAGCCATCGATGTCTTTGTCGCCTTCGATGGTCTGGAACAGGTCTCCTTGCAGATGGTTCCCCTCGAACCTTTCGGCATCGACCTGAAGAGCCTCACCCGCCCAGGCACTGTGCGCTTGAAGGGCCGGGCAGACGGTGTCGCGACCCTGATCGCCCGCGGCCGTACCGAGACCGGCGCCCAGCGCGAAGCGATGGTGCATGTGCGCTGTGACGGTGCCGAGCTGCGCCTGATCGGCTGGGGCTATATCCCCGCCGACGACTGAGCCCCGCCTGTGGCCTGCGTCGTCACCGACTCTTGCCGCGGCTGTCGCGACTGTGTCGCGGTCTGCCCGATAGGGTGTTTCTACGAAGACGGCCGCCAGGTCCTGATCCATCCCGACGAATGCATCAACTGTCTGGCCTGCTACATGGCATGCCCGGTCAAAGCCATCCACCCGGAGACCGCGCTCCCGGACGGACATGCAGCCCCGGCGCGCAACGCCCAGGCGACTCGCTCGGGCAAGCTCAAACGCGCCATCCCCGGTCCGCTGAGGAGAGGCTCGAGACGAGCGGTCCAGGGCCGCAGCGCGGCGGAAGCCTACCGGCCCCAAACACCAGCTTGAGCAACTCCTTACAAGCTCTCCCCAGCAGCCGCGCAGCGAGCCTGGCAGTGGTCTGTACTGCATCGGGCAGGCAGAGATGTGGCGGGCACGCAAAGCGGGCCGGAGAGCTGCTTGCCTGGGCGGGCTCGGCCGACTATGATCCTGGGTATTGCCCCAGAACAGCAGACGGCGTCCGCCTGCCCGCCTTGAGCGGGAGCGAGCGGGCGCCCCCGAGCGAGGCACGCGATGGCAGACGATGCACCCGAAGCGGGCGCCGAGCAGCAGGGCCCCCGCCACGCGACAAGATTCCGCACCCACACCTGTGGTGGGCTGCGGCCCGAAGACGTAGGTGACACACCGGTCAAGCTGGCCGGATTCATCGAGGAGAAGCCCGAAGGCGGCTTGATGTTGCGCGACGCCTGGGGCAGCACCTTGCTCCAGGTGGCTGAGGGGGCTCTCCCCTATGTCGCCGACCGCTTCGAGCGGGTCGCTTTGCAGGCGGTCGTTCAGGTCAAAGGCAAGGTCGCCGAACGCGCCGACAAAGACGAAGACTCACCGAGCGGCGGCGTGCAGGTGATGGTCGAGACGATCGACTTCCTGTCGGACGCAGGCGAGCTGCCCGAGGGCGTGTTGGGCGACGAGAAGGTCGAGCTCGAGAAGCGGCTCGAATTCCGGCAGCTGTACCTGCGCCGCAAAGACGTGCAGGAACGGCTGGCCAAGCGCTCAAAGACGACCTTCCAGACGCGCGAATACCTGCTCGATAGCGGCTTTCTCGAGATAGAGACACCGCATCTGTTCTGGTATGACAACGTCGCCCTCGACCCCGAGCAGGTTCTCGTCGGCGACGGCAAGTCCTTCGCCCTGCCCTGCGGTCCGGTGGTACTCAACCAGTACGTGAAAGCAGGTCAGTTTGACCGCTACTTCCAGTTCCAGCGCATCACGAGACGAGAAGACGACCCCGGCCCCTACCATCAGCCGGAGTTCACCGGGCTCGATCTCAACATGAGCTACTGCGACGTGGATGACTTCGTCAAGCTGGTCGACGGGCTGCTTGCCCACCTCTACAAGGAAGTGCTCGATGTCGAGCTCGAGATTCCCAGCCAGCGCATGAGCCACAAAGAGGCGTTGGAGAAATACGGTTTCGACAAGCCGGACATGCGCTTCGAGTGTTTCGTCGGCGATGGCGGGGGCGGCAAGACCTTCACGGTGCCGGGCAAGGGCGACAAGCTGGCCGAAGCCGAGGAGGTGATCAAGGACATCAAGGTCGAGGGAGCCACTCTCAAAGTGGAAGCTTCGGGTAGTGATCTTGTCGTGACCGCGACGGGCAAGCGGCCTGAAGTCACTGGGGAAGCGGCCGGCAAGGCCCGCAACGCCTTGGGTATCAAGCTCGAGCTGGTCGACAAGGACAAGCACATCCCGGTCTGGATCGACAAGTACCCCTTCATGACGATCGACAAGGAAGTCGACGAATGGGTGCCCGGTGTGGTGGTCTTCACGCGGCCCGTCGATGACGACGAGGACATGGAGATCGTGATGAAGAACGACGCCGAACGGCGTCACCTGGCGCGCGCACGCGCCTTCGACCTCGTGCTCGACGGTGTCGAGATCGCCAGCGCCTACATCGGCAACCACAATCAAGAGCTGCAGCGCTGGTGCTGGCGGCACGTCTTCCAGCAAGACACCGAAGACTTCGTGCGCCTGCGCGCCCCGATCGAATCGCATCGCTTCGGCATTCCTCCACACGGAGGCATGGTGATCGGTTTCGACAGGTTGGTGGCGGGCATGCTGGGGGTGGAGACCATCGACGAGGTGATGACCTTCCCCAAGACTTCTGAATGCGAAGACCCGATGTTGGGTGCGCCGGGCCCCGTGCCCGCTGAGGTGGCTGAGCCGCTCGTCGAAGACGCGCCCCCGCCCGAGTACACGATGGAAACGATGATGTCCGAGATCCTCGAAGGGGAGAAGGGCACGGAGGGCTCCGGCAATGACTGAGGGCAGCAAGTTCGCCACGGCCTGGCGCACTCACACCTGTGGCGAGCTGCGCAAAGAGCACGTCGGCAGCGAGGTGCAGATGACCGGAGCCATGGACAAAGAGCTCGAGGACAACTTCTTCTTGTTGCGCGACTCCCATGGCATCACCCAGGTGCTGTTGGGGGAAGGTGGCCTCGATGCTGCTTCGAAGCAGTTCGACGAGACGGCCATCGACGAGAACAATCCCCAGCTGGACAGCATCCTCCCGCCCCCGGAGAGCATCGTGACCATCAAGGGCACGGTCAAAGAGCGGGCCGAGCCGGATGCAGAGAATCCTAGCGGCGAGATCTATGTCGAGGCCGACGACTTCGAGATCCTCTCGCCGGCGAACAAGCCGCTGCTGTTCGACTTCCGCTCAAAAGACCTGCAGAAGTACGACCGCATCCGCTTCCGCTACCTGTACTTGCGCAGCCAGGGCATGCATGAGGCGATGCATTTCCGCACCAAGCTGCTGCGTGAGTTGCGTCGCTCGCTGGTGGGTCAGGATTTCCAGGAGCAAGAGACGCCTCTGCTGGCCAACCGCTGGACGCCCGAGGCGGAGCATCCGTTCCTGGCGGTGCGCGACCCCGAGCGCATCTTCGCGCTGCCGGGGAGGCGTCCGATCCACGGACCCCTGCTGGCGACCTGCGGTTTCGATCGCACCTTTGAAGTGCAGCGGCGCTTCTGCCGGAAGCCGAAATACGAGCCGATGGAGCAGCCCGAGTATTCGGTGCTCGACATCATGCAGGCATATATCGACGAAGATGACGTAGTGCAGCTGATCGACGAGCTGTTCGTCGACGTCTTCGAGAAGGTTCTGGACATCAAGCTTGATGGCGAGGATGCAGCCAAAGGCGCCGAAGAGGGCGAGGCCAAGGACGACGGCGAAGCCAAGGGCGACGAGGACGGCGAGGCCAAAGAAGGCGACGCGCCTGCCAAAGAAGCAGGTGACGCAAAGGGCGATGCAGACGCCAAGGACGAGGCCAAAGAAGGCGACGCAAAGGGCGATGCAGACGCCAAGGGCAAGCCCAAAGAGGGCGACGCCGAGGAGGAGGAGGAACCCTACGTCCCGCGCGTCCTCAAGCTGATGACCTGGGAAGAGTTCTCCGAAGCCGGTGGCAAGGGCGAAGCGAAGGGCGATGCCGAAGCGGACGAAAAAGGCCCTGAGCTCAAGCATAAGCTGATCCTGGTCACGCGCCTGCCCTACTTCAGCTTCAATGAGGAGAGCAAAGACTGGAAGGTGACCGGGGATCCTTTTGCCAGGCCGATCGAGACCGAGCTCGATGACGACCCGCACCAGCTGCACGCCTACGCTTTCCGGCTCTATCTGGACGGACTGCAGGTCGGCAGTGCCTGCCTGCGCAACCACGACATGAGTGTGCAGCGGCAACTGTTCGAGACCCTCGGCTACGACCAGGACACCGTCGATGCCAACTACAACGCCCTGATCGACGTGTTCAAGTTCGGTACACCTCCTCACGGCTGTATCACTCTAGGTCTCGACCGGCTCGCCGCCGTGCTCCTCGGTCGTGAGTCCATCGATGAGGTGATTCCTATGCCGAAACAGGACGACGGCACGGATCCGCTGACGCGAAGTCCCTGGCCGATCGACCGCGGCGTGGCGCGCAACCTGCTCGGTGTCTGACCTGACATCCAACAGCCGGCCTTCCCCCTCAGACAAGGCATCGGCGCTGGGCAGTTTCTCCCTGCTGGCGCGGGCCGCATTGGTAGACGGGGCGCTCGCCAACCGCGAGCTGCAGCTACTCAGCGCCTTCGCCGGCCGGGTCGGACTCTCCGTCGATCAGGCCCAGGAGAGACTCGACCACCTGCGGCAAGGTGCGGGACTGCGCATACGCCCTCCGCGCGATGCCGACGAAGCCCGCGAACGGCTGGCTGACGTCGCGGCGATGATCGCCAGCGACGGCTTCCTCGATCCCGCCGAGCTGGCTCTGCTCGAAAAGATCGCGGCCATCTTCAAGCTGCCCGTTTCCGAGGCCCACACCATTCTGGAACAGATGCCGCAGAGGCTGGGTATGCCCCCCAAACCCGCGCTGCCGAAAGGCCTGCGCTGGTGGCGTACCAAACAGGACTGGCACGTGCCGCTGGCCGGGCCAAGCTTCCAGGCGCGGATCTCTCCGCTAGCTCCGATCGTCGGCTTGTGCCTGATGATCTGGGGACTCATCAGCGCACGGGAGGACGGCCTGACCTGTCTGCTTCCGCTGGGCAGCGGGCTTCTCGGGCTCGGTGTCTTCCACCTGTGGTATGTCGCCCCCGCCCTGCGCAAGTGGTTGACGAAGGGCCGCCTGTGCCGCGCCTTCATCCACAGCTTTGCCTGGCGCGACCATGAAGGCGAAGACGACATGGGCATGCGCTTCTGCGAGCTCGAGTTGGGACTGCTCGATGGCGGGCTGCGCCTGGTCAAAGCTCCCTATCCAGCCCTACCCACGGCTCCCCAGCCTGGCCGCTGCGTGTGGGCCTGCATCCACCCCGACGACCCGCAGAGGGTGTTGGTGCACCGGGATGGGCTGCTGGAAACCCGAACGGAACGACGGGTCGTCGACACTCCGCTACGATAGCGAGAAATCCCCGCTTCATGGCGTTGTAGTCGCGCCTGCCCGGCGGTACTCTTTAACGAAGAGCGTCCAGAAACGTCTGCGTGCCGAGTCGCCCATCCGGGCACGAATGAGGAGTGAATCATGCCGGTGCTCGATCTGAAAAAGCCGGGGAAATTCTGGGTCCAGGCTGAGAATGAAGAGACCTGCACCTTCCACTTGGTCAAGTCCAATCCCAAGTACACCAAGGACAGCCTGAGCAAGAACCCGGCGGTCGACAAGAACGACCAGCTGATGAATCCCTACACCGTGCCCGCCGCCCAGGCACAGGACGGTAAGATCATCTTCGACGTCGCCAAGCGCGCGCAGGAGATCGGCCAGAACGTCAAGGCACGTATGGCCAAGGGTGAAGCCATCGGCAAGGTGCAGAGCATCGCGATCGTGTTCGCCAAGAAAGGCAACAAGATCCCGCCCAAACAGCTGGCCGAGGTCGCCGAATACGACCTGCTGGGCTTCCCGGCGGTCTTTCTCAAGCCGATCAAGAACCTGGTCACGGTGCAGCAATTCAAGGCAGGCCAGAAAGTCTTCACTGCCGAGCTGACGACCTCGGGGCGGCTCGGAAAAGTGATTCTGACTTCCGCTCCCCCGGTGGAAATCATCTGCAAGACTACCGGCGAAAAGGGCACAGGCACAGCCACAATCACCGTCGAGCCTGGCAAGAAATATGCGATGGAGTTCGGGGTGCACCTGAAACAGAGAATCGAGCCCCGTCAAATGAAGGTGCCGCCCGCCTACCAGCGCTACGTTCCCGGTGGTTGGCGTACCCGCGGTGCCAAGCTGGTCTATGATGCGCGCGTCAAGGCCTGGGTGGTGCCTGACAACCAATTGCACCTGGTGTTGCAGAGCGAACGCCGCCACACGCGTACCGACAACCGGGAGATCTGGACAGGTGGGCCGATGACGATCACCGCCAAGGGCACTGAAGACCCCAATGCCAAGGCAAGCGCAGCCTTCAAGGCAGAGTCCTGGGCCTCGGGTTGGCTGATCGGTCGCCCGCCCGCCGTCTTCAGGCACAACGTCTGCTGAGTGCACCTCGCTGACGTCAGACCAAGCCCGCTTCGCGCGGGCTTGCTGCGTTAACCCCTCCTCTGGGACTTGCCCCAACCACCTGTGAACGGTACCTTGCCGGTCACAGGAGGATCCCCTTGCCGCCCCAAAGCACGCCCGAGGTCGACCTGCAACGAGGTCTGGACCCTGCCGCCGTCGAGAAAAGCCGCGCTGAACATGGCGCGAACGTCCTGACCGCCCCCCCCCGCACGCCGATGTGGCTGCGTTTCTTGAAGATGTTTCAAGACGACACCATCATCGTATTGTGTGCAGCAGCGGCCATCTCCTTGCTCGTCAGTCTGCTACCGGGCGCCGAGAGCCACTCGCTGCTCGAAGGCTTTGCCATCCTGGTGGCGGTTCTGATCGCGACCTTTGTCGGCTTCATCAACGAGTACCGCAGTGAGCGCGAGTTCGAGTTGTTGCAGGCATCGAGCGACCGCATCCACGTCAAGGTGCGGCGCAACGGCACCAACCAGACGGTCTTGATCGACGAGGTCGTGGTCGGTGATGTGGTGGTGCTCGGCGAAGGCGACAAGCTGCCCGCCGACTGCGAGGTCCATGAGACGCACGAGATGTGTGTGGACCAGTCGTTGTTCACGGGGGAATCAGAAGCCGTCCGCAAGGGACCGGAAGACCGGCTCTTGATGCGCGGCACGACCGTCGCCGAGGGCCACGGTGTCGCGGTCGTGACGGCCGTGGGCGACAAGACCGAGTTGGGCAAGATCAAAGACCACCTCGACTCCGAGGCAGTCTTGACCCCCCTACAAGAACAGCTGACCGACTTGAGCGAGAAGATCGGACTGGCCGGCATGCTGGCGGCGACCCTGACTTTCCTGGCTATGACCGTCACCGGTCTGGTGCGCGGAGAGCTGGGACTGGTCGCGCTCTGGTACGCCGTCGGCACGCCGGTGATCGGGGCGACTTTTCTGGCGCGCGCGAAACTGGGAAAGCTCGTCTGGCTCGGCTACCTGGCAGGCCTGGCGTGCCTGGTCGCGGGTTGGTATTTCGGTGAGCCGGCCGCTTTCAAGGCGATTCTCGGCTTCTTCATCATCGCGGTCACCATCATCGTGGTCGCAGTGCCCGAGGGCCTGCCTCTGGCCGTGACGATCAGCCTCGCCTACAACATGCGGCGTATGGCCCGCGAAAACTGTCTGGTGCGAACGCTCAAGGCCAGCGAGACGATGGGCAGTGTGTCGGTGATCTGCTCGGACAAGACCGGCACGTTGACCCGCAACCAGATGGTGGTGCGCCAGCTGTTCGTCGGCGGACAACAGCTGGACGCCGCAGCCGCGATCCCGGCGCCGCTAGGCGAGGCTTTCGCGCTGGGCGCCTCGGTCAACTCGACCGCTTTCATCAAGCGCGAAGGCACTGAGCTGAAGTACATCGGCAGCTCCACCGAAGCGGCGCTGCTCCGCCATGTCGCCGAGCAAGGCCACGAAGTCCAGCAGCTGCGCGAGACCCACAAGCCCCTGAAGACGATCCCTTTCAGCTCGAAACGCAAGTTCATGGCCTCACTGGTCGAGCTCGACGGTGAACGCCGCCTGTTGGTCAAGGGCGCTCCGGAGGTGGTGCTGGCGATGACCAGCGGTTGTCTCCAGGGGGGTCCCTGGAACGAGAATACTCGGACGGCGCTCGACAGTTGGCAGCAGGAGCTCAGCTCGACCGGCCATCGGCTGCTCGCGCTGGCTGAGCGCAAGCTCGACGCCGAGCTACCGCTCGAAAAGGGCCTCGAAGACCTTCAGCTGGTCGCCATTGCGGCCATCGCCGATCCGCTACGAGCCGACATTCCCGAGGTGCTCGAGACGGCACGCCGGGCCGGGGTCGAAGTCAAAATGCTGACGGGCGACAACAAGGTCACAGCGATGTCCATCGCCCGCCAGGCCGGATTGTTGGAAGAAGACGGCATGGTCATCGAGGGTGCAGAGTTCCGCCAGCTCTCCGACGCAGAGCTCGACGAGATCCTGCCGCACCTGCGCGTGCTCGCGCGCTCGACGCCCCAGGACAAGCTGCGGCTGGTCAAGCGCTTGCGCGAAAACGGCGCGAGTGTCGCGGTCACTGGCGACGGCACCAATGACGCGCCCGCTTTGAAGAAGGCGGACGTCGGCCTCTCGATGGGCAGCGGCACCGACCTGGCGAAAGAAGCCAGCGACATCGTGCTGCTCGACGACAGCTTCAACTCCATCGTCAATGCGATCCTATGGGGCCGTTCGTTGTACGAGAACATCCAGAAGTTTCTGCAGTTCCAGCTGACGGTCAATGTGGCCGCGCTGGTGACCGCCTTCTTCGGCGCGTTGTTCTTTACCGGCGAGCAACAGCTCCCGCTCACTGCTATCCAGCTGCTCTGGGTCAACCTGATCATGGATACCCTGGCGGCGATCGCCCTCGGCCTCGAGCCTCCGCGCCAGGAGGTCATGAACCACCCGCCACGTAAACGCAGGGCGAAGATGATCACGCCCTGGATGTGGTTTGCCATTCTGGGAGTCGGGCTCTACACCTTTGCCGTGCTGGTCGCCCAGATGCAATGGAACTTCCTCGGTGCCCAGGGCGTTGAGGAGGGCTTGTCGGTCATCTTTACCGTCTTCGTCTTCTTTCAGGTGGTCAACGAGATCAACAGCCGCAGCATCCGGCCGGGGGAATCGTCGCTTAAGGGCATCTTCAAGAGCCGCTGGTTCTTGATCATCGTGGGCGGCATCGCCCTGATGCAGTTCTGCATGACACAGTTCGGCGGCGAGATCTTCCGCACCGTGCCCTTGTCGTGGACGATGTGGGCGAAGATCCTGGGCCTGAGCCTGACGGTTCTGTTGCTCGGAGAAGTCTGGCGTTGGATCTTCCGGCTGCGCGCGGGGCGCCAGACATGAAGGTCGCGTTGCTGCAGCTCGACACGGTCTGGCATGACAAGCGCGCCAACTTCGAGAAGGTCGAAGAGCAAGTCGCCGAGCTGGGCCGGGTCGATTGCATCGTACTGCCCGAGATGTTCGCCACAGGCTTCACGATGAAGCCGGCAGGCCTGGCCGAAGCGGGTTTTGGCGAGACGGCGCGCTTCTTGTCCAGCTTGGCTGAAGCCAAAGCCTGTATCGTCTTGGGCGGTTTCATCGAAGCGCCTGAGAGCGGCCTGCCGCGCAATGTATTGGCGGTCTACGGGCCGCGCGGGGACGAGCTGGCACGGTACGCGAAGTTGCATCCCTTCAGCTTCGGCGGCGAGCCGCAGGCCTACGCCGCGGGCAGCTCGACGGTGGCCCTGGCCCTGCCGGGAAGCCCGTGCACCCTGGGCCTGAGCATCTGCTACGATCTGCGCTTCCCAGAGCTGTACCGCAGTCTGCTCTCCGCTTCGGTCAACAGTTATGTCGTGATCGCCAACTGGCCGCGACCTCGTACGCCCCACTGGCGGGCGCTGTTGATCGCGCGGGCGATCGAGAACCAGGCCTTCGTCTGGGGCGTCAACCGGGTGGGTCAGGGTGGAGGCCTCGATTACGAAGGCTGCTCGCTGGTCGTCGACCCGACGGGGCAGATTCTGGCGGAGGGCGACGCCTCGGAGGGATGGGTCGAGGCTGAGTTGGATTTCGAGGCCCTGCACGCCTGGCGCAAGGCCTTTCCCGCGTTGCTGGACCGGAAACTGTAGGTTTCTGCCAGCTACCAGCCACGCACCTTCAAGACTGGATCGGTCTTGCCCATCACCTCTATGGCGGCCCCGCAGATCTGGTTGGCGCCCGGCCCGGCCAGGAACACCACGACATCCGCAACATCCTGGGGATAGAGCTCTTGCCCCACCGGTGAGCCTTCAGCGGGACGTTGTTTGGTGGTAATGGAGCCCGGGCAGACGGCGTTGATGGCGATGCCCTGCTCTTTGAATTCTGCCGCCAGCGCCTTGCTGAAACCGATCAGTCCGGCCTTCGAGGCGGAGTTCGCGACGACCTTCCCGGCTGGATGCACTCCGTAGGCCGAGGCGATATTGACGATACGTCCACTGCCGCGTTCGAGCATCGCGGGCAGCACCGCCTGGCAGGTCAGGAAGCTGGCGGTCATGTTGATGGCCAGGCTGCTATCCCAATCTTCGGCGGTGTGGTCGAGAAACGGCTTGTAGTGGAAGTTGCCCGCGTTGTTGACCAACACGTCGATGGGCCCGAACCTGCTGGTGACCTCTTCGACCAGGCGCGCGACATCCTCTGTCTTGGTGACATCGGCGCGCACGGCATGCGCCGCGGAATCCGCGGGCAACCCCGCGAGGGTCTCGGCCAGGGTCTCCTGTGTGCGCCCACAAAACGCAACCCGAGCGCCGGCCGCCACCAACGCCTGGACGATGACCCTACCGAGGCCGCGCCCTCCACCTGTGACCAGGGCTGTGGTGTCTGCGAGCTTCATCCGTTTTTCCTTTCAAACGTGCCTAGCTGTCATGCGTTCGTCACAAAATAAATCTCGAAACCAGATCGCGTTTTGCTACAATCCCTAGGTAGCGATAAAGAGCCTTGGGTGCGAGGCCGTCACTCGCTCTCACCAATCAATCTTCCGACGTTCGCGTTGAGGGGTCTCATGGAAGCTTGTGCCAAGTGTTGCCAAACGGAGAGCCTGATCGAAGTCTCCGGCAGAGATGGGCGGATGGCTTTCCTCAAAGAACAGTTCAAAGCGACGACCGAAGGCCAGGACGACCGGCGCGAAGGCCTCGCGGACCGCATTATGGATGAGATTGACCGCGATTACTATTACGTGTGTGAGAACTGCCTGAGCTGTCAGACCTGCCACGTCGTCGACCACCTGGCCTGGTGTGTGATCTGCGAGTCCCCCACCTGTCTGAACTGCTCGATCCCAGCACTGCGCCTATCCAAAGACGGAACTCTGCTCGAAGATAGCGACAACGGCGATGTGATCTGTTTGCGTTGTTCGCCACCAAGTATGGGCGTCAACGCCGACCTGCTCTGGTCGCCATCTCCCGAACCGATCGAGAGCAATCCTGTCTGTTTCTCACACTAACGTTCGGCCATAGACTTTCGAGGGAGATGGGACGGGGCGCACCCCGTCCTTTCGCATCCTCAAGAGGTCTTCCACCACGCCAGACCGCGGTTGGCCTGCAGGGCCGGCAGGTAGCGGTCCTGGTAGATCTGCCGATAGACGCGCACCCTGTCCGGCCGCGGAGTGAGTGTCTCTCCGAGGTGGACGAAGGCCTTCTCTGCGGCGGCCAGGTGCGGAACCAGACCGCAGGCCAAAGCCGTCACCATCGCCACGCCGCGCGCTGTCAGCTCGACATCGATCGGAACCTGCAGGGGCCGCTCGAGCACGTCGCAGACGGTCCGGAGCACCACTGGACTGCGCGCCCCTCCACCCCCCACCCGCAGGCCAGAGATCGGTCCGAACTGTTGTTCGAGGCGAGCCAGACCGCGACGCAGGTCGAAACAGATGCCTTCGACCAGGGCCCGAGCGATATGGTGGCGCGTGTGCATCTCGCTGAAACCGACCAGCGCGCCGGCGCTGTAGGGGCTGTCGGCACCCGGGCTCCAGCGCGGCAGCGCTATCAGGCCGTCGGATCCCGGAGGGATCGCCTCGATGGCCTCCGCCAACCAGGCCTCAGGCGTCTGCCCCGCCTCGGCGGCTGCCGCCACATCGGCGGCCCCGAGCTGCTCGAGATACCAGGTCCACATCCAGAAGCCACGCGGCAGCAAGAACTCATGGCAGAACGCCCGAGGCTCGGCCGCGTTGGTGGTCAACCACTGAAAGCCCAGCGACGGCCGCGCCCAAGGCCGCACCACAGACAACGAGACCCCGGTTCCCAGGCTGACTTCCGCCAACTCTGGCACGGCGGCGGTCACGCCCGCTCCCAACACCTCCGCTTGCTTGTCCCCTCCGACCGCGATCAGAGGGATGGCAGGAGGCAGCCCGAGCTCGTCTGCCAAGGGCGCTTCGATACGCCCCAGCTCCGTGCCACTGGCCACAAGCCGCGGAAGACGCTCGAGCGAGGTTCCCGCCATGCGCTGGATGAGGTCTGTGCTGTGCCAGCGGCTGCCCTTGACGTCATAAGGCCAGGCACCGACGATGCTGCCGCAGGCATCGCAGTCGTTGCCGGTCAGCCGTCGGGTCAGCCAACCACTCAGGGTCAGGAATCGGGCGCAGCGGGCATAGTCTTCGGGCCTGTGCTCGAATAGCAGGTTGGCCTGGCTGTACGTCACCAGCGCACCGGGTAGGCGTTCGACCCCGCTCAGCTTGCAGGCCAGCTTCCCCAGCATGCCTGAGCCCGGGTAGGTGGCGGCCTTGCGGGTGTCGAGCCAGGAATAGGCGCGCCCGATGGGCTGGCCCGCGGCATCGACGGCTACCAGCACCCGACGCTGGCTCGCCAGGCCGATGGCTCTCGGGGACGCCTGCCCCTGCAGGCAGCTGCGTATGCACGCAGTCAAACACTGCCAGATATCCTCGACGTCGACCTCGGCGACGCCCGGCCGCGGAGAGTGCAGTGCCTGGTGGCTGCGCTGAGCACGCCCTACGATCTTCCCGCCCGCATCGAACAACAGTGCGCGGCTGCTCTGCGTGCCGACGTCGAGTGCCAGCACAGTCTCGCCACTCAAGGTACCGCCTCCAGACACGCATCCAAAGACGCCAGCAGTTCTCTCGCCGTAGCGCGGCGGGCCCGGTCGCGCAGTAAGGCATGCCGAAGCATCTTCCGTACAACCTTGGGGAACCCGGAGGCCTCGAGCCACGTCCCCGGATCGTCACCGGGCCGCAAGCGACGCCCGGTCAGCAGGTAGAACAAAGTCACGCCGAGGGAAAACACGTCGCGCGCTGGCGTCGGTACGGCTCCGGCTGCCTCATCCGCGGGCACGAAGCCCGGCGTGCCCACGAAGGCTGCGCTGCTGGTGATGCGAGGATCATCGGCACGGAAAGCCAGGCCGAAATCGATCAACACCGCCCGGCCCTCTTTGTCGATCAGGATATTGGTCGGTTTGATGTCCCGGTGCAGGATGCGCCGCTCATGCAGGTAGAGCATCGCCTGCGTGACATCGCGCCCGATCTCGAGCGCACGGCGCGGAGCCGGCGCTCCTTGCGAACGGATCAGCCGGACCAGGCTGGGCCCCTCGATGAACTGCAACAACAGAAACTCGACATTGTCCAGCTCACCGGACTTGTGCAGTTGGACGATGTTGGGATGGTCGATGCCTTTGAGGATATCGCGCTCTTTGCCGAACCGCTGAGCGGCCTCGACCTCACCCGTGAACAGCGCATTCGAGATCTTGAGCGCCCAGGGCGCCCCGACACTGTCCCGCACTTTGAAGACCCGCGTCCATTCGCCGTTGCTCAACTGCGCGCGTACCTTGTGCTCACCAAAACACAGCCCCCCTTCGGGCAACGGCACCGTACGTTTTCCACAGCTATGCAGCCAGGCGACCAGGTCCCCAGGTCCGAGCGAGGGCTCGAGCCAGCGCCGGATGCGCGCCTTCAGCTCGACCTCCGCACAGGGCAACTGGACGAAGTCGTTGGCTCCCGCCGCCAGCGCAGGCTTTACGAGCGTACGGTGGGCAGGCTGCACGACAGCCAACAAGGGCAGCTTGTGCCGCCTGCGCAGCTGGCGAAGCGTGCTGAGGTCGTTATGGGAACGCAAACCGAAGAAACCCAGCATGCAAGGTTGGGCTTCCAGCGCCTGCTCGGCATCGGCCACATTGGTGACAACCGTCGAAAAACCAGCCTCCAGCACCGCCTCGACCTGCTGGCGCGTCTCGTCGTCGACCGCGATCAACGCCAGCCGTTGTGAGGGCACGCTCAAGACCTGGCCCCTGTCCTGGTGATCTGATCTCCCAGACAGATATCGAGGATGCGTGCTGTGCGGATGGTGTCACAGTCGAGAGGCACGTTTCTCGTGCCCGCGACGACCACGTCGAGGGGCACGGCCTCCATGCCAGGGGGAACCAGCCCCACCATCGCGCCGAATTGCCCGCGCGCCGCCATGCGCACCGCCGCGGCCCCAAAACGCAACGAGAGCAGCCGGTCGAATGTCGACGGCCCCCCACCCCGCAGCAGGTGGCCGAGACAGACCGAACGCGTATCTTTGCCGGTGCGCTTACCGATCTCGTCCGCCACGTACTCGCCGATGCCGCCGAGGCGTGTGGCCCCATCGCTCCTCCGCTTGAAGAACGGCTGCCCTCCTTTCTCGTACGCCCCCTCAGAGACCACAATGATGGTGAAACCCCGGCCCATCTCGTCACGCTGCCGCACTTTTTCGCAGACCACGTCGAAGTCGAAGGGGATCTCGGGCATCAGAATCACGTCGGCCGTCGCCGCGACCCCCGAATTCAGCGCAATCCAGCCGCAGTTGCGGCCCATCACCTCGCAGACCATCACGCGCTCGTGCGCCTCAGCAGTGGTATGCAGCCGCTCCAGCGCCTCGGTGGCGATGCTGACGGCCGTGTCGAAGCCGAATGTCACGACTGTGCCGAGCACATCATTGTCGATCGTCTTGGGCACCCCGATGACCCTCAAGCCGCGCACCGAGAGCTTGTTGGCGATCGAGAGGCTGCCATCGCCTCCGATGGCGAACAACACGTCGATGCCGAGCTCTTCGAAACGTTCGAGCACCTTGTCGGAGTTGTCGACCAGCTCGATGGAGCCGTCGGGCTGCTTGACCGGATGCGCAAAGGGGTGTCCTTTGTTGACGGCGCCGAGGATGGTCCCGCCCCGGTGGGTGATACCACGCACCGCTTCGCGGTCGAGGGGAACCACGCCATCGGGTTCGGTCAAGCCATGGTAGCCACGGCGGATGCCGACCACTTCCCAGCCCTGGCGGATCGACGACAGGACAATCGCACGGATGACTGCATTCAGGCCGGGGGCGTCCCCGCCCCCCGTGTTGATGGCGACTTTGCGGATGGACATACGCGCTCCTCGTTCGCACAGGCCCTGATTGTAGATCTCGAGGGGCTTGGGAGCAAACGCGTGTTGCCTGAGCGTATCAGCGGCTATTCACGTCGAGGATCGCCTGCAACAGGTCGGGGCCGTCCGCTCTCAAAGCCACCGTAGCAGGTCTGGCGTGGCAGGTCTCCGAGTGGCGGAAGCGCGCTGCGCTGCCTGGCGAGCAGGCTGGCGTTGCGTTGGAAGCTGCGCGTAGACGCCGCTTCGATCAAGGCCAACAGGGCCGACGCGTCTACGTCTTTGCCGCTGCCGGCCTCGAACCGCAGCTTGCTGACCAGCTCGCTGGTGCGGGCGCGGGCCATCCATTCGCCGGCGAAAAAGACGTCGCCGCGCAACCCGCGCAAGGGGAAGAAGTCGACATCCTGCTCGAACACCAGCTGGTCGCACAGCTCCACCCGACCCGCAGAAAAGCCCTGCTCCCGCACCCAGAGCGCGACCTCGTACAGCTCCGAAGCCGTCTGCGCGCGGGCCAGGCGCTGCTCGAGGTCAAGCTCACGTGCCCACAGCTCCAGCTCGAAAGCCTCGGGCAAGCCTTGGGCCCGGGCCCAGCCCGCCAGGGCGTGCAAGACCTCGGGTTGCAGACCTTCACTGTGCAGCAGGCGAGCCGCCAGCCGTTCGCTGGGCGTCAGCCCGTAGCTCAGAAACTGCACGTCATCGTGGTGGATGCTGCGCACGCCGGCGTGGCTGCGGACATGGACAGAATCGCCGCGCAGCTCGACCACTCCCATCAGCTCGACTCCGTCGCGTAGCACGACGCGGTCCGCCAAACAGATTCCGTTGAACAGCAGCCAGATAGCCAGGGCACGCATGGCTGAGCCCTCCGCCCCTCCCCGTCTCAGGATAGAGGCAGTCACAGCAAAATGCACGCGCAGGATCCTCCCTCGATGTATGCTGGAAGTCAGACAACTACAGCGAGAAGCCCGTGTCCGGACCTTTCTGGCAAACCAAGACCCTCGATGAGCTCTCTCCTGACGAGTGGGAAGCCCTCTGTGACGGCTGTGGGAAATGCTGCCTGGTCCGCCTGTTCGGCCCCAACGGTGGCATCTACGCCACCAGCCTGAGCTGCAGGTTGCTGGACACCGAGGCCTGCCGCTGTGCGAGCTACGGCGACCGCAGCAAGCAGGTCTCCGACTGCGTGGTGCTGACCCCTCAACGTGCCCGCGACTTCGACTGGCTGCCCGCCACCTGCGCCTACCGGCTGCGGGCCGCCGGCGAGCCGCTGCCCCCGTGGCATCACCTGGTCTGCGGCGACCGCGAAGCCGTGCATCGCGAAGGAATGTCGGTGCGTGGCAAGGTGACCAGCGAACTGGAAGTGCCGGAGGAAGACTGGGATTTCTATCTCATCGAGGACTACAAAGGGTTCGGTACGCCTGAGCACCCGCTTCCGAAGCGCTCGCCACCGAATCCATCGGCCTGACGCCCCCGGCGGCTGGCGCGCGTGCTCCGGGCAGGCGCGAGTTGCTTCCGGCCGCCGCCGGCCCTAAAATTCAAGCACACATGCGCTTCTTTCCAACGGCCTCAGCGGAGTGTGCGATGCCATTCAGTTACGTGATGCAGGACGGCGGTAAGCGAATCGAGGTGAAGGACGGAGGCGGCGAGGTCTGCCTCGATTGCCACTACGGTATTGAAGGCGGCCCGGCGGACATGCGCGCGGACAAAGTCGTCGACGGCGATGACACCTTGTACGCGATGAATCTGGCCAAATGGGCCGTGCTCGAGGCGCGCCACGTGCTGCCCCATGGTTGCTTCAACAACATGGTCGATCTGGCGAGCGGCAAGCGCGGCTACCTGACGCCCGAAGGCGGGCGTGTGTCGCCGCGGCATCTCAAAGACCGAGCGGAGCGCATGGCCGACTTTTTCCTCGGCGACGACTTCAACTTTGTGCAGCAGTTGGCAGGACGCTACCACGCCGCCCGCGAGACGGGCGGTGGCGTTTGCTCCCTGGTTTCGCACGTCACCATGGGGCTGGTCACAAAAGAGGCCGCGCCCGGCACAACGGCGTGCATAGTCTGGGACCAGGCCGACCACTCCTTCGTCGTTCTGTACCACGGCAACTCGCCCTGGATCGTAGCCGATCCCTGGGTACACGATCCCTGGATCATCCCCTGGGATGATTGCTATTTCAAACAACCCGGCCAGTGCTGGCAGATCGACGTCAAGAAGAAGGCCGGTGTGCCCTTTGGCGTCGAGTTCCCCGACGAGACCCTGATTGCAGCGAAGAAGGCGGGGAACGTCGGCGAGGATGTGCCGCGCCTCTACAAGCTCAAAGAGGACGAAGACCCCCCGGCCTCGAACGAGAGGACCAGCAAAGCCCGCATGTACCACATGGACCACGCCTGGTTCCACGTCACCAACATCGGCGATGCGGCCGAGCCCAAGTGGTCCGGTGCGGGCTGGGAGCCGATCGCGACGGCCTTGCAGTGGGGTGATGCCGCGCCAGCATACGAGGCGATCGTATGGTGAGTGGCGGCCCTCCAAGCCAGCGGCGGCCACGGGCACCGGCCCCCAGGCGGGCCCCGCAGGCTTCGACATCGCTCTCGAAACGCGCACCGCGCGCCCCGGCACCGACGAAGCCCGAGCCCGGAAAGGGAAGCTTGTCGCAGAGAAAACCACGCGCCTCTGCGCCTTTGAAGCCTGAAGCCGCGCCCGGGGCGCTGTCGCAACGGGCGGCGCGGGCACCGGCCCCTGCGCCCACCGAACGCACAAAACGCAGCGCCCGGGTCGCGCCACGGGGAGCCGAAGGCTTGTCGGCCTGCCTGTCACCACGCAGGCCGGGCCCGTTCCTGGCCAAGGCCTGGTCGGCCCTATCCGGTAGCTGAGGGGAGGAGTTGCCGTGCCAGAGGTCCATGTTGTCAAGCAAGGCGAGAGCCTGCTGAGCATCGCGAGTGCCCACGGCTTTGAGCAGTGGCAGGTGATCTATGAGGATGATGCCAACGCAGAGCTGCGCAAGCTGCGTCCCGACCCGATGACGTTGCTGCCCGGCGACAGCGTGACGATTCCAGACAAGAAGCCGCCGTCGTTTGTGTGCGACACGCGCAAAAGCCACAGCTTCCAGCTGCGCAGACCGGACCAGGCTTTTCTGCGCCTGCGCCTGGTCGATATGGCGGGCAAGCCCCTCGCCAAAGCGCGCTGCTCTCTGACCGTCGACGGCAAGGAGATGCCCGAGAGCCGCAGCGACGGCCAGGGCATCTTCGCCCAGGAGATCCCGCGAGACGCCAAACAGGCGGAGCTGCGCGTGGCACTCGGAGAAGGCCAGCCCGCGCTGGAGTGGACCCTCGAGATCGGTCAGCTCGATCCGATCTCCGAAGACAGTGGCGTGCGCGCTCGCCTGGCGAACCTCGGCTACAGTCCTGGCGAACAGGGTCCGTTGACCCGCGCGTTGCGGGCCTTCCAGGTTGACGCGGGCCTGCCGGCCAGCGGCCTGCTCAACGAGCTGACCCGCTCCAGGCTGGCCGCGGTCCATCCCTGAGGTCTGATCGAGCGAAGCTCAGCGAACGGGAGGGGCAGCGGCCGCAACGTTGCCGATGATCAGGTCTGGGTATTCGACAACCACCTTCAGCGCGCGCAGCGTCTCGACACGGGCTTTGCCCTGCGGGTCGAGCTTCCCTGCGGCGAGCTCAGCGCCCGCCTCGCTCAGGAGCCGGTAGGCGTGGCCGGCAGCGGGCTTGCCGTCAGCATCGAGCAGCAGCAGCTCGATCCACTTGTTGGCCGGCCGCTTCAGGGTCAGCTGGTATCTCCTGCCCGACTCGAGCTGCTTGCCTTGACTCGAAGACTTCTCGAGCTTGAGGCGCACAATCTCGTCGCTGGAGCTCTCGGCTGGAGGATTCTCACTGCTGGCCATCGACGTCCTCCCTGGCTGGTGGGTCGATGGTAGGCCAGAGGAGTGGAGGAATCAAGGCCTCAGCGCTCCACCAGCAACGGCCCCAGCCAGACATCCAGCGCGCTGCTCGCCCGCATCAGCCCGTCGACCTCGGCCTGCTCGTCAGGCAACACCGCCACCAACGGCTGCGCTGGCGCATGCAGGTACCGCAGGCGGACCCGGAAGTCCCCTTCCGCGGGCGGCACCAGCCAGGGCAGGAAGCGCTCGACCAGCAGTTGTTCCCCCGGGGCGATACGCACGAAGTCGGTCGGCCGGCGCGGAGCCATCATGCCGCAAGCGACGGGAGGCCCCGGCGGCAGGGCTTGCCAGGAGCCGTCCTCTGCCTGCGCCTCCAGCTGCGCCTCCAGGCGCGGATAGCGCAGCCCCCGCCCGGAGCCCTCGATGGGCAGCGCGAATACGCGGCCTTGCTCGCCGACATTGCGTACCAGCAGACCCGGCCGGTAGCTGCCGAAGTTCTCCTGCCCGGACCATTGCAGCTCGAAGAGCAGACCGTCCTGGCTATCGATGGCCTGCCAGGCCCGCTCGAGCGCGCGCAACCCACGCAGGGCCTCGGGCTCTCCCTCCTCTTCGACCGCCATCCGCACCGCCTCCCGTTCTTCAGGCGCCACCTGGCGCAGGCGGCGTTCGGCCGCCTCGCGCAGCTCTGGTTCCGCGGCCCCCAACTCGGAGACCGCCTCGCGCCAGGTGGCTTCTTGCGCGAACACGGCTCCGGCCACCAACAAGCACCAGCAGATCGAGCGCATGCTCACTCCTCAAACGGGAAAGACAGAGCGATCCGGAAGCCGATGTCGGAGCGACGCGTCTTGCGGTCGACTCCCAGACGGGCCGTGGAGCGGCACTGGGCGGCGTTGCTGTTCCAGCTGCCGCCGCGCGCGACCTTGGCATGTCCGCCGTAGTCGCAGCTGGTCCACTCGAAGACGTTGCCGAGCAGGTCGAAGATACCAGCGCAACTGGCTCCCTCGGCGTGCGCGTCCCCGGCGCTGGGAGCGCCGACGATGTTGTCGAAGTTCAGGTACGGGTTGCTGCGGCGGAACAGGCTCGAAGCCGTGGCCGTGCTCGGGTCTGTGTCGCCCCAGGGATACTGGTGCGTGGCCCCGTCTGCCCCCCAGCTTGCCGCCGCCTCCCACTCGACCTCGGTCGGCAGACGCAACCCGGCCCAACGCGCAAAGCGCTGCGCATCGGCGTAGCTGGTCCCCACCACCGCTTGCTCGGGCCGGCGGAATTTGCGTTTTCCCCAGAACTCGGGTTTGCGATGGCCCGACTCCAAGAGAAAGATCGCGTAGCTGGCGTTGTCGACGGCCATCTTGCCGAGCAGGAAAGGCGGCAATTGCACGCGCCGCAGCTGCGCCTCGACATTGCCTGCCAGAGGGCTCTCGGACCCGATGACCCCGGCGCCCCCTGGTAGCAATACCAGGGTCTGGCCCGAACGCTTGTGCAAGAACTCCAGATAGCCCTGCGGGTTCTGTCCTACGTACGCCAGGCCCTTCGGAAGCAGCCGCTTCTTGACGCGCCGGATGGTCTTGCCCGCTAGCGGAGGCCGCAACAGGCCAGGCTGAGCGAGCGGGTCGGCGCTCTCGATCACCTCGACTTCGAGAGTGGAGCTGCTGTGGGCCTGGGGAGGAGGCTCGGCGGGCAGCTCCCACTCCGAAACGCTGTCGCCCCCATCGTTCGCAGGCTCGGGCTCGGGCTGGTCGGCCACCTCCTTGACGGCGCCCCCCTGGGCCAGCTTGTCGCGCTCGACGATCAGCGCCCGACGGAAGTGATCAGCGCTGGGAAAGCGGTCGTCGGGGCGCTTGGACAACACCGTCGCCACCAGATGCGACAACGACCGGGGAACACGGCCGGAGGCCGCTTCGTACAGGGGCGTGGGGACATCGTGCACGATCTTGCGCATCACCGCGCTCAGCGAATCGTCGTCGAAGGGCAGGCGGCCCGCGATCATCTCGTAGAGGATGATGCCGAGCGAGAACAGATCCGAACGCCCATCGAGCTTCCCCGCCACCGCTTGCTCGGGGCTCATGTAGATGATCGTGCCCACCGTGGTGCCGAAACGGGTCGCGCCCTTCTTGGCTGCGTCGCCGGTCATCATCTTGGCGAGACCGAAGTCGACCACCCGCGCCCAGTTCTTGTTCCCCCGCTTCTCGATCATGATGTTGGCAGGTTTGAGGTCGCGGTGGACGATGCCGGCCCGATGCGCCTCGGCGAGTGCCTCGAGCACCTGGATGCACATGCCCAGCACCCAGACGGGCGGCAGCCGGCCCTGTTTGCGCATCAGGCGCTCGAGGGTGATGCCGCGGACGAAGTCCATCACCATGTAGAGCGAGCCCGCGCGGGTCTGTCCGAACTCACGTACCGTGACCGCATGCTTGTGGGTGAAGGCCTGGCTGGCCTTGGCCTCGGTCAGGAAGCGCTGCACGAACACCTCGTTCTTGCGCAACACAGGCCGCAGCACCTTGAGCGCCACCGGCTGGGAGAGGATCATGTGCTCGGCCTCGAACACATACCCCATGCCCCCCGTGCCCACCCGGCGGATGATCTTGAGCTTGTCCGCGAAGATCGAGCCGGGCTCGAGGGAATCCTCTTCGGGAGGTTTGGGCGAAGCCCCGCACCAGGGGCAGACGCTCCAGCTGGGGTCGAGCTCTTTCTGGCAGCCGTTGCAGCACTCCGGCTCGTCGGGTGCCGCCTTCAGCCGCCCGCTGGGAGTCTTGCGCAGACGGGTACCACAGAACAGACAGAAGCGCGCCTCGGATGGATTCTCCTTGCCACACTCGACACATTGCAGCTCGCCGGTATCGAACAGCTCGTCGGGATGGGTGAGGGGCTCGAGGTGGTGGGCCAGCTCGCTGCCCGTCTGGAAGCGCTTCTTGGGATCTTTCTCGAGCAGCCGCGCGATGATCGCCTGCATCACTTCAGACAGCTGACTGGGAATCGTCGGCCTCTGTTCGCGGTGCTGCTGGCGGAAATCTGCCACCCCGGGTCCCTTGAACGGAGTTTCGCCTGCCAGCAGCTCGTAGAGCGTGCAGCCGAGCGCGTACAGATCGGAGCGGTGGTCGGCGCTGTCGCTGTCTTCCCATTGCTCGGGCGGCATGTATGCGGGCGTGCCGAAGTCGACCTCCCGCTCGGCCGGCCCGGTCATGTCGCCGATCACCGACAACCCGAAGTCGCCGATCTTGATCTCCCCACTCTCGGTCAACAGCAGGTTGTTCGGTTTGATATCGCGATGCACCAGTCCGCTCTTGGCTGCTTCCCACAGGCCCAGGGCTGCCTGCCGCACGATGGTGGCGGCGTTGCTCTCGTCGAGCGGCCCCTGGCTCTGCAGCAGGCCGCGCAATGAGCCGCCGGGCGCATACTCCATCGCGATGCCGATCAGGCCGTCATCCTCGACCAGGTCATGGACCTGAGTGATGTAGGGGTTGTGCAGCGCCGCGAAGCGTTTCGCCTCATGCTGGAAGCGCTCGAGCGGTTCGCGGGTCTCGGGCGACAGGTTCGGCAGCAGCTTGAGGGCGACCTTGCGGTCGAGTTTGAGCTGGGTGGCCAGGAAGACGGCTCCCATCCCTCCCTGACCGAGCTTGCTCTCGATGCGGTAGCCGCCCAGGCTGCGCCCCAACAGGTCGTCGAAAGGCGAAGATTCCTGCTTGGCGGGCTCGATGGTCTCTTCGAGCTCGAACAGCTCGTCGTCACTGGAGTGCCCCGGCCCGGTCAGTGCCTGGCCGCAAGCCTGGCAGACCATGCGGTTCCAGGGATTGGCCGAAGCGCAGGCGCGACAGTAGACTTTCAGCACTGGAGCTCCGGACGATGAGCGCGGGGTTCTGCGAGGGATTCTACCTTGATTATAGCGGATCGCCCAGCCGGGGCCATGACGGGCAAGAACGAGTCTGGGCCGGTCTGGCAGGCTGCCTGTCTGGCCGCCTGTGTCTGGATCTGCGGCTGCGGGAGCAGCTGGCTGCAACCACGTCCGCAGGCACGCGTGAGGCTGGAGAATCCAGACCGCCTCGAGCTCAGCGTCTACCGCGTCGAGCCCGCGGGTCTGCGGCTGGTCGAAGAGCTGGGGCGTGCGCGCCGCGTGGAGAGCACGGCAAGTTGTGGCCGCTATCTGGTCGAAGCCCGCGACGGGCGTGACCGGCTACGCCTGCCTCTGCCTCTGCTCGATGGCCTCGCACCGGTGCTACGGCTGCGGGTCGAAGCCTGGCCACAAGCGGACAGCGGCTGGGCCTGGATTCCTCCGGGACCGGGCCTGCAGGGAGACCTGCTGGGTGTGGGCCAGCCCGACGAGCGGCCGGCCCGGATCGTCACTCTAGCCGGCTTCTGGCTGGCCCGCCACGAGGTGCGCAACGCCGACTACTGCGCCTTCCTCAACGATGGGGAGGCTCCCGATCCGCTCTGGTTGAACCTCGGCAGCCGCAAGTGCCCCATCGAACAAGACCCGACCACGGGCCGCTTCACTAGCAGCCAACCAGAGCTGCCCGTCGTGACCGTCAGCCGCTCCGGGGCGGAGGCCTACTGCGTCTGGCTGACCGCCCGAAGCGGGCGGCTGCACCGATTGCCGCGGGAGATGGAGTGGGAGAAGGCCGCCCGTGGCCCTGAAACCTACCTGTTTGCCTACGGTGACCGCTACGAGCAGGGCCGTGCCAACCAGCAGAGCGGCACTCTCAAGCCCGTCGGCAGCTATCCCCCGAATGGCTTCGGGCTGTGCGATATGACCGGCAACGCCTTCGAGTGGACCGCGGACGCCTGGGCGGTGGATGCCCTCGAGCAGGCACCCGACTGGCAGCCCAGCGGCGCCTACGGAACCCTGCGCGGGGGCAGCTTCGTGCTCGACGGCGTCTACCTGCGCAACAGCTTCCGGATGCGTTCGCGTCCGGGCGTGCAGGCCGACGACTTCGGCTTCCGGGTGTTGCGGGAAGCCGGGCTGCACGATGGCGGTTGAGCGACGCGATTTGGCTTTTTTTTGGGGGAATATTTTGATAGATTTGGAAATATGAAAACTTCAAACGCCGTCACCGCTCTGGCAGCCCTCGCCCAGCCCACGCGCTTGCAGGCCTTCCGGCTGTTGGTGCAGGTCGGCAGCGATGGGCTGGCAGCGGGCGCCATCGCCGCGCGTCTCGAAGTGCCGCCCGCCACTTTGTCGTTCCATCTCAAAGAGTTGGTGCACGCCGGCTTGATCGTCGCCCAGCGCCAGAGCCGCTCGATCTTCTACCGCGTGCAGATCGAGGGAATGCGCGACCTGCTCGAGTTCCTGACCGCAGATTGTTGCCAGGGACGCCCCGAGCTGTGCGGCCTGGCGACTACAAGTCCAGAGTTCCTGACATTGGGTCGAGGCAACCGGCCTGGAGGGGTTTCGGCGACCACTGTCCGTTGCGACAGCCTTCAACTACCGAATCGAAGCCACCTTCTGTAGCGGCGCTCTGTGAGAGCCGGAACGAGCAGCGGCGGAGGTTGAATCCAGAGATTCTGGGTTCGCCATACAGATCGGTTTTCTCGTCGGTCATAGACCGACGCTACAGGCGGTTCTCAGCAGTTCGGAGGCATTGACCAAACCTGACCGAAGACTCCGAAGCGAAGTCTCAATCCAAAAATTGACTATGTCAGGAGCTCTGGAGTCGCCGTTGCACCACGCACTGAGCTGCCCGTCCTCGCACAGCACCACGCCCATCCGGGAGGCCCTTTGATGACCGCCGAGCAACCGTGTCCCGAAGCTTCAGGCAAGGGGCTGGGATTCTTCGAGCGCTACCTGACCCTCTGGGTGGTGCTGTGTATCTTCGCAGGCATCGGCCTGGGCTAGCTCGCCCCCGGCCTCGCCGTCTACCTCGACGGCCTGGCACTGTACGTCAACGACGCACCGGTCGTGTCGATCCCCATCGCGATCTGCTTGTTCCTGATGATGTTCCCGATCATGGTCAAGATCGACTTCGGGAAGGTTGTGCGCTCGAGCAAGAACCTGCGGCCCGTCGGCCTGACGTTGTTCGTCAACTGGGCGATCAAACCCTTCACGATGTACGCGATCGCGGTGCTGTTCCTCGGCACCATCTTCCACGAGTTGATCGGGCCTGACGCGCTCGATCTCGTCAAGCTCCCCTTTGGTCTCGACCTCCCGGTCGGCGCGAGCCACGGCGAAGGCACGGTCGTGCTGGTCGAAGGCGTGAAGCTGCTCCAGGTTCCCCTGTGGCGCAGTTACCTGGCCGGCTGCATCCTGCTTGGCATCGCCCCCTGCACCGCGATGGTGCTCGTCTGGGGACACCTCGCCCGCGGGAATGACGGCCTGACCCTGGTGATGGTCGCGCTCAACTCGCTGGCGATGCTGCTGCTCTATGGTCTGTTGGGTGGCTATCTGCTCGGAGTCGGCCGGCTGCCCGTTCCCTGGCAAGCGCTGCTGCTGTCGATCGCGGTGTATGTGGCGCTGCCTCTGGTGGCGGGCTGGTTGACGCGCCGCACGCTGATCGCCGCGCGCGGCGAGGATTGGTTCCAGCAGAAGTTCCTGCCGATTCTGACGCCGATCACCATCTCTGCCCTGTTGGCCACGCTGGTCCTGTTGTTCTCCTTCAAGGGCGAGGTGATCCTCGCCAACCCCTTGACCATTTTGTGGATTGCGATCCCGCTGTTTTTGCAGACGGTGCTCGTCTTCGCCCTCGGCTACGGGCTCGCCCGGCTGTTGAAGCTGCGCTACGAAGACGCCGCTCCGGCCGCCATGATCGGAGCCTCCAACCACTTCGAGGTGGCCATCGCGACGGCAGCGATGCTGTTCGGGCTGTCCTCGGGCGCGGCCCTGGCGACGGTCATCGGGGTGCTGATCGAGGTTCCGGTGATGCTGATGTTGGTGCGCTTCTGTCTGAAGACCCAGGGCTGGTTTGGGGATCGGAAGGGTTGAGTTGCCCTCAGCCCGAAGCTTTTCTATCCTGACAGTCTCTCCATGGCTCAGGATCCCGCGATGCCCCCGACCGTCCATCTGCAACGCGGCAGCCCGTCCAGCCGGACCCACGCCGCCACAGAGTTGTTCGCCGAGCACGGCCGGCAGCGCTTGCGTCTGGTCGCGTTGATGGCCGCTGCCCTGCCTGCGCTCGAGCTGCTGGCCACGCTGTTCCTGTTCAACGTGCTCGCTTGGGAAGCCCCTGAGAGCGTGCCGCGCATGCGCTTCATGCAAGCGGGCCTGATCGTCTCTTCTCTGGGCCTGTACTTCGCTGCCGGCATGCGCATGCGCGATACCTGGCTCGTCAACATCGGGCTGGCCTACCAGATCGTCTCAGCCCTGTTCATGTGCTCGCGCATCTACTGGGGCGACAGCATGCTGCCGTTGCCGATCTATGCGAAGTTCACGCCGCTGGCTGTCTGGATTCTGCTGTTCCCCCTGATCGTTCCCGCCCCTCCGTTGCGGGCACTGCTCGCGGGGCTGGCCACGGCCAGCACGGCACCCTTCACTTTTCTGGTCTGGTGCGCGTGGACCAACCAGCCGGTGCCGGACGAGCAGATCCTGGTCGAGACCTTCATCCCGATCTACGTCTGCGTCGGCCTGGCCGTGTTTCCCTCCACCGTGATCCATCAGCTGACCGACAACGTAGCGAAAGCGCAGCGGGAGATCCGCGAGCTCGGCAGCTACCGACTGATCGAGAAGCTGGGAGCCGGGGGCATGGGGGAAGTTTGGCGCGCCGAACACTGCCTGCTGGCGCGCCCCGCCGCGATCAAGCTGATCAAGCCCGAGGTGCTCGATGCCGCCGCCGAGCAGAGCCAGGGCGTGCAGGCAGAGATCCAGCAGCGTTTCGAGCGCGAGGCGCGCGCAGCGGCCTCGTTGGAGTCGCCGAACTCCATCGGCGTCTACGACTACGGCGTCAGCGATGATGGCACCTTCTACTTCGTGATGGAGCTGCTCGATGGCATCGATCTCTGGTCCCTGGTGCGGCGCTTCGGGCCGATCTCGCCTCCCCGGGTGGTGTTCTTGCTGCAGCAATGTTGTCTCGCGCTCGAGGAGGCGCACCGCGCCGGCATGGTGCACCGGGACATCAAGCCGGCAAACATCTTCTTGTGCCGCCGGGGCACGCAGCTCGACTTCGTCAAGGTGCTCGACTTCGGCCTGGTCTCGGTGACGGCGGACCGCACGCAGTCGACGGCCGAGAGGCTCACCCAGCGGGGTTTCGTGGTCGGCACCCCCGCCTTCATGTCTCCAGAGCAATGTGCGGCCAAGAACGTCGACAAGTCCGCCGACATCTATGCGCTGGGCTGCGTGGCGTATTGGTTGCTGACGGGGCATCAGGTCTTTGAAGAGCGGGACATCGGCCGCTTGCTCGATGCCCAGAAGAACGACACCCCCGAGTTGCCCTCCGTGCGCCTGGGCAAGCCTCTGCCAGACGGGCTCGAACAGGTCATCATGGAGTGCCTGTCCAAAGACCCGGCTGAGCGTCCCAGCAACTGCCAACAGCTCGCATTGAGGCTCGGGAACTGCCGCCTGAAACCCGAGTGGAGCCAGAAAGACGCCCAGCGCTGGTGGCATCTGTTCCTGCCCGGGAAGTCCAAGCCGGTCCCGATCTCGAAAGCCGAGACGGCGCTGTTGCCTGTGCCCGGAGCGACCAGAAATGCCTGAGTTGCCGGACATCTCCATCTACATCGAGGCACTCGAGCGTAAGGTGCTAGGGCAGACGCTGGTTGGCGTGCGGGTGCGCGGCCCCAACCTGGTGCGCAGCTGGGATCCGGCGCTGCAGGCGGCCTTTGGCAAACGCGTATGCGAGCTGCGCAGGCTGGGCAAACGCATTGTCTTTGGCTTCGAAGGTGCACTGTTCCTGGTCCTGCACTTGATGATCGCGGGCCGTCTGCGCTGGCGGAAGCCGGGCGTAAAGATCGCGGGCCGGGGTGGCCTGGCGGCCTTCGATTTCGCTCCGGGCAGCCTCTTGCTGACCGAAGCCAGCTCGCACAAGCGGGCCTCCCTGCACCTGGTACAGGGCGAAGCAGCCCTGGCACCGTTCGAGCGCGGCGGACTCGAGCTGTTCGAGGCCACTCCGTCCCAGTTCGCTGCCACACTGACGCGCGAGAACCGCACGCTCAAGAGGGCGTTGACCGATCCGCGCATCCTCTCGGGCGTCGGCAACGCCTACTCCGACGAGATCCTGCACCGGGCAGGTCTGTCGCCCCTGCAACGCACACGCCAGCTCGATCAGGCCACACTGCAGCGGCTGTTCGAGGCCTGCTTGGAGATCTTGACCCGGTTCACCGAGCAGCTACGGGCAGAGGTGGGGGACGGTTTCCCCGACAAAGTCACCGCCTTCCGCGAGGACATGGCCGTCCACGGCCGCTACGGAAAGCCCTGTCCAGAATGCTCTTCCCCCGTCCAACGCATCCGCTACGCTTCGAACGAATGCAACTACTGCCCGGTCTGCCAGACCGATGGCAAGCTGCTGAAAGACCGCTCGCTCTCACGGCTGCTCAAGGGCGACTGGCCGCGCACTCTCGAAGAGCTCGAAGAGCTTCGCGGCGTCTGAGCACGGCGAGAAACGAGCCGTCAAGCCGCTTCCCCATCCTCCAGCCGTCCAGCCAGGCGGGCAACCTGTAGCTCAAGCCGCTTGATCTCACGGCGCACGGCGTTCTTGTTGAGCTCCATCCAGTACCAGATCTTCAACATACTTATGCCGATGAAGGCTGCGACCAAGCCGATTCCCCAGCTCAAGCGGGCGTCGAGGGTCTCACTGCCGAAGAAGTGGACCGCCGCCACGGCAGCGAAGATCGTCCAGCCCAGCACAGCTCCCCAGGCCAGCATGGTCATCCAACGGTGGCGGCCGCGAAAGGTCTCGCCCACCATGTTGTGCAACGAGGGCTCACCGCCCAGACGGTCGAGCACGGCCCGGTCTTCAGCGCTGAGAGCTTCGCGGATCTTGGCATCGATGTCGTTCATGACAGGCTCCTCTGCAGCTGCTCTTTGAGCTCTTTGCGAGCGTGGAACAGCCGCGACTTCACGGTTCCTTCGGGCAACTCGAGCACCTCGGCGATCTCGCGCAACGGCATCTGCTCGAGGTAGTGCAGCGACAAGAGCGCGCGCCGTGCCGGCGCCATACGGGCCAGAGCCCGTTGCAACTCGTCGAGCTCCGGCGCAGGCGCGGGCTGCTTCGGACGCTCAGCCTGGCGCTCAATCTGCCGCCGGCGCGCTTCGCCGCGCTGCACATCGGCGCAACGACGGGTGACGATGCGGAAGGCCCAGGCACGGAAGCGGGCGGGATCATCCAGACGCCGCAGGCCCTTGACCATCGAGATCCAGCTCTCCTGTACCGCATCCCGGGCCGGAGCGTCATCCCCCAGCAAGCGCCGGGCATGGCGCAGCAGGCGCGCCTGCCAGCGATCCACCAGGGCCTCCAGCGCGATCGATTGGCCGTCCTGGGCACACAGCACCAGGTACTCGTCCAGAATCTCGGCCGCTTTGCGAGGCATGACATCCTCCCCGTTTCCACCCCGATGTCGTGGGAACGGGCTGTGCGGTTCAAAGGAAATCCTCTATAGTCGAAGAGAGACACCTATGGAGACCCGCATGCGCACTCTTCTGATCCTCCTGCTTTGCCTGCCCGCCTGGGCGCAGATGGAAAAGCGCAGCGACGGGCTCTACGCGCCGGATGCCTTCAGACAGGCAGCTCCGGCCGTCGGCAGCGCGCTGCCCGACGCCCTGTTGCCCGAGCTGGATGGACCCCTGCGCGCACTGTCTGACGAGCTGGGACGCTGCCTGGTGTTGGTCAACGGCAGCTATACCTGACCGCCCTTCCGCCGCAACTCCGCCGGGCTGCGGAGACTCCAACAGAGTTGGCAGGACCGTACCGAGATCGCGCACTACATCATCTACCAGCGTGAGCCTCATGCAGGCCAGGTGGGTTTCCGTCAGATCGAGCAGCCGCGCACGCTCGAGGAACGCTGCACGCTGGCACGCCGCTCCAAAGACGAGCTCGAGCTGCCGATCCCCTTCCTGATCGACACCATGGCTGATCTGTCTCGCGCCCTGTTCGGCGACCTCCCCCACTCAGCCGTGATCGTAAGCCCCGATGGGAGCATCTTCGAGAAGCTGCCCTGGGCCGACCCCGAGCTGCTCGACCAGGCCGTGACGCGCTGCCTGGCGGCCGCACGCGCCTCGGCAGCCACAGGCTACGGAACGGCCCAGCACGCCTTGTTGCTCGGGGACGCCGACGCCCTGCAACGCCTCGAGGCGGTCTTCGCCGCTGCCGAGACAATCCCCCGCGACCGCGCGCTGGCTGCCCGCAGCCTGGCCCTGAGCGGCTGCTCCGACGCCGAGCTCTGGCGCGAGCGGGCAGAGACCGCCGCGCGTGCGCTCTGGGGCGACGAGCCCGAGCGGCTCGAGGCCTTCCTGCTGCGCGGCGAGTGAGGCCCCGCCCGGCGTCTTCATGACGCGGCGCACATTTCCAAAAAAAACTCCGTTCCCCCCGATCGAGCTCTTTGCTTGCACAAGCAGCTAAAGAAATGCTCGTCTTCGCCCAAGAATGGGGGGGTATACCCATGGCTAGTTTGTTTGGACGCACGCGGACGTCCCGTTTTTTCACCTTCACTCTGCTTCTGCTGGTCTCCGTGCCTGGGTGTAGCGGTGGCGGTGGCGGTTCAAGCTCTGGCAGCAACCCGTCGGTAGGTGGCTACGGTCCCCTGGGTACGGGCAGCTCCTCGAACAGCCAACCGCAACCGAACACCCCCGACTTCGTTGAGATACACAACTCGCTGCTGAGCGAGAGCTTCGCGGCCCGGCTGCAGGACCTCGACGCCGACGGCGCCCCCGACGTCTCGACTGATTTCCTCTCACAGCGGCTGGTCTACTACCGCGGCGCAGGGATGGCGAGCTTCCACCAGGTCGGCCCGGAACCCGACGTGGGCTACCAGGTCATCCTCGCCGAGCGCGCCACGCCCTATCCACAACCCGTAGACATGGATGGCGACACATCTCTGGAATACGCCGTGCTGCGCCACGACACCGTCCTGAAGACCGCCGAGGTGTCCTTCTACGCGGCCGCAACCCACAGCCTCAAGACAAGCTCGCACAGCTTCCAGAACGTCGCCAGCATCGACGGCCTGACCGCCGACCTGAACGGCGACACCGTCTACGAGCTGATCCTGCACTTGCGCTTCGAGAACGGCCTCGAGCAGGTCTGGGTGCTCGAGGGTTCGGCCAGTCATGACATCTTGTTCGACACCGGACTGGTGACCGACGTGCTCGAGATCGGCGCTGAGGACATCGACGGCGACTCCCGTCACGAGCTGCGGCTGTCCGTGGCCTCGCCCCTGGCGAACACCCCCGGCAGCTTCTCCTACGCGATCCACTGGTACGACGGTCTACACTGGACCGTGCGCAGCCAGGTCGGTCCGTCTCTCAGCCGCCTGTTCCCCGTGCTTCACGAGGTCGCTCACGGCAGCATGGGCCCGATCGACACCGACAGCGACGCCGGCCTCGAGTTCCTGCTGATCGAGATCCACCCCGTCAGCCACAGCGCCATGCTCAGCTACTACGATGCCTTCAGCGGCCATGAGAAGTTTGTCCACCCCTGGTTCATCGATGACATCTGGAGCATCGACGCAGAGCTTGCCGACCTCGACGGCGACGCACGGCACGAGACGGTGCTCAAGATCGACTACGCCAGCGGCGGCCAGCGCTGTGTGGTCCTCAACGGCTCGATCAACCACGAGATCATCTACGACACCGGAATGTTGACCGACAACCTGACCGTCGACCTGGTCGACGTCTACCGCGATGGCGAACCCGAGCTGGTGCTGACCCTACGCCAGACCGCCAGCAACGGGGGCCTGCAGTCGAGCCTGCACGTGCTCGAAGCACTCCACAGCAACCACCTCACGCCGCGGCTCGACATAGGACCCTTGACCGGTGTGGAAGCGCGCCTGGTGGCGCCCGAGATCGAGCCAGGCTTGCGGGCCGTGGTGGAAATGGACGGACTGGCCGGCGACGAGCTGTTCGTGATCGAGACGGCACCGCAGACCGGTTTGAGTCATGCCAAGCTCTACGACATCTTCAACGGCACGGTGAAGCGGGCCCACACCCTCTACGATGTCCAGAACGCCAGCGGACTGATCGCAGACCTCAACATGGATGGCGAGTACGAGGCCGTGCTCGACCTCGACCTGCGCAACGGCGAGCAGCAGCTGTTGGTGCTGCGCGCGCCCTGATCGCAGACCTACCAGGATCCACCTTCTCCGTTGTTCCCCCCTCCGGCCCTCGGGCCGGAGGGTTTTTTTTTGGAACTGTCACCGCAGCCACGGCTCGAACCGCAACCTCTCGGCGATCTGCCCACACAGCTGCGCGGCATCTTGCAGCTCGGGAGGATAGGAGAAGGACAGCAGCAACCCTTCGCCCCGCGCCTCTGAGACGGCGATCCACTGCTGATGGGCGCGCTCACCCGTACGCAGCTGCAGCACCGTCCACTGCCCGTCTGCGCTGCGCGTGGCCTGTTCGAACCGGGTCGTCCCCCCCTGCTCGATCTGTTGCTTGACCACTGCCGGATACGACTGGGGCGGAATGCCCGACGCCAGGAAGCGGTCCAGGCGCAGCTCGAAGCCCAACTGCAGCGATGCGTTCCAACCCGTCAACAGGCGGAGGCCCTCGGTTCTCGGTCCGAAGCTCCAGCCCGGCAAGCCCTGCAGATCCATGCTCAACCCCAACGCTTCGGCCTGCAGTCCCTCGGCGGACACCTGCACAAGCGGAGCCTCGGCCGGGAGCTTCTCCAACACCACCGCCAGCGCGCCTCCTTCTATGTCCACAAACCCCCGCAAGACCCGCCAGTCACGGGCATCCGCCAGGTCTTGCGCCTGCACATCGCCCGCGAGGCGCCGGCCATAGTGCGGTTCCCAGACGACGATGCTGCCCGTGGCTGCGTCCCGCATGCTCTTGTTCTTCAAGCGGGGATTCCTGGTCTGGTCGTTCCAGTCGATGCCCGAGAAATTGTGGAACCAGACATGGTTGCACAGGGTTGGCCGCTCATGCAGTCCCTGCTCCCGATACCAATCGGCCACTTGCCGGATCAACTTATGCTCGGGAGACAGGTGGATCGGTCCGATGTTCAGCAGCGCATAGCCGCTGTGCAGGAACACGACCGCGGCCAGCAGACGCAGCGTCCAGACGCGAGACAGCGCGGGCGCCCCCGCCAACAAGCGCACACCACAGACGACGCTCAGCGCCAGCAGCACCGCGAGCTTCGAGTATTCCTCCGGTCCCACAGCCGCATGCGACTTCACCAGCTCGACGGACATCCAGGCGTAACACACCCCCGCCGACGCGAGCAACACCACCAGACTCCACACCAACTCACGCCCCGCTTGTAGCCATCGCAGGCAGCCTCGCAATGCGATCAGCGCCACCAAGGGCGCCAGCGACACGAAGTGGCGCAGAAATCCTGCCGCCTGTCCCGCCGAGGAAGCCGCCGAGAGGTAGATGTACGCCGCGAACATCAACACGAACGAGACCAACACGAGGTCGACTTTCTTGCGCAGCGCCGCATCGAGGAGCCCCAACCCGACGAAGCCGAAGAGCACAGGTCCAACAATGAAGATGAAGGTCTGCGGGTAGTGCCAGACACTGGACTTCGCATACAGCCGCGCAGCACCTGTGAATGTCTGGTGGTACAGAAACAGCGGATCGCCATTGCTCAGCCAACCGCCGGTATTCCAGGCCAACAGCCCCAGAGCCAGCAGCAAGCAGGCCTTCCACTGCTTACGCATCAGCAACGCAACGCCCCAGACTGCAAGCAACAGTCCCAACTCGGTTCGCGCCAACGGAAGGGCACCCGCCAGCGCCGCACTCAGGTACGGCCGCTCGCGGAACAAAGCCCACAGCGCGGCGGCAATCAGACACGCGCCCAGGGGTTCGGTCAGGGCCGAAAACGACAGCATCAAGAAGAAGGGCTGCAGACCTACGAAGGGAATCGCCAGCCAGGCATGCCGCAAACCCAGAGCCTTCGCCGCCTGGTAGCTGAACCAGCAGGTCAGCGCACAGACCAGCGCGGTCATCAGCTCGATCGCCCAGTAGCCGAGCTGCGCGGGGAACGCATTCAGCAACACGAACGCCGGGCGGTTCCACAGATTGACCGCCTGGCGTGGGTTGTCGAACACATCGCGGGTGTGGAAGTAGCGGGTCATGTCATCGTCGTTGAACGTCCCGTCTGAGGCCAGGCCGTACGCCGCATACAGGCAGAAGAGTCCGACACAGGCCAGCAGGGGCAGCCAGTTGGGGGGCACCCGCTCAGGTTCTGCTGGCTTCTCGGCAGGCGGCGCGGGGCTTGGAACCTCGGGCGCACGTGCTCTGGGCGTGGAAGTACGTCGCTTGCGTTGCTTTTTGCCAGCCATGGCGCGGCCTCGGGTGTCGCTGAGCGCCCAATCTACACCAAGCTCCGACCCCTCGCGATGGGTTTGTGGAGTCGGCTGCGGCGGGCGGGGCGGTGACACATTTCGCGCTAGCTGCTACTCTCTATAATGAAGAAACTGAGTATCAAGTGGGGACAGTGTGGCGTTGGCCTTGAAGCCCTTGTCTGGCAACGATGGCAACGGGAACGCAATGCTCGACGAGCTCAGCGTGCTGCTGGCGGCGGCGCGGCCTGTCTGGGCGGGGCTCAGCGAGCGTCTGCTCGCTTGGTTCGCCAGCGACTACGGCTTCGTCGGCCTGCTGGACAACGAGGGAGCTCTGGCATGCCACAGCTCGCTGCGTTCGACCAACCGCGAGCAACCTTTGGTTTCACACTGCGAACGTTTTCCCCCGCCTCTCTGGTCGGGTTGTTGGGGAGAGGTCCTGCAGCGGCGTAAGCCTGTGCTCGACAACGCTGCGGGCGCAGAAGGCATGCCCTGCCTGGGCGTCCCGCTTCTGCACGGCAGCGAGCTGCTGGGCTCACTCTACGTCTCTGGCCGCGAAGGCGGCTACGCGGCGGAACAGCTGCAGCGCTTGACACGTCTGGCACGGGCCGTCGCATCGATCGTCGCCGCGCGTCGCGAGACCGAGTTGCAGCGCAGACGCGCTACCGCAGCCGAAGAGGATCTGGAGCAGCGCAACGAAGAGATCAAGGCCGTCAATGAGACGCTGCGTGCTGAGCTGGCCCTCCGCCGCCAGATCGAGAAGCAGCTCTCGCGTGCTCTGCGCAACGCCCAATTGCGCCAACAACGTTTGCGTGATCTGGCCGAGGCAGCGATGGGCTTCAAGGCCGTTGCGAGCTTGCGCGACCTGATGGCCGCGGCGCTAGACCAGATCCGCGCGCTGCTGCACAGCCAGCAGGCCGCCTTGAGCGTTCAGCTTCCCGACGGCGAGACGGTCCATGAAGTGTCCGTCAGCGAGGAGCATCCGCGAGGCAACGGCGAGGAAGAAGCGCTGGCCGAAGCGCTGCGCACCTACAGCGATGTGCAGCGGTCCCGCATCTCCATCCGCGAATCGGGCACTCTGCGCGAGGCCAGCGATGGCAGCGGTCCGTGCCTGGTCGTTCCGATGGTGCGCGTGGGAGGCGAGCGCTTTGGCCTGGTCCAGGTGTGGGATCCTGGGGAGAGCCGCTTCGATGCTCCAGACCGGAGCAGCCTGCTGCAGATCACTCAGATCATGTCCGCCGAACTGCAGCTGCGCTTCGCCCGCCAGCAGATCTCCGCAGTCCATGACGCACTCCACAAGGCGAAAGAGACACTGGCGGGCTTCCGCGGCGATGCCTCTGAGGTCCCGAAAGATTCTTTGGCAGCGGCTGCCCGTGATGAGCTCGAACAGACCTTGCTGTTGCTCGCTGAGATGGAGAAGCGATGCTGCGATTGACGCTGGTCAACGGCCCCTATCCTGGGCGCAGCCACAGCTATGAGCAGGCGGTCATCAGTATCGGTCGCAGTCCCGAGAACGACTGCGTCCTCACCGACCCCTCGGTCTCCAAGCAACACGGGCGGATCGTCGCCCAGGAACACGGCTACACCTATCAAGACCTCGGCAGCCGTCATGGCAGCCGGGTCTGCTATCTCGACCAGCTGATCCGTTTTGAGGCCGAGAAGGATACGAGCACCTGCTTCCTGCCCCATGGATCGCGGCTGCAGGTCGGTGAGACGATACTGACGATCAGCATCGAACACAGCGAGAGTCCTCCCCGCGAGACCCCTGCCCCGGGTTGGGCCAACGTACAGCTGCCAGAGCTTCTCCGCGTCTCCGACCTGGCGGACACGCTGGGCATCGGCCAGCGGCGCAGCTCGTGGCTCAACGTCGCCCGCAAGACCCGACGGGAAGCGCAAGAGCCCAGGATAGCGAACCTCCAGACGCAGACCCCGCGCTCGGATACAGCCAGCGAACGGCTGCCCAATTTCGATCTGATGCAGCGCTTGCGTGAGGGCGACTCGGCCCGGTTGCGCCTGGCACTCGACCTTTCTTGCCGGCTGAGTGCCTTGCATCACGCTGAGGACATCATCCAGCGGGTCGTCTCGACGATCTGGTCGCTCTTTCCACTCACCCACTGTCAGGAGATCCTGCTGTTTGACGCCCAGGGTCGTCTGCAGCCTTTCCTGACGCGACTCAGCTCCGACGCGCAGGCACGCGACGTCGAGGCGATGCGTTCGATCCCGCTGATGGAGCGCGCAGTCCAGACGCGCTCGGTCGTGCATTACACACGGGGCCAGAAGAAGAACGGCGGGCTCTCCGAGGGGTTTCTGCAAGGGCCGGTCTGCTCAGGACTCTACGCCCCTCTGTTCGGGCAGAGCACCACCCTGGGGGTCTGCAGCCTGACCACCCAGAGCAGCCAGCAGGAGTATGGGAGTGACGACATTGAGCTCTTCGGACAACTGAGCGCCACCCTGGCCCTGGCCATCGAACGCTCATTGCTCGCCGATACGCTCGGGATGCTGTTCGAGGCCTTTGTCAACGCAACGATCTTCATCGCCGAAGCGCGCCAGCCCGACCTGGAAGGACACGCGGATCGGGTCGCGGGTTACTCCGTCTCGCTCGCCCGAGCCGTCGACGCCAGCACGCGCAAGCCCTTCAACCGGGAACGCATCGATGGCCGCGAGCAGCGTATGTTGCACACCTGCGCGCGCTTGCACAGCTTCGGAATCGCCCCCCTTCCGGAAGCGGCCTTGGTGAAACGGCGACGCCTGAGCGACGAACGACTGCGCCTGCTACGACAGCAGTGCGCCTGGGCGAAGCAACAGGCGCGTTGCGAGCTGCACGAGGCATTCCTCGCCGAGCTTCACGCGGCGCAACGATGCCCGGACAGCGAAGAGCTGCTCAGTCTGGATGCCTGCGCCCAGGCCCGCGCGGCTGAGCTGGACGAGCTGCTCCAGTTGGTCGAGGTGAACCGCACCGTACGCGAGCTCGATCGGAAGGCGCTCGAACGCATCGAAGAATTGAACAGCGAATACGCGTTGCTGCGCGAGCCCGACCTGCTTGAGCTACGCGCAGAGCCGGACGACCCGGGGCCAAAGGTGCGCCAGCGTCGCGCGCAGTTGCTCGCCCGCGCAGCCCGTTTCCTGCGCCTGGTGCCCTGGAACGCAGAGCTGCGTGAGCTGCCCTGGGTCCTGGCGTGCGCCTTCGGGGCCCCACCCGATGACCTGACACCGGCCGAGCTCCAACGTGCGCGGCTGTTCGGCCACATCATTCTCCTCGCTCATCGTTTCGATCATGAGCTGCTGGCCGACGGACCGGAGGCTCCTGCCCATCTGACCCGAGCGCTGGTGCGGCTCGAGCTCGACGCGCGCAAGGGAACACTGCCCAGCGCATTGGTCACGTTGTTCCTGAACGAGGTCGCCCCGAAACTGTCAGACGGTCTGTAGCCGAGCGGCCCCTGCGCTCGAGCGGCCGCGTCTGCTTCCCCCTTAACACGGGGGCATCAAGCCGCTATCCTGGGGCGCTGGGGCCGCCGGGTCCGGAGAGGAGCCTAAGCGAGGGGCCGTGCTGGGAAGTTGGGACGACATCGTATCAGGCAGGCGCCGCGGCCTGACAGCGGCCTGCGCACGCTCAGGTCTGCTGCTGGCATCGCTGCCCTATGCCGCGGCCGTGCGTGCGCGCAATTTCTTGTTCGACGCGGGCATCAAGCGGATAGAACGGGCTTCCGTGCCGGTTTTCAGCGTCGGCAACCTCAGCGTCGGTGGCACAGGCAAGACTCCATTCGTCGAATGGCTCGTGGGCCAACTGCTCTCCCTGGGTGAGCGCCCGGGGATCCTCAGCCGGGGCTACGGTTCCCGGCCGGGGGCGAGCAACGACGAAGCCCGGTTGCTGGCTGAGAACCTCGCAGGCGTGCCGCACGTGCAGCAAGCGGATCGGGTCGAAGGCGCGCGCCGCGCGGTGGCCCAGGGAGTCAGCTGTCTGGTGCTCGACGATGGCTTCCAGCACCGCCGCCTCGACCGCAACCTCGACATCGTGCTGATCGACTGCAGCCGACCCTTCGGCTATGGCCACCAGCTTCCTCGTGGGGGGCTGCGCGAAGGCATCTCTGGACTGCGGCGCGCCGATTGGGTGGTGATGACACGGGGCGAGCTGCTCGAACCCGAAGCCGCTACGGCGCTCCGCGCCCGCCTGCAAGCCCTGGTGCCGGACGAACGCATCCTCGACTCGCGCATGCAGGTGGTCGGTGTAGACCCCCTCGCCGAGGGACCGCAACGGCCGCCGAGCTGGTTGTCTGGCCGCAAGCTGTACCTCGCTGCGGGCATCGGCAATCCCCAGGCCTTTGAAGCGAATGTTCGTCAGCAAGGTGCAGTCGTCGTTGGCACGCGTTGGTTTCGCGACCACATGGCCTACGCAGAGGCGCAGCTCCGAGAGCTGGAAGCGGCCTGCCAGGCAAGCGGAGCAGAGACCCTGCTGGTGACCCAGAAGGACGCAGTCAAGCTGCGGCCGCTCGCGGCCTCGTCGTCTTCTATCGCTGTCCTGCGCGTCGAGCTGGCTCTCGGCGCGGGACAAGATCGCTTCCTCGACAGTGTGCGTGCCATGCTGACGCGCCATCCCGTGCAGGAGAGCCCATGACCGACGCCCCCTCTGTCCCTGGCTCGTTTTCCCCCAGGTCCTTTGCGGACATGCGCACCTACCCCTTGGCTTCGCGTCCGCATCTGGTGTCCGTCGACGACTTCGCGGGCCTGGCCGCCCCCGACGCAGGCGTAGATGCTTTCATCGACAGCTTGCCTGGAATCCTTGCAGGCAAGGTGTTGCGGCAATTGATCGAAGCGATCGCCAGGGCACACCGCGCAGGACACCCGGTCGTTTGTGCGATGGGCGCACACGTGATCAAGTGCGGCTTGTCGCCTGTGATCATCGACCTGATGGAACGAGGCATTGTCTCCGCAGTCGCGCTCAACGGTTCCGGGGCAGTCCACGATTCGGAGGTGGCGGCCATCGGCAAGACCTCTGAAGATGTCGGCGCTCACCTCAACGAAGGCCGCTTCGGCTTCGCGCGCGAGACCGGTGAGGCCTACTTGCAGGCGGCCCGGCGAGGGGCTGAAGGAGCCGGCCTGGGCCGAGCCTTCGGCGAGCAGCTCAACGAGCAGGCTCCGCCGTTCCTGCACCACAGCATTCTGGCAGCGGGCGCGCGGCTTGGGGTGCCCGTGACCGTGCATGTCGCTTTGGGCACAGACATTGTCCATATCCACCCCGGCTACGATGGCAGCGAGCTCGGACGCTCGAGTTATCTCGACTTCTGCATTCTTGGCTCGGTCGTGCGCGCTCTCGACGGGGGTGTGTGGTTGAATATTGGTTCGTCGGTGATCCTGCCGGAGATCTTCCTCAAGCTGGTCTCGGCCTATGCCAACGAAGGCGGCACACTGAGCGGTATGACCACAGCGAACCTCGACATGCTGCGTCACTACCGCCCGCAGCAGAATGTCGTGAACCGGCCAGCTGGCCTCGGGTTGTCGCTGACAGGGCACCACGAGTTGATGCTTCCCCTGCTGCGGGTAGGGGTTTTGGCCTGGTTGCAGAGGAACTCTCCATGAGCGTCGAACTGGCACGTTTCTTCGAAAGCCACGGACACCCACGCGTGCTCGTGGTCGGCGATTTGATGCTCGACCGCTATCTGTGGGGCAGCGTCGAGCGCATCTCTCCCGAAGCGCCGATCCCCGTGTTGCGGGTTGAACGCGAAGAGCACCGCGCTGGTGGCGCGGGTTGTGTCGCGCTGGCCTTGCGGGCGCTGGGTGCCGAAGTGGTGCTGGCGGGAGTCGTCGGTGACGACGACAACGGCAAAAGGCTGTTGCACGAGCTCGAAGAAGAACGCATCGACGCGAGCTGCGTCCAGTTGCTGCGCGATCGACCCACGACCTGCAAGACGCGCCTGATCGCGCGGGACCAGCACGTTCTTCGCGTCGACCGCGAGAACGCCAGCCCTTGCGGAGAGGCTGTGAGGGCCGGTCTTCTGGCCGGCTGCCGGGCGCGTTTTGGAGATGTAAGCGCAGTGCTGGTCAGCGACTATGCCAAGGGCCTGCTCGGTCCTGCGGTGCTGGAGCAGTTGATCAGCGAGGCGCGCCAGGCCAACCTGCCCTGTCTGGTCGATCCGCGCCGGGGTGGTGACTATGGGCGTTACAAGGGCGCGGCGGGCATGACCCCCAACCGCCGCGAGGCTTTCGAGGCGACCGGTATCGAGCCGCTTGACCCCCGAAGCTGTGAGGCCTGTGCTGAAGCGCTGGTCGAAAAGCTCGAGCTCGACTTTGCGGTGATCACGCTCGACAAGGATGGCATGTTCCTGAAGATCCGTGGCCACCCAGGCCGACGCTTTCCCACCCGCGCCCTTTCGGTCTATGATGTCAGCGGCGCGGGCGACCAGGTGTTGGCGACGCTGGGGCACAGTCTGGCGGGAACACCCGCCTGGCGCAGCCATGAAGTCCTCGAGGCGGGGGTTCGACTGGCCAACGTGGCGGCAGGCCTCGAGGTGCAGAAAGTCGGCGCCCTGCCGGTTTCCCGCGAAGAGCTCTTGGCGGATATGCGCGGGAGCTTCTGTCCGAGCACGGCGAAGATGCTCGACGTCGAAGGGCTGCGGCCACTACGTCAGCGCGCCAGAGAAGAGGGGCGCCGGGTGGTTTTTACCAATGGCTGCTTCGACATCCTGCACACCGGACACATCAGCTACCTCGAATATTCTCGCAGCCTGGGCGACTTACTGGTCGTCGGCGTGAACGCCGACGCGTCGATCCAGCGCCTCAAAGGGCCGACACGACCGGTGAATCCATTGGCTGCCCGCATGCGACTGCTGGCGGGCTTGTCCTGCGTCGATTATGTTGTCGCCTTCGAGGACGACACGCCACAGGCTCTGATTGAACAGGTCCTGCCTGATGTGCTGGTCAAAGGCGAGGACTGGAAAGACAAAGGAGTCGTCGGCTCCGAGGTGGTCATCCGCCACGGGGGTGAGGTGATTCTCGCCCCGATGACGCAAGGATTCTCTACCACCAACATCGTCGAGAAAATACGCGGACAGGAGGAAGCCGGAGATGGAAGAAGCCATCACGCAGATCCTCGAGGGCAACCGGGCCAAGAAGACCGTCCTGCAGAAAAAGCTCGGCTTGGTCTTTGAGATCGGCAAAGACATCTTTCACACGTTACGGGCGGGCTACCGGGTCTGGGTTCTCGGCGTGCCCTCGCGCGTCTCCCTGGCCGAGCAGCTCTCGTCGTTCTTCGTCAACATGGCCCCGCCCGACCTGGGTCCACCAGCGGTCCTGAGCCTCAGACTGCACACGCCCAGCAACCTCGGGCTGCGCGCGGAGTGGAATCCCTATGGGCCGTCCGTGGTTTCTGCCTGTAAGAAAGGCGACCTGCTGCTGGTGTTGACCGGGGTGCCCAAGGACGAATTGTTGGCCGAGACTGTGGCACGCGCGACCGGACGCGGGGTCTGGACAGTGATCTTGACCTCGCGCAAAGCCAAGAAGAGTTGGAAGACGCGCGCCGACCGCGTGCTGAATCTGTGCGCAGATTCCGATATCGCGCTGATGGAGATGCAGCTGGTGTTCGGGCATCTGTTGGCCAGCTTCGTGGCTGAGAAGCTTGAGGGCAGCCCCGAACCGGTCTTCGACAACGACGGGCTGGCACGCGATTCTGGCGCCCACGACGTGCTCGCCGTCGACTCGGTCCGCCTGCTGCCTGAGGAGGTGACAGAAGCATTGCCGCTCGAAGGTGTCGCGGTGAGCCAGGACGATGACATGGACGTCAGCCGCGAAGATGCTCTGCCGACAGCGATCCGCTTCCGCTGCGACAGCTGCGGCGATCTGGTGTTCGCCGAGGCACGGCACAAGGGGAAGAAGGGCCGCTGTCCGCGTTGCGATGCGGTCTTTACGGTGCCGAACATCGAGAGCGAGATGGTCGTGGCCAGTGAGGTTGTCGAGCGCCGCTCGGCCCGTCGTTTTGCGGTGACGGACTGCACCGTCCAGTTCGCACGAGGGCGCTATCCGTCGGCCAGCAGCTATACTGCCGAATACGCCCTGGCCGATCTGAGCGAAGTGGGTCTGCGCTTTGTCAAGGAGAGCGCGGTGCCCTCGGACTGTGGGCTTGAGGAGGGAGAGGACCTGTTCCTCTGCGTCAACATCCCGGCGTTCCTCGATCCCCTGCGACTCAAAGGGAACGTGCAGCGCATCGAGGGGAGCGTCGATCGGCGCGCGTATGCAGTATCGATTACGTTCACGAGCTTCGAGGGCGAGGCTCGCGAAAAGTTGAAACGTCTGACCGAGAACCAATTGTTGCGCGACATCGCACGCGCCTGAGCACGGAGAGAGCATGGGGACCGAGCAGGACAAGATGTTCGCGCGCATCGCCTTGCACAACAAGTTCTGCAGCGAAGAGCAGCTGCAGAAGGTGCTGGTGCTGCAGAAGTCGAAGTACCCAGGCAAGTCGGTCGGGCGTCTGCTGCTGGCAAAACGGTACATCGACGAACGCCAGTACCAGAAGATGAAGAAGGCGGTCAAGAAGCTCGCGGCCAAGAAGGCTGAGAGCGCGCGAGCCCCCGCGGCGGTGCCCGAAGAGGTCCACGAGGTCGAAGAGATCCACGAGATCGAAGAGGTCCACGAGCTCGAAGAGATCCATGAGATCGAAGAGGTCCACGACGCGTCGGATCACGGCGGCCAGGACATCCTCTATCTCGGCCCGACCCTCAACTGCAAGCTCCCCGGCAAGGGCCTGAAGCTGCACGAGATGCTGAAGTTCGCCAAACAAGTCGGCGCCTCCGACCTGCACATCTCGGTGGGCTCGCGGCCTTTCGTGCGCCTGCACGGACGGGTCACGCCGCTCAACATGCCTGTCCTGACCGCCGAGACCAGTGCCAGGTTGATCTTTGATGCCTTCGACGAGAAGACGAACCGGCAGCTCAAAGAAGACTGGGACGTCGACATGTGCGTCGAGCTGCCCTTCGGCCGCTTCCGTACCAACCTGCTCAAACAGCGCCGCGGCTTTTCGGCTGTGTTCCGCGTCATCAATGACAGTGTCTCGACCTTGCGAGAGCTCGGACTTCCCGACGAAGTCGAGAAGTTGACCACCTTCCACCAGGGACTGGTGCTGGTGACCGGGCCGGCCGGCTCGGGCAAGTCGTCAACCCTGGCCGCCCTGGTCGAGGTGATCAACCAGAACCGCCAAGACCACATCATTACCCTCGAAGACCCGATCGAGTTCGTCTTCGAGTGTAAGCAGTGCAACGTCACTCAGCGCGAGATCCACAAACATACCCAGTCCTGGGGCAACGCTTTGCGGGCAGCCCTGCGTGAGGATCCCGACGTGATCATGGTCGGGGAAATGCGCGATCTCGACACGATCTCCCTGGCGATCACCGCGGCGGAGACGGGCCACCTTGTGCTGGGGACCCTGCACACCACCAACGCGACCCGCACCGTCGACCGTGTGCTCGATGCCTTCCCGCCGAAAGAGCAGGCGCAGATTCGTGCGATGGTCAGTGAGTCGCTCAAGGGAATCATCTGCCAGCAGTTGGTGCCGCGGGCCGATGGCAAAGGCCGCGTGCTCGCGATGGAGATCGTCTACTGGACACCCGCTGTCGGCAACCTGATCCGGGACGGCGAGACCTTCAAACTGTTCTCGGTCATGCAGACCGGTCGTCGCGCGGGCATGAAACTGATGGACGACTCGTTGAGAGAGTTGCTCGAGCGCGGCCTGATCACGGACGACGAAGCACGCTTCCGGGCCAACGACCGCAGCGCTTTCTCTTAGCAGCGACACACCAGAAGGGAACATCCGAGCATGGCACGCATCGACAGCTTCTTCCAGGCGCTCAAAGAACGCGGCGGCTCCGACCTGCACATCCTGGCAGGCCAGCCACCGAAGTTGCGCATCCACGGCAAGCTCGAGTCTGTGGAGATGTCCGAGTTCTCCAACGCCGAGTGCAAAGAGCTGCTCTTCGAAATGCTCACGGAGAAGCAGAGGAAGCGTTTCGAGAGCAATATGGACCTCGACTTCGCCTACTCGGTGCCGGGAGTCGCGCGCTTCCGCTGCAACTTCATGAAGCACCAGCACGGCATCGGCGGCGTGTTCCGGATCATCCCCACCCGTATCAAGGCGCTCGAAGAGCTGGGGGTGCCGCTTTCGATGAAGCGCTTTGCCCACATGCGCAACGGCCTGGTGCTGGTGACGGGACCCACAGGAAGCGGCAAGTCGACGACCCTGGCCGCCCTGATCGACTACGTCAACACCACCCAGGCTCGGCACATCATCACGATCGAAGACCCGATCGAGTTTGTGCACGAGAACAAGAACTCCATCCTCACGCAGCGCGAGGTGGGCGACGACTCGAAGACTTTCGCTTCCGCTTTGAAGGCCGCCGCCCGCGAAGATCCCGACATCATCCTGGTCGGTGAGATGCGTGACCTCGAAACGATCGCCTTGGCGATCACCTGCGCCGAGATGGGCCAGATCGTGTTCGGCACGCTGCACACCAACAACGCGGCCAAGACCATCGACCGGATCATCGACGTGTTTCCCGAAGAACAGCAGGCCCAGATCCGCACGATGCTGGCCACCAGCCTGCAGGGAGTGGTCAGCCAGCTGCTGATGCGCACCGTCGACGGCAAAGGCCGCTGTCCAGTCAACGAGATCATGTTCGGCTCGCCGGCGCTCGGAAACATGATCCGCAAAGGGGACATCCACAAGATCCATGGCTACATCGAGTCCGGCCGTGGACGAGGCATGCAGTTGATGGACGACTCGATCATGCAGCGGCTGAAGGACAACATGGTCACGCCCAATGAGGCGTACATGAAGGCCATCGACAAGAAACGCTTCGAATCGCTGGTCGGCAAGGCTCGCTGAGCCCCGAACCTGGAGACCTCCTTGCTGCCAGCTCCTGCTTCGATATTGGTACGCCTTCCCAACTGGATCGGCGACGTGGTGATGGCCACTCCGGCCCTCAAGGCGCTGCGGCGCCTCGAGCCCAAGCCTTGGATCTCGGTGCTGGGGCGGCGCCACCTCTTCCCGATTCTTGAAGGCAGCACCTGGTTCGACGAAAAGATCCCCCTGGCACCACGCAAGAGCCCCCTCGATCCGATCAGCGTCGGCAAGCGTCTGCGCGGTCGTGGTTTCGACACGGCGCTGCTGCTGCCGAACTCTTTCAGCAGCGCACTGATGGCATGGTCGGCGAAGATCCCCCGGCGGGTGGGCTATCGTTTGAACTGGCGCAGCTTCCTGCTCACCCACCGGGTGACGGCCAAGCGTGAGGGGCTGTTCCGCGCTTCGTCGATGGTCGACTACTACCTGGCTCTGGCCCAGATCCTCGGCGCACCCGTCGACGACCGCAACCTCGAGCTGCCCGAGCTACCGGAATCCGCGGCACGCATCAGCGCCTACCTCCGGGCGCGCGGCGTCGAGGAGGGGGAACCGCTGGTAGCCCTCAATCCCGGCGCTGCCTTCGGTGCGTCCAAGCTTTGGCTGCCCGAACATTTCGCGCGGGTGGGCGATGTGTTCGCCTCACGCGGGGCTAAGGTGATGATCCTGGCCGGGCCGGGGGAAGAGCCGATCGCGCGCAAGATCTCTGGCTTGATGCAGTCTCCGAACATCGACACTTCCGATGAGATCATCGGCCTGAGTGATCTGGGAGCGCTGTTCCGCCGCTGCAGCCTGGTCGTCTCGACCGACTCGGGCCCGCGCCATTTCGCGGTCGCGGTTGGAGCCCTGCTGGTCGTGGTGATGGGCCCCACCCATCCGGGCTACACCGATGTCGATTACGACCGCTACCGGGTGGTGCTCGAGCGGCCGCCTTGTTGGCCGTGCCACCTGCGCAAGTGCCCGATCGACCATCGCTGCATGGTGCAGCTGACGCCGAACAAGGTGATCGAGGCGGCGGACACCCTGCTCGAGCAGTTTGGGCCGAAGGCGCTGCTGTAGGGGAGAGAAGCCGCCAGGCATGAGTTGCCGTTCGCGGGCGCCGCTGCGACTCCCGGCATCGCCGGCGTCTACGCAGGCCGCGACCCAGCGCAGGCCATCCGCTGGCGCCTTGCCAGGCTCGTCGGCCCGCTCTATGCTGCAACCTGCCGAATACCCAGGAGCCCGAACATGGCTTACGCCGAGACCCGACGCCACGAGCTGCGCAAGTCGCGCATGGTGATGCTCGATGGCAGCCTCGCCGTCAACCAGCGCACCAGCGAGGGAGGTGCCAGCGCCCGCATCTACCACGATGGCTACTGGGGCTTTGCCGCGGCACCGGGCGCGGCAGCACTCGACGTGTTGAAGGACAAAGCCAGCAGCAACGCAAAGACGCTCGCGGGCTTCGGCACGCGCGCCGGCTTGGTGCTGCCCGACGGCACGTACCGCGGCACGCACGAGTTCCGCGGGCGCCCGGCTTTGAGCCAGGCCGATTGCATGGAACGGCTGCAGGCGCTCCATGCCTGGTGTACGCAACAATTTCCACAGCTCCGGTCGGTGCGCCTGTTGCTCAGCGACGAGCACCACACCAAGGCTGTGTCCACCAGCACCGGAAGCGAGGCCACCAACAGCATCCAGCGCGCCCAGTGCGTCGTGACCTTCACCGCCATCGGGGATGACGGCGCGCCCGTCCAGCTGAACGAGAACATCACCGGCAAGGGCAGCCTGGCCGACCTCCCCTTGACCGTCGACGAGCTGGCAGCGCGGCTCGAGAGGTTGCACGAGCACGTCCAGGCCAAGCGCCACGCCGTGGCAGCACGAGGCGGCATGCATACCGTCATCATCGCGCCCCGCACGACCGGGATCCTGGCGCACGAGGCGATGGGCCATCCCTGCGAGGCCGACCTGGTGCTCGGCGGCGCCGTTACCGGCGACCTGTTGGGCCAGCGCGTGGCGAGCGACCTGGTCAGCCTGGTGGATTTCGCCCACACCTACCGTGGCGAAGAAGTGCCCATCCCCGTCTACGCCGATGACGAGGGCACGCAAGCCCGCGACGCGGTGCTGATCGAAGCTGGCATCCTCAAGGAGTTCATGAGCAGCCGCGAGACCGCCGCCCGCCTCGGCATCGACGCCACGGGCAGCGCGCGCGCCTACGCTCCCGGCGACGAGCCACTGGTGCGCATGCGCAACACCGCCATCCTGCCCGGCAGCAGCAAGCTCGACGACATGATCGCCGGGGTGGATGACGGCTACCTGCTGCTATTGACCGGCAACGGCCAGGCGGACTCGACCACTGAATTCATGTTCGGCGTCACGCTGGGCTACGAGATCAAGCACGGCCGGGTCGGCAGTGCCATCCGCGACACGACGATGTCGGGCACGGCCATCAAGGTGTTGAGCAGCGTCGATGCCGTCTCCGACGACTTCGTCTGGGAGTGCGGCGGCTATTGCGGCAAGAAGCAGCGCATGGTGGTCTCCGTGGGCGGGCCCGCCCTGCGAGCCCGCGCGCACCTCGGTGGGCAGTGAGGAGGAGCTCTCGATGACCGTCCCGACTATGCAGGAAGCCGCACAAGACGCTCTGCAGCGGATGCTGCAGCGAGGTTTCGAGCACGCCCAGGTCGGGGCGGGCCGGACCTTCCTGACCGAGCTGAACATCGCGCACAACGAAGCCAGCCTGCTACGCAGCACCGAGGAGCACCGTTTGACGCTGCTCGGCATCATAGGCGGCCGGAAGGCCGAGGCGCAGATCAGCGCGCTGAGCGGCGAGGCCGTGCAGGCGCGTATCGACGGCCTGCTCGACGAGGTGCGTGTGGCACCGCAGGATGACGCGAACGCGGTCTCGGCCGGGCAGCTGGCCGCCATCGAGCAGGGGCCGCTGCAAGCCGACACCCCGTTGCTGGCCGCCAAGGTGCGCGAGTTGCTGCAGTTCCGGGCTGCCGAGACGCCGAAGATGATGCTCGACGAGGGCAGCGTCGCCCACACGTGCGTCGAGGCCTGCACCTTGACCAGCTCAGGAAGTGTCTTGACGCGCCGCCTCGGCTGGCACGGCATCACCGTGTTCGGCACGGCCCGGGAGGGCAAGCGCTCAAGCTCCTTCGCCTACGCCGCAGGCAGGACCCACGCCCTCGAGGCCGGGCATGCCGTGGAGCACTTCGGCATCGGCGAGCTGCTGCGGGCCACCGAGCGCCAGATCGATGCCGCGCCCCTGGGCGGGTCGTTCGTCGGTGAGGTCGTGCTGATGCCGGAGGCAGTCGTCGACCTGATGCGTTGGCTGCAGGGCCAGCTCAGCGATGTGCAGCTGATCTCCGGGGCCTCGCTGTACAAGGACCAGGTGGGTCAGCGCATCGCCAGCCCCCAGCTGACACTGGCCAGCCGCTTCGACGCCCCCGGGGTGGCCGCGATCTCGGCCGACGGCTTCGCCACGCCGCCCGTGCGGCTCTTGGAAGAGGGGCGGCTGCTCACCTTGATCCCCAGCTTGTACGGCAGCCGCAAGACCGGCCTGCCCCACGTACCCATCGCGTCGTCGGGTTGGGAGCTGGCGGCCGGGGTCACCCCACGCGCCGAGCTCATCCGAGGCGTCGCGCGCGGAGCTCTGGTCGGCCGCCTGTCGATGGGTATGCCGGCTGCCAACGGCGACTTCTCGGGGGTGATCAAGAACAGCTTCTTGATCGAGGACGGCCAGGTCGGCCGGGCCCTGAGCGAGACGATGGTGGCCGGGAACATCGCGCGGATGCTGCGGGACGTGACGGCACTGAGCTGCGAGCGTATCGATACGGGTGCGTGGCGGTTGCCCTGGCTACGCGTCGGTGGGCTGCACTTTTCCTGAGCTTGAGTTTGGCCTCGCGAACCCACCCACAGGCGCTCCGCGCAGCTGGTTCCACGGCGACGACGCCGTGCTCAGCCAGCGGGGCATCTGCAACCCCGGACAAGGTTCCGCGACGAAATCCCCGGCGACCTTCTTCCTGCGCACCCACTTCGTCGAACAGGGCGCACCCGCGACACGCGACGGTTGGAACCCCTGATAGCTCGCCTCTGAATCAGGGGCGCAACTCCTCTATCTCCAAGGCTTTCAAGATCTAGCGAGACGCTCCTCCGGCTGCCCCGCGCGTTGCCGGCGAGCTTGGGTGCATGTGCGCCCCCCGCTCAGGCCTCAGCCAGGGAGTGAAACGGCAATCCCCAAGACCGCAACAGGCAGCCCTGCTGCAGCCGCACACGCGGGCTACAGTGTCCGACAACCGCCGGATTTATTTGGACCATCCGGCATGTTTCCCGGTACAATACCGCCCAGCCCCGCCGTTCGAGGACCCCCATGCAAACTACCCACGCCGGCGCGCTCGAGGAGAGCCGCGCACGCTACCAGCGTTTCTCTGAGGACATCCCGATGACCGACCTCTTCAGTCTGCCGCACTCTGCGGTCGCCGGGCAGCTACAGAGCGGAGCGCCCGTGTTCCTCGCCGTCAACCCGGTCGAGTACCATGGGCCCCACCTGGCTTTGAACAACGACACGCTGATCACGCGCGGACTGATCCGCGACCTGCATGCCCGGCTGCTCGAAGACCATCCCGAGTGGCCACTGCTGTTCGGCGGCGACCTGCGGGTCGGGGTCGAGCCGACAGCCGGGGTGGGTTCGCAGTTCACCCCCTACAAAGTCGTCAGTGCGTTGACCGTCGAGGCCTGCCGGTCGCTCGCCGATCTCGGGGCGCAGCGCGTAGTGCTGATGACTTTCCATGGCGACCCGATGCACAGCAAGGCCCTGCATGAAGGCGTGAAGCTGTTGCAAGATCGCGGTGTGCAGGTACTGGCGCCGATGAACCTGATTCTGCGGGCCATGCTCGACCTCGAACCGCAGGAGTTCGCCGTGGCCTTCGAGCAGATCGAAGATCCTGTCGAACGGCAGACCACGATGGAGGGCCTGCCGTACGACTTCCACGCAGGCTACTTCGAGACTTCGCTCTCCCTCCACTACGCACCTGAGAGCGTCAGCCCCGACTACACAGCGCTCGCGCCCTGCCCCGAGGTCGTGCCGTTCCGCTCGCTATCGGTGGCCAGCCGGTTGGCGGCGGCCGCGGGCTTCGCCAGCCTGTCGCGCGAGCTGCGCTATGCAGCGATGGGCCGTGGTTGGCAGGCGCTGCGCCCCTTCCCGGGCTATACCAGCAGGCCCCACCTGGCCAACGCCGAGGCCGGGCGGCTGTTCGCCGGCTTCATCGTCGACCGCTTTGTAACGTGCGCCGAGCAGGTGTTTGCGGGCAAGGCCCAAAGCCCCGAACCGATCATGCCCTGGTTGGCATCGGTGTCCCTGGGCGGAAGGGTCGGGGACTTCGAGCTGACGCCGGGCAAGCTGTTCCAGAATCTGTAGCAGCGCCGGCCAGGCTACGACTTCGAGGCCGCTTCCCCGCCAACCTCGACAGCCTGCAGAGCGCCCAGCCCCGCGACCTCCACCGGCACTCCCGAGAAACCTGCCGTGCCCGTGAGCGGATCGTAGTGCTGCTCGTCGGTGATGTCGTTGATGCTCGCTCCCGGTTGCGCACTGGCGACGCTGAGCCTGATTCCCTTGCGGGTGTGCCCCCAACCGTGCGGCAAGCTGACAACGCCGGGCATCATGTCGGCGTCGGTCTCCAGCGGCGCTTCCACCGAACCGACCCGTGAGCTGATCCGGACCAGCCGACCCTCTTCGAGCCCTCGCTTGCGGGCATCATCCGGGTGCATCTTCAAGCCGTGCCGGGGCTTGCCTTTCATCAACCGCACGCTGTTGTGCAGCCAGGAGTTGTTGCTGCGCAGATGGCGCCGCCCGATCAGAAGCAGCTCTCCTGCAACCATGGGCTCGAGCAGCTCGGGCACGCGCAACAGGTCGTCCAGCAGCTCTTGGGGCGCCAGCTGGATCTGCTTGTCGGCAGTGAACAAGCGCTCGGGTAGACAGGGCTGCAGAGCGCCCAGATCGACCCCCTCCGGGTTGTCCAGAAGGTGCTGCAGGCTCAGCCCCGGCTTCTTGCCCCGCAGCCGGTTGGCGAGCGGCCCCAGCAGGGGCACTCCGGCCCCATACGGCCCGCTCCGCAGCATCACGTCCAACATCCGCCGCGGTCCGAAACGCCGCAGCGCATCGAGACCCCAGCTGCGCAGCGTTCCCTCGGCACCGGTCAAACGCAACATGCGCGCGCCGATCTCGAGCATGGTCTGCCAATCGTCACGGGCCCCCTCGGGGGCCTTCAGCGGCGCGTTGTTGAAACGCGCGATGTTGCGGACCGCCAGCATGTTGAAGACCAGGCTGTAGGCATCGCGTTCCAAAGTCGCCAGCGGTGGCAGGATCAGGTTCGCGTGGCGGCTGGTCTCACTGAGGTAGTGGTCGAGGGAGACCATGTAGTCCAGCCCAGGAAGAGCCTTCTCGAGACGCCGCCCGTTCGGGATCGAGAGCACTGGGTTGCCGGCCACCGTCAAGAGTGCGCGGATCTGCCCGGGGCCGGGGGTCTCGATCTCTTCGGCCATCACACTGACCGGCAACTCGCCACCAAACTCGGGCAGTCCGCTGACACGGCTCTTGTAACGGGCGAAGCCCCCTTTGTGCCCCATCTTCGCGGTCACGGCCACCAGGTCGATGGCCGGCTGGGTGAACATCATGCCGCCCGGACGGTCGAGGTTGCCGCTCAGCAGGTTGATCAGGTTGAGGAGCCAGGCGTTCAGCCCTCCGTAGCGCTGCGTGCAGGTCCCGAGCCGCCCATAGAGCGCCGCCCGAGGCGAGGCGCAGAAGTCGCGGGCGAGCTGCGCGATCGCGGCAGCCTCCATGCCCAGGGCCCCGGCGACCCGCTGCGGAGACCACGGCGCTACAGCCGCCTGCACAGCCTCGAGGCCTTGGCTGTAGAAGCGCCAGGCACCGCTGTCGACCAGGTCCTCGGCGAACATCACATGCAGCAAGGCGAGCAGCAACAGAGGGTCACGACCCGGCAGGATCGGCAGGTATTCCCCCGCCAGGCGGGCGGTCTCGGTACGGCGCGGATCGATGACCAGCACGCGCCCACGCTGCTTGATCGCCTTGATACGACCCATCACATCGGGCGCGGTCATGATGCTGCCGTTGGATGCACACGGGTTGCCGCCTAGAACCACCAAGAAATCGCAGCGATCGAGGTCGGGCACCGGGAGCAGCAGTTGGTGACCGAACATCTTCAGCGCAGCGAACATGTGCGGCAGCTGATCCGCAGAGGTCGCCGAAAAGCGGCTGCGCGTGCGCACGGCCCGAAGAAAGGTCAGGCCCATCAAGGTCGCTGTGTAGTTGTGGACCGTGGGATTGCCGAGGTAGATCGCCAGCGCATTCTTGCCGTGGGCGGCCCGCACCCGATGCAGCCGCTCGGCCGCTTCCTGGAGCGCCTCCTCCCAACCGATCTCTTCCCAATCGCCACTGCGGGTGCGGCGCATCGGCTGCGTCACCCGATCACGGTCATCGTAGAGATCTTTGAGAGCCAGTCCTTTCGGGCAGATATAGCCATGACTGAGGGGGTCGTCAGGATCACCCCGCACGCCACGCACCTGGTCGCCCTCGACCTCGACCAACACGCCGCAATGGGCCTCACACAGACTACAGATGCTGCGATGCTGCATGGGAATCCTCCGAAGCAGACCAGTTGTTCTAAAGGTAGCATATGCGCTGCGTCACGGGCAGCTCCTTTCCCTCGCCCGCTCTTGCCGCCAACTCCCTGATATGCGAGCCTGGGAGCCATGGACGAGGCACGCGCGCGCACAGAGATGGTGGCCTTCTGCCGCAACCTCTACCAACGGCAGCTGGTGGTGGGCACCGACGGCAACCTCAGTCTTCGGCTGGGGCCCGGCCAGCTGCTGCTGACACCGAGCGCCGTGTCCAAAGGCAGCCTGCAGCCCGAACAACTGATCGTGGTCAATGACGAAGGCCAGGTCTTGCGGGCAGCCCCGGGTCTGAAGCCGACCTCTGAGCTGCCACTGCACCTGGTCTGCTACAGGGTGCGCCCCGACGTGCTCGCGGTGATCCACGCCCACCCACCGAGCGCCATCGCCTTCTCGGTGGCCGGGCTGCCCCTCAGCCAATGCCTGCTGCCCGAGCTGTACGTCGATCTGGGGCCGGTCGCGACGGCAACCTATTCGACGCCGGGCACTGAGGCCTGCCCCGATGCGGTCGCTCCGTGGCTGCGCAGCCACGATGCGGTGATGATGGCCCGGCATGGCTCGTTGACCGTCGGCCGCGACCTGCGCCAGGCCCACAGCCGGCTGGAACGCCTCGAGCATACGGCCCGGGTGAGCCTGGCTGCCCGGTGTTTTGCCGCCGTGCTGCCCGATGGTGAGGTCTTGCGGCGGCTCGACGCCCGCGAGCAGGCCGGCGGCCCGCCACGTCCGGGCTTGTGCAACGCCTGCGGTGCATGTGTCTCGCGCAGCGGCTGCTCCGGGTGATGCGCGCATGCCTGGTGCGGGTGTGACGCCCCTTATTCGTTGCCGCGCCGGTAGTGAGCGGAGCTCACTTGTTGCGGCGGATGTTTTTTGAAGATCCCCTCCAACAGGCTCGTCAGTCTCGCGTACGAAACGGTACACGAGAGTATGGAGACGAACATGAGACAACTGACCGCTGCATTCCTGCTGCTGGCCCTGGCTTGCACCCCTCTGCTTGCGCAGGACGAAACCGCTCCCGAGCCGCCGAGCGACAACGCCCTGAGCGAGCTGAACAACCCGCTTGTCGACGCCGCCGAAGGCGAGTGGATCGAGTACACGATGACCACCGAGAACCCGATGATGGGCAAGATGGAGATCCCCATCTCCCAGACCGTCCTCGGTGTCGACGGAGAAGAAGTCCGCATCAGCACCATCGTCGAGGTGATGGGGGCGAAGCAGGAACAGACCAGCACCGAGCGCCGTGACGGCAGCCTGCTCGACGCGCTGCTGTCCAATCTGAGCCAGATGGGCGAGACCGAAAACGTGACGGTCGTAGAGAGCAGCGTCGAAGACTCCACCCTCGAGTACAACGGTGAGACCTACGACACCAAGAAGGTCTTCATCAGCGCCACTGCCACGGTCGTGCCCGGGCCCAACATGGAGATTCCCATCACGATCAAGTTGACCGCCCACGTCTCCGAGAAGGTGCCCGTCTCCGGCGTGCTGTCCCTGCAAAGCGACGTCGTTATGACCATGCAGGGCCAGAAGATGGAAATGCAGACCCTCCAGACCACGACCGACTTCGGTTTCGAGCCCAAGGGCGACGAGAAAGAAGAAGACAAAGAGCCCAGCGGCGAGTTCTGAGATCTGCTCGAACCCGTCCGATCGCAGGGGCCTTCGGGCCCCTCGCTCGTTTGTTGCGTGCTTGACGGATCGCCTGCGGGCGGTAGAGTGCTGGGCTGACTGCCAGCCGCATGGAGCGCGATTGTGATCATCCTCGGATTGGGCTGCGCCTTCGAACATGACCCCGCTGCCGCCCTGTTGATCGACGGCAAACTGGTGGCCGCTGCCGAGGAAGAGCGCTTCAGCCGCAACAAGCACGCCATCGACGAGTTGCCCACCCAGAGCATCAAGTTCGTGCTCGAAGAAGCCGGCATCGGTCCCGAAGATGTCCAGGTCGTGGCCTATCCCTGGAGTTACGAGGCCTACACAGAAAAGCGCTGGGACTACGTCAAGCGCACGCTGCGCAGCAAGCCCAGCCACGCCTACAAGGCCCTGATCAAGAGCCGTGACCGGCGCAAGCGCGCGTTGGGAAAGGCAGAACGCGCGCTGCGGAGCGCGGGCATCGACCCCCAGAAGGTTGAGTTTGTCTGCGTCGAGCACCACCTGGCGCACGCCTCGAGCAGCTACCATTTCTCGGGCTACCGCGACGCAGCCATCATGTCGATCGACGGCAAGGGCGAATTCGTCGCCACTTTGATCGCCCATGGTGTGGACGGCAAGATCGAGAAGCTGCATGAGATTCTCGAGCCCGATTCGCTGGGACTGTTCTATGCGACCGTCACCGACTACCTCGGCTTCCAGCATCACAATGGCGAATACAAAGTGATGGGCATGTCGGCGTATGGAGACGCCACCAAGATCCCCGTCGAGCCTCTACTGCAGAAGACCGCCGACGGGTACCGGGTCAACGACGACCTGGTCTGGGTCAAGAAGGCGTTGCGCCACAAGGGCCATCGCTACGCCAAAGAGCTGATCGATCTCTGGGGACCGGCGCGCGAGGGCGAAGGGCTGAGCGAGCCCTACATCCACATCGCCGCGGCCGCACAGGTCGCGCTCGAAGACGCCGTGCTCGCGATGATCGACACCCACCTGGCTGACATTCTGCGCAACAACGGCGGGCATCTGTGCCTGGCGGGCGGCTGCGCCCTCAACGTGCGCATGAACCGGCGCATTCTCAACCATCCCCTGGTGCAGCACCTGTACGTGCCGCCGGCGGCCGGCGACTCGGGAACCTCGGTGGGAGCCGCAGCCTGGCTGGCGCAGCAACGAGGCGAGACCATCGAGCCCATGGTGCACGCCTACTACGGGCCGAGTTACGACGATGCGGCCATCGAGGCGGCCCTGGCCAAGTTCAGGATCCCGTTCGTCAAAGAAGACGACGAGGCCTGTCTCGAACGTGCCACGCAGCTGCTGGCGGACGGGCAGATCATCTCCTGGATGCAGGGGCCGATGGAATTCGGACCGCGCGCTCTGGGGAATCGCAGCATCCTCGGCAACCCCTGCGTGCCGGGCACCTCGGACGAGATCAACCAGCGCATCAAGTTCCGCGAGAAGTGGCGTCCCTTCTGTCCATCGATGCTCGCCGAAGATGCGCAGGCGATTTTGGGAAGTGCCCATCCCTCGCGCTTCATGACCTTGAGCTTCACGATGAGCGAGGAATGGAAGGCGAAGATCCCGGAAGTCGTGCATGTCGACGGCTCCTGCCGGCCGCAGACCGTCAGCCAGGAGACCAACCCGCGCTTTTACGAGCTGCTGTCGCGCTTCAAAGCACGCACGGGAGTGCCCGTGTTGATCAACACCAGCCTCAATCGGCGCGGCGAACCGATGGTCTGCTCGCCTGAAGATGCGCTGAACATGTTGTTCGGGAGTGGCCTCGAACATCTGTTCATCGGCAATTACTACATCACCAAGAAACGCGCGTAGCTCGTCTGCCCTTGCCGGACGTCACTCTTTGCGCGGACGGGAATGCCATGTCCTACGACCTAGGGTCCATCAAGGCTCCGCGCCTGGCGGGCAGAGCCTTGCAGCTGTTCACGATCGCGCTCGAGCGCGCGCCGAGCAAGTGGTTGCTGCTCCGCAAGCTCATCAAGGACTCGGGCATCGAGAAGTTCCGGCGGCGGGCCTTGCGCGAGGCCCCGTCCGTGCAGCCTCCCTTGCCCGTGCGCTCATCGTTGGGCGAGCAGGGCTCGGGGGAATTGCCTGCGCTCGACGTGCTGGCTGCGCACGAGCGCCCCGAGGGCGGCGGCTTTCGCTTTCCCAGCGTGGCCGACTACGCGCGCGCCTACCGAGAGGGCAGCACCACCCCAGAAAAGGTCGCCGAGGCGCTGATCGCCGCCGTGCGCGAGGCCGATGAAGCCTCACCGCCCCTGCGCGCGATCATCATGCTCGACGAGCAGGATGTGCGGCGCCAGGCACGCGCCTCGAGCGAGCGCTTCAAGGCCGGTACCCCCCTGGGCATCTTTGACGGCGTGCCTGTCGCGGTCAAAGACGAGCTCGACCAGGTTCCCTACCCGACCAAAGTGGGGACCTCCTTCCTGGGCAAGCAGCCGGCGACCAGTGATGCGACGGTGGTCGCGCGCATGCGCGCCGCCGGGGCGCTCTTGTTCGGTAAGGCCAACATGCATGAGATCGGCATCGGCGTGACAGGCTTCAACCCGCACCACGGCACGCCCCGCAACCCCTACAACCCAGGCCATTACACCGGGGGCTCCTCCAGCGGCCCCGCAGCTGCGGTCGCAGCGGGCCTCTGCCCCGTGGCCATCGGCGCCGACGGGGGGGGCTCGATCCGTGTCCCCTCCGGCTTGTGCGGAGTCTTCGGACTCAAGGCCACCTGGGGCCGGATCAGCGAGCACGGGGCAGCCCCGCTCTGCTGGAGCGTCGCCCACGTGGGACCGCTGGCGGCGACGGCTCGCGACGCGGCGCTCGCTTATGCCGTGATGGCGGGCAGCGACGAACACGATCCGAACTCCCAGCTACAGCCCCCGCCCCACCTCGACGGTGTGGGGCCCGACGCCGACATGGCGGGAGTGCGGATCGGAATCTACCGCCCCTGGTTCGAAGATGCCCAGCCCGAGGTCGTCACCCGATGCCAGGAGCTGGTCGACGGACTCTGCAAGCTCGGAGCCAAAGTGGTCGAGGTGGACATCCCCGAGCTCGACTCGATCCGTGTGGCCCACCTGATCACCATCGCCAGCGAGATGGCATTGACGATGCAGGAACACGATGCCCAACGCTCGCAGCATGGGCTCGATGTGCGCATCAATCTGGCCGTCGCCAGGGTGCTGACAGCCCGTGACTACGTGCAGGCTCAGCGCATGCGCACCCGCATGGCAGCGCAGTTCGCAAGCCTCTTCGAGCAAGTCGACTGCATCGCTACTCCGACCAGTGGCGTGACCGCCCCGCCGATCCCGCACGATGCCCTGCACAAGGGCGAGAGCAACCTGCCGGTACTCAGCCAGATCATGCGCTACGCGTTTCCGGCCAACCTCAACGGCATGCCGGGCATCTCGGTGCCCGCCGGCTACGACAACCAGGGCATGCCTGTGGGTTTGCAGCTGATGGCGGCTCCCTGGGCCGAGCACCTCCTGCTGCAGGTTGCCGAGCGGGTAGAATCGCTGGTGGCGCGCCGCAAGCCACAGATCTGGTTGGCTCCGGAGCTGGGCGCGTGAAAATCCAGGGGGGAAGCCGCCGCGGCCGAAAGCTGATCGCTCCCAAGGGTGATGCGACACGGCCCCTGCTGGCCCGGGCCAAGGCGTCGATGTTTGACAGGTTGGCTCCCGACCTCGAGGGGCAGGTGCTGCTCGATTTGTTCGCGGGGTCCGGTGCGCTCGGCATCGAGGCCCTGTCGCGAGGAGCCCGCCGCGTCTTGTTCCTCGAGCAGGCCCAGCCCGCGTTGGAGGCCTTGCGCAAGAACCTCTCGCAGCTGGGCTTTCCGCAGCAGAGCTGGCGGATACTGCGCCGCGATCTGCTGCGAGCCGATGCTCTGCTCGCTGTCGACGAGGTCTTCGACGCAGCCCTGCTGGCGCCGCCCTTTGCCACCCTGGCTTGTTTCGAGCAGCGTCCGCGCTTCGACGCCCTGCTGAACGCAACGATCGCGAGGCTTCCCGCGCACGGTTGGGCTGCGGTGCAGTTCAGCACGGCCAGAGCTCCGCTCCAGCTGCCCGCCGGAGCACAGGAGCGTTGGCGCAAACGCTTCGGCAAGAGCACCCTGGTGTGTTATCAAGTGGCCGAAGAACCAGGCTGTGTCTGACAAGTCTTTGTTCGCCCGACTTGTGGGGGGCTCGCGATCTCTTCGTCCTCGTCATCACCGCTACAAGTAGGGCCTCTTCCTCGATCCTCGATCTCGCGGCCCCGCACTGCGTCGGGGCTCGGATTTGTCAGACACACCCTGGAGTGAGCGTAGATCGCTGGAATTTGCTTGAAACGGGGTGACCAGCTCCTAAAATACCCGGGCCTTGGAGAGGTGGCCGAGTGGCTTAAGGCGGCAGATTGCTAATCTGTTGTGGGGGTACTACCTCTACCGCGGGTTCAAATCCCGCCCTCTCCGTTTCGAGGTCTGTGGATACAAAGCGGAGGTGTGCCAGGAATTCCAGGCCCACCTCCGTTTTTCAATGCCTTCGAGCAGGGGGAATAGATATGGCTGGCCACAGCAAATGGGCCAACATCAAGCACCGCAAAGCCGCCTCAGACGCTAAGCGTTCGCGGATCTGGAGCAAGCTGATCCGCGCGATCACGGTCGCCGCCAAGCTCGGTGAGCCCGACCCGAACTTCAACCCGCGGCTGCGCACAGCGATCGACGAGGCCAAGGCGGCCAATTGCCCCAATGACACCATCGATCGTGCCATCAAGAAGGGCACCGGAGAAGGTGCCGGCGGCGCCGACTACGAGAATCTCAACTACGAAGGCTACGGTCCTGGCGGCGTGGCCTTGCTGGTCGAGTGCTTGACCGACAACCGAAACCGGACCGCCGGCGATGTGCGCAGCACGTTCAGCAAACGAGGCGGCAATCTCGGCACGGACGGCAGCGTCTCGTACCTGTTCAACCGCACCGGCATGCTGTTGTTCGACCCGGCAGTGGGCGAGGACAAGCTGTGGGAGGTCGGGCTGGAAAACGGCGCCGAAGAGATCGAAGAGGGCGACGATGGCTACGAGGTCACCTGCGGAGCCAGCGATTTTGAAGCGCTACGCAAGGCCTTCATCGAAGCCGGCATCGAGCCGACCAGCGCACAGATCGCGATGATCCCGACCAACACCGTTGAGCTGGACGAGACCGCGGCCCGCAAGCTGCTGCGCCTGGTCGACGCGCTCGAAGACCTCGACGACGTGCAGAAAGTGCACGGCAACTACGAGATCTCCGACGAAGTGCAGGCGGTGCTCGACGCCGAGGGTTGAGCCCGTCAGGCGCGCGGATGGTACTTCCGATGGCCGGCGATCAGTTGGGGCTTGCGCACATGCGTGTAGCGCTCGGTGGTCTCGATCCGGCTGTGGCCCAGCATCTCCTGCACGGCCCGCAGATCGGCACCGTTCACCAACAAGTGGGTCGCAAACGAGTGGCGCAGGGTGTGCGGCGACACCTTCGCCGGCAGGCCCAACAGCGCCGCATACTTCTTGACGATGCGCCAGCCGGTCTCGCGGCGCAGTCCGCTACCCTTCTGCGAGACCAGCAGCGCCGGACAGAGCCGGCCGCCGAGCAGGCGTGGGCGCGCGAGCTCGAGGTAGTCGGCCACCGCGCGTTGGGCAGGCTCTCCGAGCGGCACTACACGCTCTTTGCTGCCCTTGCCGAACAGCCGCACGAAGCCGAGGTCGAGGTGGGTGGTCTCGAGCTGCAGGCCGATCACCTCCGAGACCCGTGCCCCGGTCGCATACAACAGCTCCAGAAAGGCCCTGTCTCGCAAGCCGTGCGGAGTCGTACAGTCGGGGGCTTCGAGCAGCGCCGTGGTCTGCGCCACGCTCAGGCAATTGGGCAGCACCTTGCCCAGCTTGGGGCTCGACACGACCTCACTGGGATCATTCTTGAGCCGTCCTTCCAAGATGAGGAAGCGGCAAAAACTGCGGATCGCGACCAGGCGACGGGCCAGGGTCGTCTCTTTGAAGCCGCGTTGCGAGAGGTGTACCAGGAACGCAACGATGCGCGTGGGGCGCACGGCCGCAGGGTCGTCGATGCCCGCCCCAGCGAGGAAGCGGGTGAAGGCGCGCAAGTCCGTACGGTAGGCCAGCAGGGTGTTGTGGGCCAGGCCGCACTCAGCCCCCAAGTAGTCGAGGAAGTCGTCGATGGCATGTTCCATCTTCCTCCCATCGGCAGCACGCCAGGGATACTTGCAGAAAATCGTGGCACAGATCGCGGCTACGTGCTTTGCTGGAACCTCATCCGTACACTGGTCTGTGCTTGAGGAGATTGGGAACGTGAAGGACGCCATCAGACTCCGTCCTGACGCCGCCGCGGTGCTGTGCGTCGACATGCAGGAACGTCTGGCAGCGGCGATGCAGCCAGAGGCTTTTGCTGAGGCCGAGAAGAACGCCGTGCGCTTGTTGCGCGGCGCCCGGGTGCTTGGTGTGCCGATCTTCACGACCGAACAGTATCCACGCGGCCTCGGGCATTCGACTCCCGCCGTGCGTGATGCGTTTGGCGATGCGCCCGTGTTCGAGAAGGTCCATTTCAGCGCCTTCGACGCTGAAGACCTGGCCGCGGCCATCCGCGAGAGTGGGCGCAGCCAACTGCTGATCTGCGGGATGGAGACGCACATCTGCGTGCTCCAGACCGCGTTGGGAGCCCTCGATAACGGGCTGGATAGCCAGGTTGTGGCCGATGCCTGCCTATCGCGCACGGCCGCCAACAAAGCCGTGGGCCTCGAGCTGGCACGGAGCGCTGGAGCGCTGGTCACTTCGGTAGAAACCGCCCTGTTCGCGCTGCTGGGGAAAGCGGGCGGGGCCGAATTCAAAGAGATCTCCCGGCTGATCCGCTGACGGCGGTGGCCGCTCCAGCAAAGCTTGAACCGGAGCGCGGCGGGCCATGAAACTCGAGTACCACCTGATGTTTGGCGTCCCCATGTTGGCGCTCTTCATCTACTCGGTCATCCTGCACGAGATCGCACATGGTTGGGTGGCTGAACGCTTCGGCGATTCCACGGCACGCAGCAAGGGCCGCATCACGCTCAACCCCATCCCGCATATCGACCCGTTCATGAGTCTGTTTCTGCCCGCTGCGATGTACTTGATGAGTGGGGGCCTGATCTTCGGCGGTGCCAAGGGCGTGCCCGTGCAGATGGAGGCTCTGAAGCCGCGGCTGCTCGGCCAGATCGCGGTCGCGCTCGCGGGCGTAACGGTCAATCTGCTGCTGGCCGTGATCTTCAAGCTGCTGATGGGCCCGGCGGGCGCCGTCACGTTCTGGCCGCAGCTCGACAATGTGCTCGAGAAGACGGGCTGGCTCAACTGCCTGCTGGTTGTCTTCAATTTGTTTCCGCTGCCTCCCCTCGATGGCTTCGCGGTGCTCAGCGCCTTCCTGCCCGTGAAGCTGCGTCTGAAGACCTACCGCATGCAGACGTTGGGCTTTGTCGTGATCGTCGCCCTATTGATCTTCGTGCCTGCGTTGCGCAACCTGTTCATGCGTAGTGTCAATGGCCTCTGGGGCGTACTGCCGTGACCGGCCCGGAGTACCAGGTAGAGCAGCCGAGCTTCAGGGGTCCGATCGACCTCTTGCTGCACCTGGTACGGCGCCATGAGATCTCCGCAGACACCATCGAGCTCTCGAAGATCACCGAGCAGTACCTCGAGCACCTCGAGGCGCTTGAAGGACTGGATGTGGACAATGCCTCCCAGTTCCTGCTGGTGGCGACCATCCTGGTCGAGCTCAAGTCGCGGCAGCTGCTGATCGACGACGGCGAGAAGGTGCCTGAAGACGACGATCTGGGGCTGCCCGGCGACTTCATCCGCGATCTGCTGGCCTACCGTCAATTGCGCGACCAGACCGGCTTCCTCAGCTCATTGCAGGCAGACAGTGAGCTGCGTGCGAGCCGAGGGCCGACGGAAACGGGCGACTATGGCGAGTACCTCGAAGATCTGTCCTCCTGGGATCTGTATGAGGCCTTCAACAAGCTGCAACGTGAGCTGATCACACGTGCGCCCCGCATCGTCACCGCCGACGACACGCCCATCGAGACCCACATGCAACAGCTGCGCGCGGTGCTGAAGGCGGGTGAGCGCATTCCCCTGCGCCGGCTCTTCGAAGATCTCGGCGGAGTGCTTGACCGCGGCGTTTGGATCGGGCGCTTTTTGGCGCTGCTCGAGATGGCGAAGTGCCAGGAGATCTGCATCCACCAGGACAAGGCCTTCGGCGGCATCGAAGTGGAAGGACGGCCATGAAGCTCGCGTTTTTTGGCAGCCCTGAATTCGCTGTGCCCAGCTTGCAGGCTCTGGTCGACGCGGGCCATGAGATCTGCCTGGTAGTGACCCAGCCGGCGCGGCGGCGGGGACGCAGCAAACGGCAGGTGCCCACCGAGGTGCGGGCGCGGGCCGAGCTGCTGGGCCTGCCTGTACTGGAGGCCGGCAGCCTGCGCGACCGAACGCTCGACGAGCCGATTCTGAGCTGTGGGGCCGAGCTCGGCGTGGTGGTGGCGTACGGCTGCCTGATTCCCCGCCGGATCTTCCGCGGCTTTCCCCAGCAGATGATCAACCTGCACGGCTCACTGCTGCCGGCCTACCGCGGCGCCGCGCCGATCCAGTGGGCGCTGATCCGCGGAGAGACCGAGACGGGTGTCTCGGTGCAGCGCATCGTGCGTCGGCTCGACGCTGGGCCGCTCTTCGCCAGCCGCAGCACCGCCATCGGGCGCGACGAAACTGCGGGTGCATTGTTCGAGAGGCTGGCTCCGCTAGGGGCCCAATTGTTGTGCGAAGTGGTCGCAGACATCGAGGCGGGCCGGGCCCAGTGTACGCCGCAAGACGCTTCGAAAGTCAGCCAGGCGCCCAAGCTGAGCAAGGCCGACGGGAGCATCGACTGGACGCAGCCTGCGGGAGCGGTCTTCAACTTCATCCGAGGGGTCACTCCTTGGCCCGGGGCCCGGACTTTCTGGCAGGCCGCGGACGGCGCGACGCACGCCTTGACAATTCTGCAGGCCGAGGTCTGCGACCAGGAAGGGGCCGCCGGCACGCTGCTCTCCCCCGCATCCGCGCTGACGGTGGCATGTGGGGCAGGCAGCCTGAGGCTGCGCAGGCTGACTCCGGCAGGCAAGAAGCCGATGGATGCTGGGGCGTTTGCACGCGGCCGGCCACTGCGCGAAGGTGATCGCTTTGCAGGGAGCGCCCAGCCATGAGCAGCTCAGTGCGTAAATTGGCCTTCGAGGTGTTGTCGCGCGCGGAGCGTGAGGGCAATTTGGTGCAAGACCTGCTGCCCGGCTATCAGGCTCGGTTGAGCGATGCTCGTGATCAGCGGCTGCTGTTCAACCTGGTCGTGGGCGTGGTACGGCGGGGCTTGACCCTGGAGGGGCTGCTGCGCAAGCTGACCGGCCGGCGCCCGCAGAAGCTCGACCGCAACCTGCTCTGGACGCTGAAGATCGCAGCCTACCAGATCATCTTCCTCGACAGGATCCCGGTGCATGCTGCCGTCGACGAGGCCGTGCGCCTGACCCGTTCTCCCAAGTTGAAGGGCTTTGCCAACGGCGTGCTCCGCGAGCTCTGCCGACAGGTGGTGCAGCGGGCAGTCGCCACCTCAGAGCTGCGCGTGCACAGCCCGCGCCAGCGGCTGATGCTCGACGATGGACGGCTGACGGTGTTCTCCCAACCGATGCTGCCCTCACCGCGCCACCACGTGCGGTATCTTTCTATGGCTTATAGCCTTCCGACCAGGCTTCTGGAACGTTGGGTTGCGCATCTTGGCAAGGCCGAACTGCTCCAGGTGTTGCGCGCTTGCAACTCTGAGCCTCCGCTGTTCCTGCGGCCGAACATCGTGCGCACGACCAGCGAAGCGTTTCTCGAGCTGCTGGCACAGGCTGATGTCCAGGCGGTCATGGATGGACGGGCTATCCGCCTGCTGACGAGCCGCGATCCCAGCAAGCTGCCCGGGTTCAGTGATGGCCTCTTCTATGTCCAGGACAAGACCGCGCAAGAGGCCGTGGGACACCTCCCGGTCGAACCGGGCCAGAGCGTGCTCGATCTCTGCGCGGCCCCTGGGGGTAAGGCGACGGCGCTGGCCGAACGCATGCAAGACCGCGGCGAGGTCTGGGCCGTCGACAGCGCGAAGGATCGGCTTGCGAAGGTCACTGAGAACACCCGACGGCTGCAGCTACAGTCGGTACGCACAGTGCTCTGGCCCTCCAGCGCATTCGACGAGCGCGACCAGCCCTTCGACGCGGCGCTGGTCGACGTACCTTGCAGCAACACGGGCGTACTGCGCAGGCGGGCCGAGGCGCGCATGCGCTTCGATCCCGCCAGCCTCCCCCGCCTGGTGCAGCTGCAACGCAGCCTGCTGCTGCGAGCCGCCGAGCGGGTGCGGCCTGGTGGGCATGTCTTGTACTCGACGTGCAGCATCGAGCCTGAAGAGAACCGTCAACTGATCGACAGCGTGCTCAGCCCAGGGCTCGAGCTGGTCGAAGACTGCCTCACCTTGCCGAGGTTTGATGGCGGGGACGGTGGCTACTGGGCGTTGCTGCGACTGTCGGAAGGCTGAATAACGGCCGGAGAGCCGCTTTTCCAAAGGCTCCTCCGACGATTCCTGGTTCTTCCCTCTGCATCGGTCTTCCCGGCGGTCACAGAGCGCCACAACCGGCGCTCACAGCCCTGTAGCGGCGCTCACAGCCCTGTAGCGGCGGTCTGTGAGAGACTGTCTCAGGGAAGGTTCGAGATATCTGGAGTCGTCGTACGATGTCAATTGGGACAAGTCTGGGAATCGTCTGGCTACCGAACGTTCTTCTTGTAGGGGCGGGGTTTATCCCCGCCCGCGGGCGAGGGTAAACCTCGCCCCTACATGACAACCCAAAGCAATCCCACGCCTCCAGACGTTCCCTGAGACAGCCTCTGTGAGCGCCGGAAGGGGCCCTGGCGGAGGTTGCCTCCAGAGATTCTGGGTCTTCCCTATGGATCGGTTTTTCCGACGGTCACAGAGCGCCCCAAAACCGATCAGCGCTTGCCGTAGTTGCCCCCTGGCGGCGGGTATCCACCCGATTGCGGCGGACCGTAGCCACCGTGCGGTGCCGCACCACCCCCTTGCGGTGTCGGGCCGCCGCGCGGAGGAGGCCAACCCCCTTGCTGCGGTGGGTAGCCGCCACCTGGCGGAGGATAGCCACCACCGTGGCCGCCGCGTGGCGGCGGGTAACGCCGCCCACCGCTGCCACCGTAGGGATCGTGCACCGGCCCTCGATAGCTCGCACTACCGAAGCCCAGGATCGGATAGAAGATGTAGGGGAGCATGATCATGCCCACTCCAAAACCCGCCCCCTGCCCATACGCTTCCGCCAGATCGATCGCTAGCAAGAAGGCCACGATGATGTTCGCGCAGGGGATGAACATCAGCAGCACCCACCAGGTCGGCCGCCCCACGATCTCACAGATCAAAACGAAATTGTAGACAGGTATCAGGCAGCCCCAACCAGGCTTGCCAGCCTTGCTGAAGATCTTCCATAGCGAGGCGAGGATCAGCAGGTTCAGGCCCAGGATGAACAGCATCATCACGCCCCAGATGACGATGAAGATCATCGCCTCGGGCGGAGGGCTGTTGCCCTGCAGTGCCAGCAGACACTCCATCCGAATTCCTCCAGACTGGTGGGACAGGTCCCCATCAGCTCAGTTGCTGCCAGCTGCCAGACGCACGCAGCACACCGGGCTTGCCGACCCGCACCTTCTTCTCGGTCTTGCGTTGCGCCTTGCGGAACTTACGCGGAGCTATCGTGCGACGGAACCAGGCCAGGTCGCGCAGTGGATCATAGCCAGGAATCACCAGGCCTACGGACGAAAGGCTACCGATCCCAAACAATGAGAGGTAGCGCCGATCGAGAGTGTCGTCCAGAGGCAGAGGCCGGCGTAGAACGTGGGTCCGTGAGCGGGCAACCACAAAACTGCCGATGATCAACTTCCAACTGGTGATGGTGAAGCCCAGGCAATAGGTCACGCCGTCCACCTGCAGCTCGAGTCCCATCTGGAATTTGACGGCCTGCAGGGGACGCTTGATCCGTGTCAACACCACCGTGGGTTGGTAGCCACAAGCCTTCAAGATCTCTGCCAGGCAAGTGCTCAGGTCGACGCAGGGCGCAGCGTAGTGGATTCCGCGAGACTGCATGATCTCGCGCGGGCTGCGCTGGACGAATTGCGTGCGCAGTCGCGGCCACCCCCACAGCTGGCGCTCGATCCGGCCGTCCATCCATTCACAGATGCCAGCCAGATCGGCAGCGACCTCTTCGTGGCGCGGCGGCCGTCCTCCCAACAGGCTCTCAACCTGCTGCAAAAGAGCTTCGCGAGGCACGATCTCCACGCGAGTGGTGGAAACGGGCCCCGCGAAGGTCTGGGAGTCTTGCATAGTGCCGTCCTAGTGGCCCATCCGACATGAATTGAACGCTTCAAACCTACCTGCACCTGTCGCCGAATCACAACCCTTGACGATTTCGCAGGCCGGGCCACGTCTCGCGTTCTTGTTGATCCGCGCTTCGCGCGGGTGACGAAAGCTGCTTCGTTCGCCTTGGGACAAGCCGCGCCGACTCACTCTCGCAGCTTTCGGAGGTGCCTTCGGCACCTTCGTGGTCCTCGGTAGAGACGAAACCTGGATGCAGATGTCCATGATCGCATCTTCCGAAATCAAACATTGAAATCAATCTGGACAGACCACTAGTACGTCCGGTTGCGCAACTGATCGAAGATCTGCTGCAGCCCATGGACGTCATCCTCGATGAAGTCGACGATTTCTTGGATGTCGGTCTTCAAACTCGTGACCGTGACGGGACCGGAGCCGGGCAGGCTCGAACTCCCTGACACATCTTCCAGGATATCGACCAGAATTTCAATCGGCGCCATGTCGGTTCCGTTCGGTCCCATGAAGAAGGCGTTGCGCACGATGGTCAGCACGGTGCGGCCGTCGTCTTGCGCGAGCAGCGCCTGGGTGCCGTCGATCAGGTTGTCGACCAGGTGCAGGTTGGGATCGAGGATCTCGCCGACAAAGCGCAGCAGCTTGATCATGTCATTGGGGTCGGCATTGCTACGGGTATTGAGCGCCGAACACAGCAACGGCAGCAATGCACCGTAGACGTCTTCAGCCACACTGACCTGCGGCGTGACCAGGTTGGCCACCGCGTCGTAGATATCCTGGCTGACGGTCGAGTTGTCGATGGTCAACAGTACGTCGATCAACAGCTCGTAGTCGGTGCCGGTCTGGAAGTCGATCAGGTCCTGCTGCAGCTCTTCGACGTCGGCGATACGCTGGGCATTGTTGGTCGGCAAGCTGTCGGCCAGTTCGTCCATGGTCGCTGCAGTCAGAGGAATCAACCAGCTGTGCTTGAGCACCTTGGTGCCCTGACTGTTGGTCACGGTGGCCGTGGCAATATCGAGCACAAAGTCGAGCATGTGCTCTGATTCATCGTCGAGGCTGCGCACCTCAAGCCGGTCCGTCATGTCTTCGAGGGCATCGAACAGCAGGTGCGCCAACGACATCTTCGCGTTGCCATGGCGGTCGAGCACGGTCGAGTCGTCATCGACGAGCACAGACAGGGCGTCGGCGATCGCGTCGGAGACCACGTCGTTGGTTCCGGGGATCTGCACCTGGTTCATCTTGTCGAAAGCGTCGAAGAAGCTATCCACCGCACCCGACTCCAGCACGTCGACGATCGCCGGTTCGAGCGGCCGCATGGCGCTGGCATAGCCGTCACCCATCGCGACCATGATATCGACCAGCAGGCGCGTCTCGCCGCGGTCGGAGAAGACCTTGGCGATCGGCGTGAAAGCGTCGAGCGCTCCTGTGTCGTCGAAGTCCTGCAGAGCGGCGATATGCTGCGAGGTCAGGCCACCACACAGAAACTGTCCCAGGTAGGTGGTGATCAGGTTCATCGTTGAGATGCTGATCGAAATCCCGAGGATGCTTCCATTGCCCCCGACCGTGTCCATGTAGAGCTCGGCGAGCGTACCGCCACCGAGCGGATTGTTGCACTGGTCCGCTTCGCGCACCATGTCGAGGACCGACTCCATCGCGCTCGGCTTGCCCGGACCGGTCAGAACCTGCTGGCCGTAATTGTGGTAACGCATCATCAACGCGAAACCCTGGGGCAGGTTGCCAAGGCGCTGTTGCTCAGTCGAGAAAGCCTGCAACAGCTCACGGGCGGCCGACTGGGTCTGGCCATTATGCTCGAGCGCCTCGTCGAGAAGAGGGATCAGCAGGTCCATTTGCGAGCCGCTGGTCGAGGTCGTCGTGGTCTGGGCGATCGTCGTACTGCGCAGGATGCTGACCATATCGCCCAGATCGACCATGATCGACTCGGCCAGGTCGGGGTCGTCGTTGAGCAGTGCCGCGGCGCCACGCAGGGTGTTGGCCGAGGGCTCGCCCTTGAACATCTCGAGCAGCGCGAACATCACGTCGAGCGTCGGGTTGTCGTCGGAGAACCCGCCGGCCGGATTGCGGTCGGCCATTCCGTCCGCGATCGCGAGGAAGTCTTTGTGGATGTCGTCGCGCAGCACGTCGCCGACCACCCGCAGCACCGATGCCACAACGGTCTCTTTGGCGTCGAAGTACTCGTAGATCAGCTCGCTCTGGGCAGTCACCGCGCGGCTATAGGCGTCGCGCTGGCCGGTTGTGCCGAAGGGAGCCAGATCGATCACCTGGCCGGCGGAATCGACCGGATCACTCCCGTTGGTGTCGATCTTGCCATCGTTGTTCAGGTCGACGAAGGGAGGCAGGAAGTCGCCGTTGGCGCCTTTGCGCACCTGAGGGAAGCCGTCTTCGTCGATCCGCACGCACCAGGAAGCTTCGCCCAGGGCAACACCATCGCGCTGTTCGGTCACAGTCAGGAGCACATCCGCCAACTTGGAGCTGGCATTCGAACCCGCGGGCAGGTCCGGCAGGTCGCGCAAAGTGCGGGAGAGCAGGTCGACCAGCTCGGACAACAGGTCGCGCTCGCCATTGGGCTGGCCGTTGCCGTCTTCGCCATCATTCTCTTCGATCAACGTGGCGATCGCATCGACCAGGGGGTCGAACTCTGGATAGGCCAGCAAGCGGCTGAGCAGCTTGACGTAGTCTTCACCGTTGGCTTCAGCATCGAGGTCCTGAAGGTTGACCAGGGCTTCGAGCACTTCGTCGTTCTGCTTCAACCGCTGCAAGATCAGCTTGGCATCGTCCGCCATGCCAGGAATCGTGCCATCGTCGATCAGAGGAAGCAGGTCGGTGATCGTCCCATAGAGGTTCTGGGAGACATCGGCAGGAATGATCGCGTTGACCGCGTCGATGAACTCGACCCGATGTGTCTCGAGGGTGTACATACCCAGGCTGTCGCCGTCACGATCGAGACCCGTCCGGTATACATTGTACAGCAACAGACCCAGGCCGCGGTTTGCCGAAGCCCCGGGGGCGCCGAGCGAGCCGAAGCCGCCGCTCACGTTGTTTCCTGCTTCACGGCAGCCGAACAATCCGAGTCCGAGCCCGATCAGAACAATTGTAGTAATGCTCTGCCTGAGGATCCTTGACACGTGCGCTCTCCGAAGATGTGTTTCACGCGAGGTGCGATTAGGGGTTGTTAAAGCAAATCTCAGACCAATGCGAAGAAGGCCCAATCCAGCCACTCCTGCCGCGATTGCGACCCGCTTGCGTCTCACGGGCCGACACGTTGCGACGATCGCTGCCTGGCCTCAACACATACCCGTATCTGCGCTCTGCCAGGCCTGACACTTCCGTGACAGAAAAGTAGTTATCGCTATGAAAAGCAAAACCAGAGTAACAACTTTGATACGAGTTGCTACGCGAATGATGCAGAAATCTGGAGTTTTTTTGGATGCGACGCACTTCGGTCGCGACGCGCCGGGTGAGGAATCTGACGCAACGAACCTGGTCTGAACAGCTGTCAGAGGATGTCGTCGAACCAATCATCGACGCTCGGCGCGCGCTCGACGGGCAGACCGCGCTCCCCAGCCGGGCTCGGCCCAGCGCGCTCAAGGCGCTCTCTGGGGTGGTGCTCCAAATGCCGACGCTTACGTCGACCAGGACGTTCTCTGGTGTTCTTTGTGCTGCGGGAAGAGCCCTCAGCCTTGGAATGCAGGGCCACATCGAGCCAACGGTGGTAAGGACCCAGCACTTCTGGATTCACATCTTCAGCCAGGCTGCGTAGCTCGAGAAACCGCAACGCATCGCTGAAGCTTTCACGCCTCGCCAGACGAGCCGGCGATGGAGCCGCGCGTTCGAGGAAGGCCTGCATCACACACACCTGCCGCACGCTGAGAGACAACTTGCGCGGCAAGGCCAGCTTCTCCGCAATGCCCACCAACAGCTTACCGCTGTGCCGGATCAGGACCGCCTGCGAGAGCTTTCCGTCCAACAGCCCCGCCTTCGCCCAACCCTCCTTCAAGTACGGGTAGAGCAGCGCGGCCATCAGCACCGAACCGGGCAGCCGTTGACGCAGCTTGGGATCGAGCCCCGCCAGGGCGTCCAGAAGACGCCAGAAGCACTCACCCTCGGGCGAGCTGTCGAGGAACGTGCTGAGCGTCGGGCACAGCACCTCGAGCAGGCCATACTCAAAGAGCTGCTCGAAGATGACGGGGCTGCAGCGGCCCCGCAGCAATTTCAAGGTCTCATCAAGCAGCCGTGCACGGCTGCACTTGTCCAGATCCCCACGACAATCGGACAACGCCCGCGCGGTCTGCGGCTCGATCTCGAGATCCAGTCGGCCCGCGTACTTGATCGCACGCATCATGCGGACAGGATCTTCCTGAAAGCGCTGAAAAGGATCACCGATGGTACGAAGCAGCCGCGCCCGCAGGTCATCCAGTCCGCCAACATAGTCGACGATCTCATCGGCGATCGGGTCGAAAAACAAGCCGTTGATCGTAAAGTCGCGGTTGTGCGCATCTTCCCGCGGCGTGCCATAGGTGTTCTGGCATCGCAGATACAGGTCGTCTTGTTTCTCATCAGCGTGCTGGTCGGGCGAGGCGCGGAAGGTGGAGACCTCGATGATCTTGCCCGAGAAGAAGATATGCGCCAGTCGAAAGCGCCGCCCGATCACGCGACAGTTCCGGAACACGTTGCGCACCTCTTCGGGGCGCGCGTCCGAAACGATGTCGTAGTCGTTGGGACTGTGGTCGAGCAGAATGTCACGCACGCAACCGCCCGCGTAGTAGGGCCGGTAGCCAAAGCGGCGCAGCCGCCGGATGACCTTGAGAGAGTCGTAATCGAGATCATCCGGGGAGATGTCGGGTTTCTTCCAGATGACGGGTTGTTTCGCAGGCATGCAGAGGGTCAGTGCTCGAGGGGATAGGCGCAGCAGATCCTACCATCTGTGCTCACGGCGAGCAACCGCTAGACCCCCCCCTCTGCCTGTCGATCGGGGTCCTGCCTGAACCACGCCAGCCAACCGCCGGCGACTCGCTGCAAGCGCTCCCGATCGAGACGGTAGAGACGCTCGCGACCGCGTTTGACGACTTCTACCAGGCCCGCGTTCTGCAAGACTTTGAGGTGCCTTGAGGTCTTATCCTTCACGGCACCACCGGAACCAGTTCAGGGTCGCCCGCCGAGCAACCGCAACAGCTTGCGGGCGATCCCAGTCAGCGCCAATCCGCCGGCAACCTCCCGGGTCTCCCAGCGCCAATCCTTGCCGACCGGTACCTCGCCTTGCAGCTGGCAGTCGAAGCCGTACACCTCGATGCGATGGTGCGTGATGCCATGCCGGCAACGCCAGCGCGGCTCCGTCGCGGGCGCCACGGCGAGCACCCCCGCCAGACCGGTGCGCAACTCTCCCGCCACAGGCGCGACGAGGTCACAACCCGGCAGCTCCCACATCCGTGCCAGACGTACGTTGGAACCCCGCCGCCGCAGCAACAAACGCCCAGCGCGCTGGATCACCGCCACACCGTGGATCACATCCACACGCGCCCGCCGCGCAGGCAACGCAGGCAGCAGCGCCTGTTGCCCTGTCCGCGCGGCCACACAGCTCCCCCGCCAGGGACACAGCAGACAGTGCGGCCGTTTGCTGCAGACCAGCGCTCCCAGCTCCATCATGGCCTCGTTCCAACGCCCAGGCTGCTCGCGGTCGAGCAGCGCGGCGGCCAGCTCGCGGATACGTCGCTTGCCGGGCCCCTTGGTCGGATCGGCCTTGACCCCGAACAAACGAGCCAGGACCCGCACGATGTTTCCGTCGACGGCGGCGTGGGGCAGCCCATGGGCCAGCGATAGAATCGCTGCGGCGGTGTACTCGCCGATGCCCGGCACCGCCAACGCCTCCTTCCAAGCGGTAGGAAAGTCCGCTCCGCGCCCGGCCAGAAAGCGCGCGCCTTTGAGCAGATTGCGGGCTCGGCGGTAGTAGCCCAGTCCTGACCACAGCTCGAGCACCTGCTCCTCACTGGCCGCCGCCAGCGCCGCGATGTCGGGAAAACGCGCCAGGAAGCGCTGGTAGTACGGAACCACCACCTCGACCCGGGTCTGCTGCAGCATCACCTCGGACACCCAGACACGGTAGGGCGTGCGGCGTTCCCGCCAGGGCAGCTCACGGCGCGCGCGCTCGAACCAGGCCAACAGCCCGCTCCGCAGGGCCTCAGCGTCCGCGGGCAGGCTCACTGGGTCGGCTCTTCCTCTTCAGCGGCGCAGGGGATGAAGATCGTGGTGGTGAAGGCCCGGATGCGTTCGGGATCGGCCCCTTGGGGCAACGCCTCAGCGTCGATCAGCTTCAGGGTGATCCGCACGGCCCAGGGCAGCTTGTCCGTCGCTTGCCAGTCCGACAACCAGGCGCCGTCGGCGGTCTGAAACTCCGGGGTGAACTCGAGGATGCGGTCGTAGACCTCGAAAGCCGTTCCCCCCTCGAAGGGTGTTTCATCCACGGGCGATTGCGTCCGCCGGTATAGCGTGTACAGCCCGTCGGAGTCGTCGGTCTCTTCGAGGATGTAGCTGACCTCGGTGGTCGAAGGCCGCACGCCCGTCTCGGGATCGGGCAAGCCGTCGCGGGTGGTGATGAAGTGCAGCTGCGGCTCGCTGCCCGACTGTCCCATGAAGCCGTTGTCCTGCTGATAGATGTAGCAGGCCTGCAGGTCGGCGCTCATGATGTTCAGAATGCCCGAAGCATACTTGGTCGCTTGCGTGCGCTCGGTGACCCGCCGCTCGGCGTCGATGATGCCGACCACCACTCCACCGAGCAGAGCGAAGACCAGCGCGGTCAGCGCGACCGCGAGCAAGACTTCGAGCAGGGTAAACCCGCGCCGCATCACTCGGGCTCCCTGTAGCTCAAGAGCTCGAGCTCTTCAGTCTGCTCTTCGCCATTCTCGTCTTCGAGCGGGAAGCTGACCTTCAGCCGGATCTGGATGGCCTGCAGCACGCCGATCTCGACCGCCTGCTCCTCGAGATCCCAGGAGTAGCCGTTGTAGTCTTCGAACTCCCCGGAGCTACCCGACTGTTCGCCCAGCAGCACCTCGGAGAGCTTGCTCTGGGCGAGGTTCTTTGCGATGCGCCTGCGGTTGGTGTTGGCAGCGCGGATCATCTCGTTCGAGACGCCCCCGTAGATCGCCAGCAACGAGGTCGCGATGATGGCAACCGCGATCATGATCTCGATCAGGAATCCGCCGCGCCGACTTCTCATTCCAGCACCTTGAATTCCTGCTCGCCACGCGCCACTGAAGCGCTGCCGATGATCGCATTGAAACGGATGGAAACCGGCTCTGCGTCGATGTCTGTGCGTTCGAGGATCACGATGTGGCTGCCTTCGGTGCCCTTGGGAGTGAAGTAGATCTCCACCTCGCCGTTGGTCTCTTGCTCACCGCCGGGAAACTGCAGGCTGCGGATCTTGACGCTGCTGAGCACCTCGAACTTTTCCCCGAGAATCTCGTATTCCAGCTCCTGACCGGGCGGCGCCCCCTCTTCGGGTTCGATGGGAATCATGATCCAGTATTCCTGGTTGTCGAGATCGTAGATCATCTTGTAGGGCTTGCCACGCCCAATAGCACCGCCCCGGGCCCACTCGACCGTCGCCCCCAACTGCCGCACCTGGCTCTGGAAGCGCCGCTTGGCGGTCACCCCGTCCATGTTCAGCGAGACGTAGGCAGCCATCAGGCCGAGGATGGCGATGACCATCATCAACTCGACCAGCGAGAATCCGCGTCGGGAGCGCATCGCGCTAGTTTTCCGGCTCGTACATCCAGATGTCCTTATCCTCTTCGTCCCCGCCATCCTGGCCGTCAGCACCATAGCTGCAGACGTTGAACTTCTTGTTGCCTACGGGGTCGGACTCAAAGAACTGGTACTCGCGCTTCCACGGGTCCATGGGGAACTGGTCGAGGTAGCCTTCGCCCTCGCTGATGCCGCCCCAGCCTTCGATGCCCGGGTCTTCGACCAGGTCGCGCAGCTCGCGGGGATACTCGAAGCAGTCTTCTTTGTAGAAGAAGATCGCCTTCTTGATCTGCTCGAGGTCCGCCCGCGCCTTGTTCTGGCGAGCTTTGATCGAAGCCCCGCCCAGGTTGAGGGCCACGATCGTGGCCAGCAGGCCGATGATGGCGACCACCACCATCAACTCGACCAACGAGAAACCGCGTCGGCGGCGGGCATGAAAGCTGCGAAGCATGTCAGATCTCCTAGAGTTTGCCGAAGTTCTGGACCAGCGGTAGGATCACGGCCAGAACGATGAATGCGACCACGCCGGCCATCAGAATGATGATCACCGGCTCGATCATTGAGGTCAATTTCTGGGTGGTTACATCGATCTCTTCCTCGTAGACCTCGCTCACATTGGAGAGCATGGTCTCGAGCTGCCCGGTCTGTTCGCCGATCGCGATCATGTAGCCGACAACGGGCGGGAACATGCCGCTCTTCTTCAAGGGCGTCGAGATGTCTGTGCCCTCGACGATGCGGTCGTGGATCTCGTCGATGGTCTTGGCCATCACCGCGTTGCCGACGATGTCCCGCAGGATCTTGAGGCAGTCGAGCGCCGGGATTCCGCTCTTGAGTAAGGTCGAGAAGGTGATCGCAAAGCGCGAGACGACCTGTTTGCGGAACAGGTCGCCGAACAGCGGCAACTTCAACTTGGTCGCATCGACCCAGTAGCGCCCTTTCTCCGTGCGTGCGAAGCTCGCGAAAGCCAGCGCTCCGGCAACCCCGGCGATCAGCATCGCCCACCAGTACATCGCGATGAAGTCGGAGGTGGCCTTCAGGATCTCGGTCGGCAGCGGCAGGCCTTCTTCTTCGCGGCCCTGTTTGTCGAGCACCACCAGAATGCGGGGCACCACGAAGCTGACCAGGAAGATGATCACCCCGAAACCGATGAGGCTCATCAATGCCGGGTAGGCGAGCGCAGCGACCACCTTGTTCTTGACCCGCTGCTGTGATTGCAAGAAGCGCCCGGTCCGCTCAAGGATCGCATCGAGCGTACCCGAGGCTTCGCCGGCACGGATCATGTTGACATAGAGATCGTTGAACATGTGGGGATGGCGGGCAAGGCTGTCCGCGAAGGTCAGGCCGGAGCCGATGTCCTCGCGCACCTGACGTAGCACCAGCTCGACGTTCTTGTTGGTCGCCTGAGTGACCAACGCGTTGAGGCCGTCATTCAGCTGGATTCCGGCTCTGAGCAGGGTGGCCATCTGCAGGGTGAACGAAACCACCTCGGCCTTGTACGCCCGGCGGAACTTGAACGAAGGCAACTTGAAGCCGCCGCCGTTCGACGACCCGCCACGTTTTGTGGCCGGCGCTCGGTGCTCGACCTGGTTCATGCGCACGACGTGGATCTTGCGGACCCGCAACTTTTCGCGTGCGTCCTTGGCGGTGTCGGCATCGACGATGCCGGTGGTCTCTCCGCCTTTTTCAGTCAATGCGACATATTGGAACACCGGCATCGGGCGACTCCAGTTGTGCTCCGGAACACTGTTGGGACGGCTGCGGCCCTCTCAAGGTTCAGCCGATTGCCATGCGAGTTGTCATGCGAGATCTGCCTGCGTCACACGCAGCACCTCTTCGATGGTCGTCTGCCCATCGAGCACTTTGCGCGCGCCGTCCATGCGCATCGAGGGCACTCCGCGTTCGATGGCTGCGGCCTTGATCTTCGAGGCCCCTACGCGCGCGATCACCTGGCGCCGGACCTCGTCGCCGATCGGCAGAATCTCATAGATGGCGGTCCGCTTCTGGTAGCCGGTGTTCAGGCAGGTATCACACCCCATCCCGACCCACAGCACACCGTCGTGGAGATCTTCCATTTGCAGGTTGATCTCTGCCAACTCGGGCTCTGTGGGCTCGTACTCAGACTTGCAGTCGGGACAGATCAGCCGCACCAGACGCTGGGCGATCACGGCGATGAGCGAGCTGGCCACCAGGTACGGCTCGATGCCGATATCAAGCAGACGGGTGACAGCGCTGGCCGCGTCGTTGGTGTGCAGGGTCGAGAAGACCAAGTGGCCGGTCAGGGCGGCCTGGATGGAGATGCGGGCGGTCTCGATATCACGGATCTCACCGACCATCATCACGTCGGGGTCCTGGCGCAGCAATGAGCGCAAGCCGGCCGCGAAGGTCAGGCCCTTCTTGTTGCTGACCTGAATCTGGCTGACGGCCGGCAGCTGATACTCGATCGGGTCCTCGATGGTGATGATGTTCTTCTCTTGCGAGTTCATCCGGGTCAGGGTCGCATAGAGTGTGGTCGTCTTACCCGAGCCGGTGGGGCCGGTGACCAGCACGATGCCGTGACTGTAGCCGACCAGGCGGTTGATCAGCTCGAAGTGGGATGTGCTGAGGCCGATCTCTTCGAGCGAAAACACCTCCTGGGTCTTGTCGAGCAGACGGAAGACGATGCGCTCGCCGAAGGCGGTGGGAACACTCGAGATACGCAGGTCGACCTCGCCATCTCCGACCCGCACGGCCGCGCGTCCGTCTTGCGGCAGGCGACGCTCGGCGATGTCCATCTTGCCCATCACCTTGACGCGGCTGATCAGCGCATCCTGCACCTTTTTGGGGATGGTCTTCATGTTGTACAGGATGCCGTCGATGCGGAAACGCACGACCACCGAGTCGGTGAACGGCTGCAGGTGGATGTCCGATGCACGGGTCTTGATGGCCTCGAAGATGATGCTGTTGAGCAGGCGGATGATCGGGGCCTTGTTGGCGATGTCGAGCACATCTTCGGCATCCGCCTCCATGTCCACCTGCATCAGCATCTCGTCGTCTTCGATGCCCTCGAGCATCTCATCGACGCCGTCGACGCTCTTCTGGTAGCCACGGTTGATCAGCTGGGTGATCTCCGCCTTCGTGGCCAGGACCGGCTCGATCTCGGCCTCGAGCATGCTCGACAGGTCGTCCATGGGATAGACATCGAGCGGGTCGCAGGTCGCGACCACATACAAACCAGGCGCCTCGCGCACCGCGACCAGGTTGTGGCTGCGCGCCACCTGCGCCGGCACAAGCCGCACGAATTCTTCGGGCACGTGGAAATCGCTCAGCGAGGGAAAGAACGGCACGCCCGAGATCTTGTGGTAGACCCGCAGGAAGTCGAGCTCACCGACGTAGCCCTTCTCGCGCAGGATACGGCCGATGCTGTGGCCTGATTCGTTCTCTTCATTCAAGCACTCTTCGACGTTCTCGGCGGTCAAAAGGCCGCGCTTCTTCAAGACCTTGAACAAGCGGTGTTTGATCATGGGAATCCCTGGCTGTGCGGGCAGGCGTCTGCTTTGCCAGGCTAGCATTCATGCGGCGTCCCAACAAGAGCTTTGCAGCTTGGACGCATCGAGCCGTGGCGGAGTTCAGCCCGAAAGAAATGCTTAGCCTCTCAAATACTTTGATTAAATATCTTGATTGACTAATGTTTTAGTACACTATGAATTTAGGAAGACTAATCAAAACTCAAGCCCCGAGGAGATGCACCGATGCGGAGCCAAACCGGATTCACCCTGCTCGAGCTGCTGGTCGTGGTGGCCATTCTGGCAACCATCGCTGGCGCGTTGATCGTGGCGTACGACGGCCTGGATGTCCAAGCCGAGAAAGGTGTCGCCACCTTCAATATCGCCGGCCTCGACCAGGCGATGCGCACCTACAAGTTGGTCAACAAAGGGTATCCAGACGACTTCGACGGTCTGGTGGTCCAGAACACGGCGCTGAGCAGCGCCGAGCAAGCCAGCTCTGGCGGCTGGCTCGCCATGCTGCCCGCACAGTTGGCAGGCAGCGACGGCGACAGCCTGACCGCCGACGGCAAGCTGCGTTTCCACGCCCTGAGCCAGGACGGCGTCGACGCCCTGACCGCCGCCGGCATCGAGAAAATCCGCGTCATCCAACAGAACAACAACGGAGTGAGCTCGATCCCCAACCGCGTCTTCGATGATCCCAGCCGCGGTCGCGGTGTCCAGATCTCGCTGGCGAGCGGAGTTGTGGTGCCAGTGATCGAAGATGCAGTCTCCAACCTCAGCGCCAGCAGCAGCCAACGTCTCGAAGACATCGCGGGGCTCGACGCCGACCTCGGACACCTGGTGGTCTGTTTCGGCGTGGGCAATAACAGCAGTCTGGTAGGTGAGTCTGGCAAGGGCACGCTGGCCGAAGCCCCGATCTACGCCTCGTCGGCCAAGGACGAGTACAGCCGCTTCCTGGTCTTGTTCCACCTGGCGACCGACCAGAACGACGATGGCAGCTTCGACCCAGGCGAGTATCTCGGCAGCGCACGCTACCTGGCGATTCTCGACACCTTCGGCGACTGGTACGACGAAGAGTATGCCGAATACACCGGTCAGAAGGAGTAGCCGGTCGATGGCGCGGCGTGCTTTCAGTTTGCTCGAGTTGCTGGTCACACTCGCCATCGTCGCCAGCCTGGCGGGGGTGGTGCTCATCAACCTCAGCGGTGTACAACACGCCGCCAGCTCCCATCTCAGCCTGCAGCGTCTCGAGCGACTGCGTCAAGCGCTGCTGCGCTTCCACAGCGACACCGGCCATTTTCCAGGCTCAGGCCCCTTTGCCCTGGCAGAAGATGGCGTCCCTGGGGAGGTCGCGACCCCCGACGCGGGCAGCATCTGGTTCCGCTGCCCAGCCAACCTCGAGCAGCTGTACCGGCAGCCGCAGTCCGCCGATGGAAAGCCCGTCCTGCCCTTCAACCCCGACAGCGGGCGCGGCTGGCGCGGCCCCTACCTCGAGCCGGGTCTCGAGTGGCGGGTCCAGCTGGGAGCTGGACTGGCGCCCAACGGCGTCGGCTCTCCCCAAGATGGCGACCTGCTCAGCGACGTGCCTTGCCTGCCGGATGCATGGGAACATGGGCGCTTGGCTGGGACGACCTTGGAAGTCTCACTGGCGCGCGGCTCCGCAGGAGCGGTGAGCGGCGGCCGACCGATCCTTCTGTTCCGGCAGGGCGACAGCCTCTGGCTGGTCTCTTGCGGAGCAGACGGACGCTATGGCAGCCCCGCCGCCGACGCCGACAACCTCGTGCTGGAGCTATCGCGATGAAGGGCTTCACGCTGCTCGAGCTGTTGATCGTAGTGTTTCTGCTGTCGATGGTCGCCCTCTCTGCGGCCTCCTTCCTCAGCGAGGTCGACGATCAACTGCGGTACGAGGACAGCCTGGCGCGTATCGCCAACGTGCGCGAGGCCGCCCTCGGACGGACTCTGACTGTCGACGGCCGGCCGCTGCTCAGCGGCTTCGTCAGCGACATCGGCCGGCTGCCCGACAGCCTGGCTGAGTTGTTGCGGCCCGGTCCCCTGCCCAGCTACGCCTTCGACCCCGCCACAGGCCTGGCGGCCGGCTGGCGCGGGCCCTATCTCGACGTGCTGCCCGAGCTGCTCAGCGGTCAGCGTCATCTGCGCGACGGCTGGGGCAACGACCTGCTCTTGAGCCGCGCTGGCACCGACCTGGATACCTCGCTGCGTGTGCAGAGCCGCGGCGGCAGCGAGGGAATCTATGCCCAGCGCTTCCCCGCCGATCCCCAGTGGCTGATCCAGCCGTCCGACTACCGCCTGCAGGCCGACACCCTGCAGCTCTGGCTGTGGAACTTCACGGGCGCCGACACCAGCTTCGCCAGCCTTGGCGATTCGCTGCGGGTTGAGCTGGCCGCGCCCGTAAACGGCGCCGTCGCAAGCAACTTCGCGACCAGCCTGACAATACCCGTGCCCGAAACGCGGGTGGCCCCCGGACGCCGGTTGGGGCTGCGCATGCCCTTTGCACAAGCTCTGCGCGTGCCGCAGGGCCGCTGCGCCTGGCGGGCCAGCGACGAAACGGGCACCGCCCTGGCGAGCTGGAGGCAGTTTCAGGTTCTCCCGCGCACCTCTCTGGAGTTGGACTGGGAGGTACGATGAAACGAGTGCTTGCCCTCCAGGCTTGTCCGCGTGGCATCCACGCTGCCGTCTACCAGCGGAAAGGCGGCCGCATGCATTTGCAGGCCAGCGCCCAGGAGCGGGGAAGCCCGTTCGACGTGGCCCTGGACGGCGTCTTGGACACACTTCGTGCAGACACCACCGTTCCGCGGGATACGATCTGCCTGAGTCACAAGGCCGTGGCCCTGTGCCTCGAGCTACCGCGCGCCACGCTCGAATCGGCACGCTGGCAGCAGCTGCTGCGCTGGGAGAGCGAGCCTTTCCTGCCGCGCATGGGCTCGCCGGCCGTCGACGGCGAAGATTGGCTGCAACAAAGTCCCCAGCTCGATGCCGGCCAGGAGCTCTGTTTCGGCTGGACTCCGGCCTCCCCCGGCGAAGGCACGGCTGCACGGCTGGTCTCGACCATCGCCCGCTGCGATCTGAGCCGCTGGCAGACCAGCCTGCGTAATAGAGGCCTGCGGCTGCGAGCGATCTACCCCCACCTGGCAGGGGCAGCGGCCGCCAACGGCAGCCATGACGGCACCATCGTCGAGCTGCATGGCGAAGAACTGGCGCTGACCACCCTCAAGGCCGGGCACATCACCGGCTTCGAGCTGAGCCACCTGGACGAAGCTGGACGCCTCGCCAGCGAGCTGAGCCACCGAGGCGTACACGAGGCCACGCTCTACGGCGAAGGGATACAACGCCTCGAAGCACAGTGGCAGGATCGCCTGCAGACCCACCCGGCTCCCGAGCTGGGCGTGCCAGCCAGCCTGCTGGGTGCCGCACGCCACGCGCTCTCCGATGGGACTACGCCCCTGGCGCCGATCTCCACGCGCAAGCCGCGCCCGAAGCTCAGCCGCCCCATGCTGCTCGCTGGGCTGCTGGTCGTCGGTTTGCTGCTCGGCTTCCTGACGCTGCGCGTCCAGCTGAAGAATCAGCAGCAGAGGTCGCGGCAGGCGTGGGCAGCCGCCGCCGCTGATGCCCAACGCAGCGAAGAAGCCCAGGCACGCCACGCCGAGCAGACGCGCCGGGCTGCAGAGCTCGAAGCGCAATCGACCCGCCTGCAGGCAGCGCTGGCCACCAACCAGGCGCGTGCAGACGTGCTTCAGCATTGGTTTCGGCGGCGGCCCGCCTTCCTCTGCATCCTCTTCGCATGCCTGAGCCAGGACCTGCCTCCCGAGCTGAGCCTGACGGGCATCGACTACGGGCTGGCAGGCATCGAGCTGCGCGGCAGCACCCTCTCCGAGCAGGCGGTCTACCGCCTCTGCCTGGCGCTGGAACGATCTCTGGCCAGCGAGGGGCTGCGCGTCCAGCCGCCGGAGCTCTCCGCCGACACCCGCCCGCTGCGGTTCCGCCTGCAACTGCTGCCGGAGGAAGAGCGCTGAAACCGAAAGCCCCTACGCCGCGCCGTACCGCCGTGAGCCTCGTCTTGCTGGGCGCGGTGCTGCTCTTCAACCTCGTCATGTTCGATCTTCGCCCCCTCTGGAAAGAGACTGCGCGCTTGGATAGCGAACGCGCAAAGCTCGCCGCGCGCGCCGCTGCGGCTCCTGCAGACGTTCCCGTACTCGCACCGCTGCGCGCACAGCTGGCTCGACTGGAACAGGCATGCGGCGCGGATCTCGACAGCCAGCTCACCCCGCTGGCGGACCACCCCGCGGCCGCCCTGTTGGCCGTTTCCCAGCTGTTGCAGCAGCTCGGTTTCCGCACCCTCGCCAGCGAACAGCGCGCGGCTCCGCCCGACGCGGCCTTCCGTGCACTGGCGGCGACTGGGGCGCGCTTCCACCATCTGCACCTGCACGGCAGCTACTTTCGTTGGCAGGCCTTCCTGGCACAACTCGAAGAGCTGCCTTGCCGCGTCGCCGTTCTCACCTTCAACCTGGAGCGCAACGCCGATGGCAGTCTCGACATCACCTGCCTGCTCAGTCTCTAGCCCGAGCGGGACGCTGCCCGAGCCGCTCGCCAGCCTGCTCAGAGAATGCGCCCGGCAAAGGGCCTCAGACCTGCATCTGGCCCCAGGCCAGCCGCCCCTGCTACGCAGGCTGGGGAAGCTGGAGCCGCTCGCTGCCCCGGCGCTCGAAGATGCCAGCCTGGCCATGCTGGCAGACGCGTTGCTGACCTCGAAACAGCAGGCCCTACTCGCCCGCGATGGCTCGTTGGATACAGCCCTGAACGCAGCCGGCCAGCGTTTCCGGCTCAACATCTTCCGGGCACGCGGCGGACTCGGGCTGGCCTTCCGAAGGCTCGACCAACACATCGCCTCGCTGCAGCAGCTGGGTCTGCCCGCCCGGCTGGCCGAGCTTCAGCAGCTGCGCGATGGTCTGGTGCTGGTTTGCGGCGCGACCGGCAGCGGCAAGTCGACCACGCTGGCCGCGCTGATCGACGGGCTGAACCGGAGCCGCGCCCTGCATATTCTGACCATCGAGGATCCGGTCGAGTACCTGCACACACCCGCTCGCGGCCTGGTGCGGCAACGCGAGCTGCACACCGATGTGCCCAGCTTCGAGCAAGCTGTCGAGGCCGCACTGCGCGAAGATCCGGACGTCATTCTGGTCGGCGAGATGCGCAACTGCGCGACCCTGCGCGCGACCCTGACCGCCGCCGAGACCGGCCACCTGGTGTTCTCAACCCTGCACGCGCGGGACTGCGTCGGCGCCGTCGAACGCTTCGTCGGGGCCTTTCCGCAAGCAGAGCAAGCAGGCGCGCGCCTACAGCTGTCGCTGGTGCTGCAAGCCATCCTGGCACAACGGCTGCTGCACGGCGCAGAGCGGCTCTGGCCGGTGGTCGAGGTGCTGCGGCGCAGCCCCGCCGTCGCCAACCTGATCCGCAACGCCAAGCCCGCCCAGCTGCGCCAGGTACTCGAGACCGGCAGCCAGTTGGGCATGCAGACCTTTGATGGTGCCCTCGCGGACGCGGTGGCCCGCGGCCGCATCTCCCGCGAGCTCGCCCAGAGCAGCGCCTGCAGCCCTGCGGCCTTCGCTGAGAAACTGCGAGGCCTGCGCCATGGCTAGCCCCGAGAGCCTGCTCAGGGCAGCCGTCGCCTGTGGCCTGCTCGACGACGCCGAGCTGCACCAACTGCGGCGCGAGGCCGGGCAGCAGGGCCGCCCGCTATTGCCCTGGGTCAGCTTCCGCCGCCGCTTGCCGCAGCGCGCCTTCTATCGGGCGCTGGCCGAGAGCCGCGGCCTGCCCTTTCTGGCCTCGTCCGAGCTCGCCAGCTGCCAGGACCTCAAGACCGTCCTCCTGCCCGCCCGCCGGCTGCTCGAGCGCGGAGGACTGCTGCCTGTACGCGAAGACTCCGACGGCCTGCTGGTGGCCTGTAGCGACCCCGACGCGCGGGCCGGCTTCGACACCCTGCGGCGCGCCCTGGGCCGGCCCCTGCGGCCAGCCATCGCGGAACCGCGCGCGCTCGAGCTGGCGCGTTCACGGCTCTGGGGCACCTCCCTGCCCGCCAGCATCGACGCCGTCCATTACTTCGACGAGTTGCTCGCTGAAGCGTGGAACGCGTGCGCCTCCGACATCCACATCTCCGGACAACCCGATGGCTGGCGCGTGCGGATGCGCATCGATGGGCGCCTGCAAGAGTACGCGGCACAGCTGCCCGAGGCTCTGGGGCTGGCACTGATCTCGCGGGTCAAGGTATTGGCCGGCCTCGATATCGCGGAGAAACGGCAACCTCAGGACGGCGGCTTCAGTTTCCCGCTTCCTGCCGGAGACGGACTGAAGATCGACCTGCGCCTGGCCACCGCCCCGACGCGTTTCGGTGAACGCGCCACACTGCGCCTGTTGGGAGTCGCGAGCGCGGCTCTCGAGCTGCGCGAGCTGGGGCTGGAGGCTGACGGCCTGACCGCGCTGGCTGATTTCCTGGCGCGGCCGGCGGGCTTGTTTCTGCTGACTGGCCCGACCGGCAGCGGCAAGACCACCACGCTGTACGCCGCCATCCGCGCGCTTCTCAGCAGCGAGATCAACGTGATGACCGTCGAAGATCCGGTCGAATCGATCCTCCCCGGCGCCTCCCAGCTGCAGGTCGACCAGGCGGGTAAGCTCAGCTTCGCCGGCGCGCTGCGCTCGATCCTGCGCCACGATCCAGACGTGATCATGGTCGGCGAGATCCGCGACCGCGAGACCGCCGAGATCGCCCTCAAGTCGGCCTTGACCGGTCACGCAGTGCTGTCCTCGCTGCACACCAACTCGGCCCTGGGCAGTGTCACCCGGCTGCGGGACCTGGGCCTCGACAGCCCCCTGATCGCCGCGACCCTCGCGCTGGCCATCGCCCAGCGGCTGGTGCGCCGGCTGTGCCTGCGTTGCCGGCAGCCGCGCCCATTCGATGCGATGGTCGGCCGCTGCCTGCAGTGGACCGCGGCGACGGCCCCGGAGCTCTATGCTCCTGGCGGCTGCGCACACTGTCTGGGGAGCGGCTACTCCGGGCGGGTCGGCTTGTTCGAGCTGTTGCAGGCCACTCCCGAGCTGCGCAGTGCGATCGCCCGCGGCGAGCCCGAGACGGCCCTCGCTCCGCTGGCGCAGGCTGCGGGCCTGGTTCCCCTGCGGGAGCGCGCCTGCCAGTCGGTGTTGGCAGGCACCACCAGTTTCACCGAAGCCCTGCAATGCGGGGTGCTGTGATGCAGTTCCAGTACACCGCCGTCGACGGCCGCGGCCAGGAGCATCGGGGCAGCCTGCAAGGCGACTCGCAGGCTACGGTTGCGGCCCAGATGCGGGCACGCGGCCTGTTTCCCCTCGAGATTGTGACGGGCCCTGCAGTGGCTGGCGCCGCGCTGGCAGGCGCCCCCAAACGCAGGCTCCTCAGTCCCTTCGTGCGCAGCCGCGACCTCAGCTTCTTCTGCCGCCAGCTCAGCCTGATGCTGCGCAGTGGCCTGAGCCTGCTCGACGCCCTGAAGCTGCTGGCCGCAGGCGCCAGCCACCCGCGCCTGGCGCGCGCCGCCGCTGCGATGGCCCTGGACGTCGCCCGGGGCCAACCGCTCTCGCAAGCTCTCGCTCCGCACACCTGCTTCCCCGCGCTGACCGCACGGCTGGTCAAAGCAGCTGAGGCCGTAGGCGAGCTGGACAAGGCCTTCTCGCGGGTGGCCGAAGATGTGGAACGCCGGGCGGCGCTCCGTGCCCAGCTGATGGCGAGCCTGCTCTACCCCAGCGTGGTGATCCTGGTCGCCATCGGGGTGGTCGCCTTCCTGATCGCCAAGGTGCTGCCGAAATTCGCCCGCTTCCTGACCCGGCGGGCGGTGCAGCTGCCGACCTCCACCCGCATGCTGCTCGAGCTCGGAGAATTCCTGACCGCCTGGGGTGTCTACCTCGGCGTGGGCTGTGCTCTGGCCGGCGTCGGGCTGTTCCTGTTCCACCGCACGCCACGCGGACGCGCTTTGTTGCAACGGTTGAGTCTGTCGCTGCCCGTAGCCGGCGGCATCTTGCGCTACGGCCTGCTGGCCCAGATCGCTGGCACCCTCGGCACGCTGCTCGATAGCGGCCTGCCCCTGCAGGAATCGCTGCAGATCAGCGGACAAGCCAGCGGCCACGCCAGCTACGAAACCTCGCTGCAGACCGCCTCGCAACGCGTGCTGCGCGGCGAGCCCCTGGCCCACGCCCTCGCCACCCAGCCGCTGTTTCCGGCGCTGATGGTGCAGGTGGTGCGGGTCGGAGAGGAAACCGGCGGCCTCGAGCTGGTGCTGCGCGAGCTGGCTGCCTTCTTCGACACCCAACTGCAAGCGCGCATCCGCACGCTCACGACCTTGTTCGAACCGGTGCTGCTGCTGGTCGTCGGCTCGGTCGTCGGACTCGTCTACCACTCTTTCTTCCAAGCCGTGTTCCAACTTGCGGCCCGTTGAGGCAATGCCATGAGACTCTTGATTCCTCTGATTCTGCTCGCGAGCCTGGCCTGTGCCCAGGACTCGACCGCTGTGCAGACTCCCCGCGATCCCTTCGCCAGCCTGCCCGGCAGCGAGCTGGCTGAGGACGTGCGCCCCACGCCTGGGCAGCTTCTACCTGAGATCACGCTGCTCGGCTACCTTGAGGTCGAGGGCCGACCGGCCCTGGCCATGCTGGCTTTTGAAGGCCGCAGCGAGCTGGTGCGGGGCGGGGATGCGCTGCTGTTCAAACGTGGTCCCCAGTCCTACTTCGTCGAGGTTCTGGATGTGTCGGGGGGCCGCGTGCGCCTGGCGTTGCCGGGGCTGCCCGAAGCCCTGGAGCTGTTCTGATGCGCCGGCTGCTCTTGGTGCTGCTGGCGGGCGCCTGCTTCGGGCAGGAGGCGCAGGTGCTGCGCTTCGAGCTGCGTGACGCCCGCGTCGACGACGCCGTGCGTATGCTCAGCGAGCTGTCCGAGCTCAAGCTGGTGGCCAGCCGCAGCGCTGGGCAGACCCGGGTCAGCGCCAGTGTGCGCGCGCTGACGGGAAGCCAGGCTGTCGCGGTGATCTGCAAGGCGGCAGGCCTCTGGTTCAAAGAGGATGCAGACGGGCTGATCCGGATCCTGACCAGCGAAGAATACCAACAGGGCATCGTGATCGAGCGGACAGACTACGTGAAGGTCTTCACGATGCTCTATCCCAACGCCAGCTCAGTGGCTCAGACCATCGCCGACCTCTATGGAGGACGCGTGCGGCTGTCGTTGGGGCTGGCCAATGAGAGCTCGGACTTCTTGTCCCAGGTCGATGGTGACGTCTTCTCCGGCACGCGCAACCAGCGCTTCCGCGCCGGCAGCCAGGGCAGCTCGGGCAACAACTTGGAGCGTGGGCGCCTGCAGGATGCGGCCACAGAGCAGCTGGCAGCGCGCGTCAACCCCCAGGGCAGCATCGCCGGGGAAGACCTGGAAGAGCTGGTCGGCGCGGGTTCTCCGATCTTCATCAGCGTCGAGCGCAGCCACAATCTGATCGCCGTGCGCAGCTCCGAGTCCGGCGTGTTGGAGGACATCGAGCGGCTCATCCTCGAGCTGGACCGTCCGACGCCGCAAGTGCTGTTGGAGGTCAAGATCCTCGAGCTGAACCTCGACGAAGGCTTCGATTCGGTGTTCGACTTCGACCTGACCGAAGGGCCTGCGGTCGACGGCCCGAGCAGCGGCGCCGCAAGAAACCCGCTGCTCGGGGGTGCGGCTCGGGGACGCGAGGACGTGCTGGGGCTCGGCAACTTCCCGTTGGAGGGCGGGACGCTGATCTACCAGTTCATGAACGAGCATGTGCGGGCGCGCGTGCAGATGCTTCAGACTGAGGGCCGCATGCGCGTCTTGGCGACTCCCTTGCTACTGTGCGCCAACGGCCAGCCTGCTCGGCTGTTCGTCGGCGAAGAGCGTCCGCTGGTGCGCAACTTCCAGCTGCAGACCACCTCGACCGAAGGAGTGGTCTCCGACCGGGTGATTCCCGAGATCGACCTGCGGGAGATCGGCAATACGCTGCGCATCTTCCCCGGAATCAACGCGGACCGCAGCGTCAACCTGCGCATCATCCAGGATGTGTCTTCGGTCAACGTGGGCGGCGCTCTGCTGCCTGTTCCCACCAACGACGGGCAGGTGCAAGAGCTGCGCGTCGACACGGTCACCACAGCCAACATCGAGGGCACAGTGATCGGCAAGGACGGCCTGACACTCGCGATCGGCGGGCTGATCCGCAAGGAGATGACGACGCGGGAAGAGGGCATCCCCGTGCTGATGGACATCCCGCTGCTCGGCATCCTGTTCCGCTCGACCGAGCTGGTCGAGACGCAACGCGAGCTGATCCTGCTGATCACCCCCCATGTGCTGTCGACCCCTGCCGAGGGTGAGGCCAAGAGCCGCGCGCGGCTGCGCGCGCTCTCGCTGCACCCCTATCACAGCCAAGGGGATGCGGCCGTCAGTCCTTTTGACCGGGCCGATGGGGCCGATGATCCCAACCTGTTCCGGGTGCTGAGTGATTTCCTCGAACCGAGCGCGGAGCCCCTGCCATGATGCGTACCTGTTGGCTACTCGTCCTACTGTGTTGCGGTTGCGCCAGCAGCCGTTGGCTGGAGGCTGAGCGGCCCCCTTCGGGTAAGCACAGCGCCCCCCAGAGCGCGGAGCTGCAAGCCTACGCAGCCCGCCTGCGCGCACACCTCGACGCCGGCCGCGGTCGATGCGCGGAAGCCCGCGTGCGCGCCGAGCCTGAGCTGGCGTTGCAGCTCTTCGTGCATTTGGAGGACGAAGGCCTGCGCCTGTTGGTCGCGCGGGCCTGGCCCGACGCCGCAGAGGGCGCACTGCTGCTCGCCAGCGAGACGGCGCGCCGTCGCCAGCCCAACCTGCACCAGCAGCTGCGGACTTCGCTGGACGAGGACGCTCGCGCCGGGTTTGTCCAGCTGGGAGACAGCGTCTGGGCCGCCCGCGCGGCTCTGGCGATGCACAACACGCCCGCAGAGGGACTCGCCCTGCAACGTCTGCAGGGCGCTGTACGCACGGCCGAGGGACCCCAGGCCGCGGCCTTGTGTGCTGCGTTGCTGCAATGGCGGGCGCTCGACGCAGCGCTCGAGCTGGACGGCAAGCTCGAGCTGAGCGGACTGCGCAGCGCCGAGCTGGCCGCCTGGCGGCTGGAGCTGGTCGGCCTGTGCCTGCAACGGCAGCAGCCGCTCGAAGCTCTGCGGCTCGTGGCCAGCGCCCGGCAACACGGAGCGGGCACCGAGGCGCGCTTGCTGTTGGGCCGCGCCTACCTGCAGCTGGGCCGCGCAGATGCCGCGCTGGATGAGGCCGCGCTGCTGGCCGACGCGGCGCTCGACGTCGAGCTGCGCGCCCGCGCCCAGGCCTTGGCGGGGCGCGCGTTGTTCGGCTTGCAGCGGTTGGAGGCCGCCCACCAGGCCTTTGCGGCCGCCAGCCTGGACTTCACGGCCGCGGGCCGGACCGACGCCTCGGGCCGGGCGCGGCTGAATGCCTGCGGGGCTCTCTTGCGTCTGGGAAGGACGGCCGAGGCGCAGCAACAGCTTGCTGGCCAGCGGGGCCTGTCTGCGGAGCTCGAGCACCGCCGAGCGATCCTGGCGGCGCTGGCCGCGTGCGGCTCGCAGGGTGGCAGCCAGACCGCGGCGCAGGTGCGCGAACAGCTGCAGAGTGGGGCAGACCAGGGCCTGTACGCCCTGGTCGAAGAATACAGCCTGCTGCCTGCCCGCCTGGAAGCCTTGCAATAGACTCGCCCTCGCGTTCCCAATCCGGCATACTTGGCGGCCGGCCCCACGTGTGTGCAGCCCGCCATCATGCCCAAGACCACCCAACTCGCCGGCCAGGCAGGCGGCCGCGACTCCGCCAGCCGCTCGCTGCGGGCGGCGCTGTTCGAGCGCATCATGTGCCGGGTCCAGCGCTACTTCTACAAGTTGGTCTGGGACCAGGACGCGGTCGACGACTGCGTGCAGAACACCTTCCTGCGGCTCGAGCGCTCGCTGAGCGATGGCAGCTATGATCCACGCCAGTCGTTCAACACCTGGATGTGGTTGAAGGCCCATGCGGTGTTCGTCGATTACTGCCGCCAGAAGCACCATGGCTTCAAACCCCTGCAGCCACAGCTCGACAGTCCGGTCGCTTCAGGACAGGCGCAAGTCGAGGCGAAGCTCGATGCGGTCCGTCTGTTGCAGCACCTGCGCAGTGCGCTGGCCTCACAGGCCTTCGAGGCCTTTGTGCTGTACTACGACGAGCAGCTGACCATCAGCCACATCGCCAGCCTGCAGCAGCGCGACCGCAAGACGGTCAGCAAGGAGTTGCAGGCCAGCAAACGTCAGGCGCTGAAATTCCTGGAAGGTTGAGCCGGCGCTCGGCGGGCCGCGTTTCAACCTGGCCCAAGAAACATCCGCAGCTTTTTCTGAAAACGTCTCCCCATCCCGGGCCGATGCTGCGGACACCTTCCAACGATTCAGCCAGGGGGTCACGCAAGGCTCCCGATCAGGAGGCATCATGGCCCAGGCCGAACATCCCACCCCGAGCAGTCAAGGGGACCTGCGTCTTCGCAGTGTGCTGCATTCTTTCGACTGCCCGACGGCCAGCGTCGACGCCGTGCGCGAACGGGCTCGGGCGTTCGCGGACAAGCACTTTCCCGGCCGCGACGACGCCGCCTTGCTCGAAGATGGCAGCGTGCTCGGCAACTACAGCATCGAGCGCATACTGGGCTGGGGCGGGCAGGCCGTCGTCTACCTCGCTTCGCACCGCCACGCCGCCAAGCGCTTTGTGGCCCTGAAGGTGCCCCATCGTGACTGCGCCACGCGGCTGATTGCCGAGGGCCGCACCCTGGCCGAGCTCAACCACCCGAACCTGGTGCGCATGCTCGACGTCGACCCAGCCAGCGAGCCGCCCTTCCTGGTGCTCGAATTCTGTGCAGGCGGCAGCCTGGCGGACCGGCTGGCTCATGACGGCCCGCTCTCCGAAGATGAGACCCTGCGCATCGCTCGCGAAATCCTCGAGGCCCTGGCCTATGCACACGGCCAGGGCATTGTGCACCGCGATCTCAAACCGGAGAACATCCTGTTCGACGAGCAGGGGGCCGCCCATATCGCCGACTTCGGCCTGGGCAAGGTGGCTGCCGAGCAGCTCTCGTTCCAGATGTCGATGGCCAGCCACACGGGCCTGGTCGGGACGCCCATGTATCTGGCTCCTGAACAGGAACGGCCCGGGGCACAGGCCGACCCGCGCAGCGACCTGTTCGCTTTCGGCAAGATGCTGTACGCGATGCTCAGTGGCGAGAGTCCCCGCACGCTGCGGCCACTGGAGCAACTGCGCACAGACCTGTCCGCTGGCTGGACGCCGCTGATCTTCAAGTTGACCGAGGCCGATGCAAAAAAACGCTACGCCTCGGCCACAGAGGCACTGGCGGCGCTGAATGGGCTGCAGTCTACGCCCGCAGCGAAGCCAAAGTCCAAGCCGGAGCCATCCGCCGCCAAGTCGGGCCGCGCCGTGTTGTGGGCCTGTATGGTCGCCGCCCTGTTCGTGGCATCGGGAAACATGATCAACAAATCAGATCTTTGGTTTGGGGATCAACTGGACATCGAATTGCCCGAGGCCCTGCTCTACCGGCTCGAGTCCAACGACTTCAACGGAAACCTGCGCCAGACCGGACGCGGTCCGGTTTGGGTGCTCGGCTACCACTACGGCGACAGTGAGGATCGTCTGGAGCGATGTGGCCTCGAGGAAGACGATGCCATCGTCGACCTGCCCGTGCTGCAAATCGAGTCGGGATACCAGGCCCGCGATGCCATCATGGGACTCTTCCAAGCCGGTCAGGACTTCCAGCTGCGGGTGCTGCGCGAAGACCGGCTGCTGACCATCCGCTACAGCTTCGAGAGATCCGAGCCGCTGCCCCAGCTCCCCGAAGAGGAAAGGTAGCCGCTACTCCGGCAGCTCGAGCCGCACCTCGCGGGTGTCGCCCGATTCGATGCGCAGCATGCCCGACACGGCCCGGCGCATACCGTCCTCCGCAGTCACGAAGTAGTCGCCGGGAGCGAGCGACAGCACCTCAGAGACGCCTTGCTCGGAGGTGTCTGGGGCGTCCCAGTCTTCGGGCGGTTCAGGTGTCAGGCCCATGGGTGTGACGAAGATCTTGCAGCCTGCCTGGGGTTCCTTGCGGGCGTTCTCGACGATCACCAGGATGCCGCCGGGGGCCTTGAGCTTCAGGTCGAAACCCGTCTGCTGGGCCTCGAGCACCTGCACGCGTTCTTTGACCGCCAGCGGTGGCTGGCCATAGCCCGTCACCTCATAGATGCCCGGAGCCAGATTAGCGATCTCGTAGCGGCCGTTGCCAAAGACCTGGACGCTGCCACCCGGCGGCGTGAAGTCGTCCATGCCTTTGACCACCACCCGCCCCTGCAAGACCGGATTGCCCCGGTCGTCGAACAAGGTCCCCGCCAGTCCCCCCGACTCGACCAGCTCGATGACGATGTTGTCGTGATTCCGCGAGATGTGCAGGTTGAAAGCCTGGCCTGCCAGTGTCGGACGGTCGTCGGGCGTCAGGCATTCGAGCCGGTATTGACCGCGCACCAGGGGCCCAAAGCTGAACTGCCCGTCGGGATTGGTGACCTGCGTGTCATAGACCGACTCGAAGTCTTCGGTGTCGACCAGACGCACGGTCGCCATCTCGACGCCGCGCCGGTGGAAATGGACCTCTCCGACAATGTTGTAGGCTTCCAGGGCGATCTCGATATCGACCGGATACGGCGGAATCTCGAGAGGAATGCGCGGCTGCAAGCCCTTCCCCAAACGCAGGACTGCCTCACAGCGGGCCAGCGGCAAGTCGGCCGGGAACTCGATGCGCCCGTCACGTTGCGCGCTGAAGGGCACGCCTTCGCCATCTTTCTGGCCCTGGAAGACCAGCTCGCCTGCTACGGGCATCCAGGTCACCAGCTCGCCCGCTATCGTGACAAAGCCGGGCCGTGTCGCTGGCTCGGCGTCCGCCGTGTCTGCCACCACTGGAGTCACCGGCACGGGCTCGGACAACGGCTCCACAGCGACGGCTGCTGGTTCAGGCTGGGACGCGTCAGGCTGCGGCTCGGGAGGCGTCTCAGGCTCCCACTGCGAAGCCGGCGGGTTCCACGTATCTGCGGGCTCCGGCTCGGGTTGAGCCACGTTCCCGCCCACATTTCCTGAATCCTGCTGCCCGTCGTCCGGTTCCTCGAAGTCGAGATCGCTGAAATCCGGCCCGTCTCCCAGACTGCTCAAGACCCGAAAAGTCAGCGTAAAGATCACGGCCAGACAGGCGATGCCCGCGACCACCATCAGCGGCCGCTTCATGGCCGGTACCGCAGCGCGGGAAAGCGCTCGTCGATGGCCGTGAAACTCGGCGTCTCCGCATCGAGGTCCCGGATCAGAGCTTGCAGCTCGATCATGGCCGCCTCGTCAAGGTTCTCGGTGCGCGGAGCCTTCTCCGCCACCTCTTTGAGCTTGCGCAGATACTTGTGGCTCGGGGTCGCCCGGTGTGCCGCCAACAGGCAGCCGATCGCGGCGTCGATGTTGCCCAGCCGCTGCTCGACCAGCCCGAGGTTGTAGTAGCCGCTGCCAAACCCGGGCTTGAGTACGATCGCCTGCTGGTAGAAGACCCGCGCCCGCTCGATACCCTGCTGATCGCCATGCATGAACAGGGCCCAGCCCCAGGTGCGCAAGACCAGGTAACGCTCTCCGCCCGTCAGGCCCGCTTGGGATTTGTAGAGCGAGGCCACCGAAAAAACGTCCTCCAGGGAAGCCGAGGCCACCCGCGAGAGCAGCTCCTGGGCGATCGTCTCGCGCCGCAACGTGGCCTCTCCCGGATCGCTCCGGTCGACCCCGGTGATCGCCTTGCCGACGTCCAGGAATATCCGGCTCTCGGCATCGACGTCGATGCGCTGCCAGTCCCCGCGCATCGGCTCGTCACGCAAACCGAGCAAGATCCAGGCCTGCTCATCGGCCACCCAGGCGATGCTCATGTACTTCCGGTGCAGGTTCTCGAGCTGCTTGGGCCAGAACACCTCATTGTTGGCGTAGACGTGTGAGAAGACCTGCAGCTCGTGGCTCTCTACGCGCTCGCCGGTGAACGCATCATAGATGTCGACCCAGGCCTGCAGAGGTGCCGCCCGCAAGATCGGATCTTCGGCCAGGGCGCCGCCCTGCCGGTAGACATGGACGTACATCTCCTGCGCCTGCAACGCGGGCGCGAGCAGCAGCAAGAGAGTGAGTAGAGACTTTGCGTTCATCGGCAACCTCAGCCATGGCGAGCGCGCCAGACGAGCGCGACAGAGAGGCGACTACTGGCACTGGAAGCGGGCGATACGATGACTCTGCGCATCGAGCACGTACATCATCCCGTAGCCGTCCGTGGCCAGGTCGACGGGCGCTGGGCAGTTGTTCTCCATGTCGTCGTCGACCCGCCCGATCAGCCCGACATTCTCATCAGCGACCGCGACGTAGAAATCGTCGCCGAAAGCGCCGTCGTCGCGCGCCACCATCCCCAGAAGGCCCGTGTTCATGCCGCTCAAGTCATCGTATGCGTTCACATCGGTGAACAACTTGAAGCTCTGGTCGGCGGAAAAGCGGCCCTGCCGTTTGAGGTAGCGGCGCAGCACATAGTTGTCGTTGCAACCTGCCACGACGCGGTCTTTGGGCAAAGCCCCGAGCGCGCTCGGTTCCGTCAGTTGCGAGTCTGCCGCGGCGGGGAAACTGTCGATCACCCGCCCCGCCTCGTCGAAGTGCAGGATGGCGTTGACCTCGCGGGCCATCAGCACGTAGACCGTACCCTCGACCACGGCCACATCGACCGGATTCGAGATCTGGCTGCCACCCGCGCCGGGATTGCCGATCGGCACCGGAATGCCTCCGTTGGGAGAGTACTTGCGCACGTTCCCGTACTCGGCATCGAGCACGTAGATGCTGCCATCGGCTCCACTGTCGATGTCGATCGGGTCACGCAGCCGGTCGTTGCCCTCGCCGATGTGCCCGAACTTGGCGGTCATCCAACCGACGTTATCGAGCACCATGACCGCGTAGAGATCGGGCGCCAGGCACGCGATGTTGCCCAGAGGATCGCAGGAGATCTTGGTAACATATTCAAAGGAATATGCCTCGCCGCCCCACTTGCCATAGAGCTGCCAGGTCTGCTCGTCGGTCGAGATGTAGCGGAACAGCTCAGTATTCTGCTTGGCCACCACAAACACATCACCGGTCGGGCTCAGTTTGATGCGGCTGACGTCGGTCATGTTCTTGAACGACTTGCTTTCGGTCAACATCTCGCCGAACTTGCGCACGTTCGAGCGCTGCTTGCGGCACTCCAGAGCCTTGATCGGCCGCAGATTCACGTCACCACCCGTGTTCGAGAGCACGTACATCAGGCCCGTGGTCGGATCGAAGTCCAGCCCGGTCATCTTCTCTTTGGCATCGCCCAGGCGGATCTGGAAAGCGGGGCGATGGTTCTCGAACACCACCACCTTCTTGATCTGCCCATCATCGAGCACGATCAGATTTCCTTCGGGATCGAGCGCGATCGAAACCGGTTGCTCGAGCTGCCCGTCCATATTGCCGTTGGCTTTGGTTCCGAGGCTCAGCTGAAAATTGCCGAGTTTGTCGAAGAGCTGCACGGTCCCGGTGTGTTTGTCGAGAACATAGACCTCACCCTGACTGTTGATCTCGATGTCGATGGGATCGACCATCTCGCCGTTGACGCCGTAGCTGCCCTCTTTGCCGAATTTGACAGGACGGTTGGTCGTGAAGGTCTCTGCCGAATTCAAGGGGTACATGAACACCGCCTTGTTGTAGCGATCGAGCAGATAGACGCGGTTCTCGAACACCTCCATTCGGAAAAAATCGAAATCGTCGGGATAGGGACCGTACTGCGCGACGTAGCCCCAGCCCTCGTCGAGCTTGACGACCATGCGCCGCTCTGGGTCGAGCACGTAGGCAAATCCCTGCTGATCGAAAGCGATGTCTGCAATCTTGCTGAAGATCACCTGGTGGTCGCCGAGGTGTCCCCGAAACGGGAAGCGCTGTGGCCTCCAATTGCGCGGCAGCCCGCCGCTGCGCAAGACCTTGGTGTCCGTGCCCTCGCGCCCGGTGGGATCGCGCACGACAACCGTCACCTCATACTGTCCGCTCTCGAGCGGCGCCGTCCAGGTGTTCTCAGGGCTCGAGGTGGCCGCGAACGCGAGCCGTCCTCCCGTACAGGACCAACGGTAGATCAAGCGCCCGCCATTGGGGTCGGAGGCCTTGATGTTGAGTTTGATGGAGTTGTTCCAGGCGGCCGCGGCATTGTCAGCGAGAAACTCGACGACATACGGATCTTGCTCCTCCTCAGGCCGCACAGGGTTCTGGGCGACGCGCATGCCCGCCTTGACCTGACTCGCTGCCATCTCGAAATTCTCAATCCTGCAGGTCGAATGCGTATCGGCCACGTCAACGACAACGATGGACGCGACCACCTTCATTTCCTGGAAGACCACATCCCCGGAGATGGGAATCTCGATCATGCGCGGGTTCGACCAGACCTCGAACACCATGTTCTCTTCGACACCGTCCTGCTTACCGACGTCGATCGTCGCGCTCTGATCCATGATCGACTCGATCTTGCCGAGGATCTGGCGGTCCGCCCAACCAGAGGCCGCGAAGGCCACCAGCAGGATGACAGCGAGTTTTCGGGATCTCATGAACCCTCCACAAGAACGCGGGCCCAGCTGGGCCCGGGGGTTTGGGAATGTGCGGATCGCCGCGCTATTCCAGGGTGCCCTCGGTGTCCGCCGAGATCTTCTCGAATTCAACGATGGCCCAGGGATCCCTGTCGGAGTCGCGCTCCAACCGGGCCCTGAAGGCAGAATTGGCCGACAGCTTGCGCTCGAACTGCAGCAGCAACAACTCGTAGTGCCAACGTCCGTCGACCAGCACGACATCCCCCTCGAAGTTGGTGTCGTGGATCAGAAAACTGCTGGTGACCAGTTTGAGCTCTGCCGTGTTCTCCGTCAGGAACCTCTGCCACTCGTCCTCGAAATCGCCATCGTGCACCAGGCGCCGGAATTCGTCCTTGCGCACATCGAAGTCCGGCTCGAGGAGGGCGGCTCCCAACTCAGAGAAAGTCGTATCGACGCCGCCCTTGTCGAGTTGCTTGCGGGCGATGTCCTTGTTGGTGACGGCGATCTGATTGCCCTCGTCCAGAGTCAGGATCTCGTCGCAGAGCTTGATGACCTTCGCCCAGTCTTTCTGCACATTCTCGGGTGAGACCTCTTGGTTGATCTGCGCCACCAGCGAATCAATTTTCTCCCGGGTGGTCTCGTTCGCGCCGATGCGGGCGATGACCTGACTGAGCAGCTCCTTGGCCTGGTCGTGCTGGCTGCAGGTGGCGAGGTAGGTCTCGAGCATTGTGCGCGTGTTCCGGTCTTCTTTCTGGTGCTGGAAGCTCAGCTGGATGCGGTCCAACAACTCCTGCATTTCCTTACAGGTATCGATCATGCGCGCCGGACGGGTGTCGTCGGTGTTGCCCCGCTCGACGAACTTGAATTTCTCGCGCGCGCCTTGCCAGTCCCCCTCGTCGAGGTCCTCCATCGCGTCGCCGAACTTGTCCTCAAGCATTTCGAGGTCGCGCTTGATCTGACTCAGACGGTCGTTCATCTCCCGTTGGTAGGCGACGATGCGCTTGTCATTCTCGATCTGTGGATCGGTGCACAGCTCCAAGGCCCTCTCCGAGAGGTCTTTGGCGCGGGTCAAGTTCTTATCGGTGAATGCAGTGCCCGACTTCGACACCAGCGATGTCACCTCGAGCACCTTGCCTTCGTACTCGCCGACCATGTCGAGGCACTTTCTGTGACGCACCTGGGCGTCTTCGTAGCCCTCGTCGATCGCGAGCACTTTGTCAAACTCGGGAATCGCTTGCTGGAACAGGTTGGTGCGCATCGCGGAGACGCCCGCTTCATAGGCGTCCGTCAGCTCTTTTCCCGCCTCCCAGCTTTCCTCGGCGAACAGATTGCGGATGGTCTTGCTGTCCAGAGGGGGCTCGATCTGCCCGTCCTTGAGAACCTGGACGGCAAACTCCTGCGTCTCGTACCCGTGCCGTTCGAGCCGGAAGTGGTACTTGCCGGGGACCACCGGGCGCGGGACATTCGGGCACTGCAAGAAGTCGAGGGCCTCTTCGGGCAACCAGCTGATGATCACGTCGGTGCGGACGCTGGCGGCGAAGCCGTGCAGGTCTTCGAGGTGCATCTCGACCTTGTCGGGCAAGACGGGCGGAGGGTTGGTCGCATTTTTCCAGGCAGTGTAGATCTGCTCCCTGAAGCCGAAGCCCAGCCCCGCGAGCACCAACAACACCATCGCGAAGATCTTCCAACCGTTGCTGCCAGGAGGCTGCCGATAACCCGGCAGGGTCTGTCCCTCGAGCAATGTCTGCGCTTGGGTTGCCTGGCCCGCTGAAGTCGTATGCGCCGCCACCGTATGCGCCGTGTGCGAGCCAGGCTGGGTCACCGCTCCGGCCGCGGTCTGCTGGCTCATCGCTCCACTATTGGACGCATAATGCGCTGTGTTCACCTGACTCTGCCCCTGTCCGACGGGCGCCGCTTGAGCCGCCGGGACACGCCCGGTGCCAGGGGCATCGACCATGGTCTGGTCGGTCATCAGGTCTTTGCTCTCGGGCATCCCCCCGCTCATGTAGAACGTGCGGTCACGGATGAACTCCTCGAGGTCCTTGAGCAGGTCGGGGGGAGCCGCGTAGCGGTCGTTGGGGTCCTTGGAGATCATGCGCAAGCAGACGTACTCGAGGTAGGGCGGGATCTCAGGGTTCTTCTCGCGCGGCGAGGGTGGTTTCTCGTAGGCATGCTTGTAGATCAAGGCAGTCGGCGTATCTGCTCGGAACGGCAGAGAGCCTGTCATCAGTTCGTAGAACACCACGCCCAGGGAGTAGATGTCCGAGCGCGTATCCGTCGGTTCGCCCTTGCCCTGCTCGGGAGACATGTAGTTCGGCGTGCCCATGATCAGGCCGCTCTGGGTCAGATTCGAGTTGGCAGCGGTGATCTTCGCCAGCCCGAAGTCCATCACCTTCAGGTTGCCCGTGCGGTCGAACATGATGTTCGACGGCTTGATATCGCGGTGCACGATGCCCTTCTCGTGCGCGACCGTCAAAGCACTGGTCGCGTCGCGGATGATCCTGACGATCTCATCGAAATCGAAGAAGCGCTGCCGCTTCATGCGCTGCTGCAGGTCTTCGCCCTCGACATACTCCATCGCGAAGTAGGGAATGCCCTTGTCGAGACCGATGCTGTAGACCTGGATCACATTCGGGTGGATCAGGTTGGCGGCCGCGCGCGCTTCACGCTGGAACCTCTCGGTGAAGCCCTGCTGGCTGGCGAGGGAGCGCGGCAGCACCTTAACGGCCACGGTACGGTCGAGAGAGACCTGACGGGCGCGGAACACCTCGCCCATCCCGCCGCTACCGATCCGCTTCTCGAGCATGTAGTCGCCCAGCTGCGTGATTTTCATGAAGTGATCCCCTAGGATGGACCCGGAATACCTGAGCCGTGCCGTAGACCATGATCTCCGGCGCCCTCAAGGTAACCCAAAATGAGGCCCACTGTCAATCCGCGGCAGTGCCCTCGGCAGCCGGCTTCTCAGTGGTCTCGGCCTTCGACTCCAGCAAGCTGAGGCGCTCGAGCGCACCGCGTAGCTTATCCTTGAGCTCTGAGACCTCTTTGCTGAGCTTCTCCACCCCGCCGTCCGGCTTCAAGCCAGCCCGGACGGACGCCGCTTTGCGTTGCAGCTCAGCATGGTCCTGTTTGGGCAGACGCGCACACAGCCCCTCCAGCGCGCGAGCCGCTGAGGCAACCCGCAATTTTGCCAGTCCCGCCGCAGAGGTATACAGAGTACGGCTGTCGCACTCCGACTCTCTCTGCAGGGCTGCCAGGGCCTCGGAGGCCAACTCCCGGTGGCGCAAGTCCAGCCAGGGGGCGCAGGCCGCCAAGCCTGACACCACCCAGCGGCGAGCCTTCTCGGGCTCCATTCCATAGGGCAACCTGGCCAGCAGGTGCTCGAAAGCCCGCTCAGAACGTAGCGCCCCCAAGCCCCGGAAAGCCCCACCTCGTACCAGACTCTGGTAGCCGGCGTCCGCGCTGGCTGCTGACAGGCAGTCGTAGTCCGCGTCATCCCGCTGTGCGCCCAGCGCCGCCAGCGCACCGGCGCGGGCGCGGTAGGCCAGCGGCCGCTCGAGGAAGGCGCGCAGCGCGCTCGCCATAGTCGCATCGCGCAGGTCACAGAAACCGACCAGATCCATCAGCGCTTGCGGGTCTTGCTCGTGCTCGAGAAAGCCTGCCAAAACTCCCGCGACGAAAGGACCGGCCGCCTTCCGCACGTGCCGCGCGAGCTCGACCCGCACCCCCCAATGGCCCTCATTGCGATGGGCCTCGGCGATCGCCTCCAGGTTCTGCTTGCCGCCCTTGCGCGCCAGGTGCTGCGCCGCCCAGACCCTCTGGCTGAGATGCTCGGCCTCCCTCAGGGTGCGACGCAACAAGGCATCGGAGCATTCCAGCTCCTGGCTGTGGAGCAGGTGCGCCTGCGGGTCGACTTGCAGCTGCACGGGTTCAGCCATCTCCAGCTCAAGCTGATGCAGCTTCTCGTCGACCTTGAATTTGTGATGCAGCCACGCGCCGCCCTTGAGCTCGACTGCCAGCTGCAACTCGAACTGGAAGGGCAGCTTCTGTTTCTGCTCGAGCTTGAGACGGCCTCGCCCCTTCTCTTTGTCATAGCTGAAATCCAACTTCAGCTGTGGGTAGCCCGCGCGATAGAACCACTGGTCGAAGAACCAGTCGAGATTCCGCCCAGAGCTCTCTTCGAGTTTGCGCTGAAAGTCTTTGGTCTCGACCAGTTTGCCCGAGAACTCCTTGACATAGGCCCGCACTCCCTGCCAGAAGTCCGCATCTCCCAGATGCCGGCGCAACATGTCGAGCCTGCAGGCACCGCCAGGGTAGAGGTGCGCGTCGAACATGTCCCAGCTGCTATCGAAGTTGCCCGTCACGATCGGTCGCTTGTAGCGGCCATCGGCCTCTTCGCGGTAGCGGCGGCTGTTGGTCAGCATCTCGTAGCGGAACGCATCGAGAGAGACACAGTCTTCCATGTGCAGCGCTTCGAGGTAGGTGGCCCACGATTCCTTCAGCCAGGCATGGGAGAAGTGGCGGATGACCAGGGCGTCGCCGAAATAGCTGTGGCCCATCTCGTGGACGTTGATCGCGTCGACCAGCCAGCCCAGCTCGCTGGCGGCTGTCGCATCGAGAACCCACATGTCGTCCCAGCTGGTCAGGCTGATGTTCTCCATCGCTCCACCGATGCCGGGGGCAGCGAACTGGAAGTACTTGGGAAACGGGAAGGGCGCATCGAGTTTCTTGACCATCCAGCGCATGATCTCAGGCGTGCGCCCGAAGCTCTGCCGCAGGTTGTCTGGGGGAGTGCCCTTGGGTCCGAAATACTCGATGCGGATGTCGCCGACGCTCTCGTCCTCGACCCTGACGAAGTCGCCCATCGCCACGCAGGCCAGGTAGGGCGGGCACGGCTGCTCCAGACGCCAGATCGCCGTCTTGCTGCCATCATCGTGTTCGGTCTCGGAGACCAACGACCCTCCAGCCAGCAGGTGCCAATCAGCCGGCCCGCGCAAGTGCCACTCGAAGGTGCTGCGCACAGCAGGATGGTCCACACAGGCCAACCAGTAGCGTGCCCTCTCGGTCTCGTTGTCCGAGGCCACAATCGACGGCCGCCCTGGATAAGCCTCGTCAGGCGCGCAGAAGTCCAGCCCGGAGGTCGGCCGGTCGAGTCGGTAGCGCACCGAGACCTGGCGTTCGTCACCGCGCTGCAGCGACTGCTGCCAGAAGAGCTGCAGCTTCTTGCCGTCGTAGTGGAAGCTCAGGGCGTGCCCATCTGCTGCCTCGGCAACGAGATCGAGGAACTCGACCGCATCCAGCGCGACACTGCTCGCGCCCCCGCTATGGCAACGCAACGAGATCTCCAGCTGCAGCTGGGCGCTGCGGCTGGCGAGGTCTGGCTGCAGATGGACCTGCATGTGGAACGGCAGGATCTCACGGGGAGGTCCGTAGCGGGGAAGATCTGAGCTGGCGAAAGCGCGGGCGTGGCCGCAGCCGTGGATGGACGGCATGGGGGGCTCCTCCTGGACGGTACCGATTCTGTGGGCAGCATTGTAGATCGCTGCCAGAAGGCTTGAAAGAAGATTCGGTCTCGATGGAACCGCTGGGTAACGGCGCCTACTGACGCTCGAGCAAGGCCTGCCAGCGCGGATCCGTGTGTAGAGGCTCGAACTCCGGCTGTTCGAGCAGCTGCTCGACGTCGACGCCAGCGAGGGCAAAGCGCTGCTCGAGAAACCCGAAGGCGCGCTCGACCCAGACATCACGGGTGCCGCTCTCGGTGGCTTCGAGAACCATCCGTCCGCACAGGGTCGCCGCAAGCTCGGCGGCGGACTTGCGGATCTCAGCGATCTGCGCCTCGCTCATGTCATATTGACAGCGGGTCTTCAGCACCCGATCCATGTCTTCGATCGCGGCCACATACTCCTTGAGCTGCAACCAGACGAAGGCACGCCGGTAGAGAGCCAGGAAGTCCTCGCGCAGCTCGATGGCTCGTCCGTAGTCAGCCAGCGCGGCATCATGTTCACCGAGCCGGGCCCACGCGTTTCCCCGATTCTTCCAGGCGATGGGCTGGCTCGCATCGTACTCAAGAAAGACACTCAAGTCCTGGATGCACTCGTGAAACCGGCCGAGCTTGAAGAACGCGGCCCCGCGCTCATAGTAGGGCTGAGGATAGCCGGGTTCGAGCACGATGGCCTCGCTCAGCACCCGCAGGGCGCGCTCGACTGAGCCCACCTTCAACAGCAGCTGCCCCAGCCGGGACCGCGCGCGAGCGTCGCCGGGGTCAAGGTCGATCAACCGGGTCCAATCGTCGCCCGCCTCCTGCCAATCTCCGAGCTCGAAATAGGCATCGCCACGATTGAGCAGGGCTTGGAGCATGGTCGGCTCACTGCGCAGGGCGGCACTGAACTCGTCGATGGCGCTGCGGTAGTCTTCGAGCTCAAAGAAGATCAGACCACGATTGTTGTGCGCCTGTGCCATACCGGGTTGGAGCTCGAGGGCCAGCTCAAAGTCCGCCAAGCCCTCCTGCCAACGGCCGAGCTGTAGATAGGTGCAGCCACGATTGACGTAGGAAGCCACAGATTCCGGGCACAACTCGATCACGCGTCCCAAGCCATCCAGGGCTTCCTCATGCCGTTTGAGCTTGCTCAACAGGGTCGCACGGTTGCCGATGGCGACCACGTAGTCGGGCCGCAGGCGCAGGGCCGCGTCGTAGTCTGCCAGAGCGCCCAGCAGATCTCCCTTGTGATCTCGCGTCAAGGCCCGATTGAAGTAGTCCCTCGCCTCGACAAATACGGCATCGGGCTCGGACAGGGGGACTCTGCCAAACACCCGCTTGACCTGCCCCCAGATCTGACTTTCGATGCCATGCAGATCGCGAACCTGGCTCAGCAGCACCTCATTGGCCGCCGGATCGCGCGTCATACACAGCGCTTCGGCAGCGATCACCGTCAGCTCGGGATCGCGCACCAGCTCGACGCAACGGCACAGGACGGGCACGGTGTAGGCCGCCAGCTCGAGATGACCAAGCACCCGCAGAATCACCTCGAGCTCTTCGCGCTCTGCCTGACTCCAGATCGGCGCCTGCTCTGTGCGCATGCGCTCGAGGTACGGCTGCAGCGCGGCTTCGAGCACGGCCACGACCTCAGGCCGACGGTAGGCACTGAGCTCAACGATGATCTCTTGCGGTGTCGGACCCCAGCTCGGACGGCCTTCCCGCTCACGACCGCGGCGCAGATCGTCGAGAGCTCGCTCGGTGCGCAGCAGCTGCACCTTCAGTTGTTGCTCTCGGCCCGCGCGCACACGCTCGATGAAAGGGCCCTGCAGCTTCTGTTCCATCGACAGCGCGACCATCTGGGACATGTCCCAGGCGTCACAGCGGATAGCCAGCTCAAATGCCCCTTCCAGGGCTTCTTGGAGCCGCTCCCCGCGCATCTGCAGCGTGCCCGGCGCAAAGAACTCATGCAGCTTGCCGTCGACCGGCTCGGTCGCCAGCCGCAGCAGTTGCTGCTCGCGGCGCACTCCTGCCAACAACTCGAGGACCGCCTCCCGATTGAGACGTCGGCTCTCGGCGGACAGCGGTGCATGAGGCGCGAGGACCCCCGCCCCCTCACTCCCTCGCTGCGGGGCGTCCGCCAAGACAGCCAAACGACTGCGCACGTCGGCGAGTGCCTCGACGTAGGTGGCCCGTGCGAAGCCGAGCGTGTCCAGGGCCCGTTGGCGGGTTGTCGTCAAGCGTTGCTGCCGGAAGCTGGCCTGCAGCCAGGCAGCACCGACCAGCCCGAGGATCAACAGCCCCGCAGCGAGCAACGCCCGCTGCAGCCAGCGTCGGCTGCGCTGCTCGTCGAAGCGTTGACTCTGACGCTGCTCGAGAAAGCCCCGAACCTCGGCGATCTGACTGGCAGGTGCTGCGTCGGCGTCGACACGGGCCAGTTGCGCACGTGCCAATCCCAGGTCGCCCTGGATGATGGCCGCGCTGGCGAACGCCAAGCGCGCCCGAGCTGCGCCTTCGCGAGCCTGCGGGTGCTCCCACAGCTGCAGGGCGTTGCCGAAGCCAGCGACCGCTTCGGCGAACTCCTCATACAGCCGGTCGCGCGCTTCCTCGGCCAGCAACGCTCCGCTCGAGGCTCGCAGCTTGCAGTCTGCCAGCTTCTGATCGGCAGCGGTCCTGATCGCCAGGCTCTCACGATGCACCAGGTGGGCACGCAGATCGTGCAGGAAGTCGGCGACACTCTGGAAGCGCCGCTCGAGGTCGGGCTCGAGCGCCCGCGCACAGAGCTCCCGCAGACCGGCCGGATGGTCCTCGGACAGAGGCTCGACGACGCCCTTGGACGCCGCGAGCACCACCTGGAAGAGGGTCTTGCCCGTGTGCGGCGGCCGGCCTGTGAGGATCCGGTAGAGGATGCCGCCCAGCATAAAGACATCGCTCCAGGGACCGAGCCTACCCCCCTCCCCTTCAGCGAGCTCTGGAGGCATGTACGCCGGCGTGCCGCAAGGCGCATCGACGTCAGAGATGTGCCTCAGCCCTGGGGTCTTTTCCTGAAAGCCGACGGCCAGCCCCCAGTCCATCACCATCACTTCCCCGAACTGCCCCAACATCACGTTGCCGGGCTTCAGGTCACAGTGCAGAACTCCTTGATCATGGGCATAGGCGACCGCATTGCAGACCTGGATCAAGACCTCGAGCTGCTCGCGATCGTCGTAGTCGCCGGCCTTCAACAGCTTGTTCCAGGGCTGCCCATTGACCAGCTTCATCGCCAGCAATGGCTCGCCGAGTGCGCCCGCGTTGAGCGCGTGAACCGGCACGATGTTGGGATGCTCGAGCCTGCCGGTCAGCCTCGCCTCACTGAGAAACTGTTGGCGACGTGCGCCCCCGATTTCGACACTCTCTTTGAGGGTCTTGAGCGCTACGATGCGTTGAAGGCTCGCCTGCGAGGCTCGGAAAACGACCCCCATGCCGCCACGCCCGAGCTCTTCGAGCGCGACGAATTCCGGAGCTCCCGGCGGCAGGGGCGGCTCCGGTTCGGCCCAGAGCGGCTTGCCGGCCGGAGGCTTGTACGTGCTCCCTGGAGCGTAGTCCGTCGAATCCGGATCGCTCCCGAGGGTGCGCGCCCAACGCTGCCGCAGACTCTCTGTTCCTTCGCCCGATTCTGCCATCGCAACTCCTGCTTGCTCTCCATGCATGGTAGGGAATTGCCTTGCGGGGTATAGTGCTTTGCCGCACTCGTGCCATCCTCGGACATGGACATCGCCAAACCTGTGGGCGCGCCGTTTGCGTGGTCAAGGGGTAGCAGGAGGGAAGAAAGATGTTCCAGCACGTCCTCGCTCTGGTCGATCTCTCCCCGAATTCGGGACACGCCCTGCAGGCCGCCGTCTGCGTGGCCCGGGCCTACCAGAGTCGGCTGAGCATCTTGTTCGTCCGCCAGGGCTTGCCCCATGACGAGGCGAGCGCCGAGCTGGATTTCTTTGTGCAGACGTGGGGCGCCGGCGCTCAGGCGGAGGCCGTGGTGGTGGACGGCCGGGCCCCCTACGCGGCGCTCGAGTGGTCCAAGGGCAGGCAGGTCGAGCTGCTCGTCTGCGGCAGCCATGGCAAATCGGGGCTGGGGCAAGTCGCGCTGGGTAGCTTCGCCGAACGCATCCTCTGCCTCTCGGACACACCGATCTGGGTTTCCCGCGCCCGGCCCGACACACTACCGCCACGCAAGTTGGTGCTGGCGACCGACCTCAGCCCGACCAGTGCGAGGGCCACAGAGATGGCGTTCGACCTTGCCAGGCGCTTCGGCGCGCCGCTGGTCGCCCTACACGCCGTGCACATTCCTCCCATCGGAGTCCCGGCCAACACCTGGCAGGGAGCCGAGGAGGACGCCCGCAAGCAGCTCGCTGAGGCCTTCCCCGATCCGCAGCCTGCAGCACGGCTGATCCGCGGGCGTCCCGACCGCACACTTCCCACTGAGGTCGAAGCCCAGGACGCAGACTTGGTGATTTGCGGAACGCGCCACACGACAGCTCTCGAGCGTTTGACTCTGGGAAGCGTCGCCGGAGCGCTGGTTCGGACTGCCCGCAGGTCCGTGCTGGTGATTCCTGCAGAGTAACGTCTTGGGAACATCCCACCGACCCCATGCTTCCAGAGCGCAACCTGCAGCGCCTACCTTGATCCCAAGGTCTTCACACTGAGGATCGACCCTGCCCCACTGCCGCGTGTTGACCGCTCTGGCAGGGCATCGGCAGCCCGAGACTCAATCCTCCCACAGGCCCCGCTTGGCGGCCTGGGCTTCCGCCACATAGCCCCCGAATTCGTCGCGGCGGTCGTGCGGGTAACGGCTGTAGAAGTAGCTGTAGCCTTGCTTGCAGATCTCTGCGTTGACATCGGCATCGCCGACATGCACATAGGCGAGCAGGCGTTTGGAGCTGGTGTTGTCGATCTGATCGCCGCTCACCGAGAAACGCAGCTCGACCTCCTTCCCGGCGACGAGCTGCTTGAGGAAATCGCGGGCCCGGCCATAGGCATCGTTCTCCAAGGCTTTCTGGCTGTAATGCTGGCGGTCTTTGCCACCCGGTTCGAGCTCAGGCGTGTCGACTCCGAGCAAACGCACGCGCTTGCGCTCGCCATACCACTCGATCCAGAAGGTGTCTCCATCGACCACCTCGACCACCTCGACTCGGGCACTGGCGCCGGGCTCGGGAATGCGGCCCGCTTGCGGTGTTGTAACGGGCGGCGCCGCGGGATCGGCACAACCACTCCAGATGGTACAGAGTAGAAACAGGCACAAGTGTCTGCGCACGTGAAGCCTCCGGCAGCAAATTCGGGCCCAAGCATAGCTTGCACGCACTCCTCTGTCGATGGAGTGTTTTCGGCATGGCCCAGAGGCACGCAATGGATGTACTCTGTGGGAAACAGATTCCGGAGTCCTTCTCATGAGCTCGACCCTTCAGCTCTCCAGCGCCGACCTGAAATACCGGCGCACCAAGATCGTTGCCACCATCGGTCCCGCGTCGTCGAGTCCCGAGATCGTACGGGCCTTGATCGACACGGGCGTGAACGTGTTCCGCCTCAATTTCTCCCACGGCGACCACGCGAGCCACGCCCGGGCGGCAGAGCTGATCCGAACAGCCGCTGCCGAAGCGGGGCAGCATATCGCCCTGCTGGCGGATTTGTGCGGGCCCAAGATCCGCGTGGGCCGCTTCACGGACGGCGAGATCCGGCTGATCCAAGGGGAAGAGGTGACCGTCACTGTCCGCGACGTGATTGGCAGCCACGCGGTGATCCCTTCGGAGTACCGCGCGCTGGCCCGCGACGTCGCTGTGGGCAACCGGATCCTGCTCAACGACGGCAACCTCGAGCTCGAGGTCCTGTCGACCACGGGCACCGATGTGCGCTGCCTGGTCGTACACGGGGGCCCGCTGTCGGACCGGAAGGGGATCAACCTGCCGGGAATTCAGGTGTCGACGCCTTCGTTGACTGAAAAAGACCGGGCGGACGCCGCTTTTGCGGCCGAGATCGGGGTCGACTGGGTGGCCCTGTCGTTTGTGCGGGCGGCCAGGGATGTGGAGGAGTTGCGGGAGTTTCTGCAGGGCTGCGCGAGTTGTCCTCCGATCATCGCAAAGATCGAGAAGCCGGAGGCGCTGAACGACATCGCCGGCATCGTCGCGGCGAGCGACGGCCTGATGATCGCGCGTGGGGACCTGGGCGTGGAGATGCGCGCCGAAGAGGTTCCACTGATTCAGGAAGAGCTCATCCGGGTGGCCGTGCGGGCGAGCAAACCCGTCATCGTCGCCACCCAGATGCTCGAGTCGATGATCGAGAACAGCCGACCCACGCGTGCAGAGGTCAGCGATGTCGCTTCTGCTGCGCTTTCCGGGGCTGACGCTGTCATGCTCTCAGGGGAAACGGCCGCTGGCAGATACCCAGTGGAGGCGGTGCGGGCGATGGACCGCGTCCTGCGGCGCATCGAGGGCTACCAATGGACCCATGGCCAGTTCGAGGGCATCAGGGCGCGCGACGTCTCTCACGAGAGCATCGATCCTGACTCGCCAGACGCCTTGACCCGCGCCTTGTCGCGGGCGACCTCGCAATTGTCGCGCGAGTTGAGCGTGCGCTCGATCGTTGTGCCGACCAACGAGGGCCGTGCGGCGCGCACAGTGGTCGGAGTGCGGCCGGCGGCGCCGATCGTGGCAGCGTGCGTCGACGCAGGACTCTGCCGGCGCCTGTCGCTGTCCTGGGGCCTGTTGGCGTGCCTGGTCGATGCCGAAGAGCTCCGCGAGCCTGCACCCCTGGCCCGGAAGTTGGTGGCGCAGCTACAGGTTGCCGAGCCCGGGCAGCTGATGTTGCTGGTCTGGGACCCCAACGCCGGCAGCGCTGAAGCCTCCCCCACGGTGAGCATCTTGAAGGCCTAGTGCCGTGCCGCGAAAATCCCTGTACACCCCGTAGGGGCGGGGTTACGTGCGCCCGGTAGCCGCGGGAGAGCGAAGCGTCCGAGTCCTCGAGGTGTAAACCCCTCCCCTACAAGAACTTGCTATTCACGACGCACACATCGTCCGGATGTATCGGAACTTGTGCGCGAAGGCACTAGCAGGCCTGGCCGGGTAGCTTCGACTTGCCGTGTTGGCTGTCCAACTGCTATTCTTGGTGTGTCTGTGGACTTTTTCCCCACAGGCCCGTTCTTTTATTATCCGTTTGTACCTTTCTTTGGGGGTTCGATTTGTGAAGCTGAGAAGAGCTGTCACGCTGATCGAGCTTATGATCGTGATGATCATCGTCGCGATCCTGTCGGTGGTCATTTTCGTCAGTATGACGGGAGCGATCGACGAGTCCGAGCAAGCTGCTATCGAGGACTACAAAGCCCACATCGACACCGTGCTGAAACAGCATGTCACGCGCCTGGTCTCCAGGGCCAAGGGCAAGGACGACTTCCTTGCTGGAGGTATCGTGCGCGCCGAATGCTCCCTTTCTTCGCGGGGGTTGGACGACTCGTTGGGGCTGACGACCTGGTATGCGAACATTCCTGGTGCGGCGAACTTCATGCCCGATCCGCCCATCGCGCCGTATATCGATTCGTTGTACATCTACGTGCCGAACAATGAGGCCGCCATGCGCTGCCTGAAAGTAGGCACCTATCCCTGAACGGCTGCCCAGGCAACCGTTGATGCCGGCCTGGGGCCGGCGTTTTTTTTGAGTCAGCCCCGAAGCACACGCGGCCAGCGGGCGCGGGCGGCGCGCAGGTCTTCGGGGGTGTCGATGTCCTGCATCTCAGCGAGCAGCTGCCATTCGGCGCCCGCCGCGGCCAACCGCTCGAGGGTGATCGCACAGGTCTGTGGGCTGCTCCAGGGGATCGCGTCAAAGGCTTGGGGCAGCGGTCGCGCCAGCCCGATCAAGGTGTAGCCACCGTCGCTGGCAGGCGCGAGCACCGCGTCCGTACGCTGCAGCGTCTGGTAGGCGAGCTCGAGCAGTGCGGCGTCGATGTCCAGGCAATCTGTGCCGATGGCGAGCACTGCGGAGGCACCTCCGGCAAAGGCGTCCGCGAAGCCTGCCTGTAGCCGAGCCCCCAGGTCACCTTCGACCTGCGGGTGCAGCTCGAGATCATCTCCCAGCCAGTCCCGGGCCCCAACCAGGCCCGTGGCAGGTGCGAACAGGTAGCGGCAGTGCGGACGCGGCTCCGGCAGATTGCGCAGCACCCCTGCCAGGTGCTCGACCATCCGCCGGTAGACCCGGCAGGCTCCCTCAGCTCCCAACAGGGGGATCAGGCGGGTCTTGGCGCGCCCCGGCTCGGGCAGGCGCAGAAACACCAGCACGACTCTCATGCCCGTAGAACCCAGCGCAGCATCTGGCTGAAGCTGGCGCGTTTGCCCTGCATCAGCATGCCGACCCGGAAGATGCGGCCTGCCGCGTAGACAGCCAACCAGGCCGTCAGGAGGCAGCCCATCACAGCGACCCACGGGTGCCAGGCAGGCATCGAGCTGTCGAGGCCCAGGCGCAGCATCATGATGGTCGGCGCGGTGGGCGGCAGGAAGGAGAGAAACACTGCCAAGCCACCGTCCGCCGCGACCATTACGGGTCCGATGACAAAGAGCGGCAGGGACATCAGCAGGGATACCGGCATGACCGCGCTCTGTGCCTCCTTCATGTCGGTACAGGCGCTTCCCAGTGCCAGAAGAAGCGACCCGAACATCGTCACGCTCAGGAAGAGGAAGACGAAAAACCATGCCAACTGGGCGCCATCGATCATGTCCGCGTAGCCGAGTTGGACCGCGACGACCAAAGCGCCACCGAGGTAGAGGCAGACCATCACCAGCGTCACCCCCGCGGCCCCCAACAACTTGCCGAGCATCAACTGGAACGGGGGAACCGAGCCAAGCATGACTTCGGCGATGCGCTGCATCTTCTCCTCGATGGTGCTGTGCACCAGAGGCATGGTCGCAAACATCATGCAGAAGAAGATCAAGCCCATAAGCACCAGCGAGCTGACCATCTTTGCCACGTTCTCTTCGGTGGCGGTCTCGGAGATCGCTCCGCTCTCCGAGCGCGTCGACAGCCCCCGCAGCTGCAGTCCGACCGGACTGATCGCCCACGCGAGCGTGTCCGCGGGCAAACCCGTGCGGGCGACCCGCCAGCTACGCACGGCATGGTTCAATTGGCCCATGACCCACTGCCGCATCGCGTCGTCGGTGACATTGTCCGAAAAGTAGTGCACCCGCTGCGCTTGGCCATCGCCTGTCCCATCGAGCGCACCAGGCCCGATCTCGAGGTAGGCCCGCAAGGTCTTCTCACGAACCTGCTCAGACAGCTGCAGACGGAGCTCGGGCAAGCCCGCGGTGTCTGCCAGCGGGACGCGCTCGAGCACATAGCGAGGTTGGCGCTGCTTCCCTTCTGCGCTGAGACCAAGATCGAACGGGTCGGCGAAGATCTCGCTCTCGTTGCGCGCGCCCGCAGCCTGCGAGAGAGCATCGAACAGGGAGCCGACTTCCGGGGGGCTGAGGTCGATCACGGCAAGCTTGCGGTCGCTGACATCCTTGAATTCGCGAAACAGCACCTCGGCGATCAGGCCCCCGGCCATCAGCACGGGCATGAGGATGATGGAGATGATGAAGACCTTCGTGCGCACCGTGGCGAGGAACTCGCGGCGCGCGACCACCAGGGCCTTACGCACGGGCAACCTCCTCAGCGGGTTGGGCGATGCGCACGAAGATGTCGCGCAAAGAAGGGCGCGCCAGCTCGAAGTGCAGCACCCGCCCGCGGCCGAGCAGCGCCTGGAGCACAGCTTGGCTGTCTGTGCCGCCCGCCAGCCGCAGCTCTTGAAAACGGCCGAAGTCTCGCACGGCTTCGACGCCGTCGAGCTCTGCCAGGTCTCCAACACTCTCGTCGAGTCGCACCCGAACCGTGTCGGCCCCGTAGGTGTCCTGAATGGAGCTGAACGTGCCGTCGAGCACCTTCTTGCCCTTGTAGATCATGAAGAGCGCGTCGCACATCTTCTCGGCGACTTCCATGTCATGGGTCGACAGGATGACCGTAGTGCCCTGGCGTTTGAGATCGAGCACGGCATCGCGCAGAACCTCGGACGCCACCGGATCGAGTCCAGAGAAAGGCTCGTCGAGGATCACCAGCTCGGGACGCGAGATCACGGTAGCGATGAACTGGAGCTTGCGGGCCATGCCCTTCGACAGGGTCTCGACTTTCTTGTCTGCCCAGGCAGCCAGCTCCAGACGCTCCAACCACGTCGTGATGTCGGCGCGCACATCGTAGCAGCCCTTGAGGGCGGCGAAGAAGCTCAGGATCTCACGGACCCGCATCTTCTTGTACAGACCGCGCTCTTCGGGCAGGTAGCCGACCCGGTCGTCGGCGGAATGGTCGTCGTGCCGGCCGAGCACCTCCAGCTTGCCGTCATCCGGCAGGTACAGCCGCATGATCATGCGCATGGTGGTGGTCTTGCCCGACCCGTTCGGGCCGATGAAGCCGTAGATGCAGTTTCGTGGCACGGCCAGGCTCAGCTTGTCGACGGCCGTAAACGCCCCAAAGCGCTTGCTGACGTTCTCGATGACGACCGCGTTCATAAGCCTCCCCAAGCACTAGCGCTAACGGCGAGCTCTCCCAAGAGAGACTCGCCGCGCATGCAAGCGTATACGATCAGGCGTCGCTGATGGTCGCTTTGATCATCTGGTCCCCGCCTTTGATGGCGTTGACGACATCCATGCCCTCGATCACTTTGCCGAAAACCGAGTGCTTGTTGTCGAGCCAGGGGGTGGCGACGTGGGTGATGAAGAACTGGCTGCCATTGGTGTTGGGGCCAGCGTTGGCCATCGACAACACCCCGGGACCGTCGTGCTTGAGCTTGGGATGGAACTCGTCCGCGAATTTATAGCCCGGACCGCCGCGCCCGGTGCCTTCGGGGCAGCCGCCCTGGACCATGAAGTCCGGGATGACCCGATGGAATTTGAGCCCGTCGTAGAAGCCCTTCTTGGTCAGCTTCTCGAAATTGCCGACGGTACGGGGCACATACTCGTCGTGCAACTCGAGCTTGATGGTTCCCTTGTTGGTTTCGATCGTCAAGACTTTCACGATGGGCTCCCTTCTGAGGTCGTTTGTTTGCGCTGCGCATCGGCCTGTGCGGCCTCAAACGCGAGCTGCTTCTTGCGGAATCTGGACACGGACAAGCCCGTCGCCCAGCGATGGAGCCAGCGAGGGGTCATGCCTGTGAAGAACATCAGAACACGATTGAAGAACCCTGGCAAGATCATCGCCTTGCCCTTTTCGAAACCGCGCAATGCACTGCGCGCACATTGCTCGGCGGACAGCTCGAGCAGCTTCGGCGGGCTCATTCCGAAGGGGTTTCCCGTAACCTGCTCGAACTCGGTCGCGACGGGCCCGGGGCACAGCTGACTGACCGTGACGCCCTTGCCACGAACCTCCAGCCGCAAACACTCGGTGAAGCTTGTCAGGAACTGTTTGGTGCCGACGTAGGTCGCAAACATCGGCAACCAGGTGAGCCCGAACCCGGAGCTGACCTGCAGAATTCCTCCGCTGCCGCGCTCGACCATCTTGCCAACGAAGCGGTGGGTCAGGTCCATCACGCTGATCACATTGAGCTCGACCATGCGTAGCAGGCGCGCGAGGTCGGCGCGCTCGAAGAGCCCGACATCTCCGTAGCCAGCGTTGTTGATCAGAATGTCAGGGCAACCCCATGCCTCTTCGATGCTTGCGCACAGCTGCTCGCGCGCCGCGCGATCGGTGAGATCGCAAGGCAGCACCTTCACCTCGAGCTGGGCATTCTGACCGCGTAGCAGCTCTTCCAACTCGCGCAGGCGCGACTCGCGCCGGGCGACCAGGGCGATGCTGGCGACACGCGGCGCGAGCTGGCGCGCCATCTCCCAGCCGATACCCGACGAGGCCCCGGTCAGCACAACCTTGGCGCCGCTGAAACGCACCCGCATACTATTCCTCCAGAGTCAGCTCGAGGGGCAACTTGTCCCCTGCCAGCAGCAGTGCGCGCATGGTCTGGATCTCGTCGGCGCTCAAGCCCGACCAGCCGAGTTTGTCGCCTTCGACCGGCGCAGTGATCGTGGGCAGGTTGACGATTTCCCCGTCGAGCACGAAAGCCAGCCTGCCACCGCGATGCTCGGCAGTCAGCTGTTGCAGCGCGCGGGCCCCTTCGGCGTTGAAGATCAGCTCGAGAGTCTCGTCGTGCACATGCACATCTTCGATCAAGAAACCTGCCACGCCCGGCTGCGCGAGCAGGTAGGCCACGCCCTGCGCGTCCTTTGCGCTTCCCCAGGGCAGTGCCCGCAGGTCTTCACCGGCCGAGCGTGCCGCCTCGATGTCTTGCAGCTCTGCCGCGTAGTCGCCCGCAAAGCCCTGCTCGCTGAAGGCCGCCTGCAGCCAGAGCTCCCCTCCCGCCAGCGCCAGGGTCATGACCTGCCCGCGAAAGACGTCGGCAACATGCACGTGCAGGCCGCCGTCGGAGATGTCGACCCGCCCTTTGATGTCAGCAACCTCCAGCCGCTTGCGCAAGACATCGGCCGCCTTCGGCAGCATGTCGCTCGCGCCCTCTTTGGGCAGCAGGACCAGCTCTGCGAACGCGCCGCTCTCCAGGTGCGTCACCGGAGGTAGAGGTACGGGCTTCAACCAGAACCAGGCGCCCACAACTGCGCCCCCGAGGAGACCGAAGATCAGGAGCATGATGAACAGGATCGGCAGGGGTCCGCCGCCCTCTTTGGGCTGCGCCCAGGGGTCGCGTGCCATTTTTTCTCCCAGAACGGTGTTCGCACAAAATGGTGGATGGCAGATTCTTTCAGGGGGCACCGGAGCTCGCACAGGCTGCCACTAGTCGTCTTCCAACATCATCTCAATCGGCAGCCGTCCGCTGGTCATCAGCGTGCTGTAGTAGCGCGCATCATCCTCCGACCACGGATAGGAAGTCGTGTTGGTCCAGCTCCATTCAACGCTCGGGTCAAACGAGCCCGAAGGAGCATCTCCCCAGGTTGCCGTGGTCTCGATCTGGCCATCCATGATGGTCGCCTCAGGCAGATGGGCATTTTCCCGCGCGTAGTCGGCATAGGCCTTCGCGCCTTCGGGACTCATCGTGTAACGGATCTCGAAGAAGCCCCGCACCACCTCGGTCTCCGCAGGCGCGCCCGTGTCGACATTGCGGTCGAGTTCGAGCGTAGTGCCGTCGACTCCCAGGATCCGATAGACCTGTGCCTTGCCCGCAGCATCCACCGCACCCAGACGCAAGGTCTGGCCAGGTTCGAATCCGCTGGCGCTCTGGAGCAGCAGCTCGCTCTTGCCCGGAGACGCGGGCGCAGACAGCCGTGTACTGGCGCGGTACTGCCCCGCGCCGTCGGTCCACAGATAGCGGGCAGAAGCCACATGAAAGCCCGGAAAGCCCGGGTTCTCGAGCAGGAACTCATCGCCTGCCTTGGAGATCAAGTCGTAGGCGAAGGTCTCGGCATCGTAGCTGCCATCGAGCTGGGCCGCCCTTACCTTCGCCGCTTCTTCGTCCCAGCGGCTCTGGTCGAGGTTCTTGCGATCCAGTTGCACCCCGCGATCTTCCTTCGGCCGAATAATGATCTTGAAAACCAGGTCTCCGCCGGCCAACAAGAGCCGCGTGGCCTGCAGCACTTGCAACGAGTCTTCAGGCAGCCGCACCGAGAACTTCAACTCGAGCCGGTCGATTTCATGGGGAATCTTGGCATTGTTCAGCCGGCGCCGCAGAACCGACAGCGCCTCGACCAGCTGTTGCTCGCTGCCACCGCTCGCCCGCAAAGTGAGCTGCGGAACCAGCTTCGGCCCCGGAGGCTGCGTCACGGGGTCTCTGCTCAACATGCCGAGCACGCCACAGGCAATGCAGCTCAAACACAAGCCGACAAGCACGAGGACGATGATGATGCCCGCTTTTCCGCGCCGCTGTTCCATAGCTCCCTTTCCCCTTGTTGCTATCCAGCCAACAGACAAAGCCCGCCTTGCTCGGCGGGCTTCATTCTACTCAGCAATGCGGAAGGCTCACGACCCCGAAATCAGATCGGTGCGTGCCTTGAAGTCTGCCTGATATTCTTTGGCCCACTTCAACAGCTCGCTGACAGCCTGCGCCCGCTCTTTGGCGACCTTGGCGGCCTCTTCGAGCTGCTTCTGCTTGGCGATCAAGGGATCCTGAGCGCTGGGCGGGACCGCACTGACTTCGCCCTTGGCGCGCTCGACGGCCTGGTCGGCGGCGGTGATCGACGCGGTGGTGGCAGCTGCGGCGTCGGTGAAATTCGCGACAGCCTTGTCGAGCTGATCCATCGCCCGCTTGGTGGAGCCGTCGGCCTGCGACTTGTTCCACATCAAGCTGGTTTCCCACTCTTTGAGCGAGTTCTGGAAGGCTGTGATGCCCCAACCGATGCTTTTCTGCTCGGCATTGCGGCTCGCCTCTGCGGGCAATGTACCCTCGAGAGCCTCCATCTCTTTCAACACGACTTCGCGGTTGACGAACAGCTCTTCGGTCTTGTCGGTCTTGTGGGCGATCTTGTCGCGCAGCTCGGTCCACTTCTCTTTGGCGGCCACTTTCAGCTCGCCCCACTTCTCGGTGGCCTGCTCTTTGATGTCCTGCGCCTGCTTCTTGGTCGAGCCCCAGTAGACGTTCCAGTCTTCACTGCTGAACTGCCAGGGCCACTTCTCTGCGCCCAGCATCGGCTGGCCTTGCTCGTCGGACTTGAACTTGCCGAAGTGAACCATGTGCGCGGGCACGCCGATGATCACAACCAGGAAGACCAGTAGCACCAGCTTCCCGAGCAACGAGCCCTTTTTCTTTTCTGCCATCGATGTTTCTCCTAGACAGGCGTGGATAATGACCGGCCATTGTACAGCCGAGCCATCGCTCGGACCAGTCTCTGCGAATCTTTTGCCAGCCCCCCAGGCCCGGTGCTGCCGCGTCGGACGGCCCGGGCTTGGTGTGACTCGCCAGGCGTTGGCGCCGTGCGCCAACCTCAAAATCGGTCTTGCCCGTTACGCCGCCTGGTTCTTCAACTTGGCAGCCAGGTAGGTCTTCTCGACCTTGCCGCTGATCGCGTTGACCAACTCGCTGAACTCGATGGTGCTCTGCGTCTCCGCGGCGGGCTTGTCGGCGTGGGGTATGGCGATCTCTTCACTGATCGTGCCCGGAGAGTCCGAGAGGATGTAGATACGGTCGGACAGATAGACCGCCTCGCCGATGTCGTGGGTGATCAAGAAGACGGTCGCTTCGACATCGTTCCAGATCTTGATCAGCAGATCCTGCATCTCCCAGCGCGTCACCCTGTCGAGCGCACCGAACGGTTCGTCCATCAGGATGATGCGTGGCTTCAGTGTCAGAGTGCGCGCGATCGCCACCCGCTGGCGCATACCGCCGGACAGCTGATGGGGGTATTTCTCCTCGCTGCCCTTGAGGCCGACCCGCGTGACCCACTCCATCGCCATCTCTTTCATTTGACGACGCCGCTGACCACGGATGCCGACCAGGCTATCCATCGCCGCCAGGAAGGGGTTCTTGGGGCGTTGCAGCTCATGCACCAGGTAGCCGAACGCGACGTTCTCCCACACCTTCAGGTGAGGAAAGCTCGAGTAGGTCTGGAAGACCATGCCACGGTCAGCGCCGGGTTGGGTGACCTTCTCGCCGAACACCAGCACCTCGCCCTCGGTGGGGCCGTAGAAGCCGGAGATCATGTTCAAGATGGTCGACTTCCCACAACCACTGGGACCGAGCAGAGAGATGAACTCGGGAATCTCGGGGATGTCATAGACCTTGAAGTTGACATCCTTGACCGCCGTGAACATGCCTCCATCGGTCGGAAAGCGTTTGGTCACATTCGAAAAGGTCACCACCCAGTTCTTGGGATCCGGATCGTCGGGATAGAGCACCTTGCCCATCTGGCCGACGCCCGAGCCGGGCACGAAGTGGGCTTGATCGACGCCGCGGCCGGGCGCGGCCTGTGCCGGCACCTTCTCCGTCTCAGCCGGCGCGCTGTCTTCGACGGGCTTGGGTGCCTGGTCCTGCTCGGGAGAGCCGTGGTCTGTGCTCATCTCATTTCTCCCGCTTGTGGGGGAACAAGGCCCAGATCAGCTTGTCCCATAGGTAGTTGAACGCAAAAGCCAACATAAAGATAATGAAGAGCAGGATATACATGCGCGGAACCAGGCCACGCTTCAGGAACAGCTGCAACAGGTAGCCGAGCCCTTTGTCGAGCCCGAAGGTCTCGGCGATCAACACCCAGGTGAAGCAGACAGCAAAGCCCAGCTTCAGGCCGGCGAAGATGTCGGCCAGGGCTGTGCCCACCAAGACGCGCCGCACGATCTGCGCCCGGGTCGCCCCCAGTGTCCGGCCCGTGTCGACATAGACATCCGGCACCTGGTTGATGCAGCTCAGGGTGTAGGGCAGCACCACCACCGAGGCGGCGATCGCCAGGAAGCCGCGAGCGAAAGTCTCACCTGTTCCGAAGATATTGGCCATCGGAGCCGTGACTGCGGGCAACGGCAGATACAGCAGCAACAGATGCCAGGGCTCCCAGTAGTAGCGCGTCTTGCCGAAGGCACCCATCAAGACCCCTAGCGGTAAGGAGACCATCACGCCTAGCAGAAAGCCGATGAAGATGCGCAAGACCGTGGCAAGTGTGTGCTCGATCAGCAGTGAGTTTTGGAAGAAATCCTCGCTCTTCTCCGAAAAGCTCATGGTTTCCCAGGCATCGGTGTTGTGTTGCGTGCCATCCCAGAGAAACGGTCCGAAGGCATCCAGGATCTCTGTCGGACTCGCCAGCGTCACCTGCGACACCAAGCGTATCTCGGCAGGACGGTACAACCCCAACCCCAGGCTCTCGGCCCCCCCGACACTGCTGATGACGGCTCGCGGTGCTCCATCGGTGCTGGATGCAAAGGCGAGCCCGCCACGCGCCAGTAAGGCATTGAGCCCCGGGTAGGCCTCGGGAGACAACGGGGGCAAGGCCGCCGGGTCCACCAGTTTCTGGTCGACAGGGATGCTCAGCACGCGCCCGGGGTCCTCGCGGGCGAGGAATATCTTCAACGCCCCGTCGGCCCGGTCGAGTACCAGCAGAACGCGCTCATTCGGCTGAATCTGCGCCTGCGGGCTGCTGGGCCCCAGCCCTTTGGCGGCGGTCTTTTCCGGATCCGCCACGACTCCCAACAGCTTGTAGGTCGAACCCCGCCCGGTGTTCCCGATCGGCTCCGGCTCAAAGCGGCCCGGCTGCACTCCCACCGAGTCGGCGAGGGCATCGAGCAGGCGGGAGTAGCGCTTGTAGCTCAGGGGACGCTCAGGACTCAGTTGGTCGGCTTCTGGGATGCTGATACGCCAATCTCTGCCCGGCAACAGACGCTTGAGCTTGATCAGCATCTCGGTCTTGCTCTTCAACCAGAAGACGACCTCTTCCCCAGGCTCGATCGCAAGAGACGTCCCTCGCGGACCGATCCCCGCTCGATAGGCAGCGGTCGCATCGCTGATCCGCGCCTCGATGGTGTCGCCCGGCAGGTCGACGAAACCGCCGATGCCAAGGACCTTGGCCGCTGCCAGAGCCTCCAGACCGGTGTACGCTTCGGGCCGCAGCTCGGGAAAACCGCCGGGGGACAGGCCAGGAATGTTCAGACCCTTCCCGCGTCGCCCCGTCAAGCTGTTTACAGCGAACATCAGGCCTTGTTGCGGGTCGAGGTCGAGCTCGACCTCGGTTCCCTCTTTGAGCGCATAGTCGCTGTCGACCGCGATGACCAGGTCCTTCATCCAGCCGGGCAGGTCTGTCAGCACACACCAGAGCAAGAAACAGACCACCAGGAACGCGCCCGACATGGCCAGCTTGGTCGCCGTCCCCACCTGCTCTCGAACGCGGAAGAACGTCTCGAGAAATCTGAAAGGCCGAGCCAGTGCACCCGCCAGCTTCCAGAAGAGCCGCACTCCGGTAGTTGGAGGCGTCGTCACCACACGCCCCGGCATGTTCTTGGCCATGTTTCCCCCTGATGTGGATGAAGCTCCGGCAATCCGGAGCCTCATCATTGTTTGGATCAACACATAGGGAAGGGATCCACCCCCTCCAAAGGGCGAGGCTGAACCCCGCCCCTACGTGCAGCGAACGTCGATCACTCTTCCATGGTCAGAATCTGGATCTCGACGCGGCGGCTCTTCGCATCGGTGTCGAGCGGCTCATCCCAGCCCGATCCGTTGGTGAAGAACTTGCCTTCCTGGTCCTTGAATTTCGGGTACTTCTCGTAAAGGGCCGAGAGTACGCCACGGGCACGGTTCTCGGACAGGCGCTTGACGCGGGCCGCATGGCTCTTGAAGTAGGCCTCGCCCACAGCCATGGCCTCGTCGTACTTCGAACGGTCTGCGTGGCCGGTGATCACGATCACGGCGTCACCGAACTGGTCGGCCATCAGGGCGATCTCTTTGACGACCTGCTCGTTGGCGGGGTCATAGTCGTAGTCGACGTTGAACTTGTTGGCCGCGAAGTGGAGGTAGACGGCGCGCGAGACGATCTCTTGCCCATCTTCTTCGATATTCCTGTTGAGCTTCGGTGCAGGCGGCGCGTTGGCGTACTCGTCGGTATTGTGCGCAGCGTCGGCCGTGTAGGCTTCCCGGAGGTCCATCAGGATGGTGTTGTCGACAACCTGGTCGAAGGGCACCGGCTCAGCGATGTAGCCAGCCAGGTGGTAGATGTTGTTGATGTTGTCCCAGGTGCTCTCAAAGTTGCTCGGATTGTTCCGGTCACAGAAGAAGTCGAAGTTCTCGGTGAAGTTGGTCAGGTGGGCATCGAGCGCCATCTCATTGGCCACGCCCTCAGGCAGTCCGAAAGAGGCATCGAACAGCGCAGCTGCCGATTCCCAGTCTTCTTTGCACAGGCTCATACCGTCGAAGATGCCCTGCACCAGGCCCTTCAGAATGTCGCGGTGGTCGCGGGCGAAGTCGGCGCGCGCGGCCCAGACGTCGGCGATGATACGCTTGGCCTGTGCGGTGCTTGCGATCAGCTTGGCGTCGGCGATGCCGCTCTGCTCGGGATCGGAGATGGTGTAGATGTCTGGTGCCCAGCTGACGCAAGCGTCGACCTGGTCGTCGGACACGAAGGCTTTGGCGGCCTGGAAGGCGTCGCCGGTGAACATCATGTTGACTTCGTCAGGGCTGATGCCGGCATAGTACAGCAGGTTCAGCAGGAAATAGTGCGAGGGCGAGCTCTCAGCCAACGCGACCGACTTGAGGTTGCCATCGGCATCCGGACGCAGGTCGTTGATGCTGTTGATATCGCCACGGGCCACGACACCGTCGCCGCCGTTCGACCAGTCAACCTGCTGGAAGATACGCAGGCTGGTGCGGCTGTCCTGGGCCAACTGCGGCGCGAACAACGCCATCATGTCCAGGGTGCCCCACAGGATGTGGTACTCGCCCGCAGCGAAGCCGTCGCGAGCCTTGATCGGGTCATCGACGATCACGAGCTTCACTTTGAAGCCGTATTTCTGGAAGAAGACGCTCTCTTCGCTGGGCTCGAGGCCACCGTTGGCCATGATGATCGGCGCCCAGCCGACCCAGAGGTTGATCGGGAAGACAACGGTGCCTTCCCATTTGTAGTTGCTTGTGCCTTCAACAGGAGGCAGGGTCTCGGACGGGACGTACTCATACGTCTCGGCCGTTGTGATGCCCGGACCGGAGGAGTCCTCCAGATCATCCTGGGCTACGACGGGAGCGCTCAGCGCCAACGCCAGTCCCAGGACAAAGGCCAGGTTCTTCAGCAGGTGTGTTTTCATCAAGTGACAACTCCTTTCTCCGCCAGGTATTCAACTCTGCGAGAGAAGATCAGAGATATCGAAAAGCCTAGGTAGGTACGCGCCGACAATACACAGCCGGATGCGTTCTGTCAAACTGTTGGAAATCGCCTGCCCAGGCAGACCGGTTCCGTGCGTATCGACGGAAAACATGCGGCGAAATTCAGTCAAGATTCTCCATAACTGGCCATCGAGCTGGGCGTTTCCCACAGCCGCACCTCGACCACCGGTAGGCCCTCGCTGCGCCCGCGCTCGTAGATCCAACGGGCCATATTCTCGGCCGTCGGTGCGGCGGGCAGTTCAACGAAGAGCTCTTGGGCCTCATGCAAAAGGGGGACCAAAGGATCGCTGCTCTCGAGCAGCAGGCGATGATCCCAGACCTGATCGAGCCAACTCCCCAGCCGCGCCTTGACCAGGGCGAAGTCGCACACCATCCCCTGCTCGTCGAGTTGCTCGGCGGCGAGCACTACCTCGACCCGGGCGTTATGACCATGAACATGGCGGCATTTGCCGTTGTGCCGAAGCAGCCGGTGCGCGTAACTGAAGGAGAGATCTTTGATGATCCGGTACATGGCAGCGGATTCTATCGGCACTTGAAGGCTGGGGCAAGCCCGCGGCCCCTGCAGGGTGCGCGGGCAAACAGCTGCGACAAACCGTGCGCCCTGATGTAGACTATGGTCTGGAGGAGATCGTCTCCACCGTGTACCGGGCCTGTTGATCGCGGCACCCCCAGAGTCTCTGCAGCCGCACCAGGTCCTCCGTCAACAGCCCCCGGCCGACTCCGCCGTGCGGTTGTGCAGGAGTCGCGCTTGGAACAATTCTATCTGACCCAGAACATCGAGGCCGGCCTGCAGGCGGTCCTCATCAGCGTCCTCCCCAAGACCCGCAATTCTCCCAGAGAGACCGCCCCCCTGGCCGAGCTCCGTCGTCTTGCGGAGACCGCCGAGGCGGTGGTGCTGGCCGAGCTGACCCAGCCACTGCCGCGTCCCGACGGTGCCACCCACCTCGGCAAGGGCAAGGTCCAGGAGCTGTGTACTCTGCTTGAGGCGACCGGCTGTAAGCATGTGATCTGTGATCAAGATCTCACTCCCAGCCAAGTCAAGAACCTCGAAGAGGCCACGGGTGCCCGCGTGATCGACCGCACCGAGCTGATTCTCGACATCTTCTCCCGCCATGCCCAGACCCATCAGGCGCGTTTGCAGGTCGAGCTCGCGCGCTTGGAGTACATCCTCCCCAGGCTCAAACGCATGTGGACACACTTCTCCCGTGTCCGCGGCGGTGTGGGCCTGCGCGGTGGCGAGGGCGAGAAGCAGATCGAGCTCGACCGGCGCATCATCGGCAAGACGATCCGCGACATCCAGGCCGAGCTGAAGGGCATCCGCCAACGCAAGCAGCGTCAGGTCAAGCGACGCCAGGACTTCTCGGTCGCCCTGGTCGGCTACACCAATGCCGGCAAGTCCAGCTTGTTCAATCGGCTGGCCGATGGCAGCGCCGAGGTGGCGAACATGTTGTTCAAGACCCTCGATACGCGCACGCGGGTCTGCAAGCTTCCCCACAACCAGAAGGTGGTGTTGAGCGACACGGTCGGTTTCATCCGTGACCTGCCGCACCACCTGGTCGAGTCCTTCCACGCCACACTCGAAGAGATTCTGCAAGCCGACCTGGTGTTGCATGTCATCGATGGCAGTGACCCTCAGATCGAGCGCATGTCCAAAGCCGTCGCCAAAGTGCTCAAGAAGATCGGGGCCGACGGCATCCGCGAGCAGAAGGTCTACAACAAGGCCGACAGCATGGACGCGGCACAGCGCACCGCCTACAGCGGCAATGGTGCCCTGTTGGTCTCGGCGCATACCGGCGAAGGGATCGAAGCGCTGCAGAACCGCATTTTGGCGATCCTGCGCGAGGGCAAGTGCCTGCTGCGCATACAGGTCGATGCCGGAGACGGCCGCAACCTCGCCTGGTTGAAGGCACGCGCCGAGATCGTCAGCGCACGCTTGCAGGGGGAGACCCATACCTTCAGCCTGTGGCTGGGCCAGGAAGACCTCGGCCGGCTGCGCGCCCAGCTGCCTGCAGATCGCATCGAGCTGCTCGAGGGCTTCGCGGGCCGGGCGCTCGAGTCGGTCTGACTCCTACCCGATGAGCTCGACGACTGCTTCGTGCCCGGGAACGTTCTACAATCCGCACCCGGATCGCAACCTTCCGGCGCCTGCCGGGAGATGCAGCGTGCATGCAACGCTTGCCGCCACATCGAGCACGATCACGCGCGTGCCCCACGCTCGGCCCGTACCTCGGCGGCGGAGTCGACGCCGGAAGCTGGCTGACGCAAACGAGCCCGCGCGTTGATCTCGTCAAGAGTCGGGCCCTCGACAAGCTGAGCAATCTGGCGGAGCAGGAACTCAGAGAGGCTCATGCCCGCCTCTGCAGCGAGCGCCTTCAATCTGCAGTGGACGGGATCGGGGACGTTGCGGATCTGGATCGTGCGTGTCATGGACAACCCCCGCTGGACAGACCCCAAACATGATCACACATGTCAACATGCAGACGATGGACCTGCATCTCCGCCATCTCAGAGGCGTCGTGCGGCGAGAGCGAAGCCGATCAGGCGCCCTTCGAGGGGCTTGCCTGATCCGCTCGGCTGCTTCGAAAAATGAAACCCCGACCGCGCGGGGCCAGAGATCAGAGCCCGTGGGCCAGCTTGATCAGGTCGACTACGCGGTTCGAGTAACCCCACTCGTTGTCGTACCAGGAGATGACCTTGACCATCTTGCCGAGGGTCATGGTGGCGAGCGCGTCAAAGACCGAGCTGGAGGGGTTGTGGATGATGTCGCTCGAGACGATGGGATCGTCGCAATACTCCAGGAACCCCTTGAGGGGACCTTCCGCTGCTTCCTTCATCGCCGCGTTGACGGCTTCGACGCTGACATCCCGTTCTACGTTCGCGACCAGGTCGACGACCGAGCCGTCCACCACGGGCACACGCATGGCCATGCCGTTCAGCTTGCCGTTGAGCGCGGGAATGACCTTGCCGACGGCCTTGGCCGCGCCGGTGGTGGTCGGGATGATGTTGACCGCAGCCGCCCGCGAACGCCGCAGGTCCGAGTGGATCTGGTCGGCGATGCGCTGATCATTCGTGTAGGCGTGGGTGGTCGTGATCAAACCACCCAGGAGGCCAAAGCTGTCGTTGAGGACCTTGGCGATCGGCGCCAGGCAGTTGGTCGTGCAGGAGGCGTTGGAGATGCAGAGGTGGTCTGCACGCAACTCGCTGTTGTTCACGCCCAGCACGATGGTCGCATCGATCTCGTCCTTGGCCGGGACCGTCAGGAGCACCTTCTTGGCGCCCGCCTTCAGGTGGTCGCCGTAGCCACCCCGGGCGCTGCTCCGGTTGCGAAAAACGCCGGTCGCCTCGACCACGAAATCGACCCCCAGGTCGCCCCAGGGCAACTCGGCGGGATTGCGGATCTCAAAGACAGGGATCTTCTGCCCGCCCACGATGAGGTGCTCCGCGTCGGAAGAGACGGACTCGGCTTTGTAGCCGCCGTGGACGGAGTCGTACTTAAGCAGGTGGGCCAGGGTCTTGTTGTCCGAAAGATCGTTGATGGCAACGACCTCAAAATCGGCACCCCGCTCTCTGAGAATCTGAAAAACCAGCTTGCCAATGCGGCCGAAGCCATTGATTGCTATGCGAATCGCCATGCCCACTCCTATTTGTGCGAACTACTTCAAGAAACGAATGGGAGCTGTTCCTGCAAAACACAGGCCCGTTTTCGGTCAAGAACACCTCTCGCGAGGCTGACCGAGCGTCACAAACCTGCGACAGGATTCGAGTTGCTCATCCCTGATGGGCGCGGACAGGGGGCCATTTGTCAAGCCCTGTTTCCAAGTCTGGACATCAACAGGACATCCGGCGGCCACGACGACGGCCTGCAACTCGTCGTACCGGCGAGGGAGAGGCTCCCACCGAAGGCAGAGCGAGCTGAAGACCTGCAGCAGGTCACGCTCTCGCCATCATCGCGGCCCAGTAGAGTAGCGCGTTTGGAAACCAGCCACTGCGCCGGCCAAGAGCCGACGAACCGGTGGGGCGGCGTGGATGAGACTCGCGCTTTTGGTGCCGTTGGTTCTGGCCGGCGAGAAAGCTCGGATGCCCTGAACAGTTGGGGATCTTCGGCGTGACTCTTGAGCTGCTGGGTGCAGCATGAAGCAGCGGGCAGCAGATTTCCGGCATGCTACCCATTGGAAACATGCCGGCGCCATCGGCGCGACACGAAACGATTCGGGGGTCGCAAGACCTGCGCGCGGCCTTCCTCAAGATCCTGCCAGCAACCCCGCAAGCTCGGTCCGCGTTTGGGCACGGTGTGGCATGAAGACGTGCATGGTATTCTGCCCTCCGACAAGGCAGGGAGGGTATGGAAAGATGGTACGGGTGGACTTCCTCAGTTTTGGAATCGTGGTGCGGCGCGCCGCACTTGCAGAACGAGGCCTGGACATGACCCTTGTGCTGCGTGCCATGAACGAGAAACCTCTTGATGCAGACACCCAGTTGCTCTCTTTCGGCCCCCACTTTGGGAGGGAGGCTTGTGACGAGTACATCCGCCGCTTGCAGGAACTCGGCCTCAGTTATGTCGACGACTTCTTTGAGCTCGCCTGGGACCACCCCGACTGGCTCGATTTTTCTGCTCGCTTGAAGGAGTCATGATTCCAATCCAGACCTGAGCCCGGCCCGGCCTCAGCCGTCGCCGGAGCGTTGCCGTTGGACGTTTGTGGCATGGCACTTGCGATCGACCTCGCGGCCTTGCTTGTTGGCTGCCAGGCCCCCTCCGCCGGCTCGGACGCCCGGCGCCAGCGCGATGGAGCCTGGCGAACCGAAGCCCTGGACGACGAGCCGGAGAAGCTCCAGCCGCTGTTGAGCCGACGTGGCTGCGATCTCCTGGTGGTGGTGCGGTTTGACGCCGAGCACCTCTACGGACGGGCCATCGGTGTACGCACTGCCCTGCAACTGGTTGCTCAGATCCTCCCGGCTCTGGAGCCTGGACCCGCAGCGCGCAGCTTTGGCTGCTTCATCGCCGACACCAGCGTCGCGCAAGCGGTCAGCCTGGCAGCGCGCTAGTAGGTCCCTGCACAATCTGCGCAGGGCAACCTGGCAACGGATGTACGCCTGCTACGGAAGCTGTGACAACCCCACCGAGCTCACCCCGCCAGCACCCCGCGATCCCCCGCACAGCGGCAGCCAGACGGCTTCCAGAGCCTCGCAATTCTCTGGAATGGCGGGCTGCCATGCCGTATCATGGGCCCGTCATACTCTCGGCAAGAACGGCCTCAGCCGCCGCCGGACGGGGCCAGCGAACCGAACCGCACCTGAGCTAAGGAACGTCACGCACATGAGCGTCAACACGCCGCGCCCCCCCTTGAGCTTCAACACCCACCCCGATCGCTACCGCCATCTGCGCCTGTCGATCGAGGGCCCGATCGCCCGCCTGCGGCTGGCCATCGACGAAGACTGCGGGGCAGCGCCGGGGTACCAGCTGAAACTGAACTCCTACGATATCGGGGTCGACATCGAGTTGGCAGACGCGGTGCAACGCCTGCGTTTCGAGCATCCCGAGGTCTCGGTGGTGTGCATCGACAGCGCACGCACAGACATCTTCTCTGCAGGCGCCAACATCTTCATGCTCGGGCAGTCGACCCACAGCCACAAAGTCAACTTCTGCAAGTACACCAACGAGACCCGGCTGAATATTGAAGAGGCGACCTCTGAGAGCGGCCAGACCTACGTGGCCGCTCTGAACGGCACCGCCTCGGGCGGCGGCTATGAGCTCGCGCTGGCCTGCGAAGAGATCTACCTGATCGACGACCGCAACTCGGCCGTCAGCCTGCCCGAGCTACCCTACCTCGGCGTGCTGCCGGGCACCGGAGGCCTGACCAGGCTGGTCGACAAGCGCAAGGTGCGCCGCGACCTGGCCGACTGCTTCTGCACGCTGGCCGAGGGAGTCAAAGGGCGGCGCGCGCTCAAGTGGGGGCTGGTCGACGGCATCTTCCCCAAGTCGAGCTACGACGAGCAGATCACAGCCCGCCTGAACGAGCTGGTCGTCCCTCGCGACCTGCAGGGTGTCGACCTGGGCGAGTTCGAATACGAACAAGAAGACGACTGCTACCGCTACCGGCATGTGCAGCTCGAGATCAAGCCGAACGAGCGCAGCGCGCACATCAAGATCCAGGGCCCCGACGCCGCGGCCAGCCAGCTTCCCGACGATGTGCGTGAGATCGGCGTCCATGCCTGGGCGCTGCGGATGTGGCGTGAGCTCGAGAATGCGCTTCTGCAGCTGCGTTTCAACTACGATGATGTCGGCATGATCACCATCGAGAGCGCGGGTGACCCGCAAGCCGTGATCGCTCTCGACGAGGCCCTCGAGGCCCGCCGCGACCACTGGTTCGTGCGCGAGATCCTGCTGTTCCAGAAACGCGTGCTGAAGATGCTCGACGTCACCGCGCGCTCGTTCTTCGTGCTGATCAAGCCCGGCAACTGCTTTGCGGGCAGCTTGTTCGAAGTCGCCCTCGCCTGCGATCGGGCGTACATGCTCGCCGATGACGACGAGCAGAACACCATCGGCATCAGCGTTCGCAACGCCTCGGGATTGCCGATGGGCAACGGCCTGACGCGCCTGCAGAACCGCTTCTACCAGGCAGGTCCCGAGGTCGAGGCCGCGCTCGAACAGCGTGGCAAGCTGCTGACGACCGAGCAGGCCGAAAAGCTCGGCCTGGTGACCGAAGCCTTTGACGAATACGACTGGGATGACGAAGTGCGCGTCGCCTGCGAGGAGCGGATCTCATTTTCTCCTGACGGGCTGACGGGGATGGAAGCCAACCTGCGCTTCGTCGGTCCCGAGACTATGGAGACCCGCATCTTCGGGCGCCTGTCCGCCTGGCAGAACTGGATCTTCATCCGCCCCAATGCCACCGGCAAGACCGGCGCGCTGACCACCTACGGCCAGTCGATCTCGGCAAAATTCCAGTGGAGCAGAACCTGATGTCCGTGAACCACGACCTGATTCCCAACAACGTCGACCTGTCCTCAGACAAACGGCTGCAACGAGCACTGAACGCCTGGCACCCCAAGTTCATGGAGTGGTGGAAGGCGATGGGCCCCGACTCCTTCCAGGGCAGCGAGGTCTACCTGCGCACCGCAGTGAGCGTGCAAGCTGGTGGCTGGGCGAATTACGACTTCGTGCGTATGCCCGAGTACCGCTGGGGCATCTTCCTGACCCCGTTCAAAGAAGAACGCAGCATCCATTTCGGCGACAACATCGGCAAGCCCACCTGGGACGAGGTTCCGGGCGAGTTCCGCAAAGAGCTGCGCCGTCTGATCGTGACCCAGGCAGATACCGAGCCCGCTTCGGTTGAGCAACAGCGCATGCTGGGACACTGCGCGCCTTCGCTGATGGACATGCGCAGCCTGTTCCAGGTCAATGTCGAAGAAGCCCGGCATCTGTGGGCGATGGTCTATCTGTTGCACCAGCACTTCGGCAAGCGCGGCCGCGAAGAGGCCGAAGATCTGCTGATCCGACGCTCGGGAAACAGTGACACGCCGCGTATCCTCAGCACCTTCAATGACCCCATCCAGGACTGGTTCGACCTGTACTGCTTCACGATGTTCACCGACCGTGATGGCAAGTTCCAGCTGGCAGCGCTGTCCGAGAGCGCCTTCGACCCGCTAGCGCGCACGACCAAGTTCATGCTCACCGAAGAGGCCTACCATCTCTCCGTGGGTGAGACCGGCATCGGCCGCGTGATCCAACGCTCTGCCGACCTGATGCGCGCGGGCGAGGACGACCTGGTCAAGGCCGGGGCGATCCCGTTCGAGATCATCCAGAAATACATCAACTTCTGGTTTGCGTCCTCGATCGACCTGTTCGGCTCCGAAGACTCGAGCAACGCGGCATCGTTCTTCGCGGCGGGCTTGAAAGGCCGCTTCGACGAGTCGAACCGCGAGCTGCACCCCGACCCCCAGGGCAATGGGAGCTTCAGCTACGAGACCTGGGACAGCGAAGACCAGCGCGTGACGCATGAGATTCCCCTGCGTCGCGCGATGAACGCCCTCCTACGGGACGCCTATGTGCGCGACTGCGAACGCGTGCTGAAGCGCTGGAACCGCATCCTCGAACAAACTGAGCTGCCTGTCCGCATCATGCTTCCCAGCGTGCGTTTCAACCGCAGGGTCGGTGTCTACGCCCCGCGCTGTTATGATCCGCACGGCGCACCGATCAGTGAGAGCGCTTTCGAAGCCAAACGCGATGATTGGCTGCCTACCGAGGCGGACAAGGCGTACGTCAAGAGCTTGATGCACCAGGTGGTCGAGCCCGGAAAGTTCGCCAACTGGATCTCGGCGCCGCGCCGTGGTGTGAACAAGTTGCCGATCGATGCTCAGTACGTCCGCATCTGAGCCCCAAATCGTCACGGCGCCTCCGACCCCGGGGGCGGAAGGCGCCGCCAGCCACTCCCCGTACGAGACGCACCCATGTTTCCCGCATTCGAGAATATCGAGGTCACCCGCACCGGCCGAGTGGTCCAGATTACGGTCAACCGGCCACACAAGCTGAACGCCATCAACCAGCAAATGGTGACCGAGCTGCACAGCTTGTTCGACACACTCGAAAAGGAACACACCGACTGTGTGCTGATCTTCCGCGGCGCGGGCAACCGTGCTTTCGTGGCGGGGGCCGACATCGCGCAGCTCGTCGAGCGCAAAGGTGGTGACGCGCTCAAGGCCATCAATGCCGCGCTGTTCGACCGCATCGCCGGGTTTCCCTTCGCAACCCTCGCCAGCATCAACGGTTTCTGCTTCGGCGGCGGTATGGAGCTGGCGCTGTCCTGCGACATCCGCATCGCCTCAGAGACCGCACTTTTCGCTCAGCCCGAAGTCAACCTCGGCATCATCCCAGGCGCCGGAGCCACCCACCGGCTGCCAGCGATCGTGGGTCGGGGCGTCGCCCGCGAGATCATCTTCACCGGGGGTCGGGTATCGGCCGCTCGGGCGCTACAGATCGGCCTGGTCAGTCAGGTCGTCGAGGCGGGCGAGCTCGACGCGGCGACCCAGAGGATCGCCGACACCATCGTCAAGAAGGGAACCGAGGCGATCGCCCTGGCAAAGCGGGTGATGCGGCTCGATGAGGCTCCCTATCAGTCGGAGGCCGCCACCTTCGCGCAGTCGTATCTGTTCGACTCAGAGACCAAGAAGCGCCGCATGGGTGACTTCCTGGCAAAACAACACAAATCCAACCGGACCCAACGCCTGCGGGAGATGTCGGTCAAGACGATCTGCGTGGTTGGCGCCGGGACGATGGGGGCCGGCATCGCCCTGCTGGCCGCCCAATCGGGCTTCAAGGTAGTGCTCAACGATATCTCCGCCGACGCACTGGCTGTCGCTCTGGAAAAGTCGATGGACCGGCTGAACCGCGCGGTCGACAAGGGCAAGATCGACCGCAGCCTGGCGCTCGAGACGCTCAACAACCTGAAAACCGAGGCCGACCTCTGTTTGGCTGCGGCGATGGCCGATCTGGTCATCGAAGCGGTGGCCGAAGACCTCGAGCTGAAAAAGGACGTGATGACCCAGCTGGTGGAAGTCGCTCCCGACCACGCCGTGCTCGCGACCAACACATCCTCGCTATCCGTCACGGAGATCGCTCAGGCGACCAGTGCCCCGGAACGCATTCTCGGCATGCACTTTTTCAATCCGCCGCAAGTGATCGAGTTGCTCGAGTTGGTGACGCACGCACAACTCGATCAGGACATTCTCGCGACGGCCCAGGCCGTCGGGGAATTGCTTGGCCGCACCAGCATCGTTGTCAAGGACTCACCCGGTTTCGCCAGCAGCCGATTGGGCATCGCTTTAGCTATGGAAGCGATCCGCATGCTCGAGAGTGACGTCGCCTCAGCCGAAGATATCGATAGTGCGATGCAGATCGGCTATAAACATCCCATGGGTCCATTGAAGCTTACGGATCACGTCGGACTGGATGTCAGGCTGGCGATCGCCGACTATCTCTATGAGAAGTTGGAGAGCGAGACCTTCCGCCCACCCGAGTTGTTGCGCAACCTGGTGGCAGAGGGGAAACTGGGCAAGAAGAGCGGACAGGGTTTCTACACCTGGTAGTTGTGCGGGCGGACCACGCCTGTTGGGTTCAGGGGAGCAGACGTGGGGAAAGATCCGAGCTCCGAGACCACGCTGCGCCTTCCGCGAGGAGGCGTGCAGGTGCGCACTGCGTGCGGCCCGGTTCAATTCGGGCTGCCTCCGGAGACCATCAAAGACTCGATGAACCTGGGCATCGACGTGCCCACCATCTACGTCATCCCCTCCCCTACTTTCGACCGGCACCACGGTGTCAGCGTGTCGGAGATGGAATTCCCGACCTATTACAACTACTTCATCCTGAAGCGCCGCATCCGCATTCTGATCCAGGACGAGGCGACCGAAACCCGCTTCCGCGCGATGTTCAGCCAAGCCCTGTTCGGCCCCGAGGGCGAGCCGGCCGACGAAGAGTTCGCCGAGGAGTTTCCCCACGAGGCGCGGCCCTGTTTCGCAACGGAGAGCGTGTATTTCCGCAAGGACCACAACGGCGACCGCCTGGAGATGGACCAGGTGGTCGAATTCCTGCACTTCGGTGACGACGGCTGTGTGCAACTCAGCAATGAAGTCGAAATCCGCAGCGACGGCAAAGACTTCGTCGTCTTCGAGAAAGGGTGCGAGCTCGCAAGAGTCGCGAAGGCCGTCGAGCTGCCCAAGACCGAGATCATTGAGGTGGCTGAGACCGCGTTCGTCGCACCGAAATTCGGGGTCACCATTCTCGGAGCGAGCCATGGCTTCGACCCCAAGGGCAAGACCACGGGCTTCATATTGTGGGTAGGGCGGCGCGGCTTGTTGGTCGACCCACCGGTGAACTCGACCGAGATCTTGCGGGAGCAGGGCGTGCCGCCCAAATTGATCGACGGCACCATCCTCACCCATTGCCACGCTGACCACGACTCGGGGACTTTCCAGAAGGTTCTCGAAGAAGGGCAGATCAGCCTCTACACCACGCCGTTCATCGTGAAGTCCTTCCTGACCAAGTATTCGAACCTGACGAACATCGGCGAAGACCTGCTGCGCCGGACTTTCACGTTTCAACCGGTCAAGATCGGGGCGCCCGTGCGTGTGCACGGGGCAGAGATCTACTTCTTCTACACGCTGCACTCGATTCCGACTGTCGGCTTTGAAGTCTTCTACGGCAACAAGAGCATGATCTTCTCGGGGGACACGCTCTACGATCCGGTGCGCATCAAAGAGATGAATGAGCTCGGCTACCTGAGCGCTGGACGCCGCGACCGGTTGCTGTCCTTTCCCTGGTACCACAGCGTGGTGCTACATGAGGCAGGAGTGCCCGGCATCCACACTCCGGTAAAGGTGCTCTCCGAGCTGTCCGAAGAGACCAAGGGCCGGCTGTACCTGGTGCATATCGCCCAGAAAGACATGCCGAAGGGTCTCGGCTTGAAGAACGCCCGCACGGGCTTCAACAACACCATCTGCATCGAGGTCGAGCCGCCGCATCACCACGAGTCCATCGAGATGCTCGACATCTTCTGTGGTGTGGACCTGTTCCGCTCGTTCACGCTCGAGCGGGCGCGCGAGATCCTCAACGCGGCCCGCAGGGTCAAACACCCGCGCGGTACCCGCGTGATCACCCAGGGAGACCCGGGCGATCGCTTCTACATCCTGGTTTCCGGGGTGTGCGCGGTGGTGCGCGACAAGAAAGAGCTCAAGACCTACCAGACCGGCGACTACTTTGGCGAGACCGCGCTGGTCTTGAACCGTGCCCGCAGCGCCGACGTGGTCGCACGCACCGACGTCGACCTGGTCGAGATGGACCGCTACGACTTCTTGTACCTGCTGCGCGGTACCGATCTGATCCACCGGCTGAGCCACCTTGCGCGTATGCAGGAAGAGCGCTCCTGGCAGGTGATCGGCTTGAACTCGGCGCTGCGCCATCTGACCAGCGGGCAGAAGACGCAGCTGCAATCGTACCTGGTTCCCAAGACCGTCGCCCAGGACGACATCTTATGGAAGAAGCGCAACAAGGCACGTGAAGCGCTGCTGGTCGACAGCGCCTCGATCAGCCTCGAGGGTGTGGATGCAGACTTTGGCCTGCACTTCAGCACCGGCGCATTCGTCGGCGAGGTCGATGCCCTGCGCAACGGCACCAAGCTGACCACGACCGCCAAGGCCGTCACCGCTGGGCGGGTGTTCACGATCGCCCGCGAAGACTTGATCATCTTCTTCTCAGAGAACCCTGGGGTGCTGATCTCGTTCTTGGGGACACGCTTCGTCGAGTAGCGCGATCAGGCCACACTCCTAGGCCACACGCCGGCGCGACATGGCGCCGACGTGTTGCGCCGCCTCGACCACCCGCCAGTCCATCCAGCGCCAATCGGGGTCTTTGCCGGGGCCACGGGCGAAGAATCCCAGGTGTCCCCCACCGCGCGTCACCACCACCCGCGTGCTCGCGCTGAGCCGACAGTCCCGCCAGGGAGAGGCAGGCACGACCGGATCGTCGTCGGCAGCGATGATCAGGGTCGGCACCGTGATATGCGGCAGCAACGGGGCCGCGCTGTTGCCGGCGTAGTAGTCCGTGGCAGACGCGTAACCGAAGAAGGGCGCGGTGATGAACTGGTCGAATTCGTACAGGTTGCGGGGCCGGACGCCCCCTTTCGGCAGCTCTTCCGCACCATCAACATAGTGCTTCAGGGCATCGAACTGCTGCAACAGGGTCTGCAGCAAGAGCGCGTCGTACAGGCGGCTACTCGGCTGACGCAGGAACCGGGCGCTGACTGCCAGGTCGACGGGCGGGCAGATCGCCACCGCCATGGCCAGGTTGTTGGGGGCCGCGCGGCCCCGCTCGCCGAGCATCTTCAGACAGATGGCTCCGCCGAGCGAAAAGCCCGCCAGCAACACCGGGGAACCGGGGCACAATCCGGCCAGGAACTCGAGGGACTCGGCGATATCAGCGCTGCGGCCCGCGTGGTAGGGTTGGCGGCACATGAAGCGCGCCGCGCCAGCGCAGCGCATGTCGAGGCGGAAGCTGCGGATACCGCGCGCCTCGAGCCGTCGGGCAATGCGGGTCAGATAGGAGCTGCAGGCCTCACCACCGAGTCCGTGGATCAACAGCGCGGCCGGATCGCCCACCCGCCAATGGCGAGGACAATCGTCATGCAGAATCAGGGTATCCCCGTCGGGCAGGCGCAACGGGCGGCGCCGCGACCCCATCGGCAGAGGCAGACCGAGCGCGCCGGCCACCGTTTGCAGGTGTCCACTACGCAGCAGAGGATGAGGCCGAAAGGAGCTCGGGTCACACAACATGCCACAAGTGTAGCTCTATGCCGAAGGAACGCCAGCAAGAATCGGAGCGACTCGAATCATTCCGACGAAGCTGCCTTCTTGCGGGCCTTGCGCGCCGCACGGCGGGCGATGTCGCGGGCCTCGCGCTCGGTGCCGGCATAGGGCTTGCGAGTGCCGAGCCAGGCATCGGCCCAGGGACGGGAGACTCCCCAGTTGCAGTTTTGATCCGGGCCCATGTGATGGTCGTAGTGCCAGGGAAGATGCTCGCGCGCCCACTCAGGGTCGAGGTGGGATTTCTTGTGGACGCGGTAGTAGTTGGCGATACTGTACCAGACGGTCGCGGTAAAGAACGGAGCGATCGGGAGCAGCGGCACATACAACAAGGCCGAGCCCGCCAGCGCCAATGCCTCTTTGCTCTGGCTGTTCCATTCCCACAGCGAGCGCTCGTAGGCGGGATCTTTGAAGCCTCGCTGGCGCGAGTTCTTGTGATGTTCGTGCCAGTGGAAGCTCCAGAAGCTGCCCTTCTTCTTGCCCATGTCATGCAGGACATACCGGTGGACAACCCACTCACTCAAGCTAGCCCAGGCAAGGCCCAACGGAATTCCCAGCATGTGCGTCCCCGAAAAACGTGACCACGCAGTCAGATTATATCATAGGTTCTACGATGTCAAGCTCTGCCGAGAATCTGCCCGTCCGTCGTCCTCCGGAACGCCCCGGTCCAGTCGGCGGTAAGCGTGACCGCAACCGCCGGAAACGCACCCGCCAGCTGTTGGACGCCGCCCTCAGCCTGTTCCTTGGCAAGGGCGTCGAGTCGGTCAGCATCGATGAGATCGTGCGCAGCGTGGGCATCGCCAAGGGCAGCTTCTACAACTACTTCAGCAACAAGACCGAGCTGGTCGAAGCCCTGTTGGCGGGGGTCTCTCAGAAGGTACGTAACGCCTATGACAGGTGTCGCGACGCGGTCTCAGGAGCGCAGTCAGAGCTGGAGCTGCTGGCAGCCTACACGGGGATGGGGGCATCATTGATGCAGCTGATCGACAGCGAAGAGCCCATCATGCGCCTGTATCTGCAAGAGAACCGGGCTCCTGCGGTCGGCGCCCGCGTTCCGATCTGTGCGCTATCGCAGGAGATCGTGCAGCGTACCGTCGAGCTGACTGAGCTGGCGGTGGCCAAGAACCTGCTGCGGCCCGTCCATCCACAGGTGACCGCGCTCGCCGTGGTCGGGGCGGTCGAGCGTTTGCAGCACGCCTGGTTCGACGGGCAGCTCGAGGGCGAGTCCGGCAGCCTGGTCCAGGAACTGATTCTGCTGGTGCTGCAGGGCTTGCAGCGACGGGATTGAGGGGGAGCGGCGCGGGCGCTCGTCCCTATTCGCCTCCGGCTGTCGCCCCCTGGCCGAGGAGCTCTTTGTTGAGCAGCTGCAGCACCTCGGGACTGTTGTACAGCCCCCCGTGCCCCATCTTCTTGGAGACATTGTGGGCGAGCAGCACCTGGCTCGCCTGCCAGGGCATAGCGCTGAAGGTCGGCACCGTCCCATCGCCGCTGGTGGTGACGACCTTGCTGTCGTCGTGGGCGATGCTCTTGTTGGCAGCATCCAGCTCGAAATACAGCGCCTTGTTGGTGTCGCTGAAAGCATCTTCGTAGATCACGATGGTCTTGCCCGCCGGCGGCGGATGGATGCCCAGGGTCTGCTGGAACAGGCGGTCGGCCGCATCCCACAAGCCAGGATTCGGGCGCACCTGCGGCATGGCGGCGCTGGCCAGGGTCTGCTCGACCAGTTTCCGCAGCTCGTCATTGATCTGCCCTGAAGTCGTGGGCCCATGGGCGGTCTTCAGAATACCCGTAGCCTTGTCCTTGATCTGGAGCTGCGGCCCCTTGTCTTTGGGCCAGCGAGGGAAGACCGAGTAGGTGCTCGGCAGCGTGCACGCCATCCAGCGCAAGGCTGGGTCGTGGAACAAGGCGTCGACGCCGTCGTTGACTCGATGCCCGGTCAACGCCGCCCCCAGAGTCTCGGCCGAGCCCAGATGCGGCCCCCCAGCCATGATCAAGCGCTCGATGGAGGCACTGTTGGTGGCCGCATAACAGCGCGACACCAGCGTCCCCAAGCTATGGGCGACAAGATGCACGCGCTCGTGCTGGGTGTAGGCTTTGACGTTGGCGATGAAACTGGCCAGCTGTCCCGCCACTGTTTTCGGATCGAGACGCCAGTCGTAGGGGAAGAAGAACAGGTCCTCCGCAGCCGCTTGAGTTGGAGGCCTCGCGGGTGGCTTTCTGTCCGCCGCGAGGAACGGCCGCTTGGCGTTCGGCTGCAGATAGAGCTTGTAGCCCAGGTCTTTCTGCAGGCTCGCCACCATCGGCCCATAGTGCCAATCTGCGAGGTTGGCACCTTTCCTTTGAAAATGGTCGATCAGCCAATTGGGCATCGTGCGCTTGACGTTCTGCACGATGTCGCCGACCTCGATGCTGAAGGCCGCCTGGCTGGGCGAGCCCGCTTGCCCGGCGTCGTGGTAGAGGTCTTCGAGCCCGCCCCGCTGCAAGGTGCGCAGGGCCGCCTGGGCTGCCGCGTTGCCGTCGGGATGGTAGGCATGCTCGAGCATCGCCAGCAGGTAAATGTGGCGGTCACCGGGCTTGCGGTTCTGCATGAACCCTGAGGTTGTGTCCGCGGACAGGGCGAGCTGCCCCAGGTTCGGCCACAGCTCGTGGAAGAAGCTGCCGTGCCGTACATAGAGCTCGCTGCCCAGCACACCGTGGACGAAGACGACAGGTACCCGGGCGGCTTGCAGTCTGACCGGTGCCGCTCCCGGTCGTGCGCGCACCTCCCGATTCGGAGGTTCGACCGGTCTGTTGCGAGGCTCATCACGCATCTCGACCACCGACAGCTTGTCGACGACGACCTTGAAGGTGCCCGGCTGCAATCCCTTGAAACTCGCCCGGCCATCGGCGCCGGTCAACGCTTCCTTGCGGCCTCCGGGTCCGTCCAGTGTGATGCGCTTGCCCTTCAGAGGGGTGCGGCCATCGGCGCCGAGCAGCTCGACAGTCAGCGTGCCACCCTTGACGCGGATGGCATAGACCTTGCCCGTTTTGAGCGGGATCGGCTTGTCACTGTCTACAGAGAGCTCTTCGGGAGGCATCGCAGATCCTTCGTGGACGGACTCCGAGAGCCGGCATCAACGGCACGGCATGAACTTCCTTTTATGTTAAGGATCGCCCTCCCGCAAGGGAACCACACATCGCTCAGACCCGGCTTGCAAATTGGAATGACCTCTGTAATATTACGATCATACTCCCACGGGAGCCCGCATGCGCTATCCCCCTGAGCACAAGGCCGAGACCCGTCGACGCATCCTGCGTGAAGCCGCGCGCAGCTTCAAAAGTGGTGGCTTCCACAGTTCGAGCATCAAGCAGTTGATGGCCCGCGCCGGGTTGACTGTGGGAGGGTTCTACAACCACTTCTCCTCGAAGGAAGACTTGCTGCACAGCGTGCTCGACGAGGCGCTGGACACCAGCTACGCCCAACTGACCGAAGGCAGCGAAGACCTGTCCGGTGCCGCGCGCGTGGCGCATATCGGACGCCGCTACCTCAGCCGCAGCCACCGTGACGCGGTGGCGGAAGGCTGCCCCCTGCCCAGCCTGCTGGCCGAGCTACGCGACCAACCGCGCAGGCTGCGCTGCCTGTTTGACCGCTACCTCGAGCGCTTCACCACTGAGCTGCGGACCCATCTGCCCGAACGGCCCGGGCTCCCCGCCCAAGACACGGCCTTGGCGATGGCCGCGCTCAGCATTGGCGGATTGATCCTGTCACGGGCGGTCGCCGAGCCCGGTCTGTCCGACGCCCTCTTATCGGCCTGTAAAAAAGCCGTATCCAAGCTCGCCGAGCCGCAAGCCAAGCCGAGCCGAGAAGGAGACCTGCCATCATGACCGACTTCCAGCCCAATGCCTGCATCCTCTGTTCGCGCAACTGCGGCATCGAGGTACAGATCGAAGATGGACGCTTCAAGCGCGTCCGCGGCGACAAGGCGCATCCCGTCACCGCCGGGTACGTCTGCCAGAAGGCCGGCCGCCTGGACTACTACCAGAACCACGCCGACCGCCTGCGCAGCCCTCTGCGCCGTCGGCCGGATGGTAGCTTCGAGCAGGTCTCCTGGCCGACGGCGATCGCCGAGATCGCTGCCAAGCTCGTGGCGCTGCGCGATCAGCATGGTGGGCATAGCTTGGCCTACTACGGGGGCGGCGGTCAGGGAAACCACCTCGGCGGCGTCTACGGATCGAGCCTGCGCGCCGCGATGCAGACTCCCTACTACTACTCCGCCCTGGCGCAGGAAAAGACCGGGGACTTCTGGGTCAACGGGCGGCTGTTCGGCAAACAGACCTGCCACATCAGCGAAGATCTCGAGCATACCGACTTCGCCTTCTTCCTCGGCACCAACCCCTGGCAGTCCCACGGCATCCACAACGCCCGCCTGCTGCTGAAGAAGCTCTCCAAAGACCCGCAGCGCACGATGGTTGTGGTCGATCCGCGCCGCACCGAGACCGCCGAGCTGGCCGATATCCACTTGCAGCTCAAACCGGGCACCGACGCCTACCTGCTCAGCGCGATGCTGGCGACCTGGCTCGAAGAAGATCTGGTCGACATGACTTTCATCGACCAGCACACCGAGGGTTTGACCGAGCTGCAGTCCGTACTGCAGGAGGTTCCCATCGACGATTTCTGCCGTCGCGCCGGTCTCGAACCCGCGACCGTGCGCGAGGTGGCCCGCGGCCTGGCACGAGCGCAGTCCGCCTGCGTGCGGGCCGACCTGGGCATCCAGCACTCGCGCAACAGCACCCTGAATTCCTATCTTGAAAAGCTGCTGTTTCTGTTGAGCGGCAACCTGGGTAACCGTGGCGGCAACGTCTTCCACAGCTTCATGTTGCCGCTGATCGGCCACACCTCGGAGAAGCGCGCCCTCCATACCCGCGTCACCAAGATGCGCGAGATCTCCAAGCTCTTTCCCCCCAATGTGCTGCCGGCCGAGATCGACAATGATCAGCCCGATCGTCTCCGGGGGCTGGTGGTGGACAGCGCGAACCCGGCGCTGAGCGGCGCGGACACCGGCGCTTACACCCGGGCCTTCGAGCGCCTCGAGCTGCTGGTGGTGATCGATGTGGCGATGACCGAGACCGCGCGTCACGCGCACTATGTACTGCCGGCATCGTCACAGTTCGAGAAATGGGAAGCGACCTTCTTCAACCTCGACTTCCCCACCAACTACTTCCACCTGCGCCGGCCGATCATGCCCCCCCTGCCAGGCACGCTGCCCGAGCCCGAGATCTACCGCCGGCTGGTGGTGGCCATGGGCGCGTTGCCCGAGCGCTTCCCCCTCTTGGAGCGCATCGCCCGCCTCGACAGGAAGCTGCCGCGCATGCGGCTGTTCCAGGCCGCCCTTGGGGCGACGCTGGCGCTGCGCAAAGACTGGCGGGCCCTGGCGCCGATGCTCCTCTATGCGACCCTGGGCAAGGCTCTGCCAGACGGCGCCGCGGCCGCGGCGGTGCTCTGGTATGCCTCCCACCAGTACGCCTCGAGACACGCGCCGGCGATGCGCCGGGTGGGCTTCAGCGAGAGTGGCTATGCCCTGGGAGAAGAGCTGTTCGCGAAGATTCTGTCCTCGCCCTCGGGGTTGCTGATCAGCAAGCATGACTACCCCGACACCTGGGACTTCATCAAACACCCCGACAAGCGCGTGCATCTGGCGATTCCCGAGCTGCTCGCGCAACTGCGCGCGTTGGGCGGCGGTGGCGAAGGCCCGCAGCTGCACGACGACTTCCCGTTCGTGCTGCTATGCGGAGAACGCCGCAGCTACAACGCCAACACGATCTACCGCGATCCCCGCTGGCGCCGGACCGACAAACAGGGCGCCCTGCGCATCCATCCCGAAGATGCGGCAGCACTCGGAATCGACGACGACGCGCGCGTGCGGGTGCGCTCGCGTCGGGGCAGCCTCGAAGCCTCTGTCCATGTGTGTGACAGCCTGCGCCGGGGCGTGGTCTCTCTGCCCCACGGCTACGGCATGGAACATCCCGGGGCAGACGGGCGGCGCGCGACCGGGCCCTCGATCAACTGGCTGACCGACGCGGCCGACCGGGATCCCATCGCGGGCACGCCCTACCACAAATACGTGCCCGTGCGGCTCGAGCTGCTGAAACCCGCCGAGAAGCCGGCGCTGGCAGTCGCACAGCAGAACGCTTGATTCCTCTGGGCATATTTTGACTGCAACTCGACGAGCCGGGCCGGGTGGATCGTGCTCGCTGAGGAAAGCTATGCGTTGCGCTTCCCGGTCACTCCAGCCGCAGCTGCAGAGAGCCTTGGCCGCGGCCCGTCGACCAATGTCCGAGGTGACCCCAGAGGAAGACCTCCTCCGCGAAACCTGCCTCGAGCGGCGCGCCTTCGATGTCCTGCCAACGGCCCGTGAGCTCGGACAAGATCGTGGCCGCCAGCTGCACGGCAGAGTCGCCGCTGTGGCCGGCCTGCAGCCACTGGCCGGGGAAGTCTGGCTGCAGCGAGGCAGCTCCCCAACCGCCGACGATCACGATGGCATCGAAGTCTGCCTCCGAGACCTCAGCCACGGTCAGATCCGGCATGACCGCTTCGCCGCTGTGGGAGTAGCACAGAGCCAGCGCCGGAGCGGCGACGCTCACCTGGACGCCACGGGCTTCGAGGCGCCCGCGCAGCGGGCCGTAGTCAGGCTGGTCGGGGTGCTGCTGGGCAAGCACCAACAGCACGCGGATCGGGGCTTCCTGGGCCAGTGCCGACAAGCAGCTCAGCGCCAGAATCAACAGAATAGCGGGGGTTCGGCGGGTCATTGTGATCTCCAGCAAGGGTGACAAGAAGAAGCAAGGTGGCTTCCACTTTCCTGTCCCCCGCGGGCCGGCTTCTTACAGAGCATTTTGAAAAAAACCCCCGCAACCCGAGCCAGGCCGCGGTAAGGTCGCGCCACGGAGGAACCCATGGCGCGAGAAATCGAGAACCTGCCCGATCTGGAAGAGCTGTTCAACCGGGGCGGCGGCCTTGGAAGGTTGGTGATCCAGGGCCTGGACCTGCGCGGCCACACCGCACGGTTGCTGGCCAGTGACACCAGCGGCTGCGTGTTTCTGGGCTGCAACCTGGAAGCCGACGCCCTGGTCGGCTTGACCCGGGCCGGCGCCAGCGTCTTCCCCGAGCTGCCCGGCCTGCCTTACAAACCCTACCGGAACGCCCTGTACACTGCCGATGAGCTGCTCGCAGGCTTTGATCCCGAGGTGCCCGAGAGCTTCGACCGCGCGACCCTCGACAGCCGCATCTACCGCCATGCCCAGAGCTTCGCCGCGCGCACCACACTCCCGATCATGGAGGCACTGGCGCAGCGCCTGCACGACCACAGCATCGACGACGCTCTGGGAGACCTGCTCAACAACCCACGCAACCTGCGCCGGGTGGTCGCGATCATGGGCGGCCACAGTATGGGTCGGGACGAGCCGGCCTTTCTGACCGTCGCCCGGGTCGCCCGCGCCCTGACGCGTAAGGGCTATTTCATCGCCAGCGGCGGCGGCCCCGGCGCGATGGAGGCCGCCAACCTGGGCGCCTGGTGCGCGCCCCACAGCAAAGACGAGCTGGTTGGCGCCGTGGCCAGCCTGGCCGAGCTGCCGTCCTACACCACCCCGGGCTACCTGGCCCGGGGCCTCGAAGTACGCGCGAGCCTGCCCCACGGGGGCGAGAGCCTGGCCATCCCCACCTGGTTCTATGGCCACGAGCCGACCAACGTGTTCGCCAGCCATGTCGCCAAGTACTTTTCGAACAGCCTGCGGGAAGACGGACTGCTCGCCATCGCCCACGACGGCGTGATCTACGCGCCCGGGAGCGCCGGCACCATCCAGGAGGTGTTCATGGACGCCGCCCAGAACCACTACGGGACCTTCACCCTGATCAGCCCGATGGTGTTCCTGGGCAGCGCCTACTGGACGCAGACCAAGCCGGTCTATCCCCTGCTGAAGCAGCTGGCCGCAGGCAAGCAGTACTTCCATCTACTGGCGCTGTGCGACTCGGTCGAAGAGGTGGTCGCGGCGATCGTCGAGCGGCCGCCGGAAAGGTATCGGGGCTGAGCATGGATCTCCTGCTCGCCGGAGCTGCCGCTCCACTCGAGAAATGGGAGGCGCGGGGCTTCTCGCCCGGTGCCATCGAGGGCCCAGAGGCCGGAGACAGGCGTGATGACTTCTCGCGGCGGGTCGCCCGTGAAGAGCCGGGCAAGCCGCGGCCGGACGGGGCGTTCGCGCGCGCGGCCCAGGCGATCCTGGCCTTCAGGGTGTTTCCGCCGCGGCTGGTGACCGGCGTGCTGCGGACAGCGACCGTCGAGGTCGGCGGCATCGTCGGCTTGCGCTATCGGGTGCTGCCCGGCGTGGAGCTGTTCTTCGCGTCGCGCGCGATCGAGCGCTTCGATGAGCAGCGTGACGGAGTGTGGCGGGTGGGATTCTCCTACCGGACGTTGCTAGGCCATCCGGAATGCGGGCAGGAGACCTTCAGTGCCGAGAAGAACCTCGAGACCGGAGAGATCACGGTCGCCCTGCGCTCGTGGTCGCGGCCGGGTTTCTGGCTGACCCGGCTGGGGGCACCCGTCACGAGGCTGGTGCAGGTGCACGCGAACCGGGCGGCGCTGCGGAATCTGGAGCGGGTGGCGCGGGGTTAGTCCGTCGGTCTTTCGGTCCTCGGGCTCGCAACCCCTCCTGGGACCAAGCACATCATCCGCCATCATTGAAATCTCCAAGTTCAACTAGGAGATTTCAACCCAATGCTCACCGCGCGCCCTGGCGTTGAGCAAGCTACTTGAGACCTAGGTGGTCTCTGTCGCAGCCACTATCATAGGACTACTCCCCGGACCCCCTTTCCATAGCGAGCACAGCACCATGCCACGAAGACGAAGCGGCCGAACCCGCCGTGCACCCTGGAGCCAGGTCGCGTCCAAGCTTCCCGGCTACTGGGCCGCTCCCAGTTACGGCAAGTGCCACATCGACTGGGGCGGCACCGGTGTTCAGGCGGTGCTCGGTCCAGGGCCCCTGAGCGGAACCGCCGCGGACTCCAAGCTGCCCCAGGCCATCGTCGCCGCACGCGAAAAGTACCCAGGGGCGAAGTTCAAGGCGGGGCACATCCTCAACCAGGACTTCGGGGGCATCGGCAATGCGGTCGAGAATCTTACGATTCTCTCGGCATCGGGCAATTCCAGCCATCGGCGCTTCGACAACAACGTCAAGTATGCGCGGGAGTTCTTGCTCAAGCTGTATCAGGAGATGCATGAAGCCGACGTGAATCTGGCTGAAGTCCAGCTGGGCATCGCGATCTCGATCGAGGTCTCTTCGACGCGCTGTGGTTGGATGGAGCCGGACTGCTATATCTGCACCCACTTGTACTGCGGGGCGGGCGTTGCCGGAGCTGTGCCCCCGGAGTTCGAGGGCAGCAACAACTACCGCCGGCTGGTGCATTACGTAGCCAAGGCCGCCGGGAACGGTACGATCTCGAATTGGTCTTTTTGAGGGGCGCATCTGGCTGCGTGCGCATCCGGTCGGAGATACTGCGATTCCCGCCTTCTTCCTGGCTACACGACGGCGCTCGAATGACGGGATGACCGATCCGTACTACGAACTCAGGACCTCTGGACTCGACCTCTGCCAGTACTGCTTTCGGCGCTCGCAGAGGCTGTCTCACAGAACGCGATTCCGCCATACAATTGCTTTGGATTGTCACGTAGGGGCGGGGTTTACCCCCGCCCTCCTCGCGGACTCGGACGCTTCGCTCCCCCCGGGAGGAGCGAAGCGTCCGAGTCTTCGAGGTGTAAACCCCTCCCCTACAAAGAGAAAAGTCGGTTTTCCTCCCCGAGTCGCAGGAACCGGAGGTTGCCCTCAGGAATCAATCCCACGCCTCCAGACGTTCCCTGAGACAGCCTCTCACAGAGCGCCGCTACAGAAGACGTCTTCGTATCGTGCGTGCTTGACGTTGTCGGAGGCGGTCGCAACGGATAGTGGCCGGCAATCCCGATCCAAACCGAGCCCGCTGCTCAGCGCGGGTGCACCGCCCCCTGCAGCAGGTCCTCCGAGAAACCCCAGGGGGCCTCACCGCCGCGGGCGAAGCGGTACAGGGCGGTCTGGAAGATCACCTGCAGGGTCGCCTGGATCAGTCCCAGGGCCAGCAGGTAGACGACACCGAGCCCGATCAACACCACTCCGAACACCGGGGTCCCCGCAGCCATGCTCGCCAGGTAGACCCCGAAGCCGATCACGGCCAGGCCGGGCAGGCTGAGCAGGAACACCAGCAAGCCGAAACCGAAGTTGCCGGCCAGCTGCTGGCCCCAGGTCTTCTTCAGCAACACGGCCGACTCTTTGAGGGCTGCGATCGGGCCCTTCTTTTCGAGCACCAGCACGGGCACGACCAGGAAGCTGACCAAGCTGAACGCGACCCCGAACAGGCCCGAGACCAGGCGCCCGATTCTCTCAAAGCGTGACTCGATGATCTTCAGGATGGTGCCGACGGTGGCGGCCAGCAGGGCCCAGCCGGCGATCTGCGGCAGGCGCCCCAGCGCGATCTTGAAGCCGATGCCGAGGGAGGGCGTGTCGCCTTCGATGCTCAGGGCCGCGCAGCCGACCAGCGCGGTGTTGAAGAAGGTGATCACGAAGTAGGTGCAGAAATAGAAGGCGAACATGTAGGCGAAGATCAGCGCGTCCTGCGCAGCTTCTCCATCGGGCAGGCCGGATTCCGAAACGAACATCGCCGCCGGCACGATGAACGAGGCCGCGACGATCAGGCACAGCAACCCACTGACTGCGGGAAACACCGCCAGCTTGGGGTTGTTCTTGAGCACATCCCACGACGAACGCATCAGGTCCCAGGTATAGCCGAGTCTTCCCACTGTCTGCCCTCCTTGGCAACTAGGGTCAAGGATAGCAACTGCACACTACGGCTGCACCCTGCACGGCTTCAGGCGTCGAGCAACTGCTGCACGGCGGCCTCGACACGTTGGGCCGCGGCATCGACGGGAGCATCTTCTGCCGCCTCGCCGAACAGCTCCTCGGGTTCGAGGGGCGCGCCGATACGCAGCCGCACGCTCCAGGGAACCACGGGCAGCATGCCGATGATGGGCACAGCCAGCAGCAACCAGCATACGGCCAGCGTCCATCCCAGGCCGATCACCGGGAGCAGCAACCAGCAGGTGATTGCGAGGGCGAGCAGGTGGGAGAGCGTCACCGGGTAGCGCTTGATGCCCCACAAGCGCATGCCGCTCAGCCAGGGCAGAAGCAAGTGCGAGCGCCAGAAGATCGGCAGCGTGTAGTGGCTGCCCGTGATGCCCAGGGGAACCACCGGCACCCGCTCGCGGCGCGCCAGCCGCGCATAGCCCCGACGGCCGCCAAAGTCGACCCGACCCGCTTGCCAGATCGGGCGGAAGGCCTCGTGGTCCCCACCCGGGAAGATCAACACCGGAACACCCTCGGCGAACGCCTGGGCCGCGGCATCGTAGGAGCTGGGAATCGCCCCCAGGCTGCGCAGCAGCCAGCCGATCACGGGCAGGAAAAAGGCCAGCGGATGGGCCATGCCGGTCAGGGGCCGGTCGGCGCCGAAGCGCGCCAGCCAGAGATGGGCGAAACAGAAGATCTCGGCGCCGCCGCCGCCGGAATGATTGGCCACCAACAGGTAGGGGCGGTCGTGCGGCAGGTTCTCCCAACCCTCGACGCGCGGGCGGAAAGCCAGCCGCACCAGGCCGCCGAGCACGCTACGCAGCAGGCCACGCATGAACGGCGAAGCCTTGCCAACGTTGACCGGACGCACCCGCTGGGCAATGCGTTGCAGGAAGTGTTTCTTCTGAGCCGTCACCGCCGCCCTCCCACAGCCTTCTGTGATGGTACGTGATCGCCTGGAACAGCACGGCGAAACTCTCCCCTCAGGGGTTGGCGCCGCAGCGCGCCATTAAGGCATCCAGACACATCCCTGCCCCCCAGGCGAAGGGCTGCTCCGATCGGTAGAAACGCGTCCGGAAAGGCTCGTGCGGCGGCTCGGCCGCGTACACTTCGGCGACTCCGTCGTCTTTGAGCACCCGCTCCGCGAGCGCCAGCAACAGCCGGTCGCAAGCGGGCGCGTCGCCGCACAGCCAGGCCACCTTCGCCGACAACGCCCACAACCAGGACCAGATCAGCCGGTCATGGTAGTGACGCAACCCGACCAGGCGGGTCGTCCAGCTGATCGCGCTGCGCGGGTAGTCGGGCCATGTGGCGCATCCAGGCCCCCCCGCCTCCCCGCGCCACACCGGATGGCTGCGCAAACTCGCATACAGCGCCTGGCCACGCGCGCTCTGAGGCTCGATGAAGCCCAGATCGAGGGCGAGCAGCTGTCCGTCCAGGGAGATGTGGGGCTGGCCTGCTTGCGAACGATACAGGCCGCAATCCGGATCGAAAAAGACCCCCTCGATGCGCTCCCGTTGGAGCCATCCGTCGCGGCCCAGGCCCCCGTCGAGAGCTCGATCCAAACCTTGCTCGGCGCAGAACAGCAACAAATGGGTCAAGAAACACGGCCGGGTGCGGCGCACGCTGTCCTGCCAGTCGGAGAAGGCGGGTTGCCAGATCAGACCGTCGCGCCGCCGAGCCTGGTAGTAGTCGAGCACCCCACGCAACGTGCGGGCATGCCGCCTCAGCCAACCAGCATCCCCGGTCTGGCGTGCCCAGCGCAGGCAACACAACACGAACAAGGCGTTCGAGTCGATGGGAGCCGTACCGTGTTCCCCCCGAAACTCCGGCCGCAGACGAGGCCCCAACGGCCGAGGGAAACCGAGCACCGCCAGCAAGACCCGCAGCGGACTCGGCATCGAGTCCAGCCCCCGCGGGATCTGCCCGTCTCTCGCACGGCGGCGGCGCATCAGGGCTTCGAGTTGCGCCCGCACCGCATCGACCTCTCCTAGCGCCAACAGGCCCCGGGCGGCGTAGCAGAAATCCCGTGTCCACAAGCTGCGGAACTGCCGACGTCCGGCTGTCAGCAAGCGACCCTCGGGATGGTCTTCGAGGTTGGCCAGCAGCGAGCGGCGCGCATGATTCCAAAGCTGTCTGCATTCTTCGGGGACTGCAGGCATCGCGGGCTCCCTCCATTCTCAACATCGTAGCCCAGCTTCCAGACATTGACACACCGCGGCACAAGACGTAGCCTTGCGCGCGATGCGATGGATGCCCACAGAAGAGCTGCCCGAAGACCTCAACCTGCTGTACAGCCACCTGGACAGCGAGGCGCAGCCGCGCGAGGCTCGCGCCCTGCTGCCAGTCGAGGTCGACATGCCGGCGACCCGCCGCCGTCACAGGCTGCTCGCCGCGCTCGCGCTCTGCGGCTGGCCCATGGCGCTGTTGGGTGCCGCGATGCTCGCTGCCAGCCAGCTGCCTCCCGAGGGCGCAATCTTGCCGCCCGCTTTCTTCGGCACCGGCCTGTTGGTCTGCTGCCTCGGTGTCTTCATGGTGTTTCTGTTCGGCATGTTGCGCGACACCGAGAGGCGCCGCCTCGACTTCCCCCATGCGGGTACCCTGGCCGTGACCGAGCACCACCTGGTGCTGTTCGGCTTCGGCAACCATCAGGTCTTCGAGTTGGCAGACATCACCAACCTGCACCTGCTGATCCGGCAAGCCAATGACCAGTTCGCATACGGAGAGCTGCATTTCGAGGATGCTGGCAGCCGTGTCGAGATGCCGTTGATGAGCCTGGTCGGCGAAGAGCGCGTGCGCGGCTTTGCCGAAGCCATCAGCGCGCAGGGGAGCGCTTGAAGTCGCAAGCCCGCTGCAGGTAGAATGGGCGCCTCATTCCAAGCATGAGGGCTGCTATGGCCAGCGACACCGATGAGATCAGAGGTGCCAAACTCCTGATCGGAGATACGTGGCGTGAGGCCTCCGAAGGCCCTGCCTTCTCGAGCGTCAACCCCGCCGACGAGAAAGTCCTCGCCAGCATCGCCCATGCCAGCCCCGCCGATGTCGACGCGGCGGTCGAAGCCGCAACCCAAGCCCTGCGCAGCAAAGAGTGGGGGCAGATGAAGCCCTCAGCGCGTGGCAGGTTGTTGACGCGCATCGGCGACCTGATTCTCTCCAACCGTGAAGAGTTGGCGCGGCTCGACTGTCTCGATGCAGGCAAACCCTACACCTCCGTTTTCCACGGAGACGTGCCCGCCGCCGCAGACGCTTTCCATTACTTCGCGGGGTTGCCCACCACGATCCTGGGCGAGACCTATCCCAGCGACGGCACGCACCTCGCGTACACGCTGCGCGAGCCCGTCGGGGTGGTCGCAGCGATCATCCCCTGGAACTTTCCGCTCTTGATGGCCGCTTGGAAAATTGCGCCCGCGCTCGCCACAGGCAACACCGTGGTCCTCAAACCCGCCGAGCAGACCTCGCTCTCGGCGCTGCGGCTCGCCGAACTATGCCTCGAAGCAGGCGTCCCGGCCGGCGCCCTGAACGTGGTGACCGGGCTGGGGCACACCACCGGCGCCGCCCTGGTGCGGCATCCCGGCATCCAGATGGTGGCCTTTACCGGCTCGACCTCGGTGGGATATGAGATCCAACGCGTTGCGGCAGAACATTTCGCACAGGTCACCCTCGAGCTGGGCGGCAAGTCGCCGCATCTGATCTTTGCAGACGCCGACCTCGAGGCCGCAACCAGCGCGGCTGCTCAGGGCATATTCTTCAACTGCGGCGAGGTGTGCACCGCCGGATCACGGCTGTTGGTACAGGAGTCGGTCTACGATCAGGTCGTGGAACGCTTGGTCGAGAGCACCAGCAAACTGGTCCCGAGCAACCCCCTCGACCCAGACTGCCGCCTGGGTCCTCTGATCTCGAACGAACACCTCGAGCGGGTGGTGCAGTGTATCGAACAAGGACAGAGCGAGGGAGCCGAGCTGTTGATCGGCGGTGATCGGCCGGCTGGCGAGGGGTTCTTCCTCAATCCGACCATCTTCGGAAGAGTCGACAACAACTCGAGCATCGCTCGCGAAGAGATCTTTGGTCCGGTCCTCTGCGTGATCCCCTTTGTGGACGAGGCAGACGCGCTCGCGATCGCCAACGACACTTGGTCCGGGCTGGCCGCAGGCGTCTGGACGCGTGACATCCAGCGAGCCCATCGCATGGTGCGGAATCTCCAGGCCGGAACGGTGTGGGTCAACACCTACAACGCCTTCAACGCGATGGTCCCCTACGGGGGCATCAAGCGCAGCGGCCTCGGGCGCGAGCTCTCCGGGCACGCTGTCGAGCACTATACGCAGCTCAAGAGCGTGTGGTTCGGCCTCTGAGCACGATCCGGAGATTCCCCCAAACCCCGAGCCCGGCTCGGCAGGAGCGCTGTTGGACAATCCCAAGCTCGTCGACTACCGGGTCGACGCTGGCATCGCCATCCTCAGCCTGAATGACCCACCCGCGAACGCCTACAGCTACGCGATGATGCGCGAGCTCGACGACGCCATCCTGTCCGCGCGCTTCGATGATGACGTGCACGTCATCCTCTTGACGGGCAGCGGGACCAAGTTCTTCTCGGCGGGTGCCAACCTCAATGCTCTCAAAGAGATGCAGCCTCGCTACAAATATTGGTTCTGCCTGCATGCCAACGAGACCCTCAACCGACTCGAACAGACCTCCAAGCTGACCATCGCAGCTCTCAACGGCCACGCCGTGGGGGGCGGCCTCGAGGTGGCCCTGGCATGCGATCTGCGCTGGGCGCGCAGTGACAGCGGCATGATGGGCCTGCCCGAGGTCAATCTGGGAGTCCTGCCGGGTACGGGCGGGACGCAACGGCTGGTGCGCGCGCTCGGCAAGGCCCAGGCCATCGAGTTGATGATCTCCGGCCGGCTGTTTTCCTTCGATGAAGGCCAGAAGCTGGGGTTGGTGCAGAAACTGGTCCCCGGTCCGGACTTCATGGCCCGGGTTCTCGAGCTGGCGCGCGCCTTCGTGCCTCCAGCCAAAGCTTCTCTAGCTGTCGGACACATCAAGCGGGCCTGCCAATCGGGCTGGGACATGAGCTTTGAGGGCGGCCTGGCGCTCGAGCGCGAGCTGCAGCAGCGCCTCTTCGAAAGCGGCGACGCCAAGGAAGGCATCGCCGCATTCGTCGAGAAACGCACCGCCGAGTTCCGGGGTCGTTGAACCGCTGCCCCCCGACCCTACTCCTGCTCTTCTTGTGCCTTGGCGACGGCCGCCTCGATCTCGGGCTCGACGTCCTGCCAGAATTTCTGCCAGGCCGCCTGGGTCTTGAGCTCGGCTTCGGACGGAGGCGAATTCTCGCGCGCGCCGGGGTAGCTCTGGTTCTTGCCCGTCAAAGCCTCGAGCGCCCGGTTGGCGTTGGCCCGCACCTGATAGTCGTCGTCCCCGACCCCCCGGGCAAACTTGGGAATCATCTTCCACAGATATTTCTTCATGTCCTTCTGCCGGCCTACATCCTCAAAGATCAGGAAGGCGTTGCGGCGTGCGTACAGGTTCGCGCTGCTCATCTCCCCCTCGACGGCCTTCAAACTTACCGGTGCGAGCCGTGCGAGCTCTTTGACCGCCATGATCCTGCGCGTGCCCGCGCCCCCACGGCGGCGCATGTCTCCCAGACGCCGCAGCCAGAGGTCGATCTCGTCCTGCTGCGAAGAGTTCGGACCCGGCGGGTCGGCGACCTCGATCTCCCCAAGGATGGTCTCTTCGACATCCCCATCCGCAGGCGTGTCGGGGTCGGTAGCGTCCGGATCGGGCTCTGGATTGCTGCCTGGATTGCTGGCGCCGACGCGCGGGGGCGTGGCACCGAACTCCTCCACATACGTCGATCCGTCATCGTCGTTCCAGATGATCTCGGCGATGTCCCGCTTCAGGATCTTCATCTTGCCCACTTTGGGGATAAACAACTCGACATAAGTGCTGTCGGCGTCCGCCTCGAGAATCACACCGTTGATCTCACGATTGCTTTTCAAGACGATGGTGTCCGCCCACGACACGGCAGTCAGCCACGCCGCCAACAAAACCAGCCAACCTACGCGCTTCAGGTCCATGTCATCTCCCCGGGTTCAGTCGAATCCTTGCGGCCAGGCGGCCTCCATGTGGATCACCCCTGACATGTTCAGGATACACCTTCCCGCGCCCCGCAGCAAAGTCAGGAGGACCCCTCTCCGCCCGCGCCGCGCACGGGAGGCCCCGAGGGCGGGTCCCGACTTGGCAGCCACCGGGGCGGTACGCTATGCTCTAGATGTACGCCGACCAGTCATCCACAATCAGCCGGCTCACGTCGGCCGATGGCCTTGTCAGACAGGGACGTGGCGTACTCCCGAGGCGGCGAGGATGGAACGTGAACCCGGATACCGCTGTACAGGTCGACGAGAAAGTCTCCCTGATTCCGCCCTACAACCTCATTCTTCTCAACGACGACGACCACACCTATGAATACGTCATCCACATGTTGCAGAAGCTGTTCGGGTATCCTCCAACGAGAGGTTTCAAGATGGCCCAAGAGGTCGACAGTACCGGCAGGGTCATCGTTCTGACCACGACGTTGGAACGGGCCGAGTTCAAACGTGACCAGATCCACGCTTTCGGCCCCGACGAGAGGCTCCCGCGATGCAAGGGTTCGATGTCCGCGACCATAGAGCCGGCTCCCGGCTGGTAGCACTGCCAAGGCGGCACGCCTATGAGTAATCCGAAGTCCTTCGTGGAATTGACCCTCGATGTCGCGGGGCGCACAGTCGCAGGCCTGGTGCGCACCAACAACGAAGACCAGTTCCTCATCGCCCGCTTGCTGCGCGGCGTGCACTGCATCGACTCGAGCCTGCCTGCCGATGCACTGGCGCACTTCAACGCCCGTTCGGGCTATCTTCTGGTTGTCAGCGACGGTATGGGAGGACGGGCGGCGGGGGAAGTCGCCAGTGCCACGGCCGTCGAGGTGGTGGTGCAGTGCGTCGAAGAGGTGTTTGACGGGCAGCTGGACAAGAAGCGTCCCCCCGACGAGAAGACCAGCGAGCTGCTGCAAGAATCGGTGGAGCGCGCCGCTTCGATTCTGAAGACCATCCAACGCCGCTCGCCGGAAAAGCTCGGCATGGGCTGCACCCTTACGCTTGGCTACATCGTCGACGGAGCACTGTGGATCGCGCATGTAGGCGATTCGCGGGCCTACATGGTGCGCCAACGCAAGATCCACCGGCTGACCAAAGACCACACCTGGGCCGAGGCGCTGCGCGACGCCGATGCCATCACCAATGTCGACGACCACCCCGGCCGGCATATGTTGACGAACGTGCTCGGCGGCAAAGACGAATTGTTCGTGGACGTGAAGAAGATTCCGCTCAAAGCGGGCGACGTGCTGATGTTCTGCTCTGACGGCGTGCACGGCTGCATCACCGACGAGAAGCTCGGCAAGGCCGTCGTGCAGTCGGCGACCGCCGAGGCCGCCACCAAGCACCTGATCGACATGGCCCTGGCCGAAGGCGCGCCGGACAACGCCACCGTTGTAGTCGCACGTGTGGGCAGCTCGATGGTCAAGAGTGAGGGCGACCAGACCCTGCGCATCGCTCAGCCGAGCGAATAGCCCTCCTCAAAATATGCCGCGCCGCAGAACAGCACATTGCGCCGCTCCCCAATGTTTGGAAGCTCCCGCACCAGAGTGCAAAGCTTGCACGCTATGGCACAGTGCGTTAGAATCTGCCGTTTGCTGCCCGCCAAGGGCCCATAGATCTTGCAATGACGGCTGTCATCCGTGACAGTGCTGTCCCGCCTGGCGTGGCGGACCCCCAAAGCAAGAGGAACACAGACATGGCCTTCAAGAGTCCCGACTTCTACTGCGTTGACGAGCTTTTCAGCGAAGAAGAGCTGCTGTTGCGCGAGACCGTGCGGCGCTTTGTCGACGAAAAAGTGATGCCAGACATCAATCGTCATTTCAAGGACGGAACTTTCCCGACAGAGCTGATTCCCGAGATCGGCGAGCTGGGGATGTTGGGCGCCAACATCGAAGGCTACGGTTGCGCCGGCATGAGCAACGTCGCGTATGGCCTGATCATGCAAGAGCTCGAACGTGGCGACAGCGGCGTGCGCAGCTTCGTATCGGTGCAGGGCTCGCTGGTCATGTACCCGATCCTGGCCTTCGGCTCCGAAGAGCAGAAAGACACCTGGCTGCCGAAACTGGCCAGCGGCGAGGCCGTCGGCTGCTTCGGGCTGACCGAGCCCGATCACGGCTCGGACCCCAGCGGCATGATCACGCGTGCCGAAGACAAGGGTGACCACTACCTGCTCAACGGCACCAAGCGCTGGATCACCAACGGCACCGTCGCAGATATCGCGGTTGTCTGGGCCAAGCTCGACGGGCGCGTGCACGGCTTCCTGGTCGAGAAAGGGCGCGAAGGCTTCAGCGCACCGATCATCGAAGGCAAGTTCTCGTTGCGCGCCTCGGTGACCTCCGACTTGATCCTCGAAGACGTCAAGATCCCCAAAGAGAACAAGCTTCCCGAGGTCAGCGGGCTCAAAGGCCCCCTGTCCTGCCTGACCCAGGCACGCTACGGCATCGCCTGGGGCGCCGTGGGTGCGGCGATGGACTGCTACAATACGGCTCTTGAGTACGTGTTGCATCGCACCCAGTTCGGCAAGCCGCTGGCCGGCTTCCAGCTGGTGCAGGCCAAGCTCGCCCAGATGTTCACCGAGATCACCAAGATGCAGCTGGTCTGCCATCGCTTGGGCACCCTGAAGGATCAGGGCCGCATCACGCCGCAGATGGTATCGCTGGCGAAACGAAACAACGTCTACTGGGCGCTGGAGATCGCGCGCACCGCCCGCGATATGCTCGGCGCCTCGGGAGTGACGGACGAGTACCCGATTGGCCGCCACATGTGCAACCTCGAGTCGGTCATCACGTACGAGGGCACCCACGATATCCACACACTGATTCTGGGGCACCACGTCACCGGCATTCCCGCCTTCAAGTAGGAACCACGGCCCTCCCGCGGGGGAGGGCGACCCGGACACTCGTTTTCCACCTGTTTGAGGAGTTCGTACAGCATGAAGATTGTCGTGTGTATCAAGCGCATCCCCGCGACGGACACGAAGGTCCGTCTCAAGGATGACGGAACGCTTGAAGAAGCTGGGATCCAGTGGATCACGAGCCCGTACGACGAGTACGCCGTGGAAATGGCGCTGCGCCTTACGGAGAAGGACAAGGATAGTGAGGTGATCATCGCCTGCATGGGCCCGGAAAAGGCGACGGACCGTATCCGCGGCGAGCTGGCCCGGGGCGCGACGCGTGCCATCCACCTGGTCGACGATGACATGCGCCGCGATGCGTACTCGGTGGCCAAGTCGCTGGCCTCAGCCATCGGCGACGAGAAGCCGGACATGGTCCTGTGTGGGCGTGCCGCGGCTGACGATCAGTCGTTCTCGGTCGGCCCGATGCTCGGCGTCTTCCTCGGCATGCCCGTGGTCACCGAAGTGGCCGGAGTCGAGAACCAGGACGGCAAGCTGGTCGCGCACAAAGAGCTCGACGGCAATGTGGTGCACATACAGGTGCCGAGCCCGGTCCTGCTGACGACCACCAAAGCCTCGTATGAGCCCCGCTACCCGAAGCTCAAAGACATCATGAAGGCGAAGAAGAAGAAGATCGCCAAGAGCACTCCCGACGCGCCTGCCAGTCAGGCCGCCACCCGCACCTGGAAGCCTCCGGCGCCTCCGGCAGCGGGCAGGATTGTCGGCGAAGGTCCCGATGCGGTGCCCGAGCTCATGCGGATTCTGTCTGAAGACGAAAAACTTCTCGCCCTGTAGGAGATGGCCCCGATGCCGAACATTGTCGCATTTGCAGAACAGAAAGATGGCAAGCTCCGCAAGGGAGCCTACGAAACCACCTGCGAAGCCCGCCGGCTCGTCGACGCCCTCGGTGGCGGCGAAGTCGTTGCCGTGGTGCTGGGCTCGGGCGTGAGCAACGTCGAAGCACTCGGCCAGCATGGCGCCGACAAGGTGCTGGTGGTCGATAACGAAGCCCTGGCCAGCTTCAGCAGCGAGACCTATCTCGAGCCGCTGGCCGCCGCGGTGCAGTCGGTGGACGCCGCGGCCGTGATCTTCAACTCCAGCGCCACCGGGCGCGAGCTCTCGCCGATGCTGGCCGCCCGGCTCGACGTGGGCCTGGCCGCCGACTGCACAGAGGTCGCGGTCGAAGGCAGCGAGCTGGTCTTTACCCGGCCGATCTTTGCGGGCAAGGCTTTCGCCGAGGTCACCCTCAGCGGAACTCCCAAGATCTTCAGCATGCGCCCCAACTCGGTGAGCGTGAACACCAACAGCGCGCGTAGCGCAGCCGTGAGCGCGTTCGAGACCGAGATCCCCGCCGCGCAGTGCGAGGTGGTCAAGGTCGAGGCCTCTGGCAGCAGCAAGGTCGACCTGACCGAAGCGGAGGTGATCGTCTCGGGCGGCCGCGGAATGAAGGGCCCCGAGAACTTCAAGCTGCTCGAAGAGCTGGCCGACCAGATCGGCGCCGTGGTCGGTGCTAGCCGGGCCGTGGTCGACGCCGGTTGGCGTCCGCACTCCGACCAGGTCGGCCAGACCGGCAAGACCGTCAGCCCCAAGCTGTATATCGCGTGCGGGATCTCCGGCGCCATCCAGCACCTGGCGGGCATGAGCAGCAGCAAGTGCATCGTCGCGGTCAACAAGGATCCCGAGGCGCCGATCTTCAAGGTCGCGCACTACGGTATCGTCGGCGACCTGTTCGAGGTTGTGCCGGCCATGACCGGGCTGGTGATGGAAAAGAAGGGCTGAGAGCCCTGCTTCGATGAGAAGCTGCCGTGGAACCGGGTTCCGCGGCAGTTTTTTGATGGCCCGCATCGGAGGGCAGCATGTTCAGTCGGCCTGGCTCGGAATGCACCGCCAGGCGGACGCGGAGATCACTCCCCTGCCGCCTCGTCTGCTTCGATCGATTCCATCAGGTCTTTCAACGCGTCGTCAGCGTTCTCTTCGCTGATGTCGCTCGCAGCCTCTTCTGTAGCCACGGTCTTGATCTCTTCCACCTTCTCGTCAGGTAGCTCCAAGGCAGCCGGAGTCGAGCTCTCGCCCGGAGTCCCCGCACCACCCGAGTCCCCGCCAGCATCATCTCCGCAGCCGATGCCGCCCAGGCACAGGCACGCCAGAAGAAGGCTCGCAAGGAGCCGTAGGCCGCCGTTCTTGACAGATCTCATGATATCGCTCCATGGTCGTTTCAGTGTTGTGTTCCGGCGGGTCTACTCGTCCCGGCCCCGTTCCTTGTCCTTATCCCGGCCACGTCCATCCCGGTTGCCGGGTCCGTTCTCGCCGTTGGCTCCCCGGCTGTGAACCTTGTCCTTGGCTTTTTGGGACTTCTCGCGGACCTTGCGGACCTTTTCTTTGGCAGCCTTGGCCCTTTTCATGGCCTCGCGGGCGGCCTCTTTGGCCTGCTTGGAGTACTTCTTCGCCTTGTCCGACGCCGACTTCGCGCTTCTGGCGGCTTCCCTGGCTTCTTTCAACTTCTGGCGAGCCTCGTCCGTCTTGCCGGCGGCGGCCAGTGCCCTGGCTTCCTCCGCACGGGTCTTGGCTTCGGCGGCTCGGGCGAGCGCTTCGGCAGCCTTACCCTGGGCCTGTTGTGCCCTGGCGTGGGCCTCATTCACTCGGCCTCGGGCCTCCTCTGCGTTCGACACGGCCCGGGCAGCTTCCCTGGCGGCGCGGCTGTTTCCCTTGGGCTTGTCTTTGCGTTGCAGGCGCTCCAACACACGCTCGTGGCGGGCTTGTTCCTTGGCGCGCAACATCGTCAACTGGCCCCGGGCTTCCTCGTTCTCACCGAGGACCTCGGCGAGACGGTCGAACTGAGCGACGCGTCGCAGATGCTTGCGCATCTCTTTCTCGAGCTTGTCCAGTTTCTCTTTCTTCTCTTCCTGTTCTTCTTGCTCAGCGGCGTCCGCTTCCTGCTCATTCTCTTCGGGAGTCTGTTCCTCGGTTGCCACGGCGTCCAGATCGAGACCGGCCTCTGCGGCTTCGCCTTCTGCGGCCACGACCTCCGCCTCTGCCTGGACCGCCTCTTCGACCATGGCGTCGACTTCCACTGCCACAGGCGCGGCTTCCGCTTCAGCCTCGCCTGCCTCGGTCTGGGCCTGCTCGGCTTGCTGGACGACCTCGTCGAGCGTCTCGAGGATCGCATCAAGCTCTTTGCTGATGGCTTCCGCCTCTTGTTCCGGCTGATCCTGAGCGGCGAGCGGCACGACCAGGCATAGGACCGCCAGCCAGCCCATTCCCCAGCGCGCGGTTGAGCGCAGCATTGTGATCGACATCAGATGTTCTCTCCTTGTCCGAGTCCTGATTCCAAACATGTAGGCTCGGATAGGCAAATGTGATGCCAACACCCATCGCGGAACATCTGGGGATTGCGGTGTCCCGATCCGGGATGGTTTCGGAGCCTTGCCCCAAGCAGGTACAGACAGATTGCCCTCCACCGCAGCCTTCACGCTGCTGGACGGCGGACATCCAGCTAGCGACCCCCCAACATGCCCAGATGGCCCCGCTCGCTTTGCTAGCGTTTGTCTGGCCGCCGTCCCTGATGCAAACGCTCGGCTCGGACTTCTACCTGCTCCTTGAGAAGGACTTCCCCGAGGGAGTACTGTGGTGGAATGAGCGTGAGGCGCAGGAATCAGAATGCGCACTCCCGCTGCACGTGAGCGCGCTTTTCGGTTTCCCTCAAGGTCTCCCGGGGAGTTGATCCAAACACGAGGCGCCCGATGACGCTGCTCGACAAGCCCGTATTTCTGTTGCTCAGCATCGTCCTTGCCGGCGAGGCCCTGGGTCGGATCAAGATCCGCAGCTTCGCCCTTGGCACGTCTGCGATCATCTTTGTCGCCCTGGCCTTCGGCCACCTGGGCTACGTGGTGCCTGTTGTGCTGCAGGACTTCGGGCTGGTGTTGTTCATCTATTCGATTGGACTGCAGGCGGGACCCGGCTTCCTGTCTTCGTTCAGGACCCACGGACTGCGGCTGTCCGTGGGCGCCGTGAGCATGATCCTGGTCGCGGTCCTGACCACGATCCTGTTATCACTCGCATTCGGTTTCGATCGGGCCACCGCCTCCGGCCTGTTGGCAGGGGCGATGACGAGTACTCCGGGGCTCGCCGTCGCCGTAGAGCTCGGCGGCGGAGCGGCGACGGCCGCGGCCTATGGCCTGACCTACACCTTCGGCGTGCTCGGCGTGATTCTCTTCCTCAAGGTGCTCGCGCGCATCGCACGCGCAGAGCTGCCCCGCGAAGAGACGGCGCTCGACCGCGAACGCAGTGAAGGCTCACCCCCGTTGGCGTTCTGTCATGTCGAGCTGACGAACCCAAACCTTGCCGGCAAGCAGGTCAAGGACATCTTCCTGCGGGACATGGCACCGGTCAACCTGACCAGGCTGTTGCGCGCCGGTATGCGCCAGCCCGAGGTCGTGACAGGAAAGACGGTGTTGCAAGCCGGAGACCATCTGCGCGTGGTAGGCCGCGAGCAGGACCTGAGCAAGGCTGAGCTCTACCTGGGACGGCGGATCGAATCCGACATCGACTTCGAACAAGGCCTGACGAGCCGGACAGTGGTGGTCTCCAAGCCCGAGGTCGCGGGCCAGACGCTGGCTGCCATGAACTTCGCGGCCGTGTTCGGGGTGCAGGTCTCGAGGCTCATCCGCAACGGGCTGGAGATGCCCGTGAGCGGCAACACCCAGCTGCATCGTGGCGACCAGCTGCGGCTGGTCGGCGAGCAGAAGGCCATCGAGAATGTGGCCGGGCTGGTCGGCAACGACGTGAGCCGGACGTTTTCGGTCAACCTGCTGGTCATCTTCAGCGGCTTGTTCGCCGGCTATCTGCTCGGAAGCATCCCGCTGAGCCTGCCCTGGATCGGCGACTTCACAGCGGGGACCACCGGCGGGGTGCTGATCTCCGGCCTCGTACTTAGCGCGCTCTACAAGACGGGGCCCTTCATCTGGCAGATTCCCGAGACCGCCAACAACTTCATCCGTGAGCTGGGGCTCGTGCTGTTTCTGGCGGCGGTCGGCACGTCTGCCGGCCACACACTGCTGAAGACGCTCAGCGAACAGGGACTCGCGCTCGTCTTCTCCGGGTTGCTGGTGACCTTCACTCCGCTGATCGTGGGCGCCCTGCTGTGCAGGAAGCTGCTGGGGATCCCGTATCTCCGCATCTTCGGCGTGCTGGCCGGCGGCATGACCAGCACGCCAGGCCTGGCCACGGTCACGGGCATGACCGACCGGCCGTATCCATCGTCGGCCTACGCGACCGTGTATCCGGTCGCCCTGATCGGCATGATCGTCTCGACCAAGATCCTGGTCGTGGTGTGGGGGGCGGTGTAGGCGCTTGACAACGGTTGGGGCTGAAACCATCTCTCGTCTCGTACACTGCTAACAGGGGCACACCGCAGGAGGCGGCCAATCTGAACTTGGCGGCTCATCGTCTATGCGGCCTCGGAACAGACCGTGCATGCCGTCACAGCTGCTGCCGGCACCACTCTATGTCGCTGACCAGCGCGATCTGCGCGTCGATGATCTTGCGAAGGCGCTGCTTGTCGGAAACCAGACCCTGCGCTTCAAAGCTCAAGCCCTTGTCGTCGAGCATCAGCGGACCGACATCGCGGTCATAACGCAGGCAGGCCTGCTGCAACCTGGGGCTGAAGAGCTTGAAGATCTGATCCGGATCCTGCCCCTGAACGATGAAGGCGCGATCAAAGACGTGGTTGCCGAGTTGGATGTCCTGGGAACCCAAGAGCTTGCCGAGGCCGGACAGCGCGCCCGCACGAGCGAGCTTCAAGCCCAGCGCGAGTGGCCTTTGGAAGCCGGTGCGGATTCTGGTGCTGACACTATGCTGCTGATTTTCCAGGTGCGCTTCGTCTGCAATACTGACCGAGTAGCCGCGCACCTCCCCCTCCGCCTTTACTTGCCTCCACAAGTTTCCTGGCGTGTAGCGCAAACCCAACTCTTGGGCCAATGCCTGCCAGGCACCGAGGGCCTGCTCGCGGCGGGCGCGGAGGTGCAGCCACAGATAGACCGCGAGAAACAGGCAGAACAGCACGGCCAACACGATCCCGGCGACTTCCACGACGACCCTCCAGCGAGCACCCGCCGAGATCGGAGCAATTGTCGTGCCCGCTCGAATTCCCCTCGCTCATGGACATGCCTGCGTCGGTGCCTGAGGGAGCTGGCGTAGAAACTCGACAGGGACCTTGAGAGGCGGGACGTTTCCAGGCATGCTTCCCGGGTACCCGAGGACAGCCGCTTGACTCCAGAAACACCTCCTCCCGATGCCGGGGCCGAGCCGCCGCGGAAGCCCCGGCGCATTCAGATTCTGCGCCTGGTCGCCCTCGCCGTCGTGCTCGTGGGCATCGTCGTCGTGGCACGGGCGACCGGTCTCTCGGAGCAGATCAGTGTCGAGAGCCTGCGCGCATGGATGGAGGGGGCTGGGCTGCTGGGGATCGGCGTTTTTGTCGCGGTCTTCTGCCTCGGTGAGCTGATCCACATTCCCGGTATGGTGTTTGTCGCGGCGGCCATCTTGGCGTACGGCCGCCTGCAGGGTGGTGCACTTTCCTATCTGGCAGCCCTGGTCTCCGTCTCGGTCAGTTTCTGGGTGGTGCGCCTGGTCGGCGGTAAACCGCTGGCGGCGTTGAAGCACCGCATCTTCCAACGCATCCTCGCCAAGCTCGACAACCGGCCGGTGTTGACGGTCGCGCTGCTGCGGATGGTGTTCTGGCTCACGCCCGCCTTGAACTATGCCCTCGCGCTATCCAGCCTGCGCTTCCGCGACTACCTGCTGGGCTCGGCGTTGGGCCTGGTCCTTCCCATCGCGCTGGCGGCCTTACTCTTCGAGTGGGCGGTGGCGCTGCTGTTGTGAGGGCTTGTGCTCAGGTGCCTGCCCGCAGCAGCTGACGACAGAGCGGGCTCAGTCGAGCCCCAACCGCTCGCGCAGCTCGCGGGCCGTCTCCAGCCAACGCTGCAGCCGGTTGCGGAGCGCGCTGTCCTCGTCGAGTCCCAGGTACCCCTCCCAGGCGAGCTCGCGCAGGAACTCGGGGTCGTCCAGGAAAGAGACCTCCTCGCCATCGCGCACCTTGCGCGCCCGCTCGGCGGCCAGCTCGGCGAGGCGCTCGCCGCGGGTGCCTGCGGCGAAGCTCTCCAGACTGACGGCGGCCTGCTCGTGGTCACCGTCGCCCAGGGCCCGCTCACCCGTGAGGAAACTGACGACTGGGCTCTCGGGCCACAGCTCGATGTGCCGGGCGATCGAGACGTCCGCCGCGCTCCAGTGGCCGTGGCGCAGATGGACCAGCGCGAGGTAGGCATAGATGCCCGCCCGCAACGGACGGTCTTCTTCGCGCACCTCCTCGGGGAGCGAAGCGAGCAGCTGCAGCAGCTCTTCGGCTGCCAGGCAGTGCAGACCGTGCGAGGCGAGTAGGAATGCGCGCAGACCGCGGTAGCCGTACGCGCTCCAGCCGGGTTCGAGCGCCGAGCCGTCCGCGACCTCCAGCTCGTACAAGGCGACGCCGCGCTGGCCAGCGAGCAGGTAGGCCAGCGAAACCACCGTCGACAGGGCCGCCGGGGGCGCCGTCTGCCAAGCGCGCAAGGTGCCTGCGACCGCGGCCCAATCGGGCTCGCCAGGTTCGCCTCCTCGCAAACTCTGGATCAGGCGGTAGCCACTCTCCGCCACAGAACGCACCGACTCCGGTGCCGGCTCTTCGGGATCGGCGAGCCGCTCGGCAGCCGAGGCCCATGCCTTGAACAGAGCGCCGAGCGCTGCTCCGCGGGCCCGGCGGTACAGGCGGGCCTTCCAACCTGCCAGCAGCTCGGCCAACTGGCTGTCTTCGTCGAGGCTGAGCAAGAACAGCTGCACATCCTGCAAGGCAACCCTGTGCTCGAGCGCCTCTGGGTTGGCCTCGACCTGCTTCTGCAGGGCAGCCTCGGCTTCCAGCTCCAGCGCACGGGCCTTCTCCATGTCTCCGGCAGCTCGGGCCTCGGCGGCGGCTTCAACGGACGTCTGGGCCCAGGCTAGGCTGGCGCAGAGAAGCAGCCCGGTCATGAAACGCATCAGCTGGCCTCCATCATTATGCGCGACAGTCTACCAGGGGTGTGCGCCCTGCCGCAATCGCGCGGCGAGACCTCGATCGAGCCAGAGCTGTCGGACAAACCGATGGACGGGTTGCGCCTGGCAGCCGTTCCTCGTATTCCAATGGTGGTCACCCACGTGAGGATCTCCAATGAAGTGCAAGCTGGCATCGATCTGTCTGTTCATCCTGGCTTGGGGCGCAATCCTCTCGGGACAGGAAGTCCCTGACGAGCACCCCGATTTTGAGCGCCTGAAGCGCCTCGAAGGAAACTGGTCGCTCCAGGGCGAGGAGGAAGGCAAGGTCTCCTACCACGTTACGGCCGCTGGCTCCGCGGTGGTCGAGACGCTGTTTCCAGGCGAGCCGCACGAGATGGTCACCATCTACCACCTCGACGGCGACAAGATTCTGCTCACACACTATTGCGCGATGGGAAACCAACCGCGTATGCGCCAGATCGACGCTGCCGAGGAGGACGACCTCGTCTTCGAGTTCGCGGGCGGCACGGGCGTCGAAGGCGTCGGCCATATGCATGACTTGACGATCACCTTCGTCGGGGACGACGCTCTGCGCCACGAGTGGGTGGCGGTCGATGCGGAGGGCAATGAGGTCGAGCACGCAGTCTTTGACTTCGAGCGCGCCTCTGAGTAGATCAGAGTTGAGCGCCTCTTGCCGCTCGCAGCAGTAGGGATCGGTTCGGAAACGGCCGAAGGAAACACTCTGGCCGCTGACATCCCTCTTCGCACCCGGCTCCGGGCTCTGCAGCACGGATAGAACTTGCTATTGGAACCCGGCGTCGCGCAACATCCGGACCTCTCGATTCGTGAAGCGGCGCTCGAGACGTCTCTCGAGCCTCCGGATACCCTCACGTCGACGGTCCCTTCGCCGTTCATAGCGCCGCCGCTGCATCCGCCCGGCCCGATAGAGGGCCGTGTCCTCACGTTGATCGCGGACCGCCTGGTGGATCTGTTCCCGAATCGCCGTGTCTGTTGCGCGTGGTGCATCCGCCCATGCGCGGCTCATGGCGTGGTGGATGTCGCGGCGGAGGTTGCTCTCACGGTCTTCGATGAAGCCGTGCTGGCGGATCGCGTCGCGGATGATCCTCGTGTACGTGGACGGTTGCGCACTGGCCAGCGCGGGATAGAGCTCCGCTGAGACGCTCTCGATCTCGCTCTGCCAGTTGCTCGTCCTGAAGACGCTCTGGTACTGCGACTGGAAGGCACGCCTGATCGTCGACCGTGCGGCGTTGGCGTTGCCGTTCGTCGACCTGTCGAGCTGTTGGTTCGCCCACATCGAGATGGGCCGCAAAAGGAGGCCTGTCAGACGCAGAGCGACGACGGTTCCCGTGAAGTGCTGGAACAAGCCCATCCCAAAGCTCAACCAGAAGTGCAGCGGGTTGAGAGTAATCTGGCGAGGACGCCAGGCGTCGATGGCCTGCTTCGTGACATTGGACCAGTCCTGGGCCATATTCTGGGCGACTGTGTCGACATGCATCATGAACGATCGTGGATCCGTCGTTCCGGACAGATCCGCAAAGTCCGGGGACGAGCTGCCCGGGTTCTTACCTCCTCCTCCACTGCTTACACTGCTGCCACTGCTCTCTGGGTTGGTGACGACGGTACTCCCGCTGTTCTTGCTCACTGTCGAACTCCCACTTACTGAGTGAAGCTGCCCGAATCGAGCTCACTTCATTGCCCTTATCTCCCTTTGTCAATGCTAACCACGGCCTGGATATCTCCAATCCTGGTTTTTCTGCAATCAATATTCGAACAAACTACTGTTGTTCAAGATTGCAAGCGACCATCCCTGTCGATTTGACAGAGACATGCCCAGCCGCCAGCCGAGAGGCCAGACCCCTCACGATTTTGAACAAATACGCTTGTTCAGATACACAGGCTCGGTCTGCGAGATTTTTTTTGGAACGAGCCACAAACTGCCGGAGGAAGAGCTCGAGGCGGCTGTCAGTCCAGCTCGGTGAGGATGGAGATCTCTTCGAAGTGGACGGTGCCTTCGCCGACACCGTTCGTCCTGGCAAAAATGCCCGCCTCGACCGGCTCGTCCAGAGGGAAGTAGACCGGGTCGCCCAGCGGCTCCAGAGGTCTTCCCCTGCCCGCGCAGAAAGCCAGGATGTAGTCGCCCTGGCGCCGCAGCTGCAGCTCGACGCCGGTCGGATCCTGCCAAGGCAGTTGCACGACCGGAAACTCCCATTCCGTCCCCATCTGGGTTGCCAACTGGACCGAAGCAGGATAGGGACTCGATTCAGTGGGGCCGGAGAGGAACAATCGAACGGCCTGGGGAAGCCCGCGGGCACTGCGGAAAGCAACTCCCGCGCCGAGGTCGAGATCGAGGCTGTGGGAGCCGAACTCGACATGCGCTTGGACCACAAGATCACCCCGCAGATCCTCGACGAGCAACATCGGGGCAGTCTCGGAATCCGCGATCCAACGTCCAGCGAGCGGCAGGTCCACCCCATCCCGCAGGCTTGCCCACTCCTGGCCATGCGGAGATGGCAGATTGTAGCCCCGAAGAGGAGCCGAAGGCGAGAGCTCGGCGACCGGGGAAGCCGGTGGCAGCGGCGGCCTCGTCTCGATGTCCAGAAGGCGGAAGACACCCTTCCAGTGCTGGAGGACCTCCTGCACTTCAAAACCACCATAGCCATAGATCATCTTGAAGAGGCCCTGCGTCTGGAACGTCCTCGCGGAGACGGGGTGCTCGAGGCCGAGCCGGCCGTCATAGAGCAGACGCAAGCCATCCCGGCGGATCACCGCATTCTGGACCCGAACAGGTTCACTCCAGAGCTTGTGGTAGATCTGCTCGCCAGCATCGATCTTGCAGTATGTCGCTCCGGCGTGGAAACCGCAGACGAGACCCCAGCGTGTGTGCCGATCGGTGTCGAGGACCAGAGCTCCCCGGTCCGGTCCCGAGACCTCGACGGAATACCACTCACTGGCGGCAAACTTCGACAACAACCGCGTCGGCCCCGAGCTCTGCAGGCCCTCGCGCGTCATCGTCGCCCCCACTGTGGAAACGTCGAAGCCGGGAACCTCTTTGCTCGCCCGCCCCCCGGCGAGATACACCGAAGCCCGCACGGTACCATTGGGCCCAGGCAACACGACCATGCCCGAGCGGCGCATGAAGGTTGCGCGCCTGACGAGACCCGCAACCGCCGCCGGGTCGCGTTGCCATGTGTCTGTAGGCGGCTCGAGATCTCGGTCGCCCACAAGCCGCAGCTGCAGGATCAACTGCGATGCTGCCCGGTGCCCAGGATCGCAGTCGATGGCTCCCAGCAGATCTGCTTCACCACCTTCGGGGTCCCCGGCCTCGAGCCTGAGCGTCGCCCGCAGATACAGCAGATCCGCATGCACCATGGTCTCCAGAGCACGGTCCAGGAGGCGGAAGACGGCCTGCCTGCGTGTGGCTGTGCGCTCACCCGCTCGCAAGCACAGCCGGACAGCCAGCCCGATGGCCGCAGGAGTCAGGATCTCCGCGTCCTCTGGATGCTCGAAGATCTTCAGAGCCTCTTTCCACAAGCCCGCCTTGCGGCGGACCAACGGGTACGGGTCCGCGCCCAGGGCAGTCAACACGCGCTGCGCGTTCTGGTACCCCAGGCCGTCAGACCCCGAGGATGCCAGAGCCACCGTCAGCGGAAGTGCGGCGCGCAACAGCCAGCCCTCCGCCCTGGTCAGCTGCATGAGGTCGTCGAAATCGCTATCGTTCAGGGACGGGGCATTCTCGAGCAGGCTGAGGACCGCGGCGGCCCCGCCTGTCCGGCGCTGCTCTTGCTGTGCGTCCACGCTCCCCAGCAGCTCCGCGGTCCACCAGTGCAAACCTCTCTCCGCTTGAAGAATGAGCAGAGAGGAACGAGCTGCCTCGGCGATCAGCGGGTTTCGGTCCAGCGTCGCAACCCGCCGCAAAGACTGCCGGGAGCCATTGCGCGCGAACAGGCTGAGGGCCAGGCAGCTGGCGACCCGACGGGTCGCGGCCAGCGACACGTCCGTGCACTCCCCGAGCAGCCGGTCATACGCCTGTACCGAGATCCGGAACAGACCCGCATCGCCGGCCAGACGACGGTAGATCTCCTGCCACATGCGGGGCAGACCTTCGAGGTCGTCCTGTTCGATGCGTGCCTGCACCAGCGCGACGAGACGGTCGCTGACCGGATCTTGCAGCAGCAGCTTCCAGCGATCTTCCTCAGCTGAGGCCGTGCTCCCCAGACCGGCGTAGCAGGTCGAGCGCAGCCGTAGGGCAAGACTGTCCGTGGACCGCTGCTCGAGAACCACATTGAGCAGGGGAAGCGCCTCGTCGAAGCGGCTGCGGCCCACCAGCAAACGCGACAGACGCAGCGACAGCTGCTCACTCCGCTCGCCCAGACCAAACGCCCGCAGGTACTCGCCAAGCGCGGCCTGCTCATCGCCAAGCAGCTCGAGTGCCTCACCCCGGATAGCCGTCAGGGTGGGGTCGTTCGCAGCGAGCTTCAGGGCCTGCTCGCAACAGACTAGAGCGTCCTCGGGCTTGCCAGCCCTGACGTAGATCCGACCCAGGGCCCGCCACGCAGCGGAGCGGGTCGGGTCGAGCGCGACCGCACGCTCCAGCAGCAAGCGGCCCTGCGGTGAGTGCTGACGGGCCAGACCCCGCCTCTCGAAGTCCGTGGCCTCGCGCTCGCGACGCAGGTGGCGTGTCTGGGACAACAGGAGAAGCACCAGAGGCAGGCACACGCCGAGCACGAGGCTGGCCAGCACCAGCAGTCGGCGCTGCCTGCGCCGCGCCTTCAGCTCGCTGAGACGCTGTTGCTTGCAGCCAGCGATGGCGGCGACCAACGCGGCCTTCGCGTCCGGGTCACCGTCGATGTGAGCGATCTGGGACTCGGCGAGGCCCACATCCCCGAATTCGAGGGCCGAACGGGCATAGGTGATCCTGGCCTCGCGTTCGCCCACGACCGCCTCAGGGTTGCCCCGCCAGAGTTGGCGAGCGTTCCCAAACCCTGTAATGGCCGCGGAGTACCTCTCGTACGGCCGCTGCCTGGCCTCTGGGACGGGTTCGTGGCTGGGGGCCTCGCGTGCGATCTGGTCGAGGATCTGCCGCGCCTGTCGAGAAATGCGGCGGCTCTGACGATGGGTCAGAAAATCGCGGAGCCTGGCCTGAAAGACCGCAACCGTCGGCCTCTCTGCCGTCGTGAACTGCACCGCCTCCCGGCAGATCGCCTGCAAGTCCTCAGGCACGTCGGCGCCGAACTCCGGCAGCGCCCGGCAGGTCAAGCGTCCGCCCACTTCGAGCAGGTTCTTGCCCTGGTGCAGCTGCCGCCCGGTCAGGATCACGTGGAGCGTCGCACCGAGCAGAAATACGTCGGTTGCCGGGCCGAGCGCGTCTCCGTGGCCGAGAGCCTGCTCTGGAGCCATGCAGCACGGGGTGCCGCAAGGGCTCGAGATCTGGCTCTTGTGCCTCAGGGCTTCGTTGTCCCGCCTGTCCCCGACATAGACCGCTGAGCCCCAGTCGACGACCAGCACCTCGCCGAAGCGGCCGAGCATGACGTTTTCAGGCTTCAGGTCGTTGTGGACGATCAGCCGGCTGTGGGCGAAGGCGACCGCGTTGCAGACCTGTATCAAGATCCCGAGTTGGTCTTCCAGGCTTGCTTCGCCGCGTTGGAGTTGGTCCGCCCAGTTCTCTCCGTCGATCAGCTTCATCGCCAGAAAGAGCTCGCCCTCGGCAGTCGTACCCAGAGAATGCACGGGGACGATGTTCGGATGTTCGAGCCGGCCCGTGGTGATCGCCTCGGACAGGAAGGATCTGCGGACGCGGGGATCGAACGCGCCGTACTGTATGGTTTTAAGCGCAACTTCGCGCTGCAGGTCCAGCTGCTGGGCTCGGTAGACTCGCCCGTTTCCGCCCCGAGCCATGATCTCACAGCGCACAAAACCGGAGGGGCTCTCAGCCTGGGGGCTCTCTGCAGACGCATCCCGGTCGGGCGGCCGATAGCTGCGGTCTGCGGGGCAACTCGCCAGGTCGGGCGCTGCGCCGAGGGTATGCCTCCACAGCCTGGTCAGCTCTTGCTCGTCAAGGAATCTCGGCGTGCTGTGGCTCACGGTTCTTCCAGCGACCTGGCGTTCAGGGGCGATCCTTGGGATTATACCTGGCTGGTGGAGCTATGCAGGAACAGACCATGACCAGCGAACCACTCCGCGCGCTTCTTGACTCTGCGCCGCGACTCCTCACCGCCCTGGACGAAGCGATCGCCGCGGGTGCCGGTGGGCAGCTGGGACTGCTCGCACCCGTAGCGGGCCTGCACGAGGCTGCGCTGGCCCGGCTGGCCTACCGTCTCTGGCTCGAGCGGGCGCCGGCGTGGGGGCCTCTGGTGCAGCTCGACCCGCGCCACCTCGCCAGCGGCAAAGTGTGGGGACCCTTGACCGAAGCCATGGAACAGGCCGACCGCGGGTGGTTGTACCTGGCCACAGGCTGGCCGGATATAGCCACCGCCGAAGAGCTGGTCAACGAGAGCGGAGGGCGTGTGCACCTGCTGGCCATCGGCGACGGCCCGCGGCTGCTGGCCGGGACCCCTCTGGTCCGGCGCCTGGAGCATCTCGACCGCTTCCATCTCGTAGCGACCGACCCTGGCCTGGCTCCTTTCCGTCAGGCACTTTTGGCGCATTGCCGGGCCAGCGCTGTGCTGCACTTGAGCGGCCCGGCGGGCGCGGGCAAACGCAGCCTCGTCTGTTGGGCACACGCCTTGCTCGACACACGCCTCCTGAGCCGCGTCCGGGCCGGGTTCCCCGAAGCTGCAGTGCCCGGATGCTGGCAGCTGTACGAAGACTTGGGACGGCTCGAGCCCCAGCAGTTGGGGCCATTGCGCCAGAGACTGCAGGCGGAGGGAGGCGGGGGAAGCTGGGGGGAAGCCGCGGCCGCGCGTCCGAAAGGGGAAGCCTTTGTGGACTTGATCGGGAACAGCCCAGGTTTTCTGCGAGCTCTCGACCGCGCGGCGCGCTTCGCCGCCAGCAGCTTGCCCCTACTGATCACCGGTCCGATGGGATCGGGCCGCACGGTCCTGGCCGAGGCCATCCACGCAGCCAGCGGCCGAACAGGCCCTCTGCTGACGATTGACCTGCATGTGCGTGAGCCGACCCTGCTTTCTGCCGGGTTGCTTGGAGATGGGGGAAACGGCGAAACCGGCGAGCTCGCGCGTGCAGAAGGCGGCACCCTGGTGCTCGATGGCCTGGAGTTTCTACCCATCGGTCTGCAGGCCCGACTCCTCCGCCGGATCGATGCGCGAGAGAGGGCAGGCCGTGAAGGCGAAGCTCGGCTAGTGGCGATCGCCGGGTCGGATCTGGAGGCGATGGGGCGCTCCGGCGAATTCCGGAGGGATCTGCTTGCCCGCTTCCATCCAGCAGCACGCATCGCGCTTCCCGGGCTGAAGGAGAGAGCCGAGGATCTCGTCCCACTGCTCGAGCATTTCGCGATGACCCTCAAACGCAGGCCGCGCTTCACTGCCGAGGCGAGACAGGCCCTGTCCCGCTGGAGCTGGCCGGGAAACATCCGCGAGCTACGACAGCTGGTGGAGGCCGCCGCCTTTGGTGAAGACCGGGAACTGGGGATCGCGGAGCTCGAAGCTCTGCTTCCAGGGAGCCGGCAAGCGCCGATGCTCGTCACGAGCAACGGTGCGCCCGAAGAGCGGCAACGCTGGCCGTTTCCGCGCTGCGAGATCCACCGGCTGACGGCGGTGACGCTGCAGATTCCGCCGCTGGCTGAGCGTGGGACGGCGGCCGTCCGCCACACCATCCTCAACCTGGTCGAAGGGCGCCCCGTGCGCAACGACTTGCTTCAAGAACTGGGAAGGGCGGCGTTGTGGGGGAACTACACAGGGCTGAAGGCAACTCTGCAGGCAGCGTGTGGCGGCCAGAATGGCGCCACGGGCCTATCTGCACAGCTACCAGGGTTGCTCGGCGAGGACGATCGCGCTCCAATCAAAGCCCTGCTCTTTCCCACGGTCTATGGAGGAAAAGTTGCCGGGATGGAGCGCAGTTTCCCCGAACGCGGCCTCGTGCTGGGGCGTGTCGCGAGCCTGCAAGAGCTTGATGATGGCAACGCAGTCGAAGCGCGTGTCCGTTTGTCGCTCCGGCGTGAGGCCATCCAGACGCTGCTGGGGAGCACGCCCCCCGGCTGGCTTTGCCTCGGCTTTCTCAACCGGCTGAGCCGCGCACACTGCGTCGTGGTCCGTGACGACGGGGAGCTGGTTGCCCACTTGCTGCCTGGTGCGGCCCTGCCCGTCACGGCCAGCTCGCTCGAAGGAGGCGTCTTCTTCCCCGTCGGCCAGGACCAACCTGTAGCTCTGGGTCGCGGCGGCAGCATCCGGATACTGGACAAGCCCGACGGAGCCATCTACCTGGAGTTGTTCCTCTTCTTGGGCGCCGCAGCTTTTGACGACCTTGAGCCGCTTCTCGCCACGCGCTTGCAGAAACCGGTCACAAGGACGCTCGGCGCATCTGCCCCCCGGATGCGCAGCTGGAGACTGAATAGCAGGGAGTGTGACGCCCTGCTCGAGCTTGTGCTCGAAGCCGCCCGAAGCTCCCACCCGTTCGCAACCTGCCTGCGCAAGACCGCGCGGCGCTGGCAAGAGTGGGATGCGGCGCTCGCACGGCTCGCCCACTACCTCGACAGCGCACATCCGGCCCAGTCGTGTGGCCGACTGTTGGCCAGCAAGGAGAACGAAGCCGCCCGCAGCCGGCTCGCAAGGCTACTTGAGGAAGGTGCCGCCAGCCGCAAGATCTGGCTGAAACTGCCGGCGGCCATCCGCAAATTGGTGCCGACTCCGGACTGAAGTTGCACGGGAAAACCGATCAAGAATCCCCACCAACGAGCCTGCAGCTGACTGCTCCCCAGGGTACACTCTCGGTTTCCGCACAGACCCATCGAGAGCCCAACGCAGGAGGTTGCAGTGAAAACAAAGATCACCGAGATGTTCGGCATCGAGCACCCGATCATTCAAGGCGGCATGCACTACGTCGGCTATGCCGAGCTGGCCTCAGCGGTATCGAACGCGGGCGGGCTGGGGATCATCACCGGGCTGACGCAGAAGACGCCCACCGACCTCGCGGAGGAGATTGCGCGCTGCCGGGAGATGACCAGCAAGCCCTTCGGCGTCAACCTGACCTTCCTGCCTACGCTGAGCACACCGGACTATCCCGGCTATATCGACGCGATCATCGAGGGCGGAGTCAGGATCGTCGAGACGGCCGGGCGCAATCCTCAGGCCTACCTGCCGAAGCTGCAGGCAGCCGGCGTCCGCATCATCCACAAGTGCACATCGGTACGTCACGCCCTGAAGGCGCAGAAGATCGGCTGCGATGCGGTCTCGGTCGACGGCTTCGAGTGCGGAGGGCATCCCGGGGAGGACGACATCCCCAACATGATCCTGCTGCCCCGCGCCGCCGAAGAGTTGACGATTCCCTTTGTGTCTTCGGGGGGGATGGCCGACGGGCGCTCGCTCGTCGCCTCCCTGGCCTTGGGCGCCGAGGGGATGAACATGGGCACGCGCTTCATCGCGACCCGGGAAGCGCCCGTGCACGAGAACGTCAAGCGGGCCATCGTGGCGGCCTCAGAGCTGGACACGCGCCTGGTCATGCGTGGCTTGCGCAACACCGAGCGCGTGCTCAACAACGCCGCGGTCGAGAAGATCCTCGAGAAGGAGGCGCGGCTTGGCAAGGACCTGCAGATCTCGGACATCATCGAAGAGGTCGCGGGGGTCTACCCCAGGATCATGCAGCAGGGCGAGATGGACGCCGGCGCCTGGTCTTGCGGCATGGTGGCCGGTCTGATCCATGACATTCCCACCTGCCAGGAGCTGATCGAGCGGATCATGAGCGAGGCGGAGTCCCTGATCCGGGAGCGGCTGTTGGGAATCTTGCAGGGCTAGGAGGCCGTGCTCACCGAGAGATACAGACCCCCAAGCAAAGTAGCCTGGCATCCGCCAGGCTTCCTCCGCATCCACAGAACGACGGCTCAGTCTTCGCTGAAGTTGGCCGCGAACTTCTTCACAACCTCGGCGAACAAGCCCGTCTCCTCGATGAACGGCATCATCGAGCTGTTCGGGAACACCACCAGGTTTGAACGCTTGTAGATCGATGCCATCTTCTCGGCGTCCGCCACATCAGCCCACTGCGCGTGCCGGCCCGCGATGATCAGGACAGGCAGGTTCGCCCGCACCTCGCTACGTACGTCATTTTTCGCGTCGAAGTCCGGCACGATGCTGCCTTCACCCATCTGGTTCGCGCGGTCCCAGATACGCACCAGCTCGGAGTCGGTGGGGTCGGCGAAGTACATCGAGAACTGCTTGCGCTTCAGACCGCGTGCCTCGGCGCTGTCCTGCGGTTCGTACTTGGTGGTGCCGTCGTTGTCGATCAGCAGCTTCCAGTTGGCCAGCTTCCACATCTCGTCATCCTGGCGCGACTTGCCTTCGCGCTCGACCGCGTCGCGGATCCGGCTGAAGGCTTTCCCGCCGGTCTGTGGGTTGACCAGGATCAGATGCGAGACCGACTCGGGGTAGTCCGAGGCGTATTGCTGAGCGATGTACGAGGTGATCTGGCCATGGCACATCAACGCGAAACGCTCGTAGCCCTGCTGTTGACGCAGCGCATTGAAGGCATCGGCGATCGGCTTGACCGGGTAGATCGGCAACCCGCTGGCGTGCCTCTCGACGCCAGGCACCTCGCTGATGCGCGGCAGCGACATGTAGTAGATCTCGTAGGTGTCTTCGATACAGCTCAGGTAAGGCTTCAGATACTCTTTTTTGTAGGTATCGTCGGCCATCACGATCATCGGGATGCCCTTGCCCTTGCGCTCGAAGCTCAGAGGCACGCGCTCGACCGTCGATTCTTCGCGGCGCTCTTTGTTGCCATCTTCGGCCTGGGCCTCGTTCTGCGCTTTGAGCTCTTCGGCCTGTTCGGTGCTCATCTCGCTCGGCAACACGTAGTTGTCGAAATTGGTGATCCACCAGCGATCCCAGACTTCCGGGTCGCCGCCCCAGTATTGCCCGGTGATCTTCTCGAGCGCCTCCTGCACGAGCATCGCCTCGCGCAGCCCCTTCTTGTCATTGAGCTCTTGCCACAGATCGATCAGCGGCCGCACGTTGTCGATCGAGGGCTTCTCGCCCAACGCGAAGATCGCGGCGCGCAGGACCTTGGTGTCTTTGGTCGCGCCCGGCACAACCAGCGCGAGCAGGTCCTCTTTGAATTCGTCGTCGCTGCGCTTTCCACAGGCGGCCACCAGGCCCTCGCCCTTGAGCCCCTTGGGCTTGCGCATTTCCCGGTGCATCTTTTCGAGCAGTTTGGGATCGGAGAGCTTGGCGAGGCTCTCGATGACCGCGTCTCGTACGTACCAGTCGTACCATCGGGTGTCTTTCTCGCCGAGCACATCGACGAGCATGGCGTAGCCCTTCTTGTCGTCGGCGGGAATCTGCAGCACGGCGTTGCGCAAGACCGTCGTACTCTGCTCGCGCCCCAGGGCGTCTTTGATCAGCTTCTTCCACTTGCTCGCGTCGCCGCCCATGCCGGTCATGGCCTTGCGCCAGTTCTTGGCCCACTCGTCGATGTCGTCGGCGAAGACCTTGGCGTAGGCTTGCTCTGCGCTCGCATCGCTCATCATGGTCTCGAAGAAGCTGCGCAGCGCCTTGCGGCCGTCCTTCTTGTCGGGCCCTTCGACGAGGTAGTAGCAGAACGCCAGGGCCTCCGAGTAATGCAGCCCCATCTTCTCTTTGTCGTTCTCTTCGTCGTAGAAGATCTGGATCGGCATCTGCATCAACTCTTCGAGCGGCGTATGCGAATTGGTCAACATCGCGGTGCGGGCCGCACCGATCTCGTTGACGTTCATCTGCGACCAATCGATACGGATCTGCCCGCCCTCTTCGATCACGGTGCCGCTCTCGAAGAACTGCGCCATACCTTCGTCGAACCAGCGGGGGATCTCGTCTTTCATCTCAGGCAGCACATAGTCGAGGAACTGGTGGAAGGCTTCGTGGTAGAGCGTGGTGCGGATCATCTCGCGGCCGCCGAAATACAGGTGCAGCGCCTCGGAGCCAGGGCTGTAGTATCCGGCGACGTGCTCGTCGATGGTGGTCGAACCCGTGCTCTTGGCATAGGAGATGAATTCGTTGCGGTTCTCGAAGACGAGCACCTCGAACATCTTGTCGTCGGGCACCTCGACCTGAAAAACCTGCACGTACTGCTCAAAGATGGCGTCAGCGTGCAGACAGAGCCAGTTGGTCAGCTCTTTGTCGAGCCTGCTGCGGACGATGTAGTGGTCGGAGCGGATCTCGGAGCGCCATTGCGCAAGCGCTGGCGCCGCAAAAAGAGCGACCAGCAGCAAGGCTGCGCCGGGTCTCGTGAGCTTCCTCATTCCCAAGTTCCTCATCGATCTGCCGTCGCTGCTGCCTGTTGGCCACCCCGGGCAGAGGCGGACGGCGGGTGGTTGTGCGACGCCAGTCTACCAAAATCAGTTAGATGGGCTGACAAATTGTTGCCCGCCCGCGGGGTGCTCCATCCAGACTGATGCCGGAGGCAACTTCTTCAGCTAGAAATTGGCGCGAAGCGTTGACCAGCCGGTCTGTGTGTGGTACCTCAGACTTTGTAATTTTTTTCACAAAGTCGCGCGGTCGACGGTGGAATCGCTCTGCCGTCACGGGATGGTGGAATGATCGAGAGCACAAAACAGATCTCCGGCGGTCACGTCTTTGGCGATTTCGAAGGCCAGCCGCAGGCGAAGATCGTCGAGGCCGTACTCCCCAAGAAGTTGAAGATTCCCTTGCGCCAGGGTCATGGCGCTGCCGTCAAGGCGTCCGTCGCCGTCGGCGACAGCGTCCAGCCGGGGCAGGTGATCGGTGAGGATGCCGAGAGCATCTCATCGCCTGTCCACGCCAGCGCCGAAGGCACCGTCGAAGCGATCGAGACCTGGAAGACCAGCTCCGGCGACGTTGAGGCCGTGGTGATTGACGTCAGCGGCCCCGGCGAATTGCAGCGCCTCGAAGGCTACGGCGAGCAGCTGCTCGAGGGGGAGCCGGGCCCGCTGGGCGACCTGCTCTACCGTGCAGGTGTCGGTGCGCTGGGTAGCGGAGTTCCCACTCCCGGTGGTTCGACGGCGCTCAAACCCGCCGACGTGCGGGCTGTGATCGTGCAGGCGGTGCACTCCGAGCCGCTCAGTCTGCCGACTGAGGCGTTCTGCGGAAGCCTCTTTCAACGCCTGATGACGGGCCTCAAAGCGCTGCGCCGCGCCTTGCATGACTGCCCGGTCTACCTCGCGATCGCCGATGGAGACCACGACCTGCTCGACAAACTCAAGGGCGAGAACGTTGAGACCCTCGAGTGGCTGATCGTCACTCCCTGCGTCAAGCGCTTCCCGCAGGACCACCCCAACATGCTCTGCCAGAGCGTGCTCAAGACGACCGTGCCTGACGGCAAACACCCCCTCGACGTCGGCGTCGTGGTGGTGGACCTGCGGGCCGTGCTGCATGTCGCCGAGGCCGTACTCGACGGCAAGCCCGTCATCGAGCGCATCGTGAGCCTGGGTGGTTCGGGCTACCTCGAGAACCTCGCCGTCAGGGCCCGCGTCGGCTCCGGCGTCGAAGATGTGATCGGCGACCGGCTCAAGAGCGGTATGCCGAGCCGGATCATCTGGGATTCGATCATGACCGGCGGCGAGGTCAGCGACCTCGCCAGCCCGATCAGCCGGGATGCCAGCGCAGTGCAAGCCATCCACGAGAACCGTGAGCGCGAGCTGCTCACCTTCTTGCGGCCAGGAACCGACCGCGACTCCTTCTCCTTCACCTTCCTCTCATCGTTGTTCAAGAGCGTGCCCAAGAAGGTGCACACCAATGTTGCTGGTGAGCACCGCGCGTGCATCGCCTGCAACTACTGCGACGAGGTCTGCCCGGTCGATCTGTTGCCCCATCACCTGAGCAAGCTCTCCGTGCTCGACCTCCAGGACCTTGAGGTGCAGGAAGAGCTTGACGAAGTGCACCTGTGGCGCTGCATCGAGTGCGGGCTGTGCAGCTATGTCTGCCCGTCCAAAATCGACCTGCTCGACGATATCCAGAAGGCCAAGAAGACCATCACACAAAGCTGAGGGCAGGACCCCGATGAAGATTCTGAGGAAGTTTTTCGACAAACAATACGAGTTGCTCGAAAAGACCAATACACAGTTTCTGAAGCCTGCCGTGGACGCCGGTGATGCCTTCTTCTTTGGTCAACCGACTGTTACGAGTAAGGCTCCCCATATCCGCGACGGCATCGACGTCAAGCGCTATATGATCCTGGTGCTGTTCGCGGTGTTGCCGTGTGCGGCGGTCGGAGTGTTCAACTTCGGCCTGCGTTCGCTGGCCGTGATCGTCGTCTCCTATGCGGTCGGCGGCCTCTTCGAGATGGGCTTCTGCATCGTCCGCAAAGAAGAGATCACCGAAGGCTTCCTGATCACAGGGATCCTGTATCCACTGATCCTGCCCCCGACGATTCCCTTGTGGATGGTCGGTGTCGGCGTCGCCTTCGGCGTCGTGATGGGCAAAGAGATCTTCGGCGGCTCAGGCAAGAACATCTTCAACCCGGCACTGATCGGCCGCTGTTTCATCTACATCTGCTTCCCGGTCTTCATGACAAGCATGTGGGCCGAGCCCTACGAAGGTACCGAGGCGCTGACGCGTTGGAACGACAAGTACCTGACCCAGCAGATCCGCTTCAACGCCGCGCCCGAAGGCGATGCCGACGCGGTGGCAGCCGTCTCTGCCGTGACCCCGATCATGCAGTTCAAGACCATCGTCAAAGAAGAGCGCAAGGCGCACTCCGACGAAACCGGCGCGTGGATCAGCCCCGCAGCCCATGACTCGGCTCTTCAGATCATCGATCAACGCACGCGTAGTGAGTTGCCATCGCTGTCCGAGTTGTTCTGGGGTAAGATCCCGGGCTCGATCGGTGAAACCTGCAAATTCCTGGTAATCATCGGCGGGTTGCTGCTGATCGTGATCAGGGTCGCCTCCTGGCGTACCGTGCTCTCGTGTATCGTCGGCGCCTGGGGCTTCTGCATCTTGATGAACGGCATCGGTGTGGCCGCCTTCGCGAGTCCCGAATATGCCCTGCTGTCCGGAGGATTCCTGTTCGGCGTGTTCTTCATGGCTACAGACCCGGTCAGCGCACCGATCACTCGGGGCGGCAAATTCTTCTACGGCGGTATGATCGGCATCCTTTCTATGTTGATCCGCTACCTGTCGGGTTTCCCCGAAGGCATCATGTTTGCGATCATCCTGATGAACATCTTCAGCCCGCTGATTGACATCGTCTCGATCAAGCTCAAGTACAGGAAGGCCAGCTCGTGAGCGACGCAGAAGAGAGAGAACCCTTCAACCCTGATAAGGCAGGGCGGGTCTACCCGATCGTGTTCACTGCCGGCCTGGCCGCTGCATGTGGACTGTTCCTCGCCGTCCTTGCGCTGGCCACGGACGAGCAGGTCGAAGCGAACAAGAAGGCGAAGCGGAATCGCTGCGTGCTCTACAGCTTCGGCCCCGTGGTCCAGACCTATGCCGACACCGTCTCCTTCGGCGAGGACCTCTCCGCGCTCGGCGATGGCACCGTCGCTTTCTCCTGGAAACACTGCTACGACAGCCGCTACCAGCCCCCGCCGCGCGTGCTCGACAAGCTGTACAACAAGTACATCGAGCGCGTCGGCTTCTACGAGATTGATCAGAAGCAACTGCACGAAGATCACCGCACCGGCAACTTCGACCTGCATTACACGTACGCGGACACCAGCGGCATGTACATCCTGGTCGAGAAGAAGCAGATCGGCGACCAGACGATCAATGTGTGGTGCAAGAAGAAGCTCGGCGACCAGAAGGATTCCCCCTACTTCGAATACTACACCTGCCGCGATGAGGGGAAAGTCAAAGGCTACTCCCTGGGTGTGGGCGGACCGGGCTTCTGGGAACCCATCTTCGGTTTCCTCGCCCTCGAGCCCGACCTGTACAAAATCATCGGCCTGTCGATCTTCATCGAGAAGGACACGCCTGGGCTGGGTGGGAAATGCGACGAACCTGAATTCCTGTACCAATTTTCCGGCAAACTGGTGACCGAAAAACTGGAGAACGGTGACTACAAGCTCGAAGATATCGGTCAGCGCATGATCGCTCCGGAGAACACGGGTCGCGCAGAGTTCGAGGTGAGCAAGAGCGGCATCCAGAATGCAAATCAGGTCGCAGCCATCACCGGCGCCTCAGAGACCAGCAATGCCATGCAATCGCTGATCAACAAGAACCTGAACCAGAATCTGCCGCTGCTCCGCGCAGTGCTCGAATTCGAGAAGAACAACGGTAAGTAGGCCGAAGGAGATTTCGATGGCAACCGCCCTGATTCCGAAACCCATCGCTAAGGTCCTCGATTCCCCCAACGGCAAAACACTGACCGACGGGATCTGGAACTCGAATCCTATTTTCTTGCAGATCCTGGGGATCTGCTCAGCGTTGGCTGTGACTGGTAGCGTGCAGCAGACGATGGTGATGTGTATCGCCCTGATCTTCGTCACCTCGATGAGCGAGGTGTTCGTTTCGCTGCTGCGTGGGTATACCCCCGCTCGTGTGCGCATGATCGTGCAGATCATGATCATCGCCACGTTTGTGATCGTCGTCGACATGTTCCTCAAGGCCTTCTGGGTCGACATGTCTGAATCGATCGGCCCGTACGTCGGGTTGATCATCACCAACTGCATCATCATGGGCCGCTGCGAGGCGTTCGCCAAGTCGAACCCGGTGCTGCCCTCCTTCTTGGACGGCGTGGGCTGCGGCATTGGCTATACGATCATATTGATGGCCGTCGCAGTGATCCGCGAGTTCTTGGGCAACGGCATGGTTCTGGGGATCTGGAGCCTCGAGTCGATGGGAATCAGTTGGGAACCCTGGGTTCTGATGATTCTGCCCTCAGGTGCTTTCTTTGGTCTCGGTGTGATTGTCTGGGCAGCACGTGCCCTCAGCGGAATGACGGAGGACTGATCGATGGAATACGGGGTTCCCGTATCGGCAGGCGTGATTTTTATCGCCGCCATCTTCACAAACAACATCCTCCTGTCGAATCTGCTGGGGATGTGCTCGTTTCTCGCGATATCCAAAGAGCTCAAGAGCTCTCTGGGCCTCGGAGTCGCCGTCATCTTCGTTTTGACGCTGACTTGTGCGATCAACTACCCGATCTATGTCTACTTGCTGGAGCCGAATGGGCTGGCACACTTGCAGCTCGTCAGTTTCATCGTCGTGATCGCGGCGAGTGTGCAGGTCGTCGAGATGATCGTGGAGCGCACCAGCCCGACTCTCTACGCGGCGCTGGGTATCTTCCTGCCGCTGATCACTGTCAACTGTGCGATCCTTGGTGGCGCCTTGTTGATGATCACCCGTAGGTACAGCTACTTCCAGTCTGTGATGTACGCTTTTGGTGCCGGCATCGGCTGGTTGCTCGCGATCGTGGCGATGGCAGGCATCCGCTACAAGCTGCGTTGGTCCCACGTGCCCAAGTCTTTGCAGGGCCCAGGGATCACAATGATTCTCGCCGGATTGATGGCCATGGGTTTCATGGGCTTCGCCGGCATGGTTTCGATGCAGTAACACGTCCGGGGACACGCAAGAAAGGAAACCCTCCGCATGGAACAACTGATCGATCTGGCCCTACTGGCTGAGGTCTCGTCCATGACCGTGGTTTGGACGACGGTGGCCCTGGCTGTGATCTGTGGCGTGCTCGCCAGCCTGATCGTAGTCTCGGACCGCTACCTCAACGACTATGGCACCTGTGTATTGGACATCAACGGCGGCGACATGATGATCGAGACCGGCGGCGGCGTGTCGGTACTCGACGCTCTGGGCGCCCAGAAGATCTTCATCCCGTCTGCCTGTGGTGGGCGCGGCACCTGCTTGTACTGCAAGCTGAAGGTGCATGAAGGTGGAGGCACCCTCGGTCCCGCCGAGAAGGGCGGCTTGACCAACGCAGAGAAGCGCAGCAATGTGCGTCTGTGCTGCCAGGTCAAGATCCGCGGGAACATGAAGCTCGAGATTCCTGAAGAGTTCTTCAAGATCAAGGAGTACACCTGCACCGTCAAGTCGAACGCCAACGTCGCGACCTTCATCAAAGAGTTGATACTCGACATGCCCCCCGGCGAGATCCTGCCTTTCGAGGCGGGCCACTACGTGCAGATCCATGTCCCGCCGTACGACATCGACTACAAAGACTTCAAGGTCGCCGACAAGTACCGCGAAGACTGGGACAAGTACAAGGTCTGGGAGTGCCGGGTCAAGAACGAAGAAGAGCTCCAGCGCGCGTATTCGATGGCAAACCATCCGGCCGAAGGCAACAGGGTGATGCTCAACGTGCGTATCGCCAGCCCGCCGCCTCCGCACCGCCTGCGCAAGGACGACCCCGACTATCCGCTGGTCAACGACCCGAAGACGGGCAACCTGGTGGCCCGCGGCGGTCTCGGCTCGACCTACATCTTCAACATGAAGCCGGGCGACAAGGTCAAGATCAGTGGTCCCTACGGTGACTTCATGATCAAGGAAAGCGACAATGAGATGATCTACGTCGGTGGTGGTGCCGGTATGGCGCCGATGCGCAGCCATCTCTTCCACCTGCTCGATACGCTGAAGACCAAACGCAAGGTGAGCTACTGGTACGGTGCCCGTTCGGTGCGTGAGATCTTCTACCTCGACGATTTCAAGCGCCTGAAGGAAGAGCACCCCAACTTCAGCTATACGATCGCCCTGTCGGACAAGTTGCCCGAGGACGATTGGGATGGCCCCGAAGGCTTCATCCACTCGGTGCTCGACGAGCTCTACCTGTCGAAGCACGAAGACCCCAAGAAGGCTGAGTACTATCTGTGCGGTCCGCCGCTGATGGTCAACGCCGTCGAAGACATGTTGTACAACAAGTACAAGGTTCCGGTGGAAATGGTCGCCTTCGATAAGTTCTAAAGGGAGACCGACTTCTATCCAACGACACCCGGGGTGACCCGGGTGTTTTCGTGAGGCTTGCCATGGCAAGTATGCGCTTGCAGGACGGCGCGCCCACCCTGCTGGTCAGCCTGCTGGGAATCGGCGACATCGTGATGTGTACGCCCGCGATACGGCTGCTGCACGAGCGCTTGCCGGGCTCCCGGCTGGGATTCCTGGCCCCTCAAGGCTTCAGTCAGGTGCTCGCCCACTTCGAGGGCATCGAGCGGCTGCACGAGTTCAGTAAGGGGGGGAATTGGTGGCAGCGCATCTGGCGCGCGCGCAGCCTGAGCCAGGAGCTGCGCCCCGAGGGCTACCAGCAAGCGGTCGTGTTCGGAAACTACAACCGGCTCGAACACTGGTTGTTGCGGGCGGGGATCCCTGCCGGGGGCTGCCATGTTCTCCGTATGGTCGAGCGCGACGGCATCGTGCGCCATCTGGCCGACCAGTTCCATTCCTGGGCAGCCGGCCTGGTGGGGGCCGAGGATGCCACGAGGTCTCTGCCCGCCTTGTTTCCCGGGCCGGAGGAGCAAGCGGCCGCCGACGCGCTCTTGCCTGTCCGATGCAGGGAGCGGCCTTTTCTAGCCGTCCACATCGGCAACAGCACCTTCCGGCGGCGGCGCTTTGCGCTGGGGGGCACGCGCATCTCGCATCGGGCATGGCCCTTGGAGAACTGGCGGGTGTGCCTGCCGATGCTCGTCGAACAGCTCGACCTCGACCTGGTGCTGACGGGCTCGGCCAAGGAGGGGGCGATCGCCGAGCAGCTGCTCGCCGACGCCCCGGAGGTCCTCAGCTCCCGCATCCACAACCTGTCCGGGCAGACGCCGCCGTTGGTGCTCGCTGCGGTGCTGGGGCGTGCTGCTGCCTATCTGGGAGCCGACACCGGACCTACGCATGTCGCAGCGGCTACCGGTATTCCAGTCGTAGTGTTGATCGGCCCGACCCACCCACAGGTCAGCGGTCCGCTGCTCGCCGATCCGTCGCGGCTGCGCGTGCTGCACCACGATGTCGCGTGCAGCCCCTGCGGGCGGAAGGTGCGCAAGCTCTGCCACGACAACCTCTGTCTGCGCGGCATCGAGCCCGCCAGCGTGGTGGACGCGGTGCGGGAACTGCTGGGGCGCTAGTGCTGCTTCGGTGCGAAGTCCTCGTGGACTTCTGCGAAGGGGAGGGTATTCCCTCCTCGCGGATTCGGACGTTTCGCGGGCGGAGGTAAACCCCGCCCCCACAGAAGAATACAGCGACGAAGACAGCCTCTTACTTGTGCCGCGAGCGTCTGAGAAATCCCACTAGTAGCGCAGCGCCGGTGCGGCAGTGGTCCCTCGGCCGCTTCGCTGATGGTCGACGACGAGCCGCTACGCTTAGCGGGGAGGCACGAGTGCCGCAGTCTGTTTAGCCCAGCTTCCGTGCGAAGTCCTCGTGGAGCGTGTAGATCGAGCCTTTGCCCTTGCCATGGCAGATCACGATGTCGCGCTTGATCAGCTCGGTCAGGTCTCGCCAGCCCGTCGACTTGGACACCTTCATCTGCTCGTAGTACTCACGGTTGCGGATACTGCCCGCATCGCGCAGGTACTCCACCAACCGCTTCTGCCGATCGTTGAGGTCGAAGGGCAGGTTGTCTCCAAAACGTGGGCTGCTCGGCATCAGCGCGGGAGCACTGCTGGTCATGGGCGCGGGCTCCGAGGGACCCAGATGACCGTCGAACATCAGGGCGTCGCGGGTGATGACATTGCCATCCGCCATGATGCGCGCCCGATCGACGACGTTCTTGAGCTCGCGGATGTTGCCGGGCCAGTTGTAGCGCATCAACGCCTCGACCGCATCCGCGGTCAGCCGCATGCGCGCCTCGTCCGGGGCCAGACCTTCGCCCAGGAAATGGTCGACCAGCAACGGAATGTCCTCTTTGCGGTCGCGCAACGGTGGCAGGTTTACTTGCACAACATTGAGACGGTAGAACAAATCCTGGCGGAAGTCGCCCGTATCGATCAGCTCCATCAGATTCTTGTTGCTGGCCGAGATGATGCGTGCGTCCACGGAGATGGTCTCTTTTCCTCCGACCCTCCGCACCTCGTTCTCCTGGAGGACGCGCAACAGCTTCTTCTGCATGCCCAGGCTCATCTCGCCGACCTCGTCGAGGAACAAGGAGCCACCATCTGCCATCTCGAACACGCCCTTGCGGTCACGGTCGGCGCCGGTGAAAGCGCCACGCACATAGCCGAACAGCTCGCTCTCCAACAGGCTCTCGGCGACCGCGGCGCAGTTTTCGGAGATCATCTTCTTCTTACGGCGCGGCCCGTTGTAGTGGATCGCCTTGGCCACCAGCTCTTTGCCCGTACCCGACTCGCCGTGGATGAACACGGGCACATTGGTCGGCGTGATCCGGTCGATCAGCTTGAAGATCTTCTGCATCGGTGACGAGCGGCCGATGATGTTGTCATAGTTGTACTTGAGCTGTGTCTCCGCGCGTTGGCGGTCGAGCTCACCCATGAGGTCGATCACCTCTTCCTGGGTCTTCTCGAGACGCTTTTCGAGCTGGATGTTGAGGTTGGTGATCTCTTCGCTCTGGGCCTGCACCTCTTTCAGCAGGCGCGCGTTGGTGACCGCAAAGGCGCACTGTTGGGCCAACGAATCGAAGAAGGCCAGGCTCGACTCATCAAAGCGGTCTCGTGAGGCTCGCGTGTCGACGTAGACCGCCCCCAGGACCTGCTCGCCGAGCGCCAACGGTACGCACATGACCGCGCGGATCTCGAGCTGCTCGATACTGCGGGACATGTCTTTGCCGCCCGCGGTATCTTCAACGCAGATCGGGTTGAGGGTCTCGAGCACCTGCTCGACCACCGATTGGCTGTAGTCTTCGGCCTCGATGTTGTTCTTGAAGCGGTCGCGGGCAACGCGCACGGCGAGCTTGCCGCCCTCGAGCATGAAGAGTATGCCCCGTTCGGCCCGGGTGATCTCGATCATCGCATCCAGCACCTGCGAGAGCAGAATCCCCAGGTCGCGCACGGCGTTGATGCGCGCTGTGGTCTCGATCAGGGTCAAGACGTTCCTGTAGTCTGTGGCCGTATCCCCACAAAACACGCCTGCCAGCTTGTCGGTGCGCTTTGCGCGGTCGGCCAGGTCTGGGCTCCAAAGGCGATAACGGTCGGCGCCCTCGACTTTGGCCTGGTAGAGCGCCTGGTCGGCCCGCTTGACCAGCTTCGCCTCGGTGTCGCCGGGGATCAGGGTGGCCATGCCGAGGCTGACCGTCAGCAGCTCCTGGCCATGCACCCACTCGGCATCGCGCACCGCATGGACGATCTTGCGCGCCGCCTCCTCGCCTCCGCTCGAGTCGGTCTGGGGCAGGATCAGCGCGAACTCGTCGCCACCATAGCGCGCGCAGACATCGATGCCACGCAGGCAGCGCCCCATGATCTTTCCGATCTGCTTGAGCACGGTATCTCCGGCGTGGTACCCGTGCACCAGGTTGATCCGCTTCAGCCGGTCGACGTCAAGAAGTCCCACGATCATGGGCACGCGGGTCTTCTGAGACTGGCGGATCTCTTCTTTGAGCCGTTGGCTGAAGTAGCGCCGTGAGTACAGTCCTGTGAGGTCGTCCGTCGTTGCCTGCTGGTACAGCCGTGCGTTGACCAGAGCGATCGTAAGGTTGTTGGCCAGCGCCTGAAAGAACTCCAGGTCGGTCTCGGTGTACTGATGGCTGATCGACTGGCTGTCGACATAGATCACGCCGATGATCTTCTGATTCGAAGCCTGCGGCACAACCCGCATCTCCGACATCGGCAACTTGCTCAGGGTGTAGGAGATCTTCAACGGCACGCACATCACCGACAGGATCTTGAGCCGGATGATCGAGGACATATCCGAGAAACGCTTGTCATCGTCCATGTTTGAGACGCAGATCGCCTCTCCGCGCTCCAGCACGGCCTCGACGACTGAATTCGAGATGCGTCGGTCGTCCTCATCGAGCGCCTCGAAGTTCATGTTGCGTGCGCTCTTGACCTCAAGTTTGTCGCGGTGGTTGTAGAGCATCATGAAGCCGCGGTCGGCTTTGGTCAGCGAAATCGTCGCATCGAGAATCGTCTCAATGACCTCTGCATAGTTGCGCGCCGACGAGCTGAGCAGCGTCGAGATCTCGTAGAGCACACGCCACTTCGAGTCGCCAACCGGCTTCTTGACCGCAAGCTCCGGACGCAGGCGTTCTTTGACTTCGTTCAGGCCTTCGAAGAAATCGTCGCCCATTCTTCCCTCTTTCGGTTCTTGCGGACCGCATTCGTTTCGAGACGATAGACGCTTCAGGAACACAAGTCAAACATTTTGCACCGCCGAGCAAGTAAACCAGCCTGGATTCAGAGACCCAAAACACTTATACGTAAAGGCTTCAAGCTCGATCCCCGATTCGTTTCGTCGGAGCGGCCCCATGTCCCAATATGTCTCCTTCGAGCTTTCATTCTTTGGACAGAGTGCTGAACTCTGATGGCCAGGCGCCGTCGATGGCTGCCATGGATGAGTCTGGCGCTGCTGGCCGCGCTCCCGTTGGTCTTCTCTCTGCCCGGTGGTTTGATTCAAGACGACCGACAGGTCATCACAGAGGCACAGGCCACCAGTTGGGCAGGACTCTGGAGCACGTATTGGCGGAGTGGCCCGAGCGCCTGGCAACTCCCAGGCAGTTTCTACCGCCCTCTGGGACTGAGCCTGCTTCGCCTTGAGACCTCTCTGGCCGGGCCGGGCTGCGCCCGTGCAGCCAATATCTCGCTGCACATACTCAACTGCTTGCTGCTGTTCGCCTTCCTGCGCCGGCTACACCAGCATGCCGGGAAAACGGCCGGCCCCGCCACCAGCGCCGCCTGGCTGGGTGCCGCCTGGTTTGCCTGCCACCCGGCATTGGCGGACACCAGCCTGTTCCTTGTCGGCCGCGCCGATCTACTTGTCGTGACCGGGGGCCTCGGAGCCGCTCTGTGCCTGCTGTCTCGTCGTCGTGGACTGGCCTGCTTACTCGTTCTGTTGGCCGCCCTCAGCAAAGAGACCGGCTTCTTCCTCGCTCCGATGCTGGTCCTGCTGGCGTTCTGGCTCCCCTTTCCCGCTGAGGCTCGCAACTTGAGGGAACGGCTGCGCTTCCACCTGCCCCTCTGGATCGGCCTGGCTGCTGGCCTGGGCGGCCTCCTGCTCGGCCGTTGGCTGTGGCTGGGCCGCTTCAGCATGCCGAGTCAATGGACGCCGCTGGGGAGTATGAGCTTGCTCCAACGGCTGCCGATTGTTGGCCGCATCCTGGCTGTGGACGCATGGGTGCTCGTTGCTCCTGTCGCTCCCGGCACCGAGTACAGCGCTTTCCTGCGTGTGGGCATGGAAGGTTGGAGCCTGATCGCCTGCGCGGGATTCGGGCTGGCGGCCGGCCTGCTCTTCTTGCTGCGCCGGCGAGGGGCGTGCGCGGTGCTGGCAGGTTTCTGCCTGCTCGGTTTGTTCCCGGCCAGCAATCTGCTTCCGATCGGAGCGACTTTCGGCACGCGCCTTCTCTACCTGCCCTGCCTGGGTCTCGCCGGCTTGCTTGGCTGGGCATTGCAGGCCGCTTTCCGCGAACGGCCCAGCGCTCGGGTCGGGCTGCTGCTGCTGTTGCTGCTGCTCGCTGTGTTGACGGGCCTGCGTGCCAGCGAGAGCCGCTCTGCCCTGGCGTTCTGGGGCCGCCAGCAGCGGCGTTTTCCGCACGACGTCAAGCCGGGTTTGAATGCCGTCGAGGCGCTGGTTGCAGCGGGGCAGCGCAGCCTGGCCATCGGCATCGCCCGCGATCTGGTCGCAGCGACCCGTGACCCCGAGGCGACTGCCGGCCTGGGCGTCTTGCTCTGGGACGCGCCCCGGCCCGCCGAGCGCCTCGAAGGCGCGTTGTTGGTGGAGTCGGCGGTGCGGGCCGCGCCGTTCAACCACGGCCGGCTCCTCCCCAAGTTGCGCGCCGTCTACCTCGGATTGGACCGGCGTACGGACGCGCTGCGCTGCGTCGCTTTGTTGCTCGAGCTCGGCCAGCTCAACGCGCTGGGGCCGACCGATATTGCACTGGCCGACGAGCTGGGGAATGCCGACCTCGCCGCACAGCTGCGGGCTGCGCTCACGCACTAGTGCCTCGCCGCGTAAGTTCCGGTACACCCCGTAGGGGCGGGGTTTACACCTCGAGGACTCGGACGCTTCGCTCTCGCGGACTCGGACGCTTCGCTCTCGCGGACTCGGACGCTTCGCTCTCGCGGACTCGGACGCTTCGCTCTCGCGGACTCGGACGCTTCGCTTTCGCAGACTCGGACGCTTCGCTCGCCCGGTAGCCGCGGGAGGGGGTAAACCCCTCCCCTACAAGAATTTGCTATCCACGACGCACACATCGTCCGGATGTACCGGAACTTGTGCGCGAAGGCACTAGCTCTGCCCATTGCCCACAAGTGGCCTTTGATAAGCTGGGCGGCGCTGTGGGCTCAGGGGCGTCCCCCCGCCGAGGCTTCAGGCCTCCGGCTTCAGACTTCAGCCTGCCTGCTGGAATACCCGGAGTTTCCTGTAGTCTCTACTCATGACGAGTCCCTTGGCAGAAACCTGGAGCCCGGAGCCCGTAGCCCGGGCAAGCCAAACGCCGGGCTGGCGCCAACCTGTCCGGGCAGACTTGTGGGCTGGGCAGCGCTAACTATTCCGCCGCCGCCTGCGCCGGCCGCCAGGGCAACCCCTGCAGCCAGGCCTGCACGTCCGGCGGCTCTCCCACACTGGTGTCGCCGATCTCCATGATGTCCTGGGGCTCGGACCCCCGCAAGGTCGTCTGCCCCGCACACACGCCGCGCTCCAGGTCGTAGAGGGTGACCTGAATGTCGTAACGGAAGGCGCGGATCCCCGAGCCCGCCGGCGCTCCTTCCAATCGGTACTCCAAGTCCAGGGGCTCGCGTTTATGGGCGCAGACCACCACCGTACCGACCTCTTCGGGGCTGTCGGCTTGAAGATGCGAGGGCAGCTCGAACTGGCCGGCATCGAGCCTGGCCGGCTGGATCTCGACCACACCCCAGGTAGGTTTCCAGTCGAGCACGGCCGCCTCAACGACGACCAGCTGCCCCCGTAGATACGGACCTGGTTCGTTTTCGACCGCAGGCAGCTCGAGCTTCGCCCAGGCTTGGACCTGGGCCGCGAAACGGGCGCGCGTATCCTCGCGCTCCAGATAGCCACCGACCCACACCAGCAGCGAAACCACCGCGATCAAGCCAGCACCGCTGAGCGCTAGCCGCCTGACTCCCCAACTCTCTTTGCGCATGCTCGCAACCCTCCTGTTTCCGGGACTTCTACGATGCGCCCATGAGAAACCGGAACCCTGTGCCCACAAAGAAACCGGCGGGGTCGTCCCCGCCGGTCTTCAGTGAGAGTCGATCTTCCACGGCTTAGGGAATATCGAAGCTCACCGTGGTCGAACCGGAGAACTGCAGATCCCCGACAGTGAACACCTCGAGCTCGTACTCGCCGTCGAGGTCGCCGGTCCAGTCGGCCGCCGTCAACGTGACGTCATAGCTCAACGGCTGGCCAGGCACGATCTGTACCGTGTTGACGAACATCATCCAACGGATGTGGGCACCCCAGCTGTAGACCTGCTGGCCGTTCTTCTTCAACACCACGTCGACCTTCTGCGCACTCTGGAAGGTCATGTCGATGACCTCGGTCGAGTTGTTGATCAGCTCGAGCCGGACCTTCATGGCGGCGCTGGTGTACGCGCTCCTGTTGGCCTGCACCTGCACGGTGATCCCGTGAGGCTTGGGATAGACCGAGTTGCCGATCGTCGCGTGCGCCAGCTTGGCGACCACCGCGCCCGCGATGTGGCCGCTGCTATACTCGACCAGTCCGATGCCGGGGCAGAGCGCGAAACCGGTCAGGCCCGCATCGGCGCATTGGCTCGACACGCTGTAGACGCGGCAACCGTAGAAGGTGCCTGCCGGCGTGTCGATGCTCGCGTTGTCGTCGACGAGCGTAAATGTGGCATCCCCAAGGCACATCGCGTCGGCCGCCACGTGGAAGCCGACACCGATGCCGGTGTCGGTGCGCAGCACTTGCTCGCTGTGGCCCTGCCACTGGTAGACGCTGTCACGGTAGGGCGCCAGCCAGGTCTGGCTGCCAAAGATCGAGTCGTCCCACTTGCGCCAGTAGGCACCACTGTCATCGATGACCGACATCGTCTCGCTGCTGGCGTTGCCGAACGGATCGGTCACCTGGTACGTCCAACTGTCGCCGACCTCTCCAGGAAAGAGGCTGGCCGCAGGGACGGCGAAGGCGGAACCGCTGAGGGCCGCCAGAAGAAGCGTGAGCTTTCTCACTGCATTGTCTCCTTATCTGCCGCGGGGCACGCCCGGAAGCAGGGTATGGTTCTGGGGCCCTCAAGGGTCCACGGTGAAGGTTGTCTTGCCGCCGAATGCCTTGTTTCCGGTGGACCACCAGGTCAGCACATAGGTTCCCGCCGGCAGATTATTGCCCGCGTTGTCTTTGACATCCATGCTGAAGTCGTAGCTCAGGGTGTCGCCCGGAGCGATGGTCTTGTTCACAAACGCCATGGTGAAGAAGCGCCCATGGCTCCATTGCGAGAGTATCATGCCCGAGCCATTGAGGTCCGTGATGGTCGCATCGTAGAGCTGTCCGCTGGAGTGGATCAGGGTGACCGCATCCGGGCTGTCATTGATGATCGCACCGCTGATCTCGATCCGCGCTGTCGGCCCGGCCTGGAAGGCGACGTCGTTGAGCCGGGTCGAGACCTTGATACCTTCGAAAGGCACGGGATAGACCGCGCCGCCAATCTGGGCGCTCTGCAGCTCAAAGGTCCGCGGCCCCATGATGCTCTGCTCGGTCCAGGCGATGATGCCCACGTCGGGGGCAAAGGTCACGCTCTGGGTGCCGCCGTCGGCGCAGTTGCCAACGAACGTCACCATCACACAATCATCGAAAGTACCCGCGGGCACCGTGACGGTTGAGCCCACGCTGGCCATGGTGGCCACCGCCGGCTGCAGACACGCATCATTGGCATCGATGTTCCAGCTCTCGCCGGCTGCCGCATTGGTCTTGATCAGGCCTTCGTAGTAGCCGCGCCACTGGATGATCCAGCTGTCTCCGCCAGAGCTGTAGTTGCGGAACCAACCGTCGCCGAGAGGATGCCCCTCAAGCTTGGTCCAACTACCAGAGTTGGCGACGCCCTTCAGCTCGCGCTGACCGATGGAGCTCTGGAAGACCTTCGCATCTCCGTCGCGCATGACATGCAGGTCGGGACCGGCGAGACATAGTCCAGCGAGCAGGCTGAGCACACCCACCGCACTTCGCATGCTGAGTTTCACATTCTTCTCCCTGGGCGTCCCGGGGGCCGCCCGATTCTGGTTGAGCCGTGCCTGCGAGGAGCGGACCGCAACCTCGGCAGGACCGAGAAACGCTGCAAATTTCGGACCAAACCATGAAACCGCGTTCATGTCAACGCCGGTGGGAATTGCGCGTTGGCTGGCGGCCGCCGCCGTTCGATTTGCGTTCCATACCCTGCGCAGAGTGTCATTCATGGTCGGGCGTTGAAACCGAAATGAAGCCTTCAGCGCTTGCCCGCGAAGAGTTTCCAGTGCTTCCGCACACGGAGATCGCGGTCGAGGAAGTCCTCGACCTGCGCATCGAGCACGCGCCGCAGCTCAGCCCTTCCGCGCTGGGTCAGACGGAAGGCCTCGCGCAGCTCGCTGAAGGGGGTCTCGGCCGCTGCTCCGAGCAGGGCGCGCGCTGTCGCCCGG